>JBBAUR010000087.1:0-12890 GCA_040398075.1 Bdellovibrionota bacterium | reverse complement strand
CGTACGAGGAGCGCAGCACGAGAACGCTCGCGCGTATATCGCCCATGACTTGGACCAACAACGCCTTTTTGCAGGAGTTGCGCATGCCTTCAACGCCACTCGAGCGCCATCGTTTCTCGCGGGGGATACAGCCGAAAGGATGCGCATAGTCTATGGCGTCCACCTCAGCGTTTTCCAGTTAGCCAACCCCCAAGCTATGTTCCACGAGCTTGAGTGGCCCGATGGAGCGGAAGCGAAGTATCAAGCCACCTGCAAGGGAAAGGAAGAGCTCGCGGTCCTCCTGCAATATCATCCAGTAGTGGCGGATGGAAACTGCCTTATCTATTGCCTGCAGCAGGCTTTCGAAGGAGCTGCCCCTCCAGCGCCCTTGGGAAAAGAGCGACGACCTCATCGTCCCACAGTTCTCTCCAACGTCGCTCAACGATGGCGGAAGGCTCTTAGCGAACCCGTGGACGACGAGGTATGCAAATACCTCCAATGGGTATATCGCGAAGAGCCCAATCCAGATCAGTGGAAGCACCTCTATACCGTTAACAAGCGAGGAGAGCGACGCCCGCGAACCCCCGGCGACGTGCGTAAGCAGATGGGCAATAAGACGTACTGGCCCGACAATACGGTCCTCTCCATATCAGCGGCTTGGCTAGGCGTTCATGTCCTCGTTCTACCCCAGCCTGCAAACATCATCGTGCAGCAACGGGTTCTCAACGCGGAGGTGTGCAAGGAGCAGCAGGCGCGCACATCGCGATTCCTAGTCGGGGATATGGCAGGCGAAGCCGGCGCGCAGATACCCTCGCGGCGTTATGCAGTTGTTCTTCTGAATACAGGCGGTGACGAAGAGGCTCACTACGAGCTTATCTCGGTGCGGGCCCAGCACCCGGCGTATCTTGTCGACCTCTCTGTACCCAGCCCAATTCATATTCTCTTCGGGCTGCAGCTGTACAGCGGTAAGGAGCCTCCCCTTCTTCTAAACGGTCTACCCGCCATGGCCATGCCTCTTCTATCGGCCCTCTCCGATCAGTATTATCTTCGGCCTCCCCTCCAAGAGCCTTTCCCTAGTGTGTGGGATCGAGCCGTCGAACATCTTCGGCTGGAAGTCCGGGAAGCGGAACCGCGAAGCGAAGACGAAGGAGATGCAGCACGCGCGGTACCGGGTGTAGCCATTGAGCCTCCCCTTTCGCCAGTGCCAACTCCACATACCCCCGCGGTGGAGCGCTCCAACGATCCAGAGGTTGCGAGTCTCGCAACGCTAGCCAGGACGCCAGTGGAGGAACCAGACCCCTCCGCTACGAGCGAAGTGAGTCCAGCAGAGGCCTTGCCTATATCTGCGGCGTCAGATCCAGACCCCGTTATAAAACTGGAGACCCTACCCCCAATAGATACCGAGCTTCGCGCGATCCTCCGAGATCCTGGGCCTCTCGACTCCAACGTCGACCTGTGCAAGCAGCTAGGCCTACCACTTCCGGAACTTCTCCAAGCACAGTTGGAGTATCGAAGGCGGCATGAGGAAGCCATCCCCATCTCGGATAGCAGTGACGAGAAAGTGCAAAAAGAGCCAGGAAGCGGCGATGAGGAAGCCAGCGAGGAGTCTTCCTCGGACTCCTCCCTCATACGGTTCAAGCGCCGTCATACACGCAACGTGTATCTCCATGCTGCGAAATGTGCGGAAACCTCTCAACAGCGCAACGAACTCCTTAAATTGGCAGCCCATTACGAGGATGACGACGCAGCTCATCAAGCCCTCCTAGAGCAAGCCGCACAATGTCTCATCGGGCCCTCCGATACGAGAGAATCTTCCTCCTCTCGGCCTCCCATCTATCAACATACAGTCCGCAATTGGATCGACTGCGACTACCTCAACGATGTCGTGCGTCCAGCCCCCGCAGGCCCATCGGGAGCAGCCACGATCACGGAGGTCTATCAAGAGCGCCCGCCATCTAAACGGAGTCATAGCAACTCATCCCCAAGTTCGGCCAAGCGTCACAGAGGGGATCGACGTTCTCACTCCCGCGGCGGCAGCCGCTCTTCCGAGTTTCACAAGCGGGATCGACGTTCTCGCTCTCGCGGCAACAACCGCAAACGGGATCGGCATCAACGCCATCGCAGCGGCAGTTCCAGCCCTCGCGAACCCGGTAGCAGAAGGGAAACAGCCCCCAATACGGACGCACAGTCAGTGCGTCGCAGATCTTCAGATACACCTAGGCAACGCGGCGGTGTCGAGAAGGTGCTTGAGTCCTCGTCTTCCACCCAGCGTGGAGACGGCACCAACTCCCCGTCTCTGAGCGCGTCTGCCCACGGCGTCAGTCGTTCATCACGGGACCTCAGAGCCCCTCCTCCTATGCACGGTGGCACCGAACGGACACCCGATTCACGCGGTGCGGAAACGGTAGCGGCCAATCATGCTCACGCCACCAGCGATGCCAGGGGAGACGTCCCTTCGGCCTCTGGTCGGCTCCGGCGGCCCTATCAGCCATGCGGCAATCGGGAAGGGAATGATCACCTCCCTCTCCCGTCTGAGGAGTACAACTCACAGAACGACCCACAGCATCGTAGCGTTCCCGGTGACAGCGACGAGTATGTCCCACACGACCTACCTCCTGTCAGATCAGCAGCGGGTAACCTCCATCGAGGTCACCTCTCCGGCGAAGCAGCTACCGAGCGCGTCAAGGTTATCAACGGCGGTGCATACCCCGTCAAGGACACCCAAGGCCGACAAATCACTCGCGTCCTTGCGTATGATCCTCAGCAATACATCGAGGCCCTTCGGGACAGCCCCACTAGCACAGGATGGCCCAAGCTGGATCTCCCTAAAACGGCCAAAATGTACATCCCCGGCCTCCACATCCCGGCGGTCAAAGAAGGTCAGGAGCAGTTCAGCCCTCCTAATGCCCACGTCTTCTCGGCAGTACATGACACGTACTATCCGCCGATCAAGGAGTGCATTCTTCCTTCCGAGCAATGCGGTGGCCACTACTTTCCCCCGCGCAGTTCCTATGGCTCCGAGCATCATCATGACTACATGACTACAATCGTCAAAGTCCAGCAAGCGGAGTTCCAGTTCCTCTCGCGATGTTACCATGCAGAGCGGAACGCCAGGATCCAAGCTCAGCGGGAACGGAGCAAGCCAGCGGAGCGCACCGATACCCCTTCCGGACCTCTATCTTCTGAGGCCGAGTCGCTCATCGCGGCATCTCAAGCACAGCGAACAGAGCTCCAAGCCCAGCTGGATGCGCAAGTCATGCGCAATGTCCAGCTCGCGCAACAGCTTCAAGACCAGAGCATGGAGACAGCGAACAAGGCCCAGGAGCTCCAGGAGCAGCAAGCGGAAGTGTCCAGGCAGGATCGCGAACTCCAATCGTTCAAAGGAGAGCTCGCTCGCCAGGAACAGGCATTGGTGACTAACGCGACGGAGCTTGCCAGTAAGGATCAGGAGCTGCAGACCCTGCGTGCCGACCTCGCCCAGACTAGGCAGGACGCGGCGGATAAGCAGGAGCAGCTAGCGCAGGAGATTTCCCGACTTCAACAGCTCCTCTGTCAACAGCAAGCCGCCTCCCGACATTCGAGCTCCCCACTTAGCGACGGATCAGCACGTTCCCAAGATCTTGAAGCCGCTAATACCGCACTTCGCGTGCGCCTGGCCGCCGCGCAAGAAGAGGCCAAAACTGCAGTGGAGGCGCGCATCCAGGCGACCATCTCCCTCGGCATTGCTCAAGGTATGAAGGACATTCTCCAATCTCAGCTGGAAACCAGCAAGCAGGAACAGGCAGCCCAGCTGCAGCAGCTCCAATCCCAGCTGGAGACCAGCAAGAAAGAACAGGCAGCCCAGCTGCAGCAGCTCCAATCCAAGCTGGAGACCAGCAAAAAGGAACAGGCGGCCCAGCTGCAACAGCTCCAGGAAGTGAACCAACAGCTTTACACAGCCCAGGTAGAAGCGGCCACCTACAAACAACACCTTGACCTTCAATGGACCATGCTAAACCAGCGTCGAGTCTCGACAGCAATCCCTTCGCAATACGGACCCGACAGCTGTAGCCCCTATTCAACAGCGGCTACTACTATGAGCTCCCTCACCTTAACACCGACCCGTCAATTAGCGGTGTACCCCCCCATGCAGGCGGAGCCTAGACTTCAGCCCATCGACAGCGGTCTTTCTCCCGCGCTGCTCGCGGCACCAGCTTCCTCAAGCACACTGCCCCAGCAGCCAGCGACAGACCCCTCCACGGCCCCAAAGGCAGCCTTCCCCTCTTCACAGGGAGATGCCCCAGAACCGGCCCCCAATCCTTAGCAATCCTCCCGCACACCTAGCGGCGACCGGATATTCCTTCCGACGCAGCGGCTCACAGGCACATGACTCTGCCTACGCCCCGTCTCCGTGAAGTGCCGTCTTCACCATCGACCGTGTTGTAGGGTTCAGCACCCCACAATACAACACTGTCCCTTCCTCTAGTGGTGGTGCATGATTCAAAACTTATTATCTGAAAATCACAACCCCCGAACACTATTAACTACTTCTGTGTTTGGGCACACCCCAATTTGCGAGAGCACCACCACCCACCAGCAGCGACACAAGCAGGGCCACACCCTGGGGTAACACGGCCATGCCTACTCCCACCTCTCCATCGACCACATCTCGATGCTCATGGACCCAATGAGTGCCTCTCAGTCGGAGCAGCGAGAGCGTCTTGTGTACATGCTGTCTCGCCTCAACCTCACCCATATCTACACCTATCTATCATAATAGGGGCTCTTACTCGTCACACCCTCACCAGGCCACTGACATAGGGGGGTTCCTAACGGGCCCTATCCTACGTGCGTCCTACCCCATTAGGTAGCCCTTAGATAGCGACAGCCGCTCGTTCCAGAGCCGCCGACGTTATCTTAGGCCCAGCGAGCGACATTACCAGGCAGCTAAGTCTCAGCGCCTCTAACTGTCCGCCTGGTATGCTACCTACCCTCCCCCACAACTTTACCCTACTCCCATCAATAAGTCGCCCATAAGCGGTGCGCCCCTTCACCACGCATGCCCTGCTCCTTGCTATGCTTGTCATGTTTCAATTTGGCAACATGCCCATGCTTGTACGCGGTGGGACCACAAACAGATTCCCTCAACCGTGGCGGTATGTTTATGCCCAGGTGCATGCCTCGCGGCCAACAACCCCAACAAGCCATGAATCAGCAACAATTTCAACAATTTATTGCGGCCATGCAAGCCAATGGGCGCCCAGCAGTGGCGACCCCGTCCACCAAGGACCTGAAGCTCTCGGCCTCCTTCGAAGGCATCAGCGGCGACACCGAATACGCCCGAGTCTTCTCAGCGACCACTTATGTCGAACAAGTGGATCATCTCATACGGGACGCTACCCTACTCGCTACACGCGATGCGTACCCAGCCGATCACCCCCAACGGGGACAGATCGAGGCAATGATGCGACGGCTCTTCGCATCGGGACTTCAGGGGGTCGCCAAAGACTGGTATAATATGCAACAGCCGGATCTCCCTTACCACGACACCAATGCCATTGAAGGCATTCGCACGCGTTTCCTGCGTGCTTATACTCCGGAGTACTCGCCCGAAATTCACACGCGAGCTCTGCTCACTCTCGAGCACCGCCCCGGCGAGGACCCCATATCTCTTCTCACGCGCGTCAACCGCATCGCCACGCGATGCCCAGTAGCCCCAGCGGCCGCGCAGCTCAAGGCAGCCTATTTCCAGGCCCTCAATCCCAAAATCCGCTCTATCATTCAGATGGATGCGCAAGGATACGAAGGACTCGCGTCACTCGAGGCCCTTCATCAACGTGCCATGCGGATTCATACGGCGCAGCAACAAGCCCTTTCATCTCAACCGTCGTCCCACCGTGGCGCTCGCACTATAGCGGCCATTCTCTCTGGCGACGAGGTTGCACAGGAGCTTTCCACTGAGGCCACTCAATCCGCTGTCGCCCCCGTGATTGCCCCTCTCATGTCCACGGCAACGGTCTCCTCCACAGCGACGCCTGCACAACCCTCCCATTTTGCGGAGCTAGCAGCGCAGCTTCGGCAGTGCCAATCCGACAACCACGCCTTGCAAGCCCGCCTCTCAGGACTTGAAGCGAAAGGACTTGGCGCTCCCCCCACAGTGCTTCCAGTTCAGAAGCCGCCTCCCAGCCCATGCTATCATTGCGGCGCAGATCACTGGTCCCGCGACTGCCCAGACCGCAAGCGCAAGCGCGATTCACCACCTTCGGACCGCGATGCCTCCAACCGGCGCGGACAGCAGCAGCACTCCCGCTCTGACCGCCGGCAGGACCGCGGGTCAGGATCCAAGGACTCAAAGCAATCCCGCTTTCCTCGCGACGGCAAGTACTGCAATAAATGCAAGAGGGAAGGTCACGCGGACTCGGAATGCCGTAAGTACCCGGACACAGTCCCGGCCCAGCCTATGCCCATGCAGCAAGCTCCAGCTCCGCCTCCACAGCCCTTTCCGGCTCAGCCAGCATGGCCCTTCCCTATGCCCGCCCTGGCAGCCATGAACTCGGACTCACAGACCCAGTGCCCCACCATGTCCACATATTGGCAAAACTTCCTACAGTCCATGGGAGCGCCCATTCCTTCACACTCCGCACCTCCCCCCACTGCACAGCAGCCCTCTCGGACCACTCCCCGCCTCACAAACGGCGCAGCGACGACGTCCAAGACCGGTTGACGGGAGCTGCCGCGATGGGAAGACCCACAATTCCCGCACTTGTCGGACCCCCCCATCGTAGCAGCTAATACATCTTCTGCGGAGTTTCATTCCAGTCTCCCTTGTGAGAACTTCCCTGACTATCTCCTCGTCCCCATGCCCTATCAGTCATCAATGGGCGTGGAGAACTTGGATCCCCCCGATCAACATCTTGCCAGTCCCATCGACGTAGAGGATAGTCCCTTCCCTACGCCTCTTCATCCCACGCAGCTTGCCATGGCAGCGCTGCAGCAGCATCATAGTCCCAGGCCCCCTGAGGACGTCGTCACCATTACTCTCGACGACCCCCTCGCGGTGCTCGAACAAGAAGCGCTGTCGCTTCTCCGACAGCAATACGAAACAGCGGCGCGGGCCACGGCAGTCATCCATGCCAACGTCGCCTCCTTGGATAACCTCCCATGTCTCTTAGACTCCGGAGCCGAGATGTCTACCATCTCCCCCGAAATGTACGCACTCCTCAAGACCACGCGTGCAGTGCTCGCTAACGAGATCTTAGACAAGTCTCACGGTTGGGTGCGCTCAGTCAGCGGGCACCGGATGCGGGTCCAGGAGCGAGCCCTTATCAACATTACCATCGGCGGCACGAACTATCCTTACTGGTTCACAGTCCTGCCGCAAGCCGTCTACCCCATCATTCTCGGCATCGACTTTATGCTCGCTAACGGAATGATGTGGGATATGCTTCGCAAGCGGGTGACCTTCTTGCCCTATGACATGGACCTCTCCTTCGTCCCTCGTGCTGCAGCTGACATCCAGCTCGAGGAAGGAGATGACACCTTGGGTACCCTTCACGTCACGGACCGTTCGTTCCGGTTCCTCCCCAAGAAAATCAACTCGGTCCCTGTCTTCTACAGGCCCTTTCCAGAAGCGCCCCCGCCTCCTTCGCGCGACACCTTCCTCGTGTTCGCGACTCCCACCATCGAGCTATTCAACAGCGGTCTAGTCATGACCCCTGGCCCTATTCAGCTCACGTGGGATGATCAATTCCGAGCCTACCGCGGTCGCCTTCTCGTTAGCAACCCTAACTCGCGACTCATCAATGTCCGCCCCCGCACCCCGGTAGCTCAGGTATGTGACCTCCATACCCGTCGGGTCACAATTCCCGAAGGCGCGGCTATTGCGGCCCTGGCCCCAGAGCCTTCCCCAGCAGCCTCTCCGGATGCGCAAGTCGAGCATCTAATGGAGCTTATGGGCGTTAACAAAGCCGAGCTCTCCCCCACAGAGAGAGCCCGCGTTCGTCGCCTCCTTCTCGAGTACCTCGATCGCTTCGTCACGGACCCCAGCCTCATGGGTCGCACTGACCTCGTGCGAATGAGCATCGAAGTATCTCCAGGGCCCCCATGCCGAGTCGCGGCGTATCGCTACCATCCTCGGGAGCAACAGTACATCCGCGACTTTGTCAACGACCTTCTAGATAAAAGCGTTATCCGCCCCTCCACCAGTGCTTGGGCAGCGCCCGTGGTCATCGTCTACAAAAAGGACGGCACCCCTCGGTTCTGCATTGACTACCGACGTGTCAACGCCCGCATGCACAAGGAAGCTTTCCCACTTCCTAGCATCAGCGAGTACCTTGATGCTCTGGGCAACGCCGCCTTCTTTAGCACTCTCGACCTCAAAGATGGCTTCTGGCAAATGCTTCTTGAAGAGGGCTCTAAGCACCTCACGGCATTCACCACTGGCTTCGGACTCTACGAATGGAATACCGTCCCCATGGGCCTCGCGAATAGCCCCACGGCCTTTCAGCGAATGATGAACACCGTTCTTATCGGTCTCATCATGAAAGGAGTCCTAATCTACATGGATGACATCATGGTCTACGGCGAGACTTTCGATGACCACTTCGATCGGCTTCGCGAAGTGCTCCAACGTCTCCGCCTTTCAGGACTCACTGTCAAGCCCAAAAAGTGCGCGCTATTCCAGCGTGAAGTGGACTACCTAGGCCACCACATCTCACGAGAAGGAGTCAAGCCACTTGATGCCAAAATCAAAATCCTTCGCGAATGGCCACAGCCCACCAAAGTGAAGCATGTCCGCTCCTTTGTAGGGTTTGCCTCTTACTACAGGCGCTTCGTGCCGCACTTCTCCACCATTGCAGCACCTCTCCACAGGCTCACCGCCAAGCATGCAATCTTCAAATGGGAAGTAGAGCATCAAGCCGCCTTTGACGCGCTCAAGCTCGCCCTCACCACCCAGCCTCTTCTCATGGCTCATCCTGACTGGAATCGCCCGTTCATCATCACCACGGATGCTAGCGATACAGGACTTGGTGCAGTGCTCGGGCAGCGCGCGATTGACGACGACCCCAAGATGCCCCCAAGGCCAATATACTATCTCAGTCGCTCACTCACTAATGCAGAACGCGACTATACCACCACTGAGCGGGAATGCTTAGCGATAGTCTGGGCCATTCGGAAGCTCCGATGCTACATCTACGGCAGAGAGTTCCGCGTGATCACCGATCACCAAGCCCTTAAATGGCTCAATGGACAAAGGACGCCAGGATCGCGCACTCAGCGATGGATACTGGAGTTGCAGGCTCACAACTTCATCATCGAGCATCGCCCCGGCGCTCAACATCACGACGCGGATGCTCTCTCGCGGCTCCCCATCGACCTGGACACTGTCGATTCTGGAGACTCGTCGAGCGACGATGAGGAAGATTCCCCTTATCCCAACATCATCCTCCCCGACGGCGACAAGGGTATCAACGCCAAGATGCTTCCAATCATGGCCCCCTATTCATGGGATTACCCACGTCACCAGTCACGTCGCCCTCTCGCGTCCTCTCGGATGCTCGTGGCAAGCAAACGCGCGGCCTCCCCAATCATTGCGCCAATCACGCGGGCATCGACGCGCCCTCGTCTCCTTTCCCTTGGAAGCAGCTTGCTGGACACCGCGCCAACAACATCCCAAGAAGCCTCCACCTCACTAGGCGACCTGGATAGGGACACGGACGCGGCTCCCCCACTGGACGACGACCTCCCGGCGACTATCCAAGAAATCCGTCTCCCGGAGCTACCAGCTACTCCCGATGAGACTCGCGACCTCCAGGATCATGATCCCGAGCTCGCGCCCCTCATTGCCACAGCAGACGGCATCATTTCGCCGACTACGGTCTACTACGTCAATCCAGACAACGGGCTCCTCTACCACGTCGACTTGCACTCGCGAGCACATCAGCTATGTGTCCCTCTTCCCCTTCGGCCGGCTCTCCTCCAAGCTGCGCACGACTCCCCAACCTCTGGTCACTTTGGAGTTCGCGCCACGCTTCATCGCCTTCGCCGATACTTCTGGAAGAGCAAACGGCGCGACGTCACAGAGTACTGCAAACTCTGCCGAACATGCCAGGAAGCCAACCGCTACCCTCAGCAAACCCAAGGAGTGCAACGGCCCTTCCTCGCTACTGCCCCATTCCAGATCGTATTCATCGATCTCATGGAGCTCGAAGAGACACCTGATGGATACCGCTACGTGCTTGGGTGCATCGACGCCTTCACGCGCTACGTAGAAGCAGTCCCGCTTCGTGACAAGTCAGGTCCCGTAGTTGCTGAAGCCATCCTTGTCAACCTCTTGCTACGACACGGATGCGTCGAACGTCTGGTCACGGACCAAGGCTCAGAGTTCACCGCTCGCCAACTTTACAGTCTGTGCCACCGGCTCATCATCAACAAGCATCTCACAACCGTGGCACGCCCTCAGACTAACGGCGCTATCGAGCGATGGAACCGGACTTTGCAGCACATTCTCCGCAAAATCCAACGCCCCGGCCAGAACTGGGCTGCTGCTCTTCCCATAGCAGTATTCGCCTATAACACTTCGTATCATTCAGCCCTTCGCGATTCACCGTACTTCTTTGTCTACGGTCGCGACCCGCGGCTCCCCATAGATCAGTGGTTACTCCCCAGTGCCGAGCAGGAATACGACCCAGAAGCCCGAGCCCGCTACCGCGCTCGCATCGTACCTCAGCTTATGCTTGCCTGGCGGACGGCACACCAGCATCTATCTACACAAGCACAGCTACGCGCGGACCGCCGCAACGACAATCACGCGGTACAGCGACACTTCGCAGTCGGCGAAGCTGTCTACGCCTACATTGACTCAGTGATCAAGAAAGGCAAGCGGCGCAAGCTCAAGCGCCACTGGCAAGGACCATTTCGCGTCATACATGTTGACGGTGATAATACGTACACTGTCCTCACCAATCGTCAGAACTCCCCCCACTCTACCTTCCACGTCTCTAAGCTCAAGCCCTACTACGGCCCCAACAACATTCCCCCCGTGGAAGCCCAGGAGCAAGCGCCTATTCACGAGCGCATAGAGCTAGATGAGCGGGAGTGCCCATACGGCGTCGCCCTAGAGCCCGACAACCCTCCACCGTTGTATCGCGACGACCCCATCGACATCCCGGAGCATGAGTATCGTCTCCCGACAGATGAAGAACTGAACGTCCTACATCATCCTTTCGTCGATGACGACGGGCATGTCTACGAAGCCTTCCATATTGCCTATGACCCCATCATCCGTCGTATGATGGCATACTGCAAGGCGGTCACTCACATCATCGACCCCTCAGTCATACGCCCACGTCAGGGGCGATGGTATACTTTCCCAGAGGTTCAACAGATGGTCCATCTCCATCCATATATCCCCTTTCTCCCAGGAGATATTGCGCCCCCTCAGGTGGACCCCCAGCCGGCGCCTATAGGAAATTAATGCTACTCCACGAACATGCCTTCGCGTGCTTTCGCGATGCTTGTGCCATCTCTCCTAGGTTCCTACACCACCGCGAAAGGATCGCGAATGCATTATCTCATGCACATGCGCCAAGGCACGAATCCCTAGGCAGCTACAGCCTCAGCTCCCCAGGATGAGCGTAGTGGAGCTTCCTCCAACTTTCGCGATGCATGAATCATGGTTTTTCCCTTTTCGCGATACATTCAAAAGGGTTTTCCATCATCTATCACCTAGTTTTTCTCTTTCTCCCCATCGGGTTTGAGTTTTCTCTTCTATTTCTACGGTGCACCCTACATCTACTCGCACCTCTAGCCTTGCACTTCCTGCAACGCACGGTGTTTTCCCTTGCTTCCCTAAGGGTTTTTCACATTCCTTCATGGTTTCCCTTTTCCCCCTTCCTTCCTATTCATCGGGTTTGGGTTTTTCCATTCATGTCATCTTCGCTTTTCTTTCGCGAGGACGCTCAACGCTAGGCGTGGAGAGTGTAAACTCCTAGTCCTCCAATGGCATCATCGCTAGCGTCAATTGCCGCTCTGTCGCCATTAGCGTCCCTTGTGACATCCTCATTATTGCGTCATTATTTCATTTCCCATTTTGGGCATAGTTACGTTCCTCCCGCTTTGCCACAAAACCTTCGTCATCGGGAGCCCCTCCTCTTCGGACAAGCCCTATACTCTGACTGAGTCTAGAGTCTAGTTAGCCAGTGAGCGCCTACGAGTGAGGGCCTCGTAGCCGCTAGACTAGATATTAGGCACATAGTATAGGTGACACCCTGTTGCACCCCGTTGACACCTCGCTTGAAGTAGCGAGTTCCGAGGGTATTCCCGGAGGGGGTAGGCTAGGAGGAGTAGAGGAGGAGGTAGAGACCTACACTGTGTACTATCTTGTGGTGTGCTCGATAAGGCTATGTTTGCTCATGGGAATTCGCCCTGCGTGGCTCTGCGAGCTAGTCTTGCTTGCATGAGTTTACATTGGTGCTCACTGCAGGGATTCCCTTATAGCCACACCCTTGAGAAATACGCGTGTGGGTTTCCAACCCCCCTCTCTCCTTCTCCTCCTTCTCTGGAGAAGCGAGCGCCTCGGAATCCGACTGCTTCAAGCTGAGGGATTTCAATATTTTCTGAATTCGAACGGATCCTTTTCATTTCAGAAAAATGCACGGAAATACGTCTCCGGAAGGGAGCCCATCTCGCGAAAATCCTCAAGCTAACGGCGAGCGAACCAGTCTCTCAGTCGAGTCGGCTCTAGTCTTGAGCCACTCGGAAGAGAGAAAGGACAGCGAGTCCATGCCAAATGAGGAGAGCGAGAAAGTGACGGCACAAAAGAAGAAACCGCGAAAGACAGTCGCGGAGGCGAAAGGAAAACGCCCGGCAAAGGAAGCAGAAGCAAAAGAGCTGGAGTGCGAGGAGCCACCGCCCTTCAATTTGTTCCTCCC
>JBBAUR010000086.1:0-13248 GCA_040398075.1 Bdellovibrionota bacterium | reverse complement strand
ACCAGGCTCTTTGTGAAATACACCGCATGTCACCCACTCGAAAGTCGGAAGCGCCCGAATAATTTAGAGTGCGTAACAAAAATGAACCTCGTAGCGAGGATGAGCGAAATCGGCAGCGACGAGGATGCAGGCAAAAAAGGCGCGGAGACGTGCCTTCAGCGGCACGTTGAGCACCTTTTTTGCCGAAGACGAAGTAGCTGCCGATTACAGCCATCCGAAGCAGAGGAGCATTTTTGTTACGCACTCTCAGTCCGCTACACGTAGCCCAATCCTCGCTTGTACCGTGTACCGGACTACCGCTACCGTTAATCGTCAGATATCAACGTGCTGACGGCTCCATTCCATGTCACCCTTACACGGCGCTGTAAGTACCTCACGACCATGAGGTGTTACCGCACACCCGTTTCATGCCACCTCATATCCAATGTACAGCTTTGTCTAAGTAGGGTAATCGTTGTCGGTTTTACCAGACGATTAGGAGAGAGAGAGGTTATGCGAGAGGCAAGAAGTCAGTGGGTTTTCCATATCCGAGTGTTGCGGACCAGTATCTGGAAAGGAGGGGGTGTTTTTACGAAAACCGTCGCTGCCACCAGCGTAGCGCTGGTACTCGCATGGGCCACTGCTCAGATAGCAACAGCGCAGCCGATAGCGGCATTCCGTGAATTTGTTCAGTACGAACGACCGAATAATAATGATCGATGTGCGTCAGCGCTGATATGCGATCTGACCTATTCGCTCTCTGAGTGTCGTCAAAAGGCTGCCGCTACTTTTAGAGAGGGGAATTTTTACCTGTACCGCTCGTCGCGGGTATCGAAGGATCCAATAACCTTCCTCGCCTTTGGAGCAGCGCTGGCAGCTCGGTACGAAGGTTCGGGGTGCTTAGGACGTGCGGCGAGTGCGATCGGTGGAAGCGGCCATGGCAGGGAGAAATTCAACGCCTCGATAGTGGTACACAGCAAGAGCCACGCCGCTTTTTTCGATAAGGCAGGTGCGTCTTTGTGGAGCGATCCGCAACGCAACAAAACCTGGGTCAATCTTTATCGGAAGGGGGATTTTCATAGAGCACGTGGGCCGAGCACCGCTCAAAAGATGTTTGTGTGGCCTGGTCAACGTCATCCTACGCCTTCCCCAAACAAGCCGGAGCGACCGGTTCCCCCGCCTCCAACCCGAGTGCCAACCGCAGCGCCGTTGTTCACACCGTATCCACCTCAGGATCGAGCTAACCAGGTGTGGATCATAATTTGGGGTGCGGGGTACGTCGAATCAAACGACGGGCGGCAGGTCTGTAGCGGCGATGCCTGGAAATTCGGCAGGTCGGTCAGGTGTACTTTCCGCGTTCCCAAGGGGACGTCCAGAACCTACGTAGCGAGAAGTTTGCCAGAGGGACGTTTCGTACGCTGGAATGATGATAGTTCTTCGAACCCGTCGAATGTACTGACCTTGCCCGGTAGGTTTGATACGAGGGGAGCAGTGGCATACTTCACCAGCCCAACTTATTCCGGGCCTGCGCCAGTGCGTCGCCCTAAGCCGGGGGAATCCGTATCAGACAACTAGTGTTAGGCGGGGGTTCTACGCTTGAGATAATCGACATCCGCTCGTGCAGTTATCGTAACCTTCAAAAGTAATGAGTAAACAGGGAGGGTTATGAACTGAAAGACTTGTGCGGTTTATCTCTTCTAGTTGTGATTATCTGCGGCTCTTGATACATCCAAGATACACAGCATATCTTAGGCCCTTTCTCCGCCCTTCGTACCCACAAAAAGCTCAAGCCACAACGCTCCCAGGTCTCGAAAGGTTGCGGCTATTCGAGGAAGGGTAAAGAACTGAGAGCGACCATGACGCCGCGGTAGGTGTGTCACTGACACCTCCGTGAAGGTGGCCCCGGCGTGTTCAAGTTTCTTCACCAACTCAACACAGATCGCGCCGCTTGCGTGTCGCAGGTCGATACTCTTTAGAATGCTTGCCCGCATCAAACGAAAATCACAATCGACATCGCGTATCGGAAGCCAGAAGAGCACCCGCATTGCGAGCGCATACGCCTGACCTACAACGATCCGGAGAACAGAATCCTGTCGTCCACACTTGAATCCATTCACAACGTCCGTAGTGGTGTTCATCCACACCACGCTCAGCAGCTTCAGCTCTCGGACATCGTACTGCCCATCTCCATCGGTGTAGAAGATCGCCTCTTTTGATGCTGTCTGAAACGCGCTCATGAGCGCCCCGCCGTACCCGCGATTTCGTTCGTGGGTAGTAATCCGCAACTGGGGAACCTCTCGAGCGACTCGCGCTAGTACTTCAGCAGTATTATCCGGGCTACAGTCGTTCACGACAACGATCTCGAAATCATCTGTGATTTCGAGCAAAACATCACGGACTCCGATGACAAGCTCCCCGATAGTCGCCTCGTCATTGTACGCAGGAAAACACGCAGAGATACTTGGCACCTTACCCATCACACCTCCTTACCTCACCGGCGTAATAACCACGCTGCTGATATGCGCGAGCATCCCTTACATCGTAGCTATACGCCCTCAGCGTCACCTTACCGCACGGCACGCGCTCCATCGGCAGACTACTCCTCCACTGACTGATCTGTGCAAAGGTTCCATCCTCGATGAACTTCTTAAAGCCCCTTATCCACTCCTTCGCCGGCCGCTTATCGGTGACGATCTCGAGGTGAAATACAACCTCCTCGCCCTCGTCCGGCTGAACCGTGAGAAGCACCGCGTCAGCAATCTCTCCACGGTGCGCCAACCACCCCCACCCTGTGGCGGTAACCAAACCGGTCTCCGCTACCGTCACACCATCGAGGTATCCATAAAAGTCTCCCCCCTGCACAGCTTCACGCGAAACTCGCCGGGAGTCTTCCTCCGTCAAGACCGGGGGGTTCAGAAATCCTGTACGGGAAAGCAGCTGAGCCCGTTCTGAAAGCTTTGCAATATCTGGGTACACCAGCTTCTCCAAACACCACGGGTGCGGGGCACTCTCGATAAAACTCAAGCACGCCCGCCCCTGTCGTCGGGTGAACGCAAGCTTGCGAGCCTCTCCGATGTACCCCACATCACTCGCCGTAACAACACCTGCGATACACGCAACGGCGAACGCGGCGTACCGGTTCCGCACGCAACTGAGAAGGATGACCATGGCAACCAGTAACCACACCGAAAATGTCGTGTACCGGGGGGATAGAGCTTGCTCGATCCCGAAGGATGCCCGACCCACGGCGATGAGGGCGGGAACCCCGAGGGCGTACCCGGCTAAGGGCAGCGCGACACCCAACACCCGTCGCTCGTGCCGGTTGACCCATATGAGCCCTACACAGCAGAAGCACAACGCAATACCGATCACCTGCGCACAGGAGATCGCCATGGTCAGGTCCCTCCACCAAGGGGCAAGGAGCAGCGGATTACCCATAATGACCGAGTAATGCATGATCACAGCGCGCAGGTCGAAAGATGGGGTCGTTGGAGATGAGGCGCTCAAAGAATACAGCTCGCGGTACAAAAGCCCGAAAGCAAAGACGCAGCCCCCCCAAACTACGGCATGTCTCCAGGATAGGTCCGTCCGAATAAAAAACGCCGCGAGCGGCAGGAGCCCCCACACAACAAGACCGTGTGGCCCCGAAAAGGAGGCTATCAGCCCGACAAGGCAACCATTCAGTATCTGATAAACCGGCCCTAACTCCAGAAACATCACCCACAATCCCCACACCAGGACTAGCGCTGGAAGGGTGTAACAGATCTGGATCCCCTGAAACCAATTTTCGTACTGCATGAGCGAGAAGAGCAGGAGGCTACACACCCCCGGCAACCACACACGCCACTGCGTGCCGGAAGGGAGTATCTTCGAAAGGCACTGTATAAGCAGAACGAGGGTGAGCACGACTGAAAAAAGCAGCGCCCACAATTCCATGCGCACATCCCACCCCGTCAGCCACGCCAAGATCATGAGCAGGCAGTTGGGCGCAAACTGAAGGAACTCGTTAATCCCCGTAAAAACACCCGCCCCACCCTCTCCCGCACCCGTGATCATGGGAACCAACTCCCACTGATCCATAAACGGGAGGTTTACGCCGAAACGGAGGAGTAGCAGAGCGACCACCAAAGGGGAGATACCACAGAGCGCAAAGGGTGCTATGTACTTCGTGAGAGTATTCATGTAACGTTTTCCCCGGCATGCATCTTAAGGGTCACACGACAGCTCGCCAGAGAATTTTGCGTCGCGTTCGAGGGAAACCTTTGGCCTCGGCGATAGTAGCATTTCTGCTCTTCGCTCCGCCAGGGACCCTGATTGGGGCCGTTTCGATAGCTATTGGAGTAACGACCTTCACTCGAGGGGAGATACTCATCGGGGCAGCCGCCTTGATGCTCACACTCGTAGCAGCAGGGATCGCAGTATGGGCTCGCATCCGTCGTCTTCGTACTCACGACTAGGGACTCACTGTGCAATATCAAGACTTCAAAGATCTCTACGAGCTCGAGAAATCCCTCTGGTGGTTTCTCGGTATGGAGATGATTACCGAGGAGATTTGCCGGCAGTTCCCGGAGATGCTGCGGACCCGAAGTCTGTGTGATGCAGGCTGCGGTACAGGAGGCAACATTACGTTCCTCAGACGCCTTATCCCTACGCTCACCGAAGCAACCGGTATTGATATTAGTTCGGACGCTCTAGACTTCTGCTCTACCGCTGGGGTGCAAGCAAAGCTGATTGAGGCCTCGGCCACATCAATTCCTCTACCGGATGAGTCATGCGACCTTGCGACATCATTCGATGTTCTGGTGCAGCTCCCGCGCGATGGTTCCGATAAACAGTGCGTCTCGGAGCTATACCGTATTCTCCGACCAGGGGGATACGTATTTGCTCGGGTCGCAGCGCTTCGCTGGCTCCGCAGTGAGCACGATACTGCTCTCAGCTCACAGTATCGTTACACGACCAACGAGTTGCGCACCCTGTTTGAGGACGCTGGCTTCACCGTTCTGCGTACCACCTACGCCAACACCCTACTCTTACCGGTCGTAATCCTTCACCGGCTGATCCTCAAAAAACTTCGTCTGACCCAGAGTGGGTCAGACGTTCAACCCCTAAATCCTCTGCTCAATCGGCTATTTACGGCAGCACTCAAGATTGAGTCCCGGCTCGTACGGTATGTGTCACTTCCGGTGGGTAGTTCCGCCATCGTGGTAGCTCAGAAGGCTCGGACTGTGGCATAGTCTAGGGCCATGCCGCAGACAACTTTCTCAGGGGCTGATGTTTTGATCACTGGTGGGCTCGGATTTATCGGGTCGAACCTCGCCCAACGCCTCGTTGAGATGGGGGCGCGCGTTACCCTGATCGACAGCCTGTGCCCCGAATACGGCGGCAACTTGCACAATATCGCCCCCTTTCGTGAACACCTGACGGTGAACATCTGTGATGTGCGTGACGAATACGCAATGAAGCACCTTATTCAAGGGCGCGATATCCTCTTTAACCTCGCGGGCCAGACAAGCCACCTTGACTCGATGATAAATCCGTATCCGGACCTGGAGATCAACGCGCGCGCCCAGCTCTCGATCCTCGAGGCGTGTCGCCGCTACAACCCCTCAGTGCGCATCATCTTCGCGAGCACCCGACAGATATACGGCTCCCCACAATACCTCCCTGTGGATGAGCTCCATCCCCTTTCCCCGGTTGATGTAAATGGGATCAATAAAGCCGCTGGCGAACAGTATCACCTCGTCTACCACCGAGTGTACGGTATCAAGAGCTGTGTGTTGAGGCTCACGAACACCTACGGACCTCGGATGAGGATTAAAGACGCCCGCCAAACCTTCTTAGGAGTATGGCTGCGTCGTATTCTCGCGGGCATTCCGATACAGGTGTTTGGTGATGGGGAGCAACTGCGTGATTTCACTTACGTCGACGATGTTGTGAACGCCTTCCTCGTGTGTGCTGCATCTGAGCAGGCGTACGGTGAGGTGTTTAACCTCGGCGGCTATGAACGGGTCTCTTTGAAGGAGGTAGCCCAACTGCTCATCGAAGCAAACGGCACGGGCTCGTACGAACTGGTACCATTCCCGACAGATCTTCGGAAGATTGACATCGGGGATTACTATGGGAGTTTCGACAAGCTGCGTGCGACCGTTGGCTGGGAACCAAGAACGTCGCTCGTGGCTGGTTTGCCCGAGACTCTGAGCTTCTACCGGACATTCGGCGATAAGTATTGCGGAGAGGCATGAACAACGAGATCCCCGTCGTTAATCCAAAAGCCCGATACCTGCGTCACCAGAAATCGATAGAAAGCGCCGTCTTCGAGGTTCTCGGGAGTGGACGGTACATTCGCGATGCGCACGTAGGCAGCTTTGAGCGCGATTTTGCGCAGGCGATGAGGAGCGCGCACTGTATTGGGGTTGCTACGGGAACGGACGCCATCTTCTTCGCGCTCAAGGCTCTGGGTATCGGAACAGGGGATGAGGTGATAACTGTGGCGCACACCGCCGTTGCAACTGTGGCCGCGATCGAGCTCACCGGGGCTCGCGCACGCTTCGTTGATATCGAGCCAGACACCCTCTGCCTCGATAGCACTCTGGTAGCTGCGGCGATCACGCCAGCAACGAAGGCGATAGTCCCGGTGCATATATACGGGCAACCCGCCCGGATGCCAGCCATCATGAAGGTCGCTCGCGAGCACGGAGTGCACGTTGTCGAGGATTGCGCGCAGAGCCACGGGGCGTCGCGCGGTGACCAGCCCGTTGGCTCATCCGGCGCGTGCGCAGCGTATAGCTTTTACCCCACCAAGAACCTCGGATGCTTCGGGGATGGTGGTGCCATTACGACGAATGACCAAACTCTCGCAGAGAGGCTCCGACTCCTCACGCAGTACGGATGGCGCGAGCGGTATATCACCGAGATACCTGGGTCAGGAAACTCGAGGCTAGATGAGATCCACGCAGCCACCCTCTCTCATCTTCTGACGGCTTTAGAGGGGGATAACGAGCGCCGTCGTGGTATTGCAGCACTATATTCTGAGGCGTGTCTCGCCTCGGGAACAGGGATTACCCCGCCGTACCAAGAAGCTGGCACCCGCCACGCCTTTCACCTCTATGTGGTGCGGCTTCAACCTGAACAGCGTGATAGATTCCGCTCCTATCTTGCATCTCTTGGCATCCACACGGCGCTGCATTATCCCCTTCCCATTCACCAGCAGCCAGCCTATCAGCACACCCTCCGTGATGGGGAGAGCCTGCCCGAGACCGATACGTTGTACCGCTCCATCGTCTCCCTGCCAATGTACCCTGAGCTGAGTGAGAACGAAGTCCAGCGGGTGTGTGACGCTCTCGCTGGGTGGCGGGATTAGTCGGTTTCCGTGTGAGTTGTTATCATTTCGTTATACTCGTGAGATCGGGCTGTTATCGGCCTACGTCATATCTTCTATCAAGAAACTACTCTGAATGGAGGTTTTATGAAGAGAAGAATATTGATGATTGCATTCGCATTATCGAGCCTTGTGTCCCCGTTACCGAGCCAGGCGCAGGACGAGCTAGCTTTGAGGCAGCTACGGGCGAGCTGGCTCGAGGGGTTTGTGGTGTCCAATAGAGCCGGCTGGCATGTAGCTGTGTCTGCAGTTGGGGTTTCGTGGGAGCAGGATCCCATCACCTATCTGTTTGGCCCCGGCGGTTATCGCCGTGACATAACTCAGCTCCTCAAAAACGGGTCAGCGACGTCGGGTACGTCTTCAGGTGCTCCATCGCAATGGCTTTCTCCTGTCGGTATCGAGGGATCCGGGGCGCTAATCATCGTGACTCGGGCTTCATCCGCCGAGGGCCAGAGTGAGACCACGGTATCGCGTCTTGCGCTGAACTCGACTTCGCCTGAGAAGCTCTTTAGCCTTTCGAAAATGAGGTATCTCTCCACTGCGGTTAACAATGCTGGAGATCTCGTGATCGTTGGAGCTGTGTCTCAGGATGCAGGAGCGCCTATCGTAAAGGCCTATCAGTTCGTGCGTGGAAAGCTCTCTGAGGTTTTCATTAGCCAACTGGCCTCTGGACAGGAATCTTTGCTGGCTAGTTCAGTGATTGACGAGGCAGGCAACGTGTTCTTGAGCGTCGAGTCGCGGTCGCGTCGTGATTTTTTCAAAAAGGAGCGACTCTACGCGGTAGGATCGACCTCGCAGGGGGTGCTGACAGCTCTTTCCGGCGCTACAAGGAGGCGCTTGAATAGTCTCAATGCTGAGCCGATCGGGCTCTCCGGGGGGATCCTCTCCATGCGCACGAATCGGGGTGCTCTGATGGCTGATGTAACCGCGCCAGCACGCTCCATAGGTCGGATAGCAGGACGTCAAGGAGGCGACAGTGACGTGGTTCAAAATGCGAGAGGTGGGGTAACCTTTCTTTCGGAACAGCCATTCCGCCGGCCGATAGTCATTCGCGAGGTTGCTCCGGGAGAGGCTCCGCGTAGCTATGTATGCCGAGGCCTTCGAAAGCTTGCGTCCGAGGCAGGGCTCTCGGTCTACGATCTAGAGATCCAAGACGACACCACGATGTTTGTAGTTGGATCTCGACAACCCCTACCGAACGAAAAGCTCGACCGATTTGTGAAGGTAGTGTACGAGCTCAAGCGCGTAACTCGAGGGACCCCTGCGCAAACCGATGAGCTCGCTCGTTGTGAGCTCAGCAAGTAGCCTATCGGCTTGCGGGCATACCGTTTCTGACTAAAGGTCGGAGCGGTAGTGCGCGCGTCGAGCGTATATACGAACTACAACCTTTCGAGTGCGCCACGTACAAAGCAGAGCTGCGAATTATCGCGTCTATTCAAGCTGATTACCTCCTAGAGAACACCATCAAAACTAAAGGCATCTCTGGCTTTCACTAGCTAGCAATTTCGAACAGTAGAGAACAGTCGAGGCCAGCAAGGGGGTATCATATCCGGTTTTCTATGCTTCTCACCCCCGCTGCGCTCCCGTTCTCTTTGTGTCCCCCTTGGTTTTGAGATAGTCCCACCCAAGCGCCGGGTTTATTCAGCATTCCCAAAAGACTCCGACGATCTGAGCATGGCAAAGTGCTGGTAACGTGATACCCTCGAGGTCCACGATTACAGCTAGCCACCACGATGTTACGAAACCAGCCAACTCTCGGTCAAAGCGGTAGATTTAATGAACTCCAAGTCCCAAAGAGAGGACTCGATGATCCGCGATTATCGCTGGATACGTGGGTACACGTCGAAACGGTTCAAGATGAGAAAAATCTGCGGGCACTAAAATTGATTAACAGTGGCTTGGAGCTCGAATATAGAAGGCTCTCGGGCTCTGTTGAGGGGGACCCCGAAGCAACGAGGCGTCCACGCCTATCTGTCGCGCAAGGTGTTCTAGCAATCCTCAAGGAGAACACTTCTGGTACCTCTGTTTCAGCGTATGGCCTCGATTATCTGACCTACCTACTCAGAGCCGAGGGCAAGAACGCGCTTGGTATCCAGAATTTCGCAGGTAAGCTCAAGGAGCGTATCGAATCGCGCTGGTTACTGTCTTTCGATGAGGACAAACAAGCGCCAGGCACCAGCGGCAGCGTCGAGCTGTGCTTTTTGCTTTCTGCCTGGCAAGCCCAGTTGGCCCTGGTTAACCTTTCCGATCGCCTCAAGATACCCCGGTTGATGCAGCTCTCTAGACTGCTCGAGCCGCAGGACTCAGATGAAATCGGCCCGGAGGTCTTGCCGTTTCAGGAGCGCTTGAAGGATGCTATCTCCCTACTATCAGATCAAACCATACGGGTCTTATGTAGGCAGGTGTCTCCGCTTTCCAACAACGCGAGAAACACTGCTGCTCTGCGCGGCTTTTTAGAGAACCCCGATGATATTAATCGGCGCCGAGCAGAGATGACAGCTCGTGTCCTACAGGACGTTTCTACGGTGCTAAAAATGCCGGAGCCTCTTCGCGATGCGGTACGTCATTTAAGGATTCAAGCCCTGAAATCTCTGGATGACCAGCGTATCAGGGAGCTGGCAACCGCTGGAGAGGGGCTCAAAGGCCTCAGAAAGGTGCTCACCGACGGGCCTTCCTCAAAGGCAACTATAGCCCTGTGTGCCGAGGTCGTATGGCGCGGCATGACAGACCTTTTGGAGGCCCAAAAGCAAGAGCTTAATTCTATCCCTCAACGAGATAAAGGGGTAACGGATGCACCGATGTGGAGTGAGAAGCTGACTATTCTCCTCGAAAAACCCTACATGCTTCCACTTTTGGCGACTACGACGCAGGGAATAGAGCCACATATAGTAGTTTGCATCCCTGCTGCTACTGAGTGAGAAGAGATGCAGAAAAGTTGAGTCGAATACGATCCACCTGCGCCGAGTAGCACCAGCTACATGCATACAGAGAGGAAGCACGCGATTAGAGGCCTGGCTAAGGTCATACGGTTCAGACTACAGGAACGAATGCGCATGCCTCGGACATAGACCTCCAATCTGAACACCTGCACAGTGGCTCGACCGGACCAGCTAGCTGTCACAATCGTCGATTAGAGACCTCCTTTTGGTAAGCCTGTAACTAGGGGTATCAGAGTGATAACCGGAGCTATCTTTTAAAACTCGTCATATGCGAATACAATCACAGCACGTATGCCAAGGATCGTATTCCTCAGTGACACCCACGGTTTTTACGACCGGGTCTCCGTACCCCCTGGGGATATCCTGATTCACTCAGGCGATTTCGGCCCCCGCGGCACCCTCGCCGACTTACGGGAATTCCATGCCTGGTTTGCAGCTCACCCTCATCCACACAAGGTGTTTGTCGCCGGAAATCACGATTGGTGCTTTCAGGAGCAGGAGCAGGAATCGCGCACGATTATGCGGGAGGTTATCTACCTCCAGGATGAGTCGGCTGAGGTTCTGGGCGTAAAGGTGTACGGCTCACCCTGGCAGCCGTGGTTTCTCGATTGGGCCTTTAATCTCCCGCGCGGCAAAGCCCTCGCCAGGATATGGGCCAAGATACCTGCAGATACAGACGTCTTAGTAACGCACTCACCACCCCACGGTATCTTAGACACAACCGAGGAGGGACAAGCGTGCGGTTGTGCTGACCTACTGGAGCGTATCGAACTACTACAACCGAAACTCCACCTCTTCGGTCATATCCACGAAGGCTACGGCACACTTCAACGTGGAGCGGTTCTCTTCGTCAATGGAGCAGTCTGCGATCGACGTTACCGACCGGTTAACCCTCCGCATATCCTTGACCTGTGAGAGGGAGTCTTAGCAAAGCCTCCATTCCCTCACATCAAACACCTCCTATCATCTTCCTGAGCCGAATCCGCTCCTGATCGATCTCTCCTGACAGAGGCTTGTGTTTCAGATGGTCCACGAGCCATCCCATGACGAGGATTACCTCATACAAGCGCACCCTCGCCGCTTCTACAGGACGCGCACTCAGCGCATGATAGTGATCCAAAAGCAGCTGCAGACCCCCCGCTAGCTTAAAAGGCTTGCGGTGCGCGCGCGTTACGATGGCGAAGTCGTAAGCTGGATCGCCAAGACACGCCTCGGTCCAATCGAGCACCGACACTCGCAGATCCTCATCCTCCGGAGATACAAGGAGATTCTGCCCCAAGAGGTCCCCGTGTAAAACAACCGTAGGCTCATCAGAAGGGAGATGATCATCACACCACGCTAGAGCCTCAATGATAGCGGGCTCTGACTCGGTGCGATATCGCGCTAGGCACCCAAGCGCAAACTCTCGACAGCTATCAGCCCCGGGCACCACCTCTTGAAACCGATCCCTGGAGAGGGAGTGAACAACATGCGCGGCTCTCGCAATACAGCCCACGTGCTCCAACGGCGCGAGCTGAAAGCCCTTGGACCCGAGGTGTAAACCGGGAAGCCATTCGGTAATCAGGATCGGCAGCACCCCCTCCTCTTCAGTGCCCACTAAACGCGGGAAAGGGAGCGAAAAACCTTCGCGCTCAAGAAACTGAAGCACACGGATCTCTTTCCGTAGGGAGTCAGCAAGCTCCTCAGGCGCACCGTCGTGTGGGATCAGAACAGCCACCTCTTGGGGAAGCGCGCCTATCTTTGGAAGGCCCACACCATACACCCGTGGGTAGAGCCCCTCTCCTAAAAGCTGCACCGTTCCCAAAGGCAACGAAGCGCTCGATGTCGTAAAACGCCGCAGAAAGCGCGCCATGACCTGATGGACTCGTCCTACCTCTTGCCTTCTCATAGAGGTACGTTCACTACAAACTCACTACTCTGATGGCGGGAGATCCCTTACCGGGACGAGTTTTCCGCCCTTAACCGCCAAAACAACCTGCCCACGACTCAAGCTCTTACCAGCGCGAAACGAAACGGGACCGAAGATATCGCTGTGCTCTAGGGAGCGGAATACCGTAAGCAGATTGAGATTCGTCGGCTGAAGCTTCCTCTCACGCAACTGACGGGCGCAGAGATCAAGGAAGCGTGCTATCTCGTACCCTAGCGCCACGTGTGCCAGATTCAGCTCGACATGCGAAAGCTTAAATCGTGTGCGATAGCGCTCCTCAAAGCTCGCATCCGAGAGGTGCGCAGACGTTACGTACATCCCTTCAGCTAATTCGCCGAGCTGCCTTACCTCACCCTGCGTGATCCCCTCAGCGCTTAGCAACGTTCCCCTGTATCCAGCCTGCTTCAACTGCCGCACGAAGGGAACAAGGGCTGGACCATACAGGGGAAGGTAAACCCCCTCTGGGTGCATGCGTGAAATCCTAGCCGATAGCGATCTAAAATCAGTGGCGCTCAGATCGACCGATTCTTGATTCGTTATCTGACCACCGCAGGCCCTAAATGCTTTCGAGAATGCAGCCGCTATTAGCTCTGACCACTCATCGTGTCCGACCACTACTGCAACAGTCCGCGCCTTGATAGTTTCCCACGCAAAACGCCCCATCTCTTCGCCAGTGAGCTCGTTTGACCAACCGTATCCAAAGGAGGAAGGAGCCAAGCTCTCTATCATCTTGTTGCTATCGATCGCCGAGAGGGCAAGTACCCCTCTCTCCTCACGATCTGGTCGATAGGTATCAAGTTAGTAATAGCAGTGACCATTAACGCCTGGATATGTTCCCTCTCTATGAGCCTTTGGAGCGCGGAGCTTCTAGCTCCGCTTAAATGCTCGCAGGTGTTGCCAATT
The DNA here is from genome assembly GCA_040398075.1 of Bdellovibrionota bacterium. Classification (GTDB taxonomy): domain Bacteria; phylum Bdellovibrionota_C; class UBA2361; order UBA2361; family OMII01; genus OMII01. The sequence continues at coordinate 122 of JBBAUR010000086.1, read as the reverse complement.
CAAACAGCTAGCGGAGCTAGAAGCTCCGCGGTCCCCGGAGGCAGAAGTTCATGCTCTAGGCTGGCTGTGGAGCGCGGAGCTTCTAGCTCCGCTTAAATGCTCGCAGGTGTTGCCAATTCAAA
>JBBAUR010000085.1:0-13290 GCA_040398075.1 Bdellovibrionota bacterium | reverse complement strand
AACCTTCGAGTCGCTCAAAAAACGGAAGAGGGGAGTTTATCGCTCAGTGCCTGTTCCTCCAAAGCTTCTCGATGAACTAGAACTCGTCCACTCGGTTCGAGAGACGGAACGAAACCGCAAACGAGGAAAGAAAGTCGCTCTCTGGGATTGGTCGCGGGCTACCGCGTGGCGACGAGTCAAAGAAGTGCTCGACCAGGCGGGAGTAGGAGAGGGGCCAGCGGCATCACCCAAAGGGCTTCGTCACGGGTTTGGCGTTGCTGCCGTCTCCGCTGGTATCCCGCTTAGCCTGCTGCAAAAGTGGCTAGGACACGCTCAGCTATCTACTACCTGGGCACCGGGGCGGCTATTTCTGAGTTAGCACACAACTTTCATCGCGCCTAGCCGATTATGTCTACCATCATGGCGAGGGCGATGAAGTATCACCCTCCCGGGAGCGTATTGTTCTGCACTGTTAGCCTTGAAGAGGGGCTGTTGCTCCTTGCTAACCCTCTGTGCGAGGAATACTCTGTGCAAGGCGATTGTAAAAAGCTGTATAGCTCGCACACAGACGCTTCATTCCGTCAGGATCTGCCACTTTATCGTTGAAACCACCCACGTTCACATCGTGCTAGTGCTAGCTAAACCAGACGACGTACACGCCTTCTTCCGCTGCTTTAAGACCGAATCAGCCCATATGATTAACGGCTGCCTCGGTCGAGGGAAACGAACCGTCTGGTGCGAAGGATAGATAGCTCTGTTGTAGTGACCCCAGTGAGAGCACTGTCAGCTATCGCCTACCTGTCGTGCACAAACGGTACAGAGAGGTCAGGGAGGGGGTATCATACCGATTGTCCTATGCCCTTCACCCTCCCTGTGCCCTCCTATTTTTCTCAGGGACCGCGCGGGAGGCAGGCACACTTCGTATGATTTCAAACCACATCCGTAGGCTCAGTAATTTAGGTCGGTTACTCAGATTTTCTCTAGGTCACTGAACATACGCCACCTCGTTTTGTATGTTTTTAAAACATATTAATCGCCGCCTCCTGTCCAAAGTTGCCTCGAGGCAATACGAGTAAACGCTTCTATCTCTTACATCTTTCGATCTGATTTCAAATCACTTCAACCACGGCGCGCTTGCGCGCGGTCTCTGAGAGAAATAGTTGGGGGAAATAGTTGGGGGTACGAGTGAGGGGGGGCGAGTGAGGGGAGCCTACAATCCCCTCACCCACTCAAACAGCTCCCTCCACGGCATAAACTCAATGCCGTTTGAGCTGTATGGGCGCACGCCGTTGGTGACACAGATCCGTTTCTCTAATTTCCCGTGTGCGGCTAGGGACTCAAAGCCGGAGCCGAGATCAGCTGGCGCAATATCAGTAGCGCTCTTAATCTCTATGGCGTACCGCTTGCGAGCGGGATCGACAAGCACTAGATCGACCTCTGCACCGTCATCAGTTCGGTAGAAGAAGGTTTGCAGATTCTTTTTGTAGTAACTGTTAATCCGCCACACTTCGTTGATGATCCACGACTCAAAGAGCGCTCCGAATTCGTAGGTACTTGAATGGAGCGGCGCGTTCTCCCGACCGAGGATTGCGCGAATTACACCGGTATCAAAGAGGTAGAATTTCGGACGTTTGCTCAGCTGTTGACGGGTTGAACCTGCAAGCGGCCAGAGAAAGCGACCGAGCAGGGTATCTTCAAGGATCTGGTAGTACGCCTTAACGGTGTTGTGGTTAGTGGTGCACATTCGAGCGAGCTTTGAGAAGTTTATCTCCTTGCCATTTGATTCCGCCGCGAGCGGTAGGAAACGAAAAAAGACACCGATGTTGCGAACCGCGGCCTCCGCCTCGATCTCCTCTTTAAGATAGTTATCAACGTACGCACGAAGGTACGTCGCACGCTCCTCAACGTTGTCCTCTAGATAGATCTTTGGCAGCGTGCCGTAGGTGAGTGCACGTTCGAGAAGGAAGCGCTCGCTCAACTCAAAGTAAGTGAGAGGAAAGAGCTCAATCGTACTCGCGCGGCCCCCGAGTAGATTTGCCTTGGCACGTTTAAGTTTTCGAGCGCTTGAGCCGGTGAGGATAAAATACGGAGAGTGTGGTGACTCAATAATCTGGTGAACCTCATCGAGCAGCTCCGGGATCCGTTGCACCTCATCGATCACCACGTAGTCCATGCCAGCGGGGCGACCCACAACATCTTGTGCAAGCAGTCCTGGATCGCGCTTAAGGCGGGTGTACTCCCGACTGAGCAGGAGGTTAATGTAGATTGAATCGCTTTGACCAAAAGCCTGCGTGACCAGCGAGCTCTTGCCGGTCTGACGTGGACCAAGAAGGAAAAAATGACGCATTTTTGGCAGGTTAGCTATTCTGCTGATCATAATTACAATATACCCCTTAAATTGTAATTAATAAATACAAAAATGCTAGGGCTTTGCACTAGGATTACGCAAAGTACGCGTAGGCTCATGAAATTACATATAATTTTGAATGCCCAGCTGACTTAGGGGATTAGCTTTATGGGGTAGATTTGTTTGGGCCCTGTGTTACGGGGATTTTACGGAGAGATGCAGGGAAGCGAACTAATCTGCGACTTGGCCAGCGTTGTTGGCCATATCAGAGAGGGGGCCAACGGGCCTAAAGCCGGCCCCTCCTATTTTTCTCCTCCTCCGCTAGCGGTTCGAATTGGCAACACCTGCTAGCATTTAACGGAGAGATTTATCCAGAGGCTCCCTAACTATCCGTTCCAAAAGTAGCCGTTCGGCCCTTGCTCTCTGGTGGCCCTCGTCTTAGTCCAGGACGGCGAGCTCCGCCTGGTGCTTCGCCCGGTGAATACACATCTCAAACCCTTGCTCTCTGGTGCTTGCTCTCTGGTACATCCAAACTCGCCAACATGTTTTCTCCTATCGATTTGGGGCGGTTAGGTGGTTGGGGTGTACCAGGGAGGGGGTGTACCAGGGAGGGGGGGTACCAGGGAGGGGGGCTTTCGAGCCATACTATGCTTACCGAAGTAGCGACGTAGCTATCTGTTTTCCATATGTTGCGATGCTTTTCGGCGTCCAGTCACGCAGCTCTGCGGCACAGAGGACTATCCATGTAACACGGGTCTTAGGAATCGCCATAACCACGCAGAGTTGCACGTACGAACAGATGGGTAGAGGAATTGAGAATCGCAACACGAGGCTAGCTTCAGGCGTCGCGTTGCGAGTTGTCCTAGAGTTTAGTTGTCCGAACCGAAAGGGTTTTCAGATGTTTGAACCATTCCCCCCATGTACCGGCGAAGTCGACCTCGAATGCTTAGAATGCACAGGGATTGCAAGGATTATTGTGACCGTAGCACTCATGGTATCTGTGGTCGTAAGTATTTTCGGTGGTTTCGGTGGTGTATCACGTGAAAACGGAGATGGAGACGTGACGACCCAAACGGTTTCGTCGCAGTAATCCGTCTCGGGGAGCTCTGTGAAGGTTCGATTCGGCTTTAACCGACTCTTTGTCAGGACCTCTCGCAACTCCCTTTTAATTTCGAGGAAACCGGCCGCTTACCCCCTTCACTCCGTAACGTCTGCATCCTGGCTAGTCGTGCTCTAAGACCCTGCATGCTTCTTGACGAACTGAATAAAGTCGCCCAGGAGTCTGGCCCCCTCGGGCGAGAGGGGGTACTGCAGGAGGTGTGGCCGTGCTTTCCTTCCCTCTACCGTCGCTGTCGCCTGATCCCAGGCAGCAACGAGTGCTTGGAGCCGATGAAATGGAAAACCTAGCGCCCTGATCTCGTCGGGAACGGGTATCGCGAGAAACGCTGCATGAGACATACGGGACTGTGAACCGTCTTTAATGCTCTGCATCCACTTGAGTAACTCCGGCGCATGCTGCTTGAGCCGTGCATACATCTGTCGGTCGCTTACCGGGATCTTACTCAAGAGTTCCTTGTCGATAGAGGCAGAGCTTGCGACCCGAACGATGTGATCGCGGAGCGTCAACGGGACTCCCTCCGTAGTGGGCGAAACCCCCTCTCCACTGGAGCACCGAGCCACGCCGCTCGCCTTCAAGAAATCCTCGAACATCTCCTCTGATGTGATACCGAAGCTCGCAAGAATCGCCCAGCCTGGGATCTCGACCTTTGGGAATCCGATGCATACGCGACCCTCCGCGAACTCGTGTGCGCTCGTGGAATCAATACCGTCAAGACGCGCAAAGGCAGCCTGTAACGCCGCATCACCGTAGCTCGTTCTATGGGCATCCACGAACAACCGAGCGCACAGAGGCGTATCCTTGAACGTGGTTGCCAAGGCGTGAATGAGGTGAGACGCGCTCGAGCAAGCTTCTTCACAAATCTCGCTCGGTAAATAACTCTCCAATGTGAAAACCCGTTCCGATTGTGGCGCAAAAGGCGGCGCGGATACCGGATGCTCCAACATATCGTGGACCGGTTGGAACAGAAGCTCCATGGCTATTCCTCCGGTGGGGGTGTCCTTGGAGAATGCCGGCTTGAGAGCTTTTTCGTACTCGCTACCGAGAATGTCGAACAGCATTGCGTGTAGTTGGCCCAGAGACGGCCGTCTACTAGGTCCAGTCTTTAAGGGCTTTCCAATGGAGCGTGCGTACTGCGTCAGGAATGAGCCAAGTCTTTTACCGTTTGTGAGCTTTATGCTTATGGCAGAGGCCTCCGATGAGAGGTCTGGGCTCGCCAATTTCTTCGGAAAGCCGCTACGTGCCAGCTCACGTCTGGCATGGTCTCTGAGGGCAGCTTCTCGCTCAGGCGAGAGATTGGCTTCTTCGCGGAGTCTCCCGGTGAGCCTGAGCTTTACCTCACCGAAGAGCTCTCGGAACATCTGGTTGACCTCCAGTAACCATGGATCGATTTTCTGCCCGTGTACTGCCGAGAAATACTGTCTACACAGCTCTCGAAACGAGCCTGCAAAGCTTGTTGTCGAAAGCTTCATTTTGAGTAGCTGAGATACCGGGACCTGCGTCCACCCCTCCGGTAGAATGTTGGACTCGAGAAGTACTCTCTTGAAGACCTCGGGATCGTTCGGAAGTTCGATGCTATCAGTTCGTTGCATCCCCTGGTCGGCGGCGATTTTAAGAATCTCCTCTTCGGTGACCCCCACCTCGAAATCGGCGATCGTCGCGTGATCAACTACGGCATCTCGGATCCAATCGCATGTAGAACCTGTGGCTCGGTCCTTCCCACTCTCGGTGGGCATGACGACTGAGCAGTTCAAGACATCCACCATCGTAATCGCTCTGGTTCGGCCCTTTCCTCCGATGTTGTCTACGAATTCTATGACGAGAGCGCATTCCTTGTCCGGATGGAGGCGTAGTACCCGGCCCCCTCGCTGCTCCGCAACGACGCGAGATGCGGTCGGTCGCAAATTGAGGAGCGTGTCGGCTCGTGGAGAGTCCCATCCTTCGGTCAATAGATCGACGGCGAAGAGGATATTCACCTCTCCAGTCTCGAAGGATTTATAGGCTTTCTCCCTTTCGCTTTTTGACATTCCGCCGTGGACGTAGCGAGCCTTGAGTCCGGCTGCGCACGCGGCCTCGCTCAAAGCGCGTGCTTGCTTGAGCGATAAGCACGAGACCACCACCGATCGAGATTGCATCTCGGGTGCCGAGAGGATGGCCAGTGCCGCTCTGTTGCGGGCCGCGCTGTCCAGGTTCTCTGCCAACTGCTTCTGGTTGAAGTCTCCAGACGCGCCGGTCTCGGCACCGACTACCTTCGACGTGGTCTTCACATACACAACCCGAACGCCGCTGCAGATGCCCGACCTGATAGCGTCCACAAGAGGCATTTCGTGAATCAGAGTGCCGAATGAACGACGGACTGACCTTACTGCTGTAAAATCGGGCGTAGCAGTGAATCCCAAGCGGATCCGATTACCTGGAATGCGATTAATGGCTTCGAGAGAGCGAGAGCTGAGCGATCGATGAGCTTCGTCGCACACGACTACGGGAAACTGCGCTCCCGGAGGAAGCTTCTCCAGTAACGATGGCAGACTCGCATAGGTGGTAATTATCGTTCGCGCTCCACACACCTTATTGTCCGAGTAAAATGTGCCGATCTGCTCCGGGTCCCCCCCGAACTTTCTCCACTCTTTCTCGGTCTGCCGAACTAAATCTCTCTTTGGAACGACGATGATGGTTGGAACGTCGAGTAAGGCTGTCAGAGTTACGAAGACCGCAGTCTTTCCTGCCCCTGTCGGAAGTCGTACCCAGCCTGATGACTCTCCAGACTCGAGAAAGGAGACGAGATCTGTCAGAGCCTCCATCTGGTGCGCACGTAGTAATGGTTTCAGAGTTCCATCTGCCAGTTGCTCCAGCTTCTCAGCTGCCTTGGTGCCTAGGATTGAGTGCTCGTCGTTTCCGTTCTGTCCTAGTAAATCCTTTCGAGAGGCTCGTAGGAACTCAAGGTAGCTTCTGAATTCGAGGGGAAACCTCTCTTTGAGGGTCTCGATCGGGAGAACCACCAGTTCATCGAAGGTGGTCCCGGTAGGAAGTGCTGTAGATCCGGTCTCGATATGAGCGACAAATGCGCTGAGTTGCGAGGTAAGGTGAGCTGCTGTTTTAGCTGACATCGTGATTCCTGCCGAGGTAGACTAGTTACTAATACGAAGTAGTATACAGTGATAGTTCGGCTAAGAAACAAAAGTGCACGGGTAGTTAAGGTTGTATGAGAGCGGATCGGGCGTCTCCGGTCCGTTTAGTAAGAGATGTTTGCTGATTCGGGGGGAGGATCTCTATGGAACCTCCGTCTTTCTAGAGAGGGGAGCCTGAGTCTCTACTGAGACAGATACCGGCGCTTCCCTAAGGTATGCTGATTCGAGTCTGTGCTGGGGTTTTTCGTGTGGCCGCCACCAATCGTATCGCATACACGGAGTGATCTTCGAGCTCGACCCACATGAGCGGCACCTTAGCGGGTAATCGCTTCTCGAGCATGATCGAGAGAGCGTTGCGGCTGCGGCCTATGCTCAGAGGTAAACAGCTCGAACGAAGCGAGTTGAGTATCGGGCGGGGAAAGAGAATCACCAGCGGAAGACCTTCGCGAACCGGGATGGATATCTCACCATGAGCTGCCTTCAACAGCGGGTTTTCGGCGGGATTTTTTAAAATAGTCCGGTCAGGAGCTGCCAGGGATGACTCCGGCGCGTGTCGTGAACTACATGCTACGACTGAGAGGAGCAGAAGAGCGAGGAGGTGGGACGGTGCTGTATGTAACGACATCATTCATTATTTATGCGGCATGCGGTGTGTGCTCGTCTAGTCGGAAAATGTTGCGCCGCCACACATACGACTGGGAGCCACTATTTGGGTAGCAGGTTATGACCCGTATATTGTCTGAGCATCCTTGACCACTCCTCCGAATCACCCCTCCAATCGTTTGTATAGGCCATGGTATAGAATGAGAGATGCGGGGCATATTCGTTGTCATCAAGGATGATATCCTCTGACCTCACGCAAACGATATGGAAGTCGTGGGCGTGATTGATCTTCTTGAGAGTATCAATGAGGCGTTTGAGCAGAGAGATCTCTTCATCCCCTCTGCGGATATAGAGGGTGGGTTTGCTCGAAGCAATCACCCCAAGAAGTTTGGACGCTAGGTGCAGCACTTTACCCCTCTTCTCCTCATATTCTCCCTCTACTATCGTGGGTGTAACGAGGTTGTTTGTTCTCGAGAACACATGCTGAAATTGAATTCCATATCTTGTATCCGTCACATAATTATAGCCGTTGCAGTCGATTTCGTCCGAGATAATAAGATTATGCTTCTCGAAGATCCCGCTGCATCTGCCCTCTAAGCACTCACATATGCTCCATAGAGAGGTGATACACCAATCAAACAGGGAGGAATTGCCACCCCAATTTCCATCGAGAATCTCTGACTCGCTTGTTGCAGACAACTCCCCACGCCAGATCTTTAGCTGATGCGCTACTTCGCAGTTCTTTCCCAAGCTCACGACGCACTGGAAAACTCGCGGTTGAATCGACCCTACCGCGCTCGGATGTTCCAGATTGCTCGGTTTACCCACTTACTTCAAGCTCGTAAAATCTTCAGTTGATATCACATCGTTACAGTACAAGAAGATTACATGTTCACTCCAGCTACACGCAAGGCTGGGAGTACCTGGGCGTGAGGACTTGTCTTTGACCGGGAAGTCCGAGCTTCTCGATGGGGGAGCTGGCGGTAGTTCGATCCTGTTTGAGTAGTCGGACGCGTCTCTGTGGAATGCACTCGCTGCCTTCAATTATTGATTTGTGCTGGCTCGGATGAGTGGAGCAATCAGAGCGGCAAGGCGGTCGTTACCGGCTCCACTCAGGTGGCTTGCATCGGTGAAGAGTTCATCTGGCCAGGTAGCTTCATTTACAGCATCGACGTACGATACGTTCATACGTGTCGCGATTTCTCGGAGTTCCTGGTTGAATCGTTTCATGAGCGAGGGGAGAGCTCCCTGATCAAGATAGGGTGTCCACCAGCGGTAATCACCCTTTGCCAGCGCCTGCTGCTGAAAACCAACTTGTGGGACAACAACGACCTTTGCCTCTAGGGCTTGCGCCATTGAGATGAGCGCGGCTGTGCGAGCCCTAAAATCCAAAAGAATGCTCTCATCTACGCTCGAAAAAGCAGCTTCCGCCCTGGCAGGCGAGGAACACCGAGGTACCCATCCAAGATTTTGAAGGCTAGCGATTATCGTGTGTACGATTGCGAATCGAGGGAGCTTTTCGACAAAACAACGCCCCGTTGAGAGGGAGAGAAGGTCGCTGTGACACTTGTTGATGATCGGTGTGACCTCAGGTGAGTGCATACAGTGCATATCATTGAGCCCAATATGCAAAAGTACTATGTTGGGTTGTAGGCGGCTCACCACGGCGCCCATGAGGTAGAGATGCTCGGCGGTCGCATGTCCTGCCACTCCTAGATTGAGCACTTCGTACCCTTTGCCTAAGTGATGCTCCAGCCTCGCAGTCCAGGTATCCTGGTCAGCCACGTCGACCCCGTATGTAGTTGAACCTCCGACCGCAACAACTCGAATAGAATCACCCTTTGGGCCAAATTCGCCCCCGCGAAATCCGAGCGAGTTCTGAGTTATGGTAATTGTAGAGCCCTTCTTCGGTACGGTGTAGCGCTGCTTACCGATCATGGTAGCTATCATGTTTGGATGGTTTTCAAAGAACCAAGCATTCGGGTTCGAGGTTGCGCCATAGAGCCAGCTCCCCAAGGTAACTCTGAGAGCGATGAGGCTACACACCTCCAAGACAAGTACCGAAAGAAGCACCCCGACGACGAGCTTGCCGAGGCGGGCACTCGTGGAACGGCTCGACCAACGAGTGGCGCACGCAACCACGACAGCGCACACGATAGTAAGGAAGTAAAAGAGCGCAATCAATGATTTATCGGGATCCACCCCCGAAAGATAAGCGACCTGAAGTGAGTCGACAAGACCCCGAGACTCCGTTAAGCGCTGGAATTTATGATGTCTCTAGGGCGGATGGCGCGAGCAGCGTTGCCTGTTAAGCGCGACCGTGGCTGAGAACGACCATAATCCTCGTAGTATATCGTCCTTCGTTATTTCAAATGTTGTGTCAAACAAAAAGGTTTTGATCGTCGACGACGATCCGCACATCGCTGAGATCCTCACAATGCATCTGCAGGATGCCGGCTTCTCCGTTACTCACATAGCCGATGGCGAGCGTGGACTGCAGCGAGCTCTCGGTGACACCTATGCCCTCGTCATTCTCGATGTGATGCTTCCTGGTCGCGATGGTATTGAGATCTGTCGCGAACTCCGCAGTAAACAGATCTCTGCCCGTATCATGATGTTGACCTTTCGGGGGGAAGAGATAGATAAGGTTCTGGGGCTGGAGCTGGGGGCGGATGATTATGTTACCAAGCCCTTCAGTGTGCGTGAGGTCGTAGCACGGGCCAAGGCGCTCGTTCGACGGGCGCAGAACGAGCTGCCCACCAAAGATGAACCGATAGAGCTCGGATCGCTCCTGATAAATCCCTCGACGCGTGAGGTAGTAGTGGATGGCGGCAAGATCGACCTCACGAGCACTGAGTTCGATCTTCTGTTGTACATGGCCAAACACCCAGGTAGGGCGTTCACACGCGAACAGCTTCTCAACGCTGTATGGGGCTACACCTCCTCGGCCTACGAACATACGGTGAATACGCACATCAATCGCCTGCGCGCGAAGCTCGAAGAAGACCCTGGAAATCCTAAGTACATCCAGACCGTTTGGGGGGTGGGATACAAATGCGTGGAGAGATCGCGTGCGGTGGCGAGCGGTGCTTGAGCAGCTAAATCGAAACGTTCGCCGTAGCATGCGAATTGTTTGGGTCAACGTGCGCGGAATCCGCGCATACGCATCGACGCGAGTGCTGATTGTGTCGCTTGTGGTGATCATGGGAGCAATCGGACTCCAAGTATGGGCGCACGTCGCATTGTCCCGGCGAGCAGTCGATGCCTCCGAAGCGCTCACGAACCGGAACATCGCCAAGATCTTCGCGGAGCGAATGCGACGCTTCAGCGAGCGCTCTAACTCTTTTGAGGTATACAAACAGATAAACGAACTTGCGCGCCTGAACCCAGGCATACGCCTGTACCTGCTCGATCAGAACGGAATTGTCAAAGCCAGTCCGAGAGAGTACGGGCACGTTGTTCTACCGTTTGTCGACCTGCGACCGGTGCGGCGATTTATTGCTAGCAAGGAAGGCAGCAATGTTGTGTACGGGGATGATCCTCTCAAACTTCGGTCTCTGCGTCCGATCTCGGTCGAGCCGCTCCGATTGGGAGGTGGGGCGCACTACCTGTACGTGGTACTGGCTGAAGGAGGGGTCGATACAGGCCTCACGGCATCGATCAACAGCACCGTCGGTATTGGTACTGCGTTAGTTACGACCGGCTGTATGGCCTTGGTTGTCACCTTGATCGTCGTCTTAGCATTCAGCCGATTGCAACGGCTTCAAGGAGCAGTAGCCTCACTTTCTCACGATCTTCGAAGCCCGCTCTCGTCGATACAGGGGTATTTGGAAACGCTCTTACGCAAGAGCGATACGCTAGATGCTGACTCCTCTCGGCGCTTCATGAATGTGGCTCTGCGTAGCACGCGCACGGCGGCTACTCTCGTAGATGATCTGCACCACCTCTCAAGGCTCGAAGCTTCCGGGGAGAAGCTCGAGATGGAAAACTTCTCTTTGCCTGATCTCGTGATGGACGCCACGATATCCGTGCGTCCACAGGCCGATGAAAAGAAGGTCGACGTGATGGTGTATGTTCCACCCGTGCTACCGCTTGCAAACGGAAATGTGCGCCTGATCGAGCGGTTGCTACAAAATCTGTTGCAAAACGGGCTGCGCTATACCCCAGAAGGAGGAAAAATCGAGGTGATAGTTCTTCTGGCGGCGGGTCGAATCCGCGTAACGGTCTCGGATTCAGGCGTAGGGATCCCTGAGGCGGAATTAGCGAAGATCAAAACTCCCTTCTTTCGTGCTACGAACGCCAAAGCTGCTGGCCAGGGCTCGGGACTCGGACTGAGTATCGCCAGCGCAGTGGCAAGGGCTCATGGCAGCGAGCTCAAGATCTTAAGTCGAGAGGGAGAGGGGACTGCCGTCGTATTTGAGTTGCCGCAGGGCGTCTCAATGAGTCGGACAAAGGGCCGTGCTGCTTAAGCGGCACGGTAGAGCTGCCACCAACGAGCGGCTATACGGAGGCCTGGTATCTCGGCGCCTTTGCGGGCTATTCACGCGTCGGTATCCGTCGCCGGACACTACGGCAGACCTCAGGATAGACTGATTGCATCACAACATCGTACCCTCACAACATACACGCCTGAGTGTCTGGATTTATCGTTTCCAGAGATGCTATCCCGAGCGCCTCGGTTCAGTGGTAGGTGGGCGAACCTGTCGATTTGAGAGGTCTTATGTATTCATTACACCGCAAGCTACTGAGCACACAGAGCCGTCATGAGGTGCCCCGTCAATTTGATTAGCCGAGAGCCCTCTGTATCATAAGGGGTGGTGCGGCCTCCCGCAAAACAACGCTCTTTCTCGAAATGTATCCGACATGAGTAGAACGGATTCCTATGGTACAGCGTGGGTCTGTACGCGGTTTTTAAGTTCATTTGAAAGGAAGAAAGAATGAGTGGTTTTGTGCTTTTACTCTCGGGTGCGCCGGGTGTTGGGAAGACGGAAGCCCTGAAGCAGCTAGCAAGTCTGTTGCAGGAGCGGATTCTGATAACCCCTGTCCTCGTAGAGGACAACGAGTGGGCGTTTTCGCCTGCTATGCGCGCTCTGTGCGCAAACAAATCTGGGATGACGATAAACTCCCCAGAGTTTGCCAAGTCGTTTAACCGGCAAGGGCAGATCGACTACCAAAAAGCTTGTCGACAAAGGGCAGCTCAAGGATTCGATGTGATCATGCCGGGTCCTTTCGAGGACCTGACCGCGCAAGTCCCCCTGGGAGAGGAGTCTGTCCCCCTGTACAGGAAGCTGGAGCTGGATTTTGACAACAGAATCCAAGTCTTTCAGCTGATCCTGGTTCCTCGGGACGTGGAGATCACGTCTCAAAACGTTATGGAGGAGCCTGCGATGGAGGAAGTAGAGCAGATAATCCAAGGCCGGCTTGACGCCCGGGCGAGCCGAGGCGACGATCAAGTCCGCTTGGACGCAGACAAACGGGGCCCTTTCTACTATAGAGAAAGGCTCAGGAAGCAACTCATTTCGAGTGAGATGTTTCCGGAAATAACAAAAGTACTAACCCATCCAGGGGAAACGCCCACACAGGTAGCTGAAAAGCTACTTGAGGCTTTCCAAGTAGAATTGCAGGCTTGATGTTCTCGGGCGGTCGATCAAAGGAGGTTTTCCCTTTTGTTCTTTTAACAGCTCACGCTGTACGCCCTTTACCCTAAAGGGCGCCGTAGGAAATTCGTGTTACTACTTTCGGATGCCCTGATTAAGTCCGGATAATGGTAACAATCTGTGTTTTTGTAAAAGTTGTGGCGTAATATCCTCTTTCAGCGTTGGCCGGAATTCCTGTTTGGTTCATGACCTCTGAAGAAGTCCTCGTTTTACGTGCGCCACAGCGCGTATCACCGACCGCTTCGAATAGTTCTTTCTTTTATAGTGGCATCAAAGATGGGCTCATCGGTGAATCAAGTGTGTAGAATTGGCGTTTCCGGACGTGAACATGCACGTGCACGTAAACGTGAATGTACCCGAAGAAGTGTGGTCACACGCCCTTAAAGGCAAAGTTTAGAAAGCATGCATGGCACCAATCCGTGTAAGCAAAAGCTTTCCGGCGCTATAATCGTCTCAGGG
>JBBAUR010000084.1:0-13455 GCA_040398075.1 Bdellovibrionota bacterium | reverse complement strand
AAAAAAACAAGATCTTTTTGCCTCGCAGGAAATATAAGCGAAGGTTCGCGTAAAATCGGTGTTTCTGGACAGAAACCAAAAAAACAAGATCTTTTTGCCTCGCAGGAAATATAAGCGAAGGTTCGCGTAAAATCGGTGTTTCTGGACAGAAACCAAAAAAACAAGATCTTTTTGCCTCGCAGGAAATATAAGCGAAGGTTCGCGTAAAATCGGTGTTTCTGGACAGAAACTAGCTAGTTTCTGTCCGCCAGGACAGAAACCAAAAAAAACAAGATCTTTTTGCCTCGCAGGAAATATAAGCGAAGGTTCGCGTAAAATCGGTGTTTCTGGACAGAAACTAGCTATGTATAGTGTCGGAGAACATCTCTCGAAAGGAGAACGGAATGAAACAGCTGCTACTAACTCTTCTTCTCGTGGGGACTCTCTCCGGATGCCACACGATGCGATTCAATGTCTCTCGCGATGCATCGACTCCCCCGATTTCAGTCATGAAGTCGTATTTTATTTACGGCCTCGTACCAACGCGAAAAATAGACCTCGCACAGTATTGCCCAAATGGCACCGCGGCGATCGTGGAGGACACCACCTTCCTCGATGGTTTCTGCTCAATAATCACCCTCGGTATCTGGACCCCAAGAACATCTCTGTACTACTGCTCGGGAGGAGCTGCTTAGTCATGATTAGATCTATTCTTACTCTCGCACTCCTCATCGTCGTGAGCGGCTGCCACCGCACGCAATACTTCAATGTAAGACCGCAACAAGCACCGGTTGAAGCTACCGCACTCGAGAACTCCATGGGTTCGCTTACGAGAGCAGGCGGCTGGCAGAGCTTCTTCCTGTGGGGACTCGTACCAGGCTCCAAAACACTCGATGCCAGTGCACTGTGTGGAGGCCCGGAAAACATCGGCATGATTACCACTCGCCGATCCTTCCTGGAGGGGTTGGTAGCGAGTTTAGCCGGCTTCTACATCAATATTTATTCACCCTGGGACGGCGCGGTCTATTGTAGTACGCGATTAAATGCTCCAAACCACGCAAGTCCTTAACGAGGAAGGGGTGATGTAGAGACCGTCATCGACTGAAGGCCTGACGGCCGAGTTTCTGGCTGTGTAGAATGGTGAACACATCGGGTTTATCGAAGGACTAAAAGGGGAGCCACAGGGATGGACAGAGGCAGCGTGCCTTACTAGTGGGCCCATCGCGTGCATGGAGATAGTGGAAATGTATGGCATAACCAGCTTTCAGCGAGAGTGGAAGTGCTGGAGTCTCGCTATGGCACCTGTGCCCAACGACAGTATGACTATCGTGTACGTTGTTCGGCTACCGCTTTGAGAGGGCCTACCGCTTTGAGAGGGCAGACCGAAAGCTTAAGTCTCTTACCTGGCACTATTTAATCGCTTCAAAAGCCGCTCTACTACGTTTGGACCATCGCCGTTGGTCACATAGTCAGCGAATTTGAGCAAAGGCGGTGTCGAAGAGCCGATCGCTACAACTAATCCTCCCCTAGCCTTGACAGCCTCTGCAGCCGGGACGTCGTTGAAGCCATCTCCAAAATAAGCGACGTTCGATAGATCAAGCCTGTTCCTGCTGGCAAGCTGGTTCAGGCCTTGCCCCTTGTCGAATCCACGAACCGTGACGCGAAGCGTACCATCGCCTACCTCCGTCAGGGTAAGTTGAGAATCGAGGGAGAGATCTCTGAGCCTCGTACAACACCAATTATAAGCATGAATAAAAGAGGGATGACCGACCGCTCCTTTTTCCCACAACGTGACAGTTGCCAGAAAGTCCCGGTGCGGGGGCAGTTTGACGAGTGGCTCTGGTACCCCAGCAAATTGGCCAAATCCGTCAATGCGACCTAGGTCAACGATTGACTCTTCCAGCAGCTTTCGAAATCTCGAAATGGCTTCAAGTGCCTCAACTGGCACCAGAGCTTCTATCGTTAACAATGCACCCCTGGCCTGTCCGCCCGGCAACAGTACGTGACCGTCTTCAAGGAGCGAGCACCCTTTGAATATCTCGCCAAGTGAACTCCCAATCGGCAGTGACTCCTCCAGCTCTGATAGACTACGCGCTGTAGCAACTCCAGAGGGAACTCGGAGCTTTAAAAGCTCATCGACAATAGTGCGACTCATCTTGCTGTGGGGCTCTGTGAGCGTCCGATCAACATCGAACACGAACGCGGAGGCACACGAGAGCCGTCTGAATGCCTCCTCTGGTAAAACGTGTTCAACACGGCTAATCATGCTACCGGTCAATCCTCGATGATGCATTCAGTTGCACCGAAAATCGATGCAACTTTACCACCCTGGGCGACCCCTGCGCTGAGGGCTCCGCGGATATCGTCTCTGTCTGCCAGCCACCGAGCTATAAATGCGGCTTGGAATCCATCTCCACAACCCGTCGTATCAACGACTTTGGACACAGGCACTGCCTCCTGCTCGTAGATTTCACGCCCGCGCAAGCACACAGCACCTCTACTTCCAAGTGTAAGTACGACCGTTTTGTGGGGGAAAGAAGCTGCTCGTTCCTTCACCCACCCCAGATCGTCATACTTTCCACCAATGCACACAAGGTCAAAGTACGGGAGGTAGCGTTCAACTGAAGCTTGTAGCCCCTGGCCGTTGGGGCCGTCCATCGATAGGTCGGCTATCTTGATGATTCCTGTCACCTGCTGTGCAACCGCATCGAATAGAGCCTCCAATCCATCGGACAAGGGCACATGAAGCGCATCAAAGTGCGACAGCGATGAAAAAGGTATGTCGCGGGAACCCAGAGTGGCAAGCACCCCAGTCCGATAGCCGTCGAAAACCCTCTCCCCATTGGGATTAACGATAATTCTTTGTCTGGCAGTTGCTCCTTTGCGAACAACTATATCCTCCACTGAAATGTCTCGCGTTGACAGCGCTCGCAACACCGTCGCTCCATCTTCATCATCCCCAACCGCAGAGACCATATGAGAGCTCATCCCGCATTCCTTCAGATTCCAGGCAACATTGAAGGTTATCCCTCCAACATATGAACACGGTATGTTTACGTATGAATCAACGCTTATGTCTCCGATGCACAATACCGAGCTCATCGACGAATCACCCCTGCTGAATGACAGCTTCTACCAGCCGCTTACATCTCTCTAACTCGAATCTGCCGGCCACCTGAACTGCTGTAGCGACGACTGCGCCGTCACACATCGCACACAAAGTCTCGGCACCTTGCTCTGAAAAGCCACTTCCAACATACACGGGTAGTCCATCAGAGTTGCGCCGCATCTGCTCACAATCTGTCTCCTGTGGGGGTTCCCCGGTGACTGACCCTGTTACTATCAACGCTGAGGCACCACACTTGACCGCCAGTCGGGTTGACTCTGCCAGCGACCTACCCGATATATTGCGACCGTGCTTCACATGCACATCTGCCCAAATAGCGGGGAAAAAGCCTGCTGATTGTTTGCGCAGATGCGCAACAGCTGCGGTACACTCTCTGACCACTCCCCACCGCGTCTCTGTATCATCGGTGAACACATCAAGCCGAACGAAATCCGCTCGAGCATCGATGCCAATACGTACCGTGCCAACCATATCGTAAAGAATCTCGAGTCCAACGGGGAGTCGGGTAGCCGATTTGACTGCCTTGACCAATTCGCAAGCTTGGTAGAGGTATGCCTCTGAAACCTCGAGCACATGCGGGCGGTCTCCCTCATTCTCCAAGAGCGCTCCAGAGAACCCCGCCTCTTCCAACGTTCGGACCTCCTCGAGCGCAAAATCAACCAAGCGATCGATACCAGGTGAATTCGGGTACCCCGGCATCGCTGGCAAGTGAACAACTCCCGTTAACTTGAAAGAGGATAAGGTATTCATTAATCAACTGAGTGATAGCCTAGCGGCGGAATCTGCGGCAAACTCCACTCGCTCAAAAACGTTTCTCCATGGGTCCACTTCGGCGTTGACTGCGGTAGAACTCCGGTAAACTCGTTCGCTGCAGCTAGGCGTCTTTCTTCCATAATACTGATCGCTTCAACTGCCGTTGGGAAGCTGCTCGGAGAAGCTATGAATTCAGTAGCTGCTGATGTTATTCCTTCTAAAACAGCTTGCTGCCACGCTTCAAGATATACCGAATCAATCATCTGAGGCACCGGTACAATGATCCCATCTTCTCCACGCATAAAACGCCTAGCACTTTCCTGATTCTTAGGTAAACACTCAAAGGTATCTCCTATGAATACTCCTTCGCGCGCCAGATCCATCCTCTGCGCTTCAGCAGCTTTATGATTAACGAACCCGTATATATTCGGATTATGACTGTACATAAAATAGGCATGCTGCAAATTAAGCTTAGCGCGTCCATTCGCCGCAGCCGCCTTCCATAACTTCTCGATGAGCGTTCCCCAGCATCCAGTATCTACGATGGCAACGCCATGTGGATTTGCAAAGCCCTCTTGCTCGAGATAAGCGCCCTTCAGTATCTCCTGTTCTGAATCGTAGCCATCCCCCAGGTGCCTCTTGAGATTCTCGTCGACTATTCCCAGATGATGCCGATTGAGAGTAACGTACCGCAGCGAGAGTCGCTTAGTAGATATTTCTGCGCTTTCCCTGATGATACTCGCGGCGGAAAAATACGACTCGGCATCACGTGCCAGAAAAGCCACTGTTGAGCGCGCCGGAACATGCTTGAGCACGTGCTCGGCAAATCTCACGACGAGTGGTCCAAGAGTCGTTCGACCAACTTCGTAGTAGAGGTGTCTACCGGCGTCGACTATCGCCGCTCGAATCGAGCCTTCTAGGGAATCCTCCTCTGTTGACAGCTGGCTGAGCACCGTGCCCGAAATCGACTGAAATAGGCGCGCAACAAACGGCTCAATGAAGGAAGTCATATCAGGCGACGCCTGAGCCAAAGAGCCGGCATATTTATCCCGCTCTATGTCCAGAATTGCCTGTATGCGGTCAATAGCCGGCCCAATAGCCAACTTTTCGGCCGACGAAGCCTCATATGCCACTGTCTGAGGAGGTGTTTCTAGAGAGTCTGGCCTCTGTGGTGCGATCATAAGCCTTCTACACCGATCAAAAACTTCATCCGAATCAGGTATGAGAAGGCCGGGCCTCCATACTAAACAGATGGTTTAATCAGAAGAAGATACAGCAGTTTCGACTACGCTCTACTCTTCCAACGATTCAGGAAAGAAAGCAGGAAGCTTAAACGCACTAGAGCTACAGCCACAGCCTTTGGATTGCTATGTGCACTTTTTTGAACCGGAATGAAGTGCACAGTGTGCTCGATGTAGGCAGGTACACCACGAGAGAGCATCGCGGAGTAGCTGTTTGTGAGCCGCAACACCGCACTACATACCCTCAAGAGATATCAAGCGGGTGACTCAAGAAGACTTGGTGCCTGACAACCACAGAGGGAGGGAATGTCGATTAATCAAAGTTCAATGCGAACATATAATAGCACCGTATTAACAGCTAGAGTCTCTCATGAGACTCAAACATCTCACTCGCTCGGCATAAAAGAGTTTGTTGTCTTCAACGGTGCAACTCGGGCCCGCCAAGACTGCGCTCGCACTGCTACCCTCGTTCATGTCTTTCAAAGATGAACGAGGCTAGGTTTATTTAGTTTCCTAGGCACAGATATCCTGCACTAAGTAATTGAATGAGCCTAATGCGTCTAGCAATTCTTCCATACCGGATGTACGTGCTTCGAAGAGCTCTTCCAAGAGCCCATTGAGCGCGTAGAAATTACGATCTGGATCATCCGGTTGTGCGCGCTGCAGACGTCGGAGGCTGTCGAATATCTCCGCAAGAATAGATGAAACCTCGTGTGGGTGTCGCCACTCCATCAATTCACGAGCTGCCTTCACGTCAGGATTACAGCATTGAGGATTGAGCATGTCGGCGATAGAGATTATCCGGTGTGGCACATCGGTCGCCTCGAGTTGTCCCTCGTGTAGGGGTTCGAGAACAAAGATAATGATCGGGTGAGCCTCGTCTACCTTACACACCTTGTTACTATTGACTTCGAGCGCGGCGACCGAAGCATACTTGACCACAGTATCACATATATCCTGATATGCTCGCCCCCACTTGAAATCGATGATTCGTCCCTTGACCAACGCGTCAGGGTACAGGCTCACGTTGGAACTTCCCTGAAGCCGTGTCTCTACTCGTTCTGTTGATACATCAGCTTCACACAAACTACATAGCAGCCTACATAGGCCTTCGTAGAGCGCACCACGTACATAGCGCGCGCTGCGCTCACTCTGGAGACCAAATACTTCAGAAGCGATCTCTGGACATGCTAGGACCATGAGCGCAGCGCATGGGTTCTTACTCTGCTCGGGTGGCAGCCCTAGTGCAGTCAATCGTCCCGACGTTAGCAAACCGCCCATGCGGGCCTGTTCAATGAACCATTGACATTGACCGCCATAATCGGACCATACCGAGCGATATCCAGCTACATGACTGCGGTAGAGGGACGCCATTCTTGCACGATCCCCGGCTCCATGAGCATCCTCGAAACCGGGAATCTGATACAACGCTCCAAGCACCCCTACCCGAACACTGTCGATATTCTTCCAGTTCGTCTTCGACACTTCAGTCGGATGAAGCATGTCCGGATTCGTCAGATCGACAAGGCCTGGATAGGCCTCATTCAGTATCTCTACGAAAGGACGGCCGGTTCTGTGTTGAGAAACCGCACCCAGTCCACAAACACCGAAGAATTGAGTCTGCCCGCCTGCCTTACGGATCGGATCGTAGAAGCTCAAAACATGCGCTCTGTATAAACTCGCCAAGACCGATAGCTCCCCTTGCTCCTCGGCTGCCTTCCAGCCCGGAATTGCATGCAAGCGCTGCTTCAAACGTGTCACTCGCTGTTCGTCCGACCAGTACGAAGCAGTTACTCTCGGGGGCTGAAGTGCCTTGCTGTTGTCGGCATCGACCAATCCAGGCACGGCGAGATTCAGGTAGTGGACCATCGAGTTAGCGTCGCTGTGCCCGTGGTATCTCCCCATGTTCAGACCAGCGCCGAGCCTCGCCTTGCACCGGAAGAAGGCTCGTTGTCCCCTCTCACCGGTTGCGGGATCAACGAAGGAGCGAACATGCTCCTCGTAGAGCTGCGCCATCCTAGGTATATCGTTGACGTGCAATGCCTCCTGAAATCCCGGAATCGTACAGAGGCCTAGCCGAATCCGCTGTGCAATATACTGCTCGTCGGTCCACACTGCAGTACTCAACTCATTCAGCGCCAGCGCCTCTGGATTTTCATCGTCGACGAGACCTGGAATACAGGAACTCACTACTTCCGCAAAAAATCGTCCACGCTCATATCCCAGAGAATTTTTGTGGTTGCTGATCGCGAGGAGCCCCATCTTTGCAAAGAAACCCTTTTGACTTCCTGCAGAGCCATCAGTGGCAACGTAGCCGATCACCTCTCGTCGATATATTTGCGCCATTTCGGCGATATCATACTCCTCGTGGGCTTCCCTGAAGCCAGGTAGCGCGTAAAGCACACGGATTACATTTCTACTGACAACGGCTTCGTCGTTCCAATAATTACAGCGCACCTCGCTCGGCAGAAGAGCATCAGGATCCTCTTCACTGACTAGTCCAGGAATCAGGCGATCAAGCAGAGCGACCGGTGGTACAGAGATACGTTCGCCAGATTGTTGGTCGACGTAGGCCAAGAGCGGTATTCCTGCCTGCTCGCGAAAAAAAGCATACTGTCCTCCGAGCCCACCATTACTCGCCTTGTAGTCGATGACGCATTCACGATAGAGCACCGCCATCACGGAGATAGTTCTCGTCTCGTAGGCGTCAGAGAATCCAGGTATACGGCACAAACTCGCGAGCGCGTGCGAACACACGGTCTCCAATGTCCAATAGCTGTGCTGAACCTCGTTCGGGGCGAGTGCGACCGGGTTATTCGCATCGATCAAGCCCGGGAGCACCGCTTCTACTATCTGAGCGGGGCAGCTGAGTCGGGTGATTCCCAGCTCTGGATGCCTTCTCGCCAGCACTGGTCCTAAATTACAAACCTCTCTCAAGAAAGCAACCTGCCCTCGTGCTTTGGGGCCAGCACCAGCTGAGTATCCGATGACGTGCTCACGATACAGCCGCGCCATCTCCGCGATATCGGCGGTTTCGAACGCTTCTTGGAACCCAACTACCGTGAAAAGACCGGAGAGCAGGTACTCCCGCAACGTCTCCTTGTCGGGAATGAGATAATGCTCGATCTCGCTCCTTCGTAGAGCATCTGGATGTAAGGGATCCACCAGCTCTGGTAACGCCAGTCGTAGCCCCTCCGCAGGGCTTCCCGCCTTGCTCCATCCAAAATTCTCGCGAGCCTTGTTGAATAGAGTGACAAGCCCGCCTTTCTCGATGAAATATGCCTGCTGTCCACCCCGACCATTCGAACTGCGATAGCCAATTATATGGGCCCTGTACAAATCAGCCATCCTCGCCACATCACCGGCTGCGTGTGCATCTTCGAATCCATCGATGAGATAGAGAGCATCGAGTATACCTTTGAGGGCATTCTCCCGTACCGACCAGTAATACTGGGTCAATTCACGCTCCGAGAGCGCGCCCGGGCACGCCGGATCGAAGATCTCCGGAACCACGAGCCTCATTAACTCATAGGGGGAATTCTTGCGCTGAAATCCGAGGTCCGCCCGTGCGTTACCAATCAGGCCTACTAGACCGTTCTCCCAAAAAAACGCCCGTTGCCCCCCCACTCCTTCGCTCTTCGAGCGATAACCAACTACATGTGCACGGTACAGCGCCGACATTGAGGCTACATCACCTTCCTTGTGTGCGCGCTCGAATCCAGGGATCGTATACAGTAACTCCAGCGTTGCGCTACGCATCGTCTCAGGGGTCCATATCCGTGCGGATACTTCCTTGTGCTGTATGTGCTCAGGCACGTTGGGAGAAAATAGTTGTGGGACGACCTCGCGCACAACCGCCATGAAACTACCCTCTGATAGCCCCAACGCCGCGGCGCCTCCTCGCAGTCGGAATGCGGATCCACAACCTTTGGCGATAAAAAAGAGCTTTTGCCCTCCCCTCTCCCCGGGCCGTGGGCGGTATCCGATCACGTGCTCCCGGTACAACCGACACATGCTCGAAGCATCACCCGCTTCATGCGCGACTTGAAACCCAGGTACTTCATACAGTGCCCGGAGCAATTCAGCCCGAACGTTCTCGGCCTTTTGCCAATATCCATCAGGTCTTAAATCGGCATGGGTCCCCACCTTGTCAAAAAAATCGGGTAGGAAGGCCTTCACAAGCGGTCGAATACCCCTCTCCATGAAGCCAAGCTTCGGATGCGGATAACTCAAAAAACCGTTAAGGCCTCCCCGTTCTCCGAAGAAGACTGTGGCTCCTCCACTTTGTGTGGAAGGAGAGCTATAATTCGAGATGTGCGTTCTCCACAACGTAAGCATCTCGTTGATATCACCTCGCGTGCGAGCCTCTGCAAATCCCGGGACAGTATTCAGAGCAGTAAAGAAGTGTCGTTCGACATTTTCACGGACGCCCCAGTACCCGCGCTCAACTTCATTCGGGCTCAACGCTGCTGAATTGGTGAAATCGATCAGTCCAGGAAACACGAGTCCAAGCAGGGCCGCTACTGAATTCCTCTTTCCCAACCCCATAGCACCCGTGTTCGCCACGATCGAGCCTAAGCCGTGATGGATGAAAAACGCTTTCTGGCCGGTGCCGTTTCCGCTCGGGGCTTTGAAGCCGATTACTGTCTTTCGATACAGCTCTGCCATGGTGCCGATATCGCGCTGCAAGCTCGCAGCTTCAAAGCCCGGGAGCTCCCGAAAGAGGAGATCTTTGGTGAGATTGATGGCAGTACCGCGCGAACAGAACACCCCTGTGAGCTTTACGCCGCTTGCCTCGAACTCTCGCACCTCCTGCGCGTTCAAGGTAAGCAGTTCATCACGGTTGGGAGCCTCTTTGGTCAACAGATTGTAATCCGTGGGCGTAAGTCCGAGATACTTCAATGTCCCGGCATACCCCCGTTGTCGGTATTCGGACGTGATCGTCTCGATCGAGACCAAACCCACGAGTCGCGATGTCTTTGATGTCCCTTTAGAAACCGCGGGCACCTGCGGAGAGTGGGGTACGGTCCCGCGTGGACAATTCGTTTGAAGCATGCGTCAGACCAGGGGGACTGTTTTGAGTTACCCTTTCCAGTATAGGGAGGCTGCTGAGCTACTCAAGGAGATAGCCCCTTTAACAATGTGTCTGGCAGGGCTTGAATAGATCTGGGTAGTAGAAAACAAACCGCGACGAAGAGTGTTTGGTAGCAGGCACTGCCCCTCGGTTTGGAGAAAAGTGGCGTACTGCTATCTTCACTCTACGCTTCCACCACCCGCCTCCCCTCCCCTCGCTAGTGGCCCCTCCCTAGTGCCTGGCATTTCTAAAGCCGACAGCTCCGGACATGTGGCAGGTTTGAGGGAAACAGGTATACACCCTCGCTGTTCGAAATGGTTGTTTTCAGAGGTACGCTGCACCTAGGGAAGAGTGTCTTAGCTGCCGTTTAATAGCTTGTGGTCGTAGGTCGTAGGGAGCAAGCGGGAATTGTCTGGGCGCCAGCTCGGTCGGCCGATGCGCCAACACCAAGCGCGTCAACTCCTCAAAAGAAAATTCATCGACTAACTCGAGCGTCGAACTACCACGCTTTACTTCGTGCGTTGCCTCGATACAAAAAAAGGCTCATCACGTTCTCGAGTGGGTGATAACGAGCATAGAGATCACGTAAGCCTTCGTTTTGACCCATACATCACGTCTTTTCACGTGCACGTGAACGTAAACGTACCCGAACGAGCAATGTTATCCCCTTGTGTCCGAAATAGGGATATATGCTCGACTATGAATAACTAAACGTCTATCGGACAGCGCCCTCGAGTTCGTCATCTCTACGATTGAGATTCGTGAGCGTCTTCTCTAGGGGAAGCGAGGAACTCGTGGGCCAGTTCAAGCGCGCATCTTTCTCGATATCACACCGATTTCTACCCACTCGATTCCGCGAAGACCTAAAAAAAGCTACTCCGCCAAGAAAGCTGGAATCACCCCACCGGGCTTCCCATAATGCGGCACGACCTCTTCGCCCTCACCTGGCATAACGAAGGCATCCTTGCCGCACGAGTAGTACAAGCATCCGATCTCGGCGGGCGAGCGTCCCCTGATAAAGGCTTCACACTGATCGAGCGCCGAAAGCCATTTTGTCTTATTGCCGACCAGATCCACCGGTTGAACCAGATGCAGTCGCGCGAAATCCTCCGGTCGATATTTACCTCTTCGGCGAATAATCTCGAGTAGCGAGGCTGGCGTAAACCCTGGGTCCTTACCTACTGCGGCCCACACCAAAGCACCCAACGGAAGAATCGTTTCGTGAATGAAGAGGATATCGAGAAAATCGCGTGGCTCATCTCTCCCTGCAAGTGCCAGGATCTTGTTCACAGCGAGATCGATCGGATGTAGCTGTACGCCGACCTCGACGTTTTTAATTGGCGGCATGAAGCGCCACGCAGAGTCGTGCGCCCACTCGATCTTGGTGGTATGGTCACCTTTAGCTACTACAGCGCGAATGAATCCGCGTTGATTCATCTCCAGATCGACCGAGAAGCCCGCTTCTAGCAAGGTCGCCCTATCCCCCTCGAAAGCGCTGGTTACTCGCTCGGTTGAATCGTGAAAATAATCGAGGTCATTGCTGAAGCGTTGTGAGTTCGGCGCGATATGAAGAGCCGCGCCACCAGCAAGATAGCTATCCTCCGAGCGATTCGCAGCCAACAGTAATGCCACCTCTCGTTGAAAGCTCGTTAGCGGCATAAATAATCGGCGACCTCCCAAGCTTTACGGTTACCGTGCTTCCGTAGAGTTTCGGCCACCCAGGCAACATCATCAATCGTGATCTTCATGTTGGGATTGAAGGACCAAAAACACAACGCTCGAAAACGTCGAAAGGCACGGCGAGCCTCTCGTACCTTCAACATCGCTTTGGATTGCTCGGCGGTGAGCGTTCGCCTACTTCGGCGTCCCCCTCTACTGCCGATCTCAGCAAAGTAGTCCCTCACTACAGATGGGATCTTGGTGTTTGATGTTCGTGTCATAAACAGCAATCGTCACTCGAAATATCATAAGCAGCTTACGATAAGTTATCAGTAAAATCAATACCTATTAGCACCGCGGCGTCTATAAACTGAATGAGCAAGGGATTCAGTTCGTTACAGGTCCGGCTTGATGGAAGGCTCTTGGGCGCGTCCTCTTCTGCCTGTGTGTCTTAGGCACCATGCCCATCGTCGATATCAGTCCGACCACACGGCTTTGCATTAGCCTCCCACCGTGATCTCAAAAATGACAGGGCTAGGGTCGATAGAAAAAATCCTGTGGTTGACACGAGTACGTCCAGGAATGGACGGTTAGAACCTGGCCTTATTTAGTACACCCCAACTTTTCTTCTCACATGATGCACCCTTATTTAGTACACCCCAACTTTTCTTCTCACATGATGCAACATAATCCCCCCTTATCTGGTACACCCCAACTTTTTTCTCATGTGACGCAACATAGTCACCTCTCTTCCGATTAAAAGGGGGTGAGAGCACCAAGAATGTACCGCAGCAAACGGATGTACGAGCTGTGTTTCCGATCGAAACAAGGTCTACCCCTGCCCGCCAGGAAACTTACTACTCTATTACTGCAGAGCATTATCGCTCGACTGTTGCGAACGGAGCAGGTCATCCTCTGTGCATTCGTCTGGATGGCTAACCATCCACATATCCAGCTTTACTCCCTCGATGGGTCCTCTCTACGTGACTTTCATGGCGGGCTTAAAAAACGGATCACTGACTTCCTAAAACGCCTCCTGGATCTACAGTGGTTAACACTGTGGGACGACCGAGACAGTATGGTACAAATACTGGACCTGGATATGGCGGTGCAGAGAATGGTTTACACCTTCCTAAACCCAGTGCGAGCCAAGCGGAGTAAGACAATCGATACCTACAAGGGTTTTCACACTTGGAACGAGTTTCTTTCTGCTCCCCCAGATGTAAATGCTTGCATTGAGAGGGAAGTTCCTTGGATACATGCGACTGATATCGACCCTTTGTCTCAGGAGAATCCTTCTGAACGCGAAGAGCAGAGGGTCATACAGCAGCTACTGGAGAGGACACAGGGAAGAGAAACTCACACACTTCGAATATATCCTTTCAAGTGGCTCGAGGCTTTCGGGATAACTACTCCCGAAGAAATTGAAGTGGTACGACAAAGAATCGTGAGACAGGTTCGAGAAGGAGAAGCTGAGTTTTCAGAGTCTCAGCCAATTCCAGAGAGACTCGAAGGCTATATAGTAACTGACGCTTACATTCCACCGCCGAAAGAGCGACGAATCTTTGCGTACGGCTCCACAAAGGAGATTCGTGAGGCGCATATCAGATTATTTCGGGCAT
>JBBAUR010000083.1:0-14294 GCA_040398075.1 Bdellovibrionota bacterium | reverse complement strand
GCTGCCGATTGCAGCCATCCGAAGCAGAGGAGCATTTTTGTTACGCACTCTTAGACACAAGCAACTCAATCCAGTCGGAGATGCGTACGGGGAAAAGGTAAACCAAGAAAACCAATGAAAGCACCCTAACTGTCGCATCCCAGGAATTGGGTACCGGTACGATCCGACAAACGATAAAAATACCCGCTTCGGGGTTGCTCCAGTAGGTAAGGGTCCGTCGAGTACGGCGGTGTTACTCTCGGCGATCGCAGTGAAGCCGGATCTGATTATAAACGCCGGTACAGCTGGGGGATTCCAGCAAAACGGCAGTGACGTTGGCGATGTGTACCTCTGCACTGGCGCTGTCTTCCACGATCACCGTGTACCACTTCTTAGCTACCGCGACTACGGACGCGGTTTCTATCCAACCCTGCGCACCTCGACCATACAGCGTCCTTCGCTTCAAGCAAGGGATCGTGACGACAGGGGGTTCACTCGATTGTTCGGCAGAGGACGCCTCCGAGATTGTGGCACTGGGAACGCCGCTTTTCGTCTGCTCGCTTGGGGCTCGAAGCCTAAAAAATAGTAGCAGCACTTCTATTTTTGCGTAATAATTAGAAACGTGACTTCTAAAAAAACTATACCCCGGCTCGTCAATATTGCCAACCTATTGACACGAAAGAGTTTTTTTCTTTTCGGGTGTAGAGGTACCGGAAAGACCTCTCTTATCCGGACAACCCTTCCGGATCTCCCGAGGTACGACCTTCTAGCTGCAACTACCTTCGCGGCATTGTCCCGCAGGCCCCAGCTGATTGGAGAAGAGAACACTGACCCAACTATACCCGTGGTCATTGATGAGATTCAAAAACTTCCCCAGCTCCTCGATGAGGTTCACCGCCTGATTGAAGAGCGTGGGATGCGATTTCTTCTGACCGGTAGCAGTGCTCGGAAGCTGAAGCGAGGTGGCGCAAATCTGCTTGCAGGTCGTGCCTGGGAAGCTAGGCTGTTTCCTTTGGTTTCAGCTGAACTCAAAGAGTTTGATCTCATACGCTACCTGACGCGCGGAGGCCTACCCGCCGTATGGCTTGCCGATGAGCCGTGGGAAGAGCTCCAGGCATACGTTGGTACCTATCTTAAAGAGGAGATAATGGCCGAGGCTCTCGTGCGAAGGATCGAGACCTTCAGCGCGTTCCTAGAACTCTGCGCGCTCCGCTGCACGAAGGAGATAAATTTCGAGGCTTTTGGCAGCGACTTGGCGGTAAGCGGTAAAACCGTACGGAATTTTTTTGAGGTCTTGGAGGACACTCTGATAGGCTTTCTTCTCCGCCCGTACAAAAAAACCAAAATTCGCAAAGCAACCAGCCGAGCAAAATTTTATTTATTCGACCTTGGCGTAACAAACTCTCTTGCGGGAAGACACGAGATACCGGTCGGCACAGAGACCTTTGGCAGGGCGTTCGAGCACTTTATTGCCCTTGAACTTCGAGCATACCTAAGTTACCGCCGTCTGAATCTTGACCTCGGTTTCTGGCGCAGCGAGCGTGGACACGAAGTCGACTTCACTATTGGATCAAAAGTAGCCATCGAGGTTAAAGCTACCGATCTCGTTCAAGAGCGCCACATCTCCGGGCTTCGCGCATTGCAAGAAGAAGGTATCTTCTCTTCGTACTACGTTGTGTCGAGGGACCGCACTGTTAGATCTATACAGGGGATTACAGTCTATCCGTGGCGCATATTCCTGGACAAACTGTGGAGCGATGAACTCGAGGTGAGCGCAAAAGTAGCTTCGTAGCAGGATGGTAAGATCAATTCACTTTTTGCCAGTAGTTTATGCGCGGTAGGGGGCCTCGTTACGGACTCCAGGAATCTGCAAAGAGCAATTCCTTTGCTCGGCACACGGTACTTCAAGGTGGGTCTAGTAGGTTAGCTAGTTGCCCTGCACCAGAGGATCGGGTTGGACAGGAATTTGGCACGGAGTTAGTTGCTGATCCGATTGTAACCTTCAAAGATGACTCGGCAGTATATGACAAGGAGATAACGGCAGCGATTATGCAGGTCGACAAGGATCGAGGCCTGAATATTCAGCCAGCTGTGTTCGAGAATTTTGGTTCTGATGCTTCGGCAATTACCTGTCGTGGACTGACTGGACGTTCTGCCCTGCTGTGTATCCCGACTCTCAACACACACGGGTTTGAGCTTATCCACCGTAATGGGGTAGGTGCCTTGGCGAAGCTGTAGCTCGCAGTTGCCTCCACAAAACACCCTAGCTTCAACAACAAGGTGGAAGGTGGTGCACTCAATGGCTTGTACTAGGCTGTGTTGGCCTCCGACCGGACCGCGGAGCTTCCAGCTCCGCCTTCCTCAAGGACTCACAGAGATGTAAGCAGGTTCGAGGCGGAGCTAGAAGCTCCGCGGTCGAGGAGAGCTGGTGAATTGGCTTGCCCCCTCCGATGGTGTGGTACGGCAGATTCCACGCCTCGGATAGCGCACTCACTACGAAATTCGTTGACGATCCGCAATACCGTATGAGGGAACAATTTCGAGCTTTCGACGAATACAAGTCACACCGGGCGAGGAGAGCCCCATTACGATATCGAGGCACGTCATCGCCTCCTCATATGGGTAGTTCTACGCAATTAAGGGTTTTGCCGCGCTTACTCGCGATCCTTATAGCTTTCTATCGTTTGATTCAGTGAAGCTAGAGTATTGTTGAGCGACAGTGTGTACAAGGGATCGCTCTGAGCTCTCCAAAGATCGTACCCTGCAAGCCCCTGCAGGAAGTGCACTGCCTGTTTGGATTTAGGATTAATCGTTACATGCAGACGCCCTATCGAATCGGTAGCTGTAGCAATACTACATCCGGGAAATCTCTCGACCAAGGTACCGATAAAATACTCGTCATCAAATACTCCAGGTTGTGTCGACCACGCTTGACGGGCAAGGGCACGCAGCCTTGTATAGTCAACTCGATATTCTGATTGTTGTTGACTCGGTAGAGAGACCGAGGTGTCCAGCGACATCGTATCGTGGTGGCGTCGAATGGACTGGCTAGATCGAGAGTACATCGAGCTCTGTGAAGATAAACAGGGGGACAAACAAGGGGAGAGACACGATGCTCCATCGACTGAGCTTCAAGGATGGCGCCGACTATTTCTAGAGAACAGCACTAACGGGGTTCCACGCGACTGGTTACGCGAATACGAATCGTCCAATACCTCCGCACTAAAACCTCAGCTTGCTCAGTTTGAGATCCTTGCGCCGGTCAGACTTGTTGGTGCCGAAATGTTTATGTTGTGCTCGAGGATTCAGTCGCAAGGGGTTGCAGCCACTCCAAACAATGTAGACTTTCCTAGATTCTTCAATCACGTATCACTTCATCGAGCCGAGTTTGAGCAGCTCGAGAAAGCCGGGAGAACGCCGCTTGATCTGGTAGGAGCCATCGAAGACCTAGGCCACATAGAGAGTGCAGCGAAACGCTGGGCAGATGGTTACATATCATTTGAAAAGTTCAGCCAGAAAGGCTGGGAGGCTTACAGGGATTTGAGCGCAAAGACCACACTAGTAGACGTCCCGCAATCTCGTGCTCTATCGCTGTCGCTTCTGGAATTTAATACCGAGTATTCGGGGGTGTGTTGGGACCTAGTGCCTCTTCTCGAAACGATTGACCGGGCCTTACTGATAGATCCTACACTGAATAGGCCTCAAAACGGCCTCGGTACAGTCTGCCCACCCGAGGTGACAGAGGCTGTGCTGCGCTCGGTAGGATGTAGGGTGTTTCTTCTACAACTCGGTAGCGAGACGGTTGGGTACTATATCTTCACACCACATCCGCCCGGTGCTGTTGTTCCAACAGCGACTCTTTTTGATGATCTTGCACATCAGGGGCTGGTCAAAGACGCCACAGGCCTACGTTACGGATTCTTCCATGGCGTTGCAATTACAAAGGCCGCTCGTGACACGTTACGTCGTGCCGGTATCCAGGGGTACCGTCTGCTCGATTATCAGATGGCCCAAACTGCGGTGTATGAGGGGTGTGACACGTTAGTATGTACGGTGCGTAGTGGCCCAAACCGAAATACAGCAAAGGAGTCGCACGTGAAAGCGGGGTGGCGCGAGACCGGTTTCGAGGTCCAGCGTGCAGGACCCAGTGCGGTTCCGCTCGAGGTGCTTCTACGAGATACCGCTATCGGAATTGAGCTCCCCGAGGATGCGATTCCACCACCACCCGATACCTGGGGACTTAACCCACACTACCGAACGTACACATCTGCCGATGTGCGCGCTACGAATTTTACATCTGCAGCTACCATCTCTGACTATGAGGCAGAGATGCAATGTAGACGAGTAGCCGATAACCTGGGGGGAGATGTTTCAGCTCAGGCTTATCATGGGAGCCTAGGTTTCTACATCTCATTTATTCGCGCGCAGGGAGGAGATCTGATTCACCTGCATCAGCAACGGCCCGGTTTTGATCTGTGGTACTGCTCGGCGACTGAATCCAGTGCTGCGCTTGGTGTGCATCTGGTAGCAATTGAAGAGCAGCGTAAGTCTCAGAATTACTTCCGCCGGTAGTGTTGAGCAACTTTCTTTCCGTATAGACACTAGGCAGAGCGTGAATTCGTACAAAGTGAAATTCGAGGCACACCTAGGTCTTACAAATCGGAGAACGAAACAGAGCCGGGGTAGACAGCTGCTATTCAACCGCGTTAGCGAGCTTCGGCAGAGGATCATCAATTAACGACTGAGCAGTCCTCCCTGAGAGGAGTCCCATGTGAAAACCCGGCCACTTCCTCGAGGGTGGCTGGCCGTAGCAACGAAGCCATCAGGGAGGTCTCTCACTTCGAGGACAACCCCCGTTGAGAGGCGCGTGATACCGGGCAGTTGAGTACAGTCCTCATTGCTACATGCTAGGTATTCCTCATGCTGGAGAAAATATGCCTCCTCGGCGACGGCTACTGAGCGCAGATCAAGTTCGGCGCGGAGATCGAAGGCTGTTGCTTTGTACGCGGCATATCGGGGCACAGCAATCGCCGCTAGGGCGCTCACTATGCTCATAACGATGAGCAATTCTATCAAAGTGAAGCCATCCATGCGTGGGTGGTTGGTGTTTGCCATGATCAGTTGTATTCCTAGCTAGCGGGTTTTTATCCGAAAGAACGTGGCCCTCGGCGCACATTCGTTACTCGCAAAGGCGTAGGGAGAGTATTCGACCAAACTTCGGAAAAGTTTCCTCCGGCCCTGGTATCGGTTGCCTCGTAGTCATTGATGGATAAGAGCCTGAGGTGCGCTCCTCAGTGGCGTGGTTCGCAAAGCATCACAGCATGCGACCAATCGCCTTCGGTGGTGTGTGGTATCTGCAGGTGTAGCCCAATAGCTGCCTTGGCAACAGGGAGAGGCTTTACCTCATTTTCCTAGAACTTCGAAAAACCCGGCGGTTCCGGGCTGGGTGTATTGATGACGGAACCGTTCTCCGCTCTCTTCGTTGCCTCGGCAGCGACCTGCTTCTGTTGCCGCTCTGTTCGATACAGTCGGAACGCCCGGATGCAGGAAGGAGTGAACCAGCCATCTTGATGACATATGGGGGTAGGGGCCGAGGGGAATGCTGCAAGGCATTGCCCGATCATGTCCTTACATTGGGGAAGGATTAAACGAACTCGTGCGTTTGTTTTGACGGTCATGGTCCCATCACCGCTAGGGTTCTTTATGACTTCCATGAGCGCCAGAAGTCTCTTTTGCTCGGTAGCGTTGCCTTTGGCGGAAGCGAATCTGACCTCTACCTCTGAAAGCATCCGCTCTTGGTGTTCGCCACGGATCTTCGTCGGTATCTTCAGCAGTTTTGCCCTGGTATCGCGTATCTCTGAATCCTCCGAGGACTTGTTCGTATCTGAGCGAGGAGTAAATCTCAGGGCGGTGATTCGGCATGCGATACCCAGTATCTGGTCATAGAGCGCGAGCGCGTCGTCCATCAGACGAGCCTTCTCATCGAGGTCTTGGGCGGATTGATACTTGGAATTCACGTCCCTGAGGGTAAGAGTTAGTTTCCCCAACCTCTCAACATCTACGGCAGACATACCTGATTTGAGAGCCGAGCTCCTGATTTCAGCGTCCTTTTCTCCGGAATAGTACGGGCTTGTCGTTTGATTCTGGTACGCATCGATGCACGATTCAGCTCCGATCCCGTCTCGCAGGCAGGTGGCAGCAGGATTGTCAGGATTGATCTGGAACAACCTGTCCATGTATCCCACGCATGTCGGGTCTGTCGGAGGGCCTTTGTAGTCGAGTTTTTTGTGCAGGCCATCAAAACATCTGCCGTTCAGGTAATCCTCTAGTGCGGAGATGAGCTCAGTAAGATTCGCCGTATTATTGACGAACTTGAGGCTGTTTTCGGCCATTTGGATGCGGAGCTCGAGTACACCGACTGTCTTTTCTAGGTCGATTGTGGGCTTCTTGGGGTCTGCGGCGGCGGCCCCCATACCACACGATGTAGCCGCCATGATCGCTGAGCTAGCGAGGATAACGGTATACAATTGAGAGAAGAAATTCTTTATCGTCATGGGATCACCTCGAGAAAATAAGCGCTCAGAAGTTGAGCCAATATCGCATGGCGTAGCGGACTCGGATGCGGGTCGAAGGAGAGGGTGAGGGCTTCTTCGCTTACGTGAGCTCTTTCTACGAACTCCAAAAGACCATCTCTCAACGGTATGAACCGCAGTGAAGTGCTCTTGCGCACCGCCGGGAGTCGCTTCAAATCCGACTGCCACGAACCCCGAGGATTAATTGCGAAGAACGCTTTGATACCACGCTCAGAGGTCATGGCATCCAATTTACGGAGGGCACGATTCGGATCAAGGCCCATGGCTTGCACCTGTTGTTCCATATCCTCCGGCCGTAGCAGTCGCTTGGCTATCTGAACGAACTTCACCGATGACAGTATCCCACCACCGTTGCCCGCGACATCTCGAATGAAGAACGGCATTCCGAAATCATTCTGCACGAAATACACTAAAACCGCATCAGGCTCGAATTGCAGGCCCAACTCTTCGAAAAGAGCTACCTCTTGGAAGGTAGAGTATCCGGGAACTCCAAAGTTCAAAACCTCGAACCTCAATCGACCCGCCGCACGTTCATTGAGCGCATCCTCCAACTTTTGCGCAAACGTTTCGTGTTGCTCGACGCCCCATCCGAAGGCAAATGAATCACCGAGGAGGGCAATACGATAGACATTCGGAGGTTTGACTACGGGGCGCTCGGGAGAGCGCATGCCGCACGAATTCGTACGAACTCGGCTGCGCACGAAGGTAAGGTCCAAGTCAGGTTTGAGGGTATAGATGATAGAATCGTCGAGATGTGAACGGACGATGGCACGCAGCGATGCTCGTGAGCCCCCTTCCATGGTTGAAGAGGCAGCGCTGTCATCGGGTTGCATCATCGCGCGTCGTACATCATCGATTGAGTCGAATTCCGTGCCTCGCTCGGTCACAGGGAAAAATTGCAGTAACACAACGCTCAAGACAAGGGCAGAGAGAGCACCGAAAGTTGCAAGCGCGAGCTTGGCTTTCAAGGTCAGAGGACGAGGATTGCTACGATTCATGAGCCGAGCTTGCGTATTTGAGGGGAAGAGTTTTCCCCGGTATTCCAGCGTAGTTACCGAGAATACTTCGTCGGAGGCGAGCGGTAAAGTCTACACAGCAAAGGCGAGACTGTCAGTTCAGATGGTTACCCGAGCGACACCTCGCTCACATAGAGGTCGAGTAAAATACGAGAATTGTATTTCCATAACGACGCTCTTGAGTCTTTGTCAGTGACCCGAGGTCCAGCTCTTCGTACTCCTTGGGGTCAATCTGCACAATCACCGCTCCTTTATCGTTAAGAAGATGCGGTCTCTCGGCGATGGTTCGCATCGCTTCTATCCAGATACCTTTGTATTGTGGGGGGGCCACATATATCAGGTCAAAGCTCTTTGCGCAGTTTCGGAGATAAACGAACGCATCGGTGTGACGTACCTCGGCCTTATCGGCGAGGTCGGTCGCTTTCAAATTTTCCTTTATCGTTGCTACTGCCCGTGCGTTGGTATCCAGAAAGATACAGTGACCAGCCCCTTGGCTGAGCGCTTCGATTCCTACCGCTCCCGTTCCTCCGAAAAGGTCGAGCATCGAAATACCTTCCAGGCTTGGGCGTAAGATGTCAAAGAGCGGGACCTTTACACGGTCAAGGATCGGTCGCGTGGAATCCCCTGGGACGGATTTGAGAGGCCGCCCCTTCGCTTTGCCACCTATAACTCGCATGCTTGAACAGGTGAACGCATTTAGATCGAGCGATTCATATCCCAGTTCTCGAGGTAATCGCGGATGAACGCGATGAACTGGCCACCGAGAGACCCATCCACTATGCGGTGATCGTAGGAGAGGGTCAGGTAGCACATCTGGCGGATGGCGATCATATCATCGATGACTACAGGGCGCTTCTTGATTGCTCCGAGACACAGAATCGCCACCTGCGGTTGGTTGATGATCGGCGTGCCAATAATCGTTCCGAATACACCGGGGTTAGTAACCGTGAAGGTTCCGCCGGCAACGTCATCCGGTACGAGCTTCTTGTTGCGAGCGCGCAGCGCAACATCATTAAGTGCTCGAGCTATACCCACGAAGTTCTTCTCCTCTGCGCGCTTTATCACTGGCACGATGAGTCCAGTGTTCCCGAGGGCTACCGCGACTCCGAGGTTAACGTGCTTCTTGAGGATAATCTTCTTGCCCTCGACTGATGCGTTCACGTAGGGGAACTTCTCGAGAGCCTTGGTAGTTGCCTCGAGGAAGAAGGGCGTAAAGCTGAGGCCGAATCCCTCGCTCTTCTCGAAAGCAGCCTTATGCTTGGCTCTCCAGGCCGCGATGTTCGTTACGTCTACTTCCTGAATCGAGTACACGTGCGGGCTGGTCTGCTTCGAGCGTACCATGTGGTCAGCGATCGCACTGCGCATCGCATCCATGACTACTACCCGTGTGCCATCAGAGCTCCAGTCAGCAGAGGGTTGTTCCGCAGGGGTTGACGGTTTAGCACTTTCCACGGGACTCGCAGCTTGAGCAGCTTTCGGAGCAGGAGCTGTAGCTGCCGAACGCCCTTCAACGTACTTCAGAAAGTCTTCCTTCGTGAGTCGACCCGCTTGACCCGAGCCCTTCACATTATCGAGTTCCGCCAGGGAAACTCCGTGCTTTTCGGCGAGACTCTTAACAAGCGGGGAGTAAAACCTCCCGTTCTCTCCCTGCTCCTCGTCTTTGGCTACAGGTGTAGCTACAGTAGGGGCACTTGGGGCAGCAGTGTCTGATTTCGGTGCTGCATGTGCTCCATTTCCATTGGTGGCAGGAGCTGCGGCAGCAGCCTTACCGTCGGTGTCGATGATAGCGATCTTGGTCTTCACCGGTACGACATCGCCCTCGTTGAAGAGCAGCTCGGCAAGCACTCCAGCCGCAGGGGCTGGGATCTCAGAGTCAACTTTATCCGTTGAGATCTCCAGGATAACCTCGTCCTTTTGAACAGCATCCCCGGGCTTTTTACGCCACTTGGAGATGGTTGCTTCCGCGATTGATTCACCCATCTGCGGCATCAGCATCTCAACTTTCATGTCTACGACTCCTCAAGCTATCTCGAAAATTATACAGTGGTTATAGACTGATACGGGTTCAAGTAAAAGCTTCCAGCAAAGCTAAGATGAAGTCTACCTCGGTAAAAGTGCGTTGTTTACAGGAGCTTTTTAAACACACTGTTTTAAAAAAGCAAAAGCTCCTGCAAAGCTGATGCAACATTCTCCGTCTGTGGGAGAACTGCGTCCTCTAGAAATGGGGAGTGCGGCACGGCAGCCGCATACTTCATTCCTACTCGCTTAATGGGTGCATCGAGGTGTTGGAAGCAGGTTTCGGATATCTGGGCAGCGATTTCGCCACCGAATCCACCGAATAGGACGTCCTCATGGGCGATCAATACCCGTCCGGTCCTCCGTACGCTGTCGAAGATGTGCTCGATGTCCAACGGCACGATGCTTCGCACGTCGATCACTTCTATCGAGTATCCTCGTGACTCGAATTGATGGGCAGTCATGAGGCTCTTCTGAACGAGGGCTCCCCAGGTAACGATGGTCGCATCCGTTCCTCCTCTCACAGTCTTGGCGCGGCCAAGTGGTACGAGGAGGTCAGCATCTCCCTCGGGGGCCTTCGCATACACCTGTCTGTAGAGACCTTTGTGTTCCAGGAAGAGCACTGGGTCCTGAGCCCTTATGGCTGCCTTGAGAAGCCCCTTTGCATCGGCAGCATTTGACGGATATACGACGAATAGTCCGGGGAAATGAGCGAATGTAGCTTCGATGTTTTGCGAGTGGTAAGCACCGCCACGGATGTACCCTCCAACTGGGATTCGGATGACAGCCGGGCACGAGAAATCTCCAGCGCACCGGTAATGCATCATAGCGAGCTCGTTTCGGATCTGATTCATGCCGGTCCAAACGTAGTCGCCGAACTGAATTTCGACGACCGGCTTGAGGCCACGCGTAGCCAAACCGATTGCAGCTCCAACTATCGAGCTCTCGGCTAATTGGCTGTTGAATACACGATTTGCTCCGTGTTTGGCGGTCAGCCCGGCAGTGACAGTAAAGACACCACCCTTTCCGTGTGCGACATCCTCGCCGAAGATACACATATCTGGATTACGTGCGAGCTCCTCATCGAGGGCATGATTGATTGCATCTACCATGAAGATGTCAGCCCCGGTCGGAGTACGCTCGACGATCCCTTCCCACGGTGTCGGGTTGGTGAAGGTAAACTTCGTGGCTTCGCTTGGATCACAATCCGGACGCTCCTCCGCTGCCTCAGAAGCAGAGTCGACTTCAGCCTTGATCTGCGCGTGGAGTTGCTCTACATCGCTTTGTTTTACGATGCCACGGTCGAGGAGGGTGGCACGAGTAAGGCGTAACGGACAACGTAGCTGCTCCTTTGCGAGCTCCTCCGGGGTGCGATATTTCAGGTGGTTGTCAGAGATAGAATGACTCTGAAGTCGGGGCACATGAGCCTCTATCAGGCTGGGGCCATCACCCCGACGCGCCCGGGCGTGCGCGGCTTCGAGAACGGTATACGAGGCCTCGAAGTCGGAGCCGTTGACTTCACACGAATCGAGATGCTCGTAGTTACGCGCCAATCTGGCAACGCTTCCCCCGGCTAGTTGCTCCGCCAGAGGTACTGATATCGCGTAATCGTTGTTCTCAATCAAGAACACGATCGGTAACTTCTCACGGGCCGCCCAATTGAGTGCTTCGTGAAAATCCCCCTGAGAGCACGTACCTTCACCGGCCGAAACATATACGACATCATCGAGGTGTTTCATCTTGGCGCCAAGTGCGCATCCGACAGCTTGAAGAAATTGGCTCCCAGTTGGTGAGCTTTGTTGCGGTATGTTGAGTTCCCGGTGCCCGTAGTGCATCGGCATCATCCGACCGTGAGAGTTGGGGTCATCACGTTTGTTCATGGCATTCATGAGGAGCTCTTCGGCGCTCATTCCGAGACCGACCATCAATGCCATATCGCGATAGTAAGGGTAGAACCAATCTTTCTTTGCACGGAATACGCGCGCGGCCGCAACTTGGACCGCTTCGTGGCCAGCACAACTGATCTGAAAATGACATTTGTTCTGTTTGTACAAGGTGATTGATTTTTCATCTATCAACCTCGATCGCAGCATAACCTCGTATGCCCACAGAAGCGTTTGGTCGTCCACACTCTTTACCCCGTCGCGCCGCTGCGCTCTGCTTGAGCTAGAGGACCCAACTGCAGCGCGGTTATTTCCCGATTTTCGACCATCAGAAGAGGTACTGGATCTTTGCATCATTCATCTGTCGTAGAGTGGCCGTCTAAGTGGCCTGGCGATATAGACCTAATGTCGTACACGAAGTGAAAAAGGCGTCGAGCCTGGTGAACCCTATCACGACCCACGCCATCCGTAGCCGAAAATTTCAGAAAAGTGAGCCACTATGCTCTGACCCACGTCGTCGAGAGAAATCGACTCCGAACAAACTTCACTCAATGATATCACCCGGATATCGCCGAGGCCACACGGATTTATCGTCTTAAACTGCTCAGAACACTCGTATACGTTCAGGGAAAAGCCGTGTCGGGTGCACCAACGCGATATCCGAACTCCACTAAAGGCGATCTTGCTACGCTCATCCACCCACACACCTGTTTTACCCGGTATACGTGTGCCGGTGACGCCCCAATCTCCTAAGGTTCGCACGATGACCTCTTCGAGTGAACGCATATACCAATCAACATCGGTGCGATGGCGTTTGAGGTCAATTATGGGATAACACACAACCTGTTCGGGGCCATGGTAGGTTGCACTACCTCCGCGCTCGACTTTGTGCAGCTGCATCCCTCGAGCATGTAGCAGTTCCTCGGAGACCAAGATGTGTTCATCGGTCGTAGAGGTACCGCAGGTTATGACCGGATTGTGGCTGCACACGATGAGTGTGTCCGGTATGAGGCTGGCGACAAGTTGCTGGTGCAGAGAACGTTGAAGCTCAAGGGTCGTCTGGTAATCGACTATCCCGAGTAGACGCACATCGAGCTTCGACCCTTCGGACTGCACTTCGAGTTCTAACTCGCTCACGGATGATGGTCGTGGCAAGATCCTCCTTAAAAATTGATCGGACGGCCGAGCGCGAGACCCATGGCCTCCATCGTAGCCTCAGAGAGAGTCGGATGGGGATGAATGGTGTCGAGCACGCTAGCAGCGATACCCTCGTGGGAACGGATGATCGCGGCCTCCGAGATCAGTTCGGTTGCCTCGGCGTGGATGATGTGAACGCCCAGGACTTCACCGACCTCTTCATCGATGATAACCTTGACAAACCCCTCCTGCTCGCCGATTGCGATAGCCTTACCGATTGCAGAGAAGGGAATCTTACCGACTCGGTATTTGAGCCCCTTTTCCTTGGCAGCACGTTCGGTGAGTCCCACAGAGGCTACCTGAGGCTGACAGTAGGTGCATCCGGGTATGTTGTCGTAGCGCATCGGATGTTTGGATTTTCCTGAAGCACATTCGGCTGCAACCAAGCCTTCGTGGCTTGCTTTGTGGGCCAAGGCTGGGCCACCCGCCACGTCACCGATCGCATAATGATGAGGTATATTCGTGCGCATCAGTTCGTCGACCTTGATGAATCCGCGGTTCGTTTCGATGCCGACCTTATCCAGGCCGATGCTCTCGGTGTTCGGAACTATGCCGATCGCTACAAGGCAGGCGTCGCCGCTCCACTTCTCCTCGGAGCTCTTCCCTTTCAGAGTGGCGCTCACGTTGTTGCCGCTTCTCTTGAGGTCCTGAACCGCCGTAGCAGTTCGGATCGTCATGCCGTTCTTGGTGAATATCTTCTCTAAAGTTTGAGCTACCTCGGTATCTTCCACCGGAAGTATTTGGTCCATCATCTCGACTACTGTCACTTGGGTACCAAGGGAATTGAAGAAGTAGGCGAACTCGATGCCGATTGCACCAGCTCCGATGACCAAAAGTTTCTGTGGATGCCGTTTACTTTCGAGAATGGTGCGCGAGGTGTGAACCACCGCCCCATCGACCTCGACACCCGGGATCGGTCGCGGGCGAGCGCCCGTGGCGATGATGATATCTTTGAAGTCGTACGTCGTGGCTTTGCCGGCCGAATCGGTTACGACAACTTTATTGCCTTTCTCGAGCACACCGTTGCCGGAGATAACCTCGACCTTGTTTTTGCGCATGAGGTAACTGACGCCTCCGGATAGCTTGGTGGCAACCTCACGCGACCTCTCGATAATTCGCGGAAAATCCACCGTGAGCTCTCCGGTTCCGAAACCGAAGCTCGATGCGTGTTTCATGTCGTTGTACAGCTGTGCCGACCGGAGCAGTGCCTTCGACGGGATACAGCCCCAGTTCAGACACACTCCACCAAGCGCATCTCGTTCGATAATCGATACCTTACGACCGAGTTGGGCCGCTCTAATTGCCGCTACGTAGCCACCAGGGCCGGAACCGAGAACGATGAGGTCGCGAGACTGACTTGCCATACTAAAACGTGTGCTCCTAGAGATCGCAGTGCCAGGGAAAGTTTCCAAAGCCTGACTTCGAATCATCGAATCATTTCATAGATCACTTCGGCGACATGAGCAAACGTGAGAAACCTAACTACCTGATAACCCGGTTTTTGCGGGGTGTCGAGAGAGGTGAACGGCAGTACCGGTTTCGCAACTACGTCGAGTTTTAACAGGCTGCGGAAAAATGGCTTCGTAGCGAGAAATTCGAGGTTTTGGTGA
>JBBAUR010000082.1:0-14622 GCA_040398075.1 Bdellovibrionota bacterium | reverse complement strand
CCCCGACGAATACGCCGACAGCTACTGCGACGAACACACCAACACGCACGCCGACGGCCACCAACACCCCGACGAATACGCCGACAGCTACTGCGACGAACACACCAACACGCACGCCGACACGCACGCCGACACGCACGCCGACACGCACGCCGACACGCACGCCGACGGCAACCAGTACACCTACGCGCACACCTACGCCCGGCGCCACGCCAACGTGCGGCTACATGCGAGTGGACTTTACAATGACAAGCTGGCACGATTTTAAAAGGTCTGACGATATTTCTCCACTTAATAATAACGTCAAGGATTTCGCGGCTCACCTACGAAAGCTCGCACAGCAAGATAGTGGACGATTCTCGTGTCTTGAAAAGATACTCTCCGAGACTCTATATGACTGGCGAATTTCAAGTATCCTCGAGCACAGAGTGCAAGCAGACGATTGGGTGTATAGAGCGATCCAATCGAGATACGGCTGGGTTAATTCGTATGTCGAAGGAGAGATAAACGATCCTGCTTTCAACCTTCCTGGTTTACGACCGGCGAACCGTGACCCCTCTAAAAGCAAACTGGCCTGCGCCTTCGTGAATGGAGGAGACGGTGTGCGCCCGGGAGGTACCCGCTCAATTCATCCGGACCTAATATCGGCTCCTCACACGCACAACCATATGTGTGCAACAGGAGCAGTTTACCTCAGACCTGGGCCGAACGGCGG
Organism: Bdellovibrionota bacterium; assembly: GCA_040398075.1. Lineage (GTDB taxonomy): Bacteria > Bdellovibrionota_C > UBA2361 > UBA2361 > OMII01 > OMII01. Next base: position 13,907 of record JBBAUR010000082.1, on the reverse strand, counting down.
CTGGTGCGAAGCGGTTGATCCTGCCGATGTTAGTTCTCTGCAAAGCTGCGGAGCCGCTGGGCTGAGATACAGCGAGGCCACCCCGATATCCCTCCTTTGGGATCCGAAGCTCACTTTGGCTAACTTCGAAAAAGAGATTCGTCTCGTCAAATTCGCACTCGACCTTCGCGATGGAAGTGATTCGTTCTACGAGTGGAAGGCGAGCGGAGAAGCTCCTCTCCTCGTGTATGATCCCGAGGCTACCGGTGAGATCAAATCAGCGTCTCAGCTCTTCGGCTCCTGGTCCTTTGGTGGTAAAGGAGGTTCCAAGTTCGATTCGAAGAGAGAGCGCTGGAGAGATGGTTACGAAGCTCTCGAGACACAGGATATCAATGCAGACGGCAAGATTGATGGCGCCGAGCTCAATTCGATAGCGCTCTGGTTCGACCACAACCGGGACGCTGTTTCGCAGCCCGGAGAGGTAATTTCGGCTACCAAGGCCGGGATCATCGAGCTGTACTACAAAGAGCCCTCAGAGCCTCAGGTCGATGGCTCACGGCACCTGAACCTCGGATTCCGTCGAAGGGATGGTGCAGGCGTCCTCGTAAGTGGTGCCTCGATAGATTGGACCGCCCGCTCTGCAGAGGTGGGCCAGACACTGTTCGAGGGAGACCTGATGAGGCCAGGAGGATCAGGTGGCGGACTGTCAGTTGTCCAGAGCGCCGCGCGATCAAATGATGCCGGGCAACAGCAAGAACCCAAAGCCGTTGCAAGTGAGGTCAGCGGATACTGGCGATGGATCAACGGGATCGCGGCGAATCCCTCTACTGGAGTTCTCTTCTTGCGCGCCAATGAGGATGGATCGTTGTGGGGAAGTACTGTCTCTGAAGCCGTGATGATGAACAATTCAACGGGTGACAAAGTTCACGTACTTCGATTCGTGAGCCTCACAGGCCAGCTCGATTCGCAGGATAAATCAAAGGTATCCTTCTCGATGATTCTCCCAGATAATGGACAGTCTGCACGAAGTTCGGCGAACCTTTTCGAGGAAAACGGCAAGACATACCTGAGAGGTACTACAGAGGCTTCAGTAACAGCCGCCGACGGCTCCACGCGCACCGTCTCCTACGACTGGATGGCTGAGCGTATAACTGCATCAAATCAAAGATAGAGCTCTGAAGTGCGGGATCCACATACCCCCCGCTTAGTTGGCTTTGTGACGTACTCCTACTCGCCGTATATAATGACCTCGTCCTTGCGCCACAATCCCAACAGTATTGACTGGCGCCGACTGTCGCAGCTGTAGACGGTCTTGATCCCGTGCTCACGTGCTATGTCGCCTATCGCGCGGGAATCCCACTCGGCTGAGATATCGACCCGAGTGGTTGGGATCTCCAGGCGCTTAGAGCTACCACTGGCAGCACGTGTTCCGAGTGTTGTACCTCGCGCGTCAACACACAGGGGTTGAATTGTATCGGTATACAAGGCTCCACGTGATATGACACCGCACCCCGTACACGACAGCAGCAGGCACCAACAGACACTCGAGCGCACCAAGGAGTGCAGTGGTGATACAGGGCGTGACATGCTCAGCACGGGCACCCGTCAATCACCGTAAACGATCGTATCTCGGCGCGTGTAAACGCCGAAAAAGTAGCTTTGGATGCCCATGTCCATGTGATTGATGACGGTGATGGCGCCGTTATCAGCCGCTTTCTTTACCCCAGCGTCACCCCAGGCAACGAGCCACAACACTGAGTGATTCGATGATACTCCGACCTTGGTCCCCAGCTCTGTCTTCCACAGATCTTCATCCAGCGGAAAGCGGATGTTGCTGTAAACACAACCAGATACCGAACAACACAATACCAGCAGGCAGAGAAGTTTTTTCATAGCTGAGTTATCCCTATAAATCTCCGGACATCGGCCCTCGATTCCCCCGGTTTCTGTTCCTGCGGTGCCGACGACCGTGGTGGTGCTGACCACCACCGCCGTGTCCGCCGGAGTGTCCGTGACGGTGCCCGTGCCCGCCTTGCTCGTGACCACCCTGTTCATGCAACGTCAGGACCGGGCCTCTATCCTCGATCTCGAGGGGGCGAATCATCTTGCTCTGCGGCTCACTCCAGAGATCCTCCTCCGACGGGAATTCGACCAGCGATGCAACGTGATCACACGGAATGAGTGTACGTTTTCCCTCCAGCCGGTGTCCTATCTTACCGGTGACCTGAGTACCCTCGAGGAACTTCATGTCCTCGATCACTACTATCTTGGGTTCACCCAGTCCGATAGCGTGGGACGAGGACTTTGTCTGCACCAAGACCGCCTTGCCGAGGGTGATCTCAGGTTTCTTCTTGGAGGATACTTTCTTGGTTGGCATCGCGCTAAATCTCCGTGTCTCACAGCCATCGCACACCTACATTACCCCCGAAACGCGTGAGATGGAAGTCGTAACCAGGACGCTTTGTGCTCGGATTGCGGCGGAGCTGTGCGCGCCCCGGAGAGCCCAAAATCTCCCCCAATATGACTATGATAAGGCTAGAACGCCACGCGGGGGATAGATTGCGTCGAGACCATGAGACAACGCAGGTGATGCCGCACACCCCACGCACAAGAGCTAGTCGCTTTAGCGTTGATTTACTCCGAGATTTCCCGATACAAGGCCAGCTGTCCGGCTACGTGACTCTGTAGGGAGGGATCGCGTTGAGCGGGAGATATCTCTCACAGTGAGGTGTAATTCATGAGGAAAGAGGCTTACTCTCGGTTTTGGACCTTCGCTCGTATCTCGATAATCCTGCTTGGCCTGCTCGCTGGTCTTACGGGCAAACGGGCTGACGCTCAATCTCAGCTCGAGCCCGACAGTGGCTTTGTCGAAGAGGTGGTTCTGAGCGATCTACCGCTTTCGACCGCGGTGGCGTTCGCTCCTGGTGAGAGAACCTTCATCGCCATCAAAGAGGGGCTGGTACGAGTTGTCCAGAACGGCTCGTTGCTCAGTACGCCGTTCATCGACATCACATCGATCGTCAATCGGCGGACCGATCGGGGGCTGGGAGGTATCGCTGTTGATCCCCAATTTCCGACCCGTCCGTATGTGTACCTGTTCTTCACGTACGATCCTCCCGAACGTCCGACAGACGAGACACTCCCACGAGTTTCTCGTCTGATTCGGGTTCAAGCTGATTCCGCTCAGAACTACAACGTGGCCAAGCCAGGTACGACCGAGGTGATCCTCGGTAAGAACAGCGTAGTCGGGAATATGGCCTCACAGCTCGCACTTGGGGCCACGATCGTGCCGGAGCCTGCATCGTGCATGACAGGGCTCACCATGGATGGAACTCCGATAGAGGACTGCATTCCGAGTGACGAGCTATCTCATAGCGCGGGAACTCTCACATTCGGGGCGGACGGTTCGTTGTACGTGTCACACGGAGACGGTGCACCGTACAGCGGAGCGAATAAGGTGAGCCTGCGTACTCAGATGATCGATTCGCTGGCAGGAAAGGTGCTGCGCATCGACCCCGATACAGGCGCTGGTCTACCCGGTAATCCCTTCTACGATCCCGCTAATCCGAATAGTAATCGCTCGAAGGTGTGGTCCTACGGGATGCGAAATCCCTTTCGAATTACGCTCAATCCGGCAAATGGACAGGTTTTCTTAGGCGACGTCGGAAGTAGTAGCTGGGAGGAGGTCAACTCCGGTAAGGGCGCCAACTTCGGATGGCCATGCTACGAGGGGGGTACGATTCAGAAGGATAGTGTAGGATCCGGGAACACCATCAGCCTCAAGAACACGGCTTTCGGCAATTTTAGCCGCACAAGAGACTTCTGCGCGGCCCTGTACAACCAGGGGCTCGGGGCGGTCACGGCACCTCGATTTTCATACTCGCATCCCCTCGACGCAAACGGGAAGGATCTCGGCGCCTCCGTAACAGGTGTCGCCTTCTATGCTGGGGCGACGTATCCGACCAAGTATCGAGGATCGCTTTTTATCGGCGACTACGCGCAACGCACGATCCGGTTTCTACAATTTGACCAGAACGGATTCCCAACGGTCTCCCCCTTTGCATCTGAGGTTTCCACGTCGACTGCAGGAGTGGTGCAGTTAGTTGCTGGGCCGGATACCAACATTCATGCGCTTTTCTACGATACCGTATCGAGGCGTAGTCAGCTACGACGCTTCAGGTATACCGGTTCTAACAACACCCCTCCCACCGTAGTGCTACGTGCTCAGCCGCTTTCCGGCTCAGTCCCACTCAGCGTGGCTTTCGATACCTCCGGCACAATCGATCCAGATGGGCAGCCTTTGGGCTACAGTTGGGATTTCGGCGATGGCTCGGGCAGCTCGTCTTCGGAGGCCAACCCCACACACACCTATAAGACGGTTGGTACCTTCGAAGCGTCCGTTGTGGTTCGCGAGTTGACAGCTCCGTTTGCTGAATCCTCTTCGTCCGTGACGGTCCGAACCGGGGTTACCCCTCCGAGAGTCACGATCGTTCAACCCACTACCTCTACGAAGTATTCGATAGGTGAAACGATCTCCTTTTCCGGATATGCCGATTATCAAGGAGAGCGGGTTCCGGATAGCGCGCTCACGTGGTCGATCATTCAGCAGCACAACCTGCACGAGCACCTCGTCGATGAAATCTCCGGAGTCGCCTCCGGATCTTTTCAGCCAGAGGAGCACAGCGACAATACCCGTTACCTTGTGTGTCTCTATGCTTCACTGGGGGAGGGGCTCAACGACCAACAGTGCGTGACGGTCCAGCCGCGCACCGTACCACTTTCCTTGTTCAGCGAGCCGGTCGGTGCCCCTATTACCTACCTCGACGAGGATATTGAGGTGTTGACGCCGTATATCGCAGCACCGATCGTCAACTCGGTACAGGCTATTTCGGCGGCACCTATCTACCAGGGAAGGAGTTTCATCACCTGGAGCGATGGTATCGATACCCGTGAACGAACATTTACAGTCCCCTCCACACCGTTTAGCTTTACGGCTATTTACGAAAATCTCCCGCCCCAAGCTCGGATCAGCTACACACCACGTGGAGGGGTCGCTCCTCTGAGCCTCTCCTTCGACGCGAGTACGTCATCGGATGCTGAAACCCCGACATTGACCTATCTCTGGGATTTCGGTAACGGCGACACCTCCACGCAGGCCAAGCCCTCACGCACTTTCGCTACTCCCGGTAAGTATACCGTGAAGCTCACCGTCACCGATGAGCTGGGTCTGGAAGATCAAGCTACGGTTACCATTACCGTCGGAGATCCAGCGGCACCGAACACGGCACCGGTTGTTCGGCCACCTAATCCACTCACGCTAGCATTCGGGGCGCCGATCTCTCTGCGCGGGGCGGTCTCCGACGATGGATTGCCCAGTGGCGTACTCAACATCCTCTGGTCGCGAGTGAGAGGGCCGGGAACAACATCCTTTACCTCACCAAATGCGGCGAGCACCGGCGCCACATTTTCCAACCCTGGAACGTATCTTGTAAAGCTAGAAGCGAGCGATTCAGTTCTCAGAGCCGGAGCGAACACCCTCGTAACCCTCAATCCATCCGGGACGACCTTTGGTGTTACGAGCTTCTCACTCATCGACGCCGTCACCGATCAGGTAATTCCGGGGTATGAAAATATCGCGAATGGAAGCACCATCGGTCTACTTGCGCTCCCGACTACGGCACTCAATGTGCGGGCCAACACGACAGGTTCTGGAATACAGAGCGTTGTCTTTCTGCAGGATGCGGTCGTTACATCCACGGATACCACTGCCCCGTTTGCGCTTCAGCCCAGCGTCGGTGCCGACTACCCAGCGTGGCCTTACGCCAAGAGGCGATATCTTTTGACGGCCGTCCCGTACTCCGGTGCGAACGGGACGGGTACGCAAGGAGCGGCGCTCAGTATCTTATTCACGCTCAAAGACTCCGCTCCCACCAACCGGGCTCCCACCGCAAATATTCAAGCCTCGCCGATCTCCGGTAATGCGCCGCTCACGGTGAATTTCAGCGGATTGGGCTCGAGCGATCCGGATGGAGATCCCCTTAGCTATCTGTGGGATTTCGGTAATGGCTCGACGGCAACAACCTCCACGGTGAGCCGAACCTTCCTGCAGCCCGGTTCCTATCCGGTGAAGTTGACGGTTTCGGACCCTCTGGGACTCAAAGGGGAGGCCACGGCAACGGTGACCGTACAACAGCCTCCTACCGCAACGCCTACTCCGACGGCTACCTCGACACCCACACCGACCAACACTGCAACGCCTACCAACACTGCAACGCCTACCAACACTGCAACACCCACCAGCACAGCGACGCCTACCTTCACCGCTACTCCCACGAGCACTTCAACGCCGACTCGTACTCCGACCCCATCGGGAGTCAACAGAGCACCGAGCGTCGACCCGGGGCTAGCGCAAACCGTGGTACTCGGCTCCGCGGTAACATTGACTGGAACAGCTAGTGACGACGGGCTCCCCTCTGGAATATTGAACATCCTGTGGTCGCGAGTGCGAGGCCCAGGCACGATCACGTTCAGTACCCCGAGGCAGCTCACAACTGGAGCTACCTTCTCACAGTTCGGCACGTACCTCCTCAAGTTAGAGGCGAGTGATTCGCTTTTGACCGGTTCGAAGAACGGGATAATCACCCTCAATCCTCCGAACACGACCTTCGGGATATCGAGCTTTACCCTGATAAACGCCGCAACCGACCTACCGTTTCCGGGATATGAGCAGGTGCCGAACGGGGCGACGATCTCTTTGCGCACCCTCGGAACGGCACCACAGCTAAACGTGCGCGCCAACGTTTCGGGAGCTGGGACTGCCAGTGTGCGCTGGTTACGCGATGCCGCCTCCCTTTCATTGGACAATAACGCGCCGTTTGCAGTTGCGCCTAGCACCACAAGCGATTACCCGGCGTGGAGCTACACCACTGGGTTCTACCGCATGACGGCAGTGCCCTATTCGGGCAGCAACGCTTCCGGTACTCAAGGCTCCGCTCTGTCGATTCAATTCACATTGAGGTGAGCTTTTAAACCCTTTGAAGACCCCAAAGCTGCACAGTACAAAGGGGTAGTGTGCGGCCACGCAACCCTCGGCTTTAGGAGAGCGAGGACATCGGATCGGGAATCGTGTCCATCGCGACCTCGGTCGTATCGCTGCTTGGAGTCACAGCGGCACCGAACAGGACTACCAGACACACCCAGGCGAAGGATATCGTTGCATATGCCACCCGAACCTCTTCCGGGAGACGCCAGGTCAGTATCCGAGCGAACGCGGTCCACACCTCGAGTAAGGGAAAGGTCCCCTGCGCGTGGTATTGCAGGGTGCACACCGCCAAGGTGATGCCGAGCATAGCCGGCGAGAAGGTGATCTTGAGGCTGAAGATCAGAGCCATGGTGAGGATGCTCATGAACATCCTCCAGCTCTCCTCTGTGTTGAACAACAGGGCCCCCACCAATGCTACGGAGATGGAGATACACGCAAGCGCATAGCCGCACTTGACCGATCCAGAGGGGCGATTTTGCTTTATCTCACGCCAGAACCTACGTTGTCTGATAACGCAGAAACATATCAAGAGGAGGAGGAATCCGGTCGTCGCGTATCGAGCCAATTCGTGCATAAACTACAGTTACATACCCCTAGTACAGGTGTAGGCCTCACTGACTTGCGACCGACCTAAACACTCTAGAATCTAAGAGTGCCGCACAAACAGCTTTTGTTCAAGAGAGGTATTGTTAGGATTTTATTAAGACGTGTTGGTCCGGCCAGGTGGTCAAGGAGCACGAGACCGCCAGCGCTAGGTTGTCCCTGTTTTAGGCTCGACCGACTTTCGCGAGGGGAAGGGCACACCACAAGGCTCTCCTATGCAATACCTCGAGGATTTCCCGGGTTGTCGCGCAAAATTACCAAAGTTGTGGCCGCTCGCTCGAGAAGGAGGGGTAGGGTTGGATTGTCAGAAAAAAACCTTTCTAAAAACGGGGGAGGCGAGCGAAGGTCGGTTTGAGCAACCTACACTTCTTCGGAAGATTGATAAGACTTCCTCGGACTCGCCACCCCCGGGGAGGTGCAAAAACCAGGGCCTGAAGTGGTAGCTTCTCACAATCGAGGAGCAAGAGTTTGAAGTTCCACGTCAGGACCCTGGTCCCCAGATTGCCACCGAATCGGAGGAAAGAACGGTGGCACTGGGCCAGAGACCCCCTAGCGCTCCATGATAAAAGACATGGAGCCCCGCGTGAATTTTGCCATGACGCGGTCGGTCAGGTGCTCTGGAAAACAGTGAATCTGACAATCCAGCCTGAGATGGTATCAGACTCTCGAGCTCTGTCAATGGCGAATCAGGACTTGAGCGGGAAGTAATTTACCTTGTAGCAGTCAGTAAAATGATAGTGGCTAGTAGAACGGATAGATCCCGGAAATCTCCTCCGCAAGCGATCAATAAAGGCGAAGAGCTCAGAATAACCGGTCACAACGACCTCCATATCAATGTCCCCAGGGGCGCCGACTCCGCGAACTATATAAAGGAGCTCTGGAGTGGTAGTCACGTAGGAGTACAGTCTTTCAACTATCCTATTTTTAGAGTGATTGACCTGGATGAAGAGCTTGAAAAAGAGTCGACCTGCTGTCGTCCAATTCAGCAAAGGACGATAGCCGCGAATAATTCCGCGCTCTTCGAGTCGATTGATTCGATAGGCGATAACCTTATCACTCGTTTTGCACCGATAAGCTAGCTGAGAAAACGGTGCGCGTGCATCGTTGGAAAGAGCGCGCAGAATCCTCGTATCCAATGTATCGATATCGAGGCTTTCTCCTGATTCACTGAGGGAAAGCGGGGCATGAGGTGAGGTCAGTAGCACCTGAGCCAGCGGAAAATGCTCTAATTTGTACACCTGGTTTTGATTGTGAGAGAGCACATGTGTGCCGACAAGAGCTAGGAAGTTGTTGCTGAGTTGCTCGAACTCTTCGAGGGATTTTGTCCAGAATACCAAAACGACATTGAAATCTCCCTCCATGCGGTAGCACCACAAAACTGCAGGATGCCTGTGCACGAAATCTTTGATTTTTTTCGTCTGAGTTGGGGAGAGGTCTGAAAGCTGTACAAAGAGCCGACAGTACCTGTACCCGAGTCGAAACGTATCGATCACCGGATAGAATCCGGCGATAAATCCCCGCTTTTGAAGTGTACGTAATCGATAATCGATAACCTGTTGCGATCGGCCCAACTGCTCTGCGATTGATTTCAGACCGATGCGCGGCCCAAAGTCCAGTGCAGAGATGAGTGCCAGATCCAGATTGTCTAGTTGCATTCAATCACCGCGAAAGTTGGTCGCTGCCACATCAGGGAAAAATAGCAAAAACGCTCCAATAAATTTGATTAACCGAAAATATAGTACTATATTTATCGAAAATAGGAAATAAGACTCTATCCGATTGAAAAAACCGGTTCGTCAATTACTTCCCACGCTTCGATCGTTGCTGAAAGAAGAGACGATGTAGTTTCAGAGTGATGCTTTAGTTTGTCTTCGAATGGGCTGAGAGTTGCATATGATTGAGCCGCGCTCAGTAGCAAACCTAAAGGGGATAGCAACCATTTTTCTCTGGTCGCTCTCTGCGCTGTTCATCTCGTGGACACCCGAAATCCCTCCCTTCCTACTGGCAGCGTGCACCTCTGCTTTCGGATTTGTACTTTTCGCTTTCCGCTGGATGAAGAGTCGCGAGAAGTTCGATACTGCAATCAGACAGCCTGTACAGGTGTGGATTCTGTTCGCAGTCGCTGTCATCGCATACAGAGGATTCTACCTCAGTGGCCTCAAGATCGCGCCAACGGTAGAGGCCAATCTCTTGAATTACCTTTGGCCCCTTTTGATAGTGGTTTTTGGCGCTTTCGTGAATAGGAAAATGCCCACACCGACGGTACTGTGTGGTGCTGTTGCTGGGCTTTGTGGAGTAGGCCTTCTCCTTACGCCATCGGGAATAGCTGCTTCGAGCTTAAATATCACCTCTGGGCACATTTTGGCCTTCCTAGGAGCCGTATGCTGGTCAGGATACTCAGTAGCAACAAGACTGATGAAAGCAGATTCGAGTGATCTGATTGGGGTCATGCATGGTGTTGCAGTTCTCATTTTTATCGCCTTCCACGTAGCCTTTGAACCGTCGGTTGCATGGGAGCGAGTAGACATGTACCACGTCGCAGGAGTCACCGAATTGGGTCTGGCGATCTCTCTTGGCTACAGCTGGTGGGATGAAGCGATGAGTAGGGGGGACCAACATCAAATTGCGATCGGCGCAAACTTTATCCCGCTCCTCTCGACCATATGGCTGGTACTCTTTGGTAGTCAGGCGATCACACAGCGAGTTATCTGTGCTGCAGGATTGATTATCGTTGGAAGCTACATCGCAAAACGGTCATCACAATAGGGGCAGGTCGTATCAGACACAGAGGCGCAGCCCCCACCGGTTGGCCCTATGGTCATGGAAAGATAACCTTGCTGGGCACTTGATTCGACACAGATGGCCGAGCCCGCGAGTGCATCTGATTTCTCTAAAGCTGGCTGGTGAGGGAGGTCGTTTTCAGTCTGTTCGTGTCAGTTAGCGATAGCCACAGTTGACGGTTGCGCCCAGTTCTCGGGCTTTCGAGTTGACTCCAGGTATGGAACCCCCTAGAAAAGCGGTGTCTTTGGTGTTCTGAGACAGCGAGCAAGCAGGTAAGGATTATGGCTAGGGTGTACAATCAGGCCGAAAGCAGCCGCGTGAGGCCTGCTGATGTCGCGCGCCCAGCGGAGACAACGAACAATTTGGAGGAGCACATCCCTCCCCCAGCTATTCCTGACGGATGCGGCGCCCAGCACGTACGGTTCAATCTTTCCGAACTTTATTCAGGGATTGACGATCCTCAGATTAAGCATGATCTGGCTACACTCACCCAGATGTACGTATCTTTCGATACGAACTATCGTGGACAGCTTTCGTCTTCCTTGGGTCAAGCGCTGCGAGACCTCGAGGCTCTCAGCGCGGTTGAAGCAAAGATAAATGCTTTTTTCATACTTTCTCAAAGCTGCGAGATCGGAAACCAGGATATACGTCGAGCAGAGTCAGAAATTACGGAACAGATTCAGCGAATCGTTTCCCGACACTTTACCTTCTTTGAGATCGAACTGGCAGATGTCGAGCAGGAGCACATTGACCTTCAGATCGAGCAGGACCCATTCGTGTCAGCGCGTAGGTCTTACATAGATTGGATACGAGACCAGCGTGCACATTATCTTCCCGCTCAGGTAGAAAGTGCCTTACAGCGCCGGGCCTCGGTCGGATCCCCCGCCATGACGGATTTATTCGAGGAGGTTTTGGGGAAAGCTCGTTTTTCGATTCCAGCGGCGCTTAGCGAGGCGAATGAGATGCAGACGGAGGAGCTTTCTCTGGAGGAGATCCTCGAAGTTGTCAGCGATCATCCAGATGCAAGGATTCGACGGGCTGCTTTGGAGGGGCTCAATGATGGTTTTCGTGAGCGTGTAGCGGTCGTGGCCACGGCTACTCTCAACTCTGTTATTGGCAGTCACTTGATCGAGATCGATGAGCGTCAGTATCCCCATACGATGGCGCCCGCTAACCGCTCGAATAGGGTGGATGATGCAATAGTGGAAGCGCTTCACGCAGCTGTGGAACGGGTCGGGCCAAGCTACATCAGGCGGTACTACGCTCTTCTTGCCAGTGCCTTGAATCTTCCCACACCGCTTGCGTGGTCTGATAGAAATGTCACGCTCGAGAAAGTTCAGACGAAGATTCCCTGGGATGAGGGCGTACGGATTGTGAGGAACGCGTATGAGTCCTTCAGTCCCACGTTGGCTCGCCTGTTTGACGAGGTACAATTTCGCGGGGACATCGATGCCCCGCGGCTGGTAGAGAAGGAATCGGGTGCGTTCTGCTATTCGGTTGTGCTGCCGGCACCTCACGGGGTGAGGTCCTTCGTGTTCCTGAACTACAGCGGAACCCCTGATAGCGTCGAAACTCTTGCTCATGAGGTCGGTCACGCCGTACACAGCCTGCTCGCGGGTGAAGCTCAGGGCGTTCTGTTGTTCGAGCCATCCACGGCGTTCGCTGAGACGGCATCAACCTTTGGAGAGCGCATTACCTTCGAGCATCTTTTGAGCTTGGCGTGTGACAACGAAGAGCGGTTTCGAATGCTCATGGGTAAGGCGCTTGGAGCTCTCAACACGGTAGTGCGCCAGATTAGCTTGAGTACTTTTGAGAGGGATGTTCACGCAAAGAGGGGGAGGGGAACACTCACTACGGAGCAGCTCAATCAGATTTGGCTCGATGTATCACAACGTTTCTACGGACCAGAGGGCGAGGTGTTTACATTCCAGGATATGGAATCTCTCTGGGGGTACGTGAGCCATTTTCACTCCCCTTTCTACGTGTATTCTTACGCTTTCGGCGAACTTGTAACGGCAGCCTTGTACGCTAAGAGAGAGGAGCTAGGAACACGCTTCGAAGGCTTGTACCTTGATCTTCTTCGCGCAGGGGGAGCAAAGGGCGCGCTCGAGCTCCTGGCGCCATTTGGACTCGATCCTCGAGAGGCTACTTTCTGGGAAGAGGCGCTGGAAGAGGGGATCGGAAGAGTATTGAGTAAAGCGGAAGACGTCTTTCGTCTAATCCGTTACTCTCCCGAGTTTATAATCTCAAAGGAGTCTTTATGATCAGTACTGATAGAAACATCCAAATAGGACGCGTGGTAACGGATTTGATAAGGCCCGATACTGTCAAGCTGCATTTGGCCGAAGCATCTGAGAAAGCGAAAGCCATTTTGGCCGCAAACCCCTCACAACGTGCAGCTTCAGTCGTGCTTCCACTGGAACTTTTTGGTCGCTATCTCCCGTATGAGCTGAAGTCTTGTCGCCTGTCGGTCATGCGGGGCGGGACAGCGTATCTCATCGAGAGGCATCCGAATGCGGAGCAGTATGTTTTGTCGATTGAGGGCAAAGGCTCTATACGGGTGCAATCCAATAATGATTGGGTAGTCTCTAACCTCGTGAGCGGCCCCGGTGTTGGGCTATTTGACCGGTGGCATAAGGTGCCCATGAACACCTGGCATCAACCAGCTCCGGGTGAAGAGGATTGGACTGTTGTCGCCTTTCATACCGCGCCAGCCAATGAGCTCAAGGATGAATACTTCCACGATGAATGAAGCGATGAGATCGCAAAAACCCGCTGGAGTCGCGCGCCCAGCATTTTTGGCCAACCCCGGTAGCACTCGTCGTCACTCTTGAAGCCAAGAGTTGCGATCCGAGGCAACCCGGATGCCCGATTAAAACCCCGGTGGTGGAGGTGGTAGTCGCCCGTTGCACACCGCCTCCCAAGATTGGTAGAGGTAGAGACAGGTCGCGAGCTGCGAATCTAATGCGCTCTGACAGTCTTCAGGACTCGATGTCGGATCCTGTAAGCAGGCGTTGTATGCCTGCTGTGCCCTATCCATACACTGCGTACCGAAACCCAACGCGTTTTCAATGCACTGCTCAGTTGGAGTCAGCTGAGGGCGCTTTGGGGGTGGAGGAGGAGGTGGAGATGGTGTTTCGAACGGAAGCCGAGTGAGCGGGTATTCCGGGAGATCGACGTCAGCAAGAGAGTAACCCGGTAAACACACCGCCGGCGCTATTAAAGCATAGGCAATAAGAGCGGAAATTTTACGAAACCAGTTGCGCTGCATATGATCTCCTATTTATCGCCCCACCCGCATAGAGATATCTGCAATCGGGCCAAAAATGCTTCAGGACTGCGCGGCGCGCCGCTAAACCGCAAGGACATGTAAACCTCACGATGGGCAGGGAAAACAATTAATTTCTCAGTTATATCATTGAGCTAGGCAGTTAGATTCGATGTTGGTAGAAGCCATCTCATAAATAGGGGGTATCTAAGATTTCCGAGTGATGTCATACAC
>JBBAUR010000081.1:0-15069 GCA_040398075.1 Bdellovibrionota bacterium | reverse complement strand
CAAGCAGTACCGTCCAGAGCTAGAGTCTCTCATGACATTAAAATTTCACACGCTCGAGCACATAGGAATCTGTTGCCTTCTACGGCGCAACGTGGGCGTTGATGCTCTTGATGGGGCCAAGATTGTACTCGCCCAGCTATTCTCATTCATTTTTTCAAAAATGAATGAGGCTGGGTTGAGCTACGGGACGAGAGGCTATCTCTCGAGACCCTACTATAGTTGCGTCTCACTCCACTTCGCGATCAGGAAACAACCCCCGGCTTCAACTGCTGTGTCGGCGAAATGGACCATAACCCGCTGTTTCTCTGGAAGCTGAAACTCGGAGATCTCGATCGACGTGCGCTCACTTATCTTCCTCAACATCCTGTCGGCTCTTCCTAACTCCAATCGAGCCTCTATCGATGCAACAGAGGGTAATGTGAGGGACAGAAAGGAGCCAGGGGCCACCGTTGGACGACTTACAATGTGCTTGAACGTTGCTGATGGATTGATGCCGGATAACTGTTCATCGAACCACTTCTCCGGCAGAGTTAGCCCGGAGCTGCCCATTACACTGGCACGAATACGGCCTGGATTTTGCGTGTCGGCTGCAAACAGGCCATCAGCTTTCGTCGAATAAAAATATCGAGCACCGGCGAGCGTATAACCGTTGCCTTGGAGTCCAGAGCGCGGCACGTACGAGCGAGGGCAGAGCGCTACTGCGCGTAAACCGCATTCTGACAGTGCTGGTACGTAGACCAAGATACTGGTGTCTCCTTTGCCCTCCATCCACGCCGTCCTACCGGCAACTTTCTCCGGTAGTAGCAAGACACCACCCACCTCACTCGCAAAGCGTGCCTTGGAAGAACGAAGTAGGATGTCATACTCGCGAAACTCAGCAAAAATGGAAAAGCGTGAGGCTGAAGAGTTAGTAGACTCTTTTTCCTCAAACGCAACCTCAACCGACATGTCGGCTTCGGTGACCGCAAGAGCTACCCTCGAAAGGGCAGCCTCCGCGGAAGGAGGAGTCACGATCTCTGAGCAGAGCTGCTTACGAGCTCGCTCGATGCCCTGGTCATTCTCGGGCAAGGTGAGCATGGATAAAAGGAGATTCCTGCGCTGCTCTGGAAGTGGTTGAGCCTCTATTGTAGGGGACGAAGGGAATATTGCCGCAGGGGGGGGAGCTCCGGGCGGAGTAGCAGTTGGGTCACCAAGGGCCGAGGATGCGATCAGCACAACGGACCAAAAGCTCGTCGAGAACAGGAGAGGCTTCGATATCATACCGATACAAGCGTACAGGGAATTTAGGCGATCATACAATGGGTATGGATACCGAGAAAAGTTATGTGGGGTTGCACCCTCGGAGCGCATCGATGAGGGCATCCGTACAATTCACGAGATGTGGTAAGGAGAGCCCCAATGTGTCAGATCGCAGCTCTCGATACAGGGTATCCAAAGCAGTTGGTATGCTGGCGAGAAAATACTGTTTACCAGCCCCGAGGCCCTCTCTGCCGTATACTCCGAGCACCTGTATCATCCGACTAACGATGAAACCGCCGAGGCGCGAAACGAAGAGGTGTCTGTCGAGTTTCGTATGGTTCTGCACATGGTCGAGATAATGGTTGAGTAATGCGCTGCGATGAGTTTGAGGAATCTTGGCGCTCGACTGGTAGAGAAGCGATACGAGGTCATACTGGAGGGGCCCTTTGTGACCCCCCTGAAAGTCGATGAACCAGGGGGAGTCAGCGACGATCATGATGTTACGCGACTGAAAGTCCCGATAGAGAAAGAAGTTGTCGGATGCATGCGCGAGAAACGCTATCAAGGTACCGAAGTCTCCGTCGAGCGAACCGATATCATATGCTGGCAACAATCGTAGGACGAGCTCTCTGGTGAAACACGCTATGTCAGCAACGAGCGCATCAGAGCAAAACCCGCCGCTCGATAGGCACTTGGTGAAATCAACTGTTGAGCCAGCTTCGATTTGAAAACGCGGGAGGAATTCGAGGGCTGTCTTATACAGCGCCTCCGCTTTGGGAGGAAAAGGGTCTGCTGAGCTCTGGCGCTGTTGTTGGAGGATATCGAGCAGTGTGACATCACCAAGGTCCTGCTGCAGATAGATACCCGCTGGGGGGGCATACAGATAGATCTCGGGAACCGGCAGAAGGGCAGCCTTGAAGTGCTTGGCAAAGGCTACAAAGGCCTCGTTTTCAGACTTTACCCTGTGAATGACCCCTATGCAGCTAAAGCCCGATGAGCACAGGCGATATATGCAGCGCTCGGAGGCGTGTGGCCATAATACCGATACGAGCGATGGGGGAGTTCCGATAAGGTCCTGAAAATACCCAGCTAGTAGTTCCTCGTTAGAGCCCCCATTCATATCGCCTCAGTCTAATTTCGCCGATGCTGAAATACAAGGAGATCAATCTGAGACCCTGACGCCCAACGTATCATCATATGCTTCTGAAGGTGGAGGTTTAGGTTCATGCCACGAGAGTTGTCCAATACTGAAAAAGCCGCTTTGACCCTCCTGAGTTTGGGTAAGGAACTGGCTGCTCAGGTTATGCAAAACCTCAACGAGCAAGAGGTCAAACGGATAAGCCGTGCCTTCATGTCGGTCTCCGAGGTCGACCGCGAAACACAGTTCGATATCTCTCAGGAGTTCAGGCGCATGCTGCGCGCCGGAGATACTATGCTCGTCGATGGCCGCGAGTTTGCCAAGGACGTGATAGCGAGTGCATTCGGCGAGACTGCCGGAGAGGGCCTCATCGAATACATCACAGGTGCGAAGAAGGAGCCCATCAGCTCCATTGTTGCGGAGGTGCCAGAGAAGATTCTCCACGGATTCATCGCTGCTGAACATCCCCAAACAGTCGCTTTTCTCATGACCAAAATGAACCCCGATCAGGCAGCAAACGTGCTGACTCATATGGGCGAGGAGATGCAGACCGATGTACTCATACGTATATCGAATCTCAATAACGTGAAGGCAGACGTCGTCGATGAAGTTCGTGAAGTGCTCCGCAGTCAGCTGCGAAGCAGCGATCTCCAAGAAGAGGAGATCGGCGGACCGAAGTCGGCTGCCGACATCCTCAATTTCGTCGATCGCAACAACGAGGAGCGTATCATCACCGAGATAGAGGAGATGTTCCCGGATCTAGCCGAACAGATCCGAAACCTCATGTTCACCTTCGAAGACGTTAAGAAGATCGACGACCGCGGCGTTCAGACTGTTCTCAAAGATGTTCCTCGCGAACAGCTCGTGCTTGCGCTCAAGACAGCGAGTTCGGATCTCAAAGACCTCATATTCCGCAACGTTTCACAACGTGCTGCGGAGATGATCAAAGAGGACCTCGAAGCGCTCGGACCTGTCAAACTCAAGGATGTGGAAAAGGCTCAGCAGGGGATCGTCGATATCGTTCGCAAGCTTGAGGCCGAAGGCAAGATCGTCATCGGTGGTGGCGGAGCCGAGGACCAGATGGTCTAGTCCTGCTTATCTAATGATAGATGATCTTCTTCTCTTCATCGTCCGGAAACGGACTTTTTGGGTCTTTGACGTGGAAGGCCTGCACCTGAATACGTCCCTCTAAATCGCGGGCTAAAGTAGTAAGCTGCCGCTTGAACTGCATGAACTTCCACGCTACGAAGCACAAGAGTCCCCCGACCAAAAATAGAACGGTGGCGATCGCGGCTATCAAGAGCCGAGGGGCAAAAAGAACCAGTAAACCGAGAACGATAAGGACCAATCCTGGTATGAAGGGAAACGACCGACGGCCAGAACGCGCCACATGTATCTTCAAATGCTCATTCCACATAGGATACCGAGAAAACATTTAGCTTCCATTAACTAGTTTCTGTCCGCCAGGACAGAAACCAAGACCTTTTTCGCTTCTCGAAATGATTCAATATTCACCAGCGACATTCGCTTACTCTGTTTGAATACACCAAAAACCGCAATTTTGTGGCAGCGACCCCGAATTATCGATGACGATCTTTTTGCTTCGCAGGGAATATGAGCGAAAGTTCGCATAGAAATCGGTGTTTCCGGACAGAACCTAACTATAGTACAGAACTTCAATAATCACTAGCGGCTGTAAATCCATCCTGCTAGACGAATGATCGACGGTTTTAGTTCACTTTATCGTGAAATTTTCGGCGGGAGAGCGGTTGCTCTCGTCAAGTTGAGCGCGCTGGCGTAAGGTACGACCTGTGCACAACGAACTGGACACGACACAAACGCCAGGAACAGGACAGGTGCTGGAGGTTTCTCGGCGGCATGTATCTCTCCTTGTCGGAGGAGAAAGAATAGTAGCTGGTACTACCTCTTCACGAAGCCTCGAGGTTGCTCCTGGAGATCATGTCTCTTTCGAAGTCCGAGACGGGCGAATCTTCGTCACGAACATCAATCCTTCTACCAGGAACCTCTATCGATCGTACCGAGGCACAGTCAAGAGAATGGGGGCTAACATCGACCTTCTGTGCGTGATCACAGCAGTCGGTAGTACGCTCAATCCTGTGGTCATAGATCGAATGTTGGTGGCAGCGCGAGTTCAAACAATTCCGACGATTCTTGTCATAAACAAAGCAGATCTCGGAGCGTCAGATTTGGAAGAGTTGTTTTCCATTTACAAAAAGGTAGGTATTCAACTGCTCGCGTGTAGCGCCAAGTTTGGCGAAGGGCTCGAGCAGCTCGAATGTCGGATACAGGCACCACAGGTCAATGTTGCGGCGCTGTGCGGAGTATCGGGTGTGGGTAAGAGTACGATATTGAACCGTCTCGTCCCGGATGCCAGGACGCGTACGGGGGAACTGAGTGTCAAGACAGGGCAGGGGAAACAGACTACCTCTCAACCACGTGGATTCCTGTATGAGCCGGCGCAATCCACGCGAAAGATCATAATCGATTTTCCTGGAGTCCAGTTCTTTGGGCTCTCGCACGTGTCGGTCGATGCAGTCGAGGCGGCGTTTGACGAATTTGCGCAGTTCAAAGTGAGGTGTCGTTTTCTCGATTGTAAGCACCTGCAAGAGCCGCAGTGCGAAGTGCGCGATGCTGTCGAGCGCGGGGAGATAGCGCCCTGGCGCTACGAGTCGTATCTGCAGATCCTACAAGAAATAGATGAATCGCGGGAATATTGATCATGGGGAACGCCGAGCAAATTTGGGTTGCTGGTGATAATCAGAGCGAACCCCGAGGTTCGACTACGTGGAAAGAGGTGCTCGCCGGAGAGAGAGAACAACCGTATTTTGTCGAGCTTCTTAGATTCGTAGAGACTGAGCGAAATTCGGGGAAAATAATCTACCCGAAGAACTCAGAGGTGTTCAACGCCCTTACCTTTACGCCATTTGATCAGGTGAAGGTAGTCATCCTCGGACAAGATCCCTATCATGGTCCTCAACAAGCGCACGGACTGTGCTTTTCGGTGAAGCCGCCTACGCCGCCCCCTCCATCCTTGGTCAACATCTTTCTCGAGCTTCAGGGCGATCTCGGTATCAATCGTCCGAAGCACGGATGTCTCGAGGCGTGGGCTCGTCAGGGCGTTCTTCTACTCAACGCGGTTTTGACCGTTGAAGAGGGTAAGGCGGGCTCTCATGCTAATCGTGGATGGGAACGTTTCACCGACAGAGTCATTCGGGAACTGAATGACCGAAGGGAGCACATCGTTTTTCTTCTGTGGGGCGCCTACGCTCAGAAAAAAGCGGGCTTTGTGGATCGACAAAAACATCTGGTGTTGGAAGCTCCTCACCCCTCGCCACTCTCGGCTCACAGAGGGTTCTTGGGGTGTCGTCATTTTTCGAAGGCCAACGAATATCTCAGGCGGCACGGGATACCAGCGATCTCCTGGGACTTGCCGGAGTCCGCTTAGCATCCCTACCTGATGCGCGCGGGGCTTTTGAGACCCCTAGACTGCCTCATTTGGACAGGGCACCCTGGCACACTCAGTGCATAGTGAGAGCTTGAGGGAAAGGATACCCAAGCTCATGCGGATAGATTTTGGCGCACATTTCAAAGACGTTTCACGCCTCCTGAGGGCTTCAGCTACCCCCACGACTACAGCAGGAAAGGCAAGTTTCGCAGGAAGTCTTGAAAGTCTCCTTCCTCAACCCCCTGTAAGCACAGAGAAAGCCCCTGAGTCTCCGGCCCCTCCAAGCTCGCCAGATGACATCCATGCGCGCTACCGATTCGGGGAGCCCGCCCTCGAGCTACCGAGTCTTCAGCCAGAGCTGCCACCAGAGCTACCGGCACAAGAGGGGGAAGCGATGGCTGAAGGTGTCAAAACCCCGACGGTTTACCAGGTGAAGCGCATAGAGCTTGCCGGTGAGCCCGCAGGCAGCATGGGTGCGCTGATGGGGCAGTCCGAGATACGCCAGAAGCTCCAATGGGTTGGACAGAGATTTGGGGTAGACCCCAGCCTGGCAGCCGCTGTGGTAAAGACCGAATCGGGATTCAATCCCCGAGCAGTGAGCTCGGACGGTCACGCCTCGAAGGGGCTGTTTCAGCTCCTTGATTCTACGGGCAAAGACTTACTCGCTCGAGGCGAGCATATCGACCGGCCCTATGACCCGTTTGACCCAGACCTCAATATAGAACTTGGAACGTCGTATCTGAAATACCTCCACGACATCTTCAGCTCTCCTACGTCGCTGCCCAACAACAGAAGTACCAAGCCGGCAGCGGATGACTCCTCACTGGAAAAACTTGCCGTAGCAGCTTTCAATGCCGGTGAGGGACGGGTTGCTTCAGCCCAACATCGTGCAGAACGGGCAGGGAAGGACCCAGCACACTACGAGAACGTGGCACCATTTCTTCCTGCTTCGACCCGCGAGTACGTCTCGCGGGTAGTATCGAGTAAGAAGCTTTTCTGAGAGAGGCAGTAAACAATGATCAAGAGAAGTAGTCAGTTGATAGAAGAGCACGATGGATCGCCTACAGTAGGAATAGATGTTGGCAAGCTCCTTGCTCAATACTCCTCTAGAGAAAGCAAACGGCAAAGTTTGCCGGAAAAGGGACGAAAGGATTCGGACCGAATTAAGGAGAGATTTGTGTAGTCCAGACTGCTGGACCGTTTCGCCACGGAGACAAGGATAATGGCAATTAACATTAGAACAAACATCCCGTCGTTGCTCGCCCAGAGAAATCTGGAAAGTAGTTCGAGTAAATTGAATACATCATACGAACGACTGTCGAGCGGTCTCCGCATCAATAGAGCGCGAGATGATGCTGCCGGTCTGGCCATTGCAGAAGGCCTCAAGGCAGATGCGGCAGTAGCGACGGTGGCAACACGAAATGCAAATGACGGTATCTCCGTTATTTCCATCGCCGACCAGGCGATCGGCCAGATAGCAAACACCCTCACTCGTCTCGGCGAGCTTGCAGAGCAGAGCGCCAACGGAGTGTTCGCCAACACGCAACGGTCGGCTCTTCAAAACGAATTCACAGCGCTGACATCCGAAATTGAACGTATCGCACTCACCACCAAGTTCAACGGATTGAACCTCCTGAGCGGCGGACAGTCGGTGATCTTCCAGGTGGGTTTCGATGGATCGTCACTCTCCCAGGTAAGCTACGGAACAGTAGAGGCGACGCTTTCAGCGCTCGGTCTCGCCGGTCCGCACAGTTCAGCCCCTCGCGTGTCAATCATCGCTGAGAACGAGATCGCTTCGCAAACAGCGGCGCGTCTTGCAATTGATGCCATCAACGCAGCGATCGCGTCTGTTAACCTCAACCGAGGAAATCTTGGAGCGGCCGAGAGTCGATTGGAGGTGACGATCGCAAACCTCCAGGTAGCCAGAGAGAACTTCAAGGCTGCAGAGAGCCGTATCAGAGACGTCGATGTAGCGACAGAAGCAGCAGAACTGACACGTCTCAACATCTTGCAACAGGCGGGTGCTGCAATCCTCGCCCAAGCGAACCAACAGCCGCAGCTAGCTTTGCAGTTGATGGGTAGATAAGCTTAAGAGGGTTAATGTATGGCTCTAGGTATTAGAACCAATCTTTCTTCGATAGGAGCGCAGCGTAACCTGACCGACTCCACCGGGCGGTTGCGTCAGGCATACGAACGCCTCTCGAGCGGACTTCGAATCAATCGAGCCAAGGATGATGCGGCTGGATTGGCGATAGCCGAGAGCTTGAAGGCGGACTCAAGGGTGGCGACGGTAGGTATCCGAAACGCCAACGACGGTATCTCGATCATCTCCATAACCGATGGAGCTGTAGCACAGATAACGAATATCCTGAGCCGACTTTCGGAACTAGCGCAGGAATCGGCCAACGGCGTGTACAGTAATGGGCAACGTTCGGCACTGCAACTCGAGTTCTCAGCACTTCTGAGCGAGGTAGAGCGTATCGCTATCACTACCGAGTTCAACGGTGTGAAGCTCTTGAGCGGTGGGCAGAGCATAGTTTTTCAGGTCGGATTCGATGGGTCTTCGATATCGCAGATCTCGTACTCCGGTGTACAGGCCACCTTGGCGTCGATGGGTCTGGCAGATCTGGGAACTTCAAACCATACGTTCTCGATTATCGCGAACTCCGAAGAGGCTGCTCAGTCCGCATCGCGGCTTGCTCTGGATGCATTGAGGATCGCAATCGTATCGATTTCACGAAATCGTGGAACTCTCGGAGCTGCAGAGAGTCGACTGGAAACCACGATTACGAATCTGACCGTGGCGCGTGAGAACTTCCAAGCTGCAGAGAGCGTCATTCGCGACGTCGACGTAGCCAGTGAATCGGCAGAGCTTACTCGACTTACGATCCTCCAACAGGCAGGAACGGCGATCTTGGCGCAAGCTAATCAGCAGCCAAGGTTGGCTCTTCAGCTGCTCGGCGGCGGTTAATAGAGCCCTTCGGGCGCTCTCTAGGCGAAGGTTTCTGAAACGGTTATTCAGGAGACTCCGGGAGAGCGCTACGTTCCTCATTTTTAACCCCCTTTTCCTTGATCAGACCAGGCTTAGCCCCTTATAGTCCTGGGTAATTCAAGGAGAATGATTATGAACATCGGTCACATCGAAGAACTTCTGGGCGGGGAAGCAGCAAGCCTTTTAGAGCACACCTGTAAAGGAATCCCCAAGGAGCGACTCGCTCTCCCGGGGCCTGATTTCGTAGAGCGCGTTTGGAGCTCCTCCGATCGTCATATTCAGGTTCTTCGCTCGCTTCAAGCGCTGTACGACAACGGCCGTCTGAAGGGTACCGGTTATCTATCGATACTTCCTATCGATCAAGGTATCGAGCACTCTGCAGGCGCCTCCTTCGCCAAGAATCCCGACTACTTTGATCCTGAAAACATCGTCAAGCTTGCTATCGAGGGTGGCTGTAACGCAGTTGCTACCACATTCGGTACCCTGGGGCTGGTAGCGCGTAAGTACGCTCACCGTATTCCCCTGATTCTCAAGATCAATCACAACGAGCTGCTCACATATCCGAATAAACACGATCAAATTATGTTCGCGCAGGTTCGAGATGCGTGGAATCAGGGATGTGCCGCTATTGGAGCTACAGTGTATTTCGGCTCCCCTGAGTCGTCACGGCAGATTATCGAGGTTTCCAAAGCGTTTTCAGAGGCGCACTCGCTCGGTATGGCGACTATCCTTTGGTGCTATCTGCGAAACTCAGGGTTCAAGGTAGGCGGTGTTAACTACGAGACAGCGGCTGACCTTACCGGACAGGGCAATCACCTCGGGGCTACTATCGAGGCTGATATCGTCAAGCAAAAGCTTCCGGAAAACAACGGCGGCTTCAAAGCGCTCAATACGGGCTCCTCGTCATATGGGAAGCTCGACGAGAGGATGTATACGAATTTGACAACTGATCATCTGATTGATCTCACCCGTTATCAGGTTGCCAACGGCTACATGGGAAGGATCGGCTTGATTAATTCCGGCGGAGGTTCAGGCAGTAACGATCTCGCAGAGGCCGTCAAGACAGCGGTCATCAACAAGCGTGCAGGGGGTATGGGACTCATCTCTGGCCGCAAGGCTTTTCAGAAACCCTTCAAGGACGGCGTTCAGATCCTGAATGCAATTCAGGACGTCTATCTCTGTAAAGAGGTAACGATCGCGTAAGGACGGCTGCGGCCGGTTGAGTACTCGAAAGCAGGGAGGCCGGCATGCGAGAAAGGCACGTGGTTGTTCTGTCAGGTGCCGGCATTAGCGCTGAGAGCGGTCTAGGAACTTTCCGAGGCGCTGGTGGCTTGTGGGAGGGTGTACCGATATCACAGGTTGCTACACCAGAAGCGTGGGAGCGCAGCCCCACTACTGTGCTGCGCTTCTATAACGAGCGTCGTGTAGGGGTGCGAAAAGCTCAACCCAACGCCGCACATCGAGCCCTGAAAGACCTCGAAGATGTATTTCGAGTGACGATCATAACGCAAAATATCGACGATCTACACGAGCGAGCCGGTAGTACGGTGGTTCTTCATCTGCACGGAGAGATCATGAAATCGCGTAGTGCGAAAGACGAGCGTCTTTTGTACGAGTGTCATGGGGATATCTCGCTTGGCGACACATGTGAATTGGGCTCGCAACTACGGCCTCATGTGGTGTGGTTCGGAGAGCCGGTACCGATGATGGAGAGAGCGATAGAGATAGCCAAGAGCGCGGACTTCTTCATCGTGGTAGGGACCTCGCTGGAGGTATACCCGGCAGCTAGTTTGACCGATTATGTTCCGCTCGACTCCTTGAAGTTCGTGGTCGATCCGAACCCTTCAGGCCTCGCCGATGAGAGCTTTCATGTCGTAGCCACTCCGGCAACCGAGGGCGTACCTCGAGTTGTTACCCAGCTGCGCGCCCTCATGGCGTGAATCTCTCATCGAATGACAAGGTTGGTGTTCCTAGGAGTTCTGATCTGATGTCTTTTGACAGGGGTACATCCTACTACTGGAAAGAGCCGCTCTTCACAGGTAGCGCTGTCACTTACCCATCGCCTTGCTATGCCCTCGAGTAATTTGATACCCTGAGGCATTACTGGAGGCTTTAGATGTCCGGGCAGAGTTACGATTCTGATGGTAGGGAAAAGCGCGCGCAGAAGGATTCAGGATCCAGCGATGAGCCCCCGCGGCTTCCGGCACATCCTACGGCGGAGCGCACAAACGTTATCAGTGCCGACAGTCGCCAAGGACACCGGGTTGTAGCAATTCACCCTGACTTTGGAAAAAAAATACGAGACGCTGCTAGTTCTGCGCATGAACGACCTTCCCCCTCCAAAGTGGACATTCGCTGGATGGTCAACAGTGATATGCAGCGTGTTTTGGCGATTGATGCCGAGAGCTGCAGGGAGTCATGGAACGAAAGTCGTTGGCGCACTGCGCTCAAGGGGCAGAATACGATCGGCATGGTAACTGAGATCGGCGAGCAGGTAGTTGGGGCTTTTATCTACGACATTCATAAAGACCATATAAGGCTACAGAAGCTCGTTATAAGTCAGGATTTTCGAAGGCAGGGTATCGGCTTTGCAGCAGTAAAACGATTACTAGACAAGTTGAAGGACACTCGTGAGGAACTTCTAGCTGTAGTGCCTGCGGGTAATCTCATAGCGCATCAATTTCTTCGCGCTTGTGGATTTTGGGCGAGCCTCCGGGATTCCGATAACCGCGGTATCCGCTTGGATGACGAGTATCTCTTTCGAGCTCTTCATGGGGAGATAAAAGAGCTTCGAGCGGGTACAGCCAAAAAGGGAGCGCCGTTTGGGTTCCTCACTTTCTCTCGAGAGCCGAAATGATTGCAACGTGTCAACGATGTCCCGGGGCGCGCAGCTTTTTGGTAAATTAATGCGGAGGCGCCTCCGCATCATTCAACCCATCTATTCGGACAAGGCAGAACTTAGTTGATTACCCAACGAGGTATGCTGGGCATTCTGTGGAGAACGCGCGCGACGACGCGACTGTCGCCCGTCACGCTGTCGTTGGCCGAGGAGATGACCTTTTTACAGGATACTTTCAGGCATGAGTATCTGACGAATATCCTCTACCGTTGTTGGTTTCACTAGATGGAAGTCGAAGCCTGCGTCCCGAACGCGCTGCCGATCCTGTTCCTGTCCAAATCCAGTGACGGCCACCATTGTAGCTTTGTTACCGGAGGCTTTCCGCAATTCGCGCGCGAGCTGAAACCCATCCATACCTGGCATAGCGAGGTCAGAGAAGACAACATCCGGGCGGAACGACTTTGCCATTTCGAGCGCTGATACCCCATTGTAGGCGACCCGTGCCTCCTGACCGAGGGTCTCGAGCAGGAGCGCCAGGGTATCTGCCAACGATTCCTGATCGTCCACCACCAGAACACGCCGGCGACGTAGAGCTTGGATTTGATCTCTAGCGCTCTCTGAGGGAACGGCTTCGTGTGCTACCACGCAATCTCGCAGGATGCGCGGGAGTCGCACGATAAACTCACTTCCGCGACCAACACCCTCACTGTACACATTGATAGTTCCATCGTGGAGCGCAATCAGATTCCTCACAAGAGCAAGTCCGATCCCTATGCCGCCCTGGGAGCTTCCATAGGTACCACGCACCTGTGTGAACGGTTCGAAGATCCTGGCGAGCATGTCCACCGGTATACCAAGTCCCGAATCCTTGACCCGAACTTCTACCCATTCACCCTGAGCTCGAGCCTGCACCCAGAGCTTACCACCCGAGTCTGTGTATTTGACGGCGTTGTGAATGAGATTCGTGAAGGTTTGGATTAGTCGTACACGATCGCCCTCGACAAACAACGCTTCGGTGGGCAGATTGAGCTCCAAATCATGTCCGGCCTCTTCGATATTTTTCTGGAGTGATTCGACCGCCTGCCGAACAAGTGTCGAGAGATCGAGTCGTTCTCGCTTGAGATGGATTTTCCCGTGAGAGATCCTCGATACATCGAGAAGATCATCAATCAGATGCTTGAGGTGATCAACCTGCCGACCCATCATCGCGCGAATCTCACTCGAGCGTTTGGAATCATGCTCGAGCCTTGGCCAAACCTGTAATGCGTTGCTGATAGAAGCGAGAGGATTACGCAATTCGTGCGCGAGCGTAGCCAGAAACTCATCTTTACGCTGATCGGCATGCTTCAATCTCAGTTCTATACCTTTGCGAAAGGTTATGTCTCTTCCCATCAGCGCCAGTCCGACAGGCATACCTTTCATGTCGTTTATCGGAAAAATCGTGAGTGTCATCCAACGTAACTGAGCACTTTTGATATCCTGTATACGAGTCTCTATCTCCTCGCGACCCGAAATACCGGTGCGTTCGAGGAGCTCTCTCCGTAAAAAGTCCCTCTCATCTGTAACGAAGAGGTCCCATATTGGAATTTCAAAAGCCTTTTGGGCATCGCAATAACCGCTCATGGCCAAAGCGGCATCGTTCAGGAATAGAACCCTCCCTTTTCGGTCGCACATACCGATGAATTCAGAGCTGTTTCGTACGAGCGAGACGAACTTTTCACGCTCCTCCTGTGCTACCTTTTGAGCGGAGATATCGATGTTCACCCCACGTATCAGGGATGCGTCAGTACGAGGATCCTTCATAGAAGCACCAAGTCCCATTAGCCAGCGCTGCGAGCCATCTGGAAGAGTGACGCGAAATTCGGCGTGATACGGGAGCCCTTGACCGAGCGACTCGTTGAAAGTCTTTCTAACATCATCACGGTCCTCGGCGCTTATTCGCGAGAAGACTTGATCCTCGGTGGGAATGACCGGTAGCTCGAAGAGTCTTGCACAGGTTTCATCCATAGTGCACGAGCGCGTAGTGGGATCGAGGGTCCAATAGCCAACACCCGCAGCTTGTACGGCGAGTCTTACGCGTTCTTCACTTTCTTTTAGCGCTTGTTGAGATTTGATTCGAGTAGTTATGTCCTGAACCGCAGCCAGGAGACGGCAGGCATGGCCATCAGCATCCCTCAAAACGGTGACCACAACCGCTACCCATATCACCCTGCCGTCTTTACACACGTACCGCTTTTCGATTTGGAAATGCTCTAACCGTCCCTCCACGAGGGGACGCACGAGCTCCCAATTCCTGGCTCGATCATCAGGGTGAGTGATATCGAGAAACGTGCGACCATCTAGTAGCTCTGCTTCTGTATAGCCCAGCATTTCGCAGGTCGTGCGACTCACCCGAAGGAGTTTGCCCGTCTGGGTATCTGCTTCGATGTGGCAGATACCGGGTGATTCGAAGATCGAACCATAAAAGCATCCTTCTCTTTTAGAGCTCTCTCACTATGCTTTTGTTCGGTGATATCCTTTACGAAGATTACGACACCTTGGACCGTGCCATCGGTACCGATATGAGGGGTATATGTACCCTGAGACCAGCGCATCCCGCGACCTGGTACGGGGAATTGTGCTTCGAAGTGAGCTACTCGACCACCGAGGGCTTGCTCCATGGCGGGCGCGACCTGCTGCCAGGCAACCTCACCGATAATCTGGCGCATCTCCTTGCCGAGGATCTGTTCAAGTGGCCGGCCAAAGTAGCTCTCGTAGTACTTACTCACCATGCGATATCGATAGTCGGTATCAACATACGAGATAAAGGCAGGTGTCAGATCCATGATTGCATGAAGCTCTCTCGATCTCCCTGTACGTGCCTCGAGAGATACCTGCTGTAGCGACGGCGTGGCGGGAAGATAGATAAGAAGGCCATCTCGGAACGGGGTGACATGTATGCCTGCTCTGTTGCCTAACCCCTGGAGCGGTGACGCTCCAAGGTGTACAGGCAGCATCTCCTGCATAGCTTTACGTAATCCTTGCTCAAAAGGGGTTCCTACAAGAGCCGGGCACTGCAGCCACAGGTTTTGTCCAACCCGAGCGGTACTCAGAACCTCTGGGATCTCCGGCACTCCTGCGTTGAGGTACCCCACCGTCCAAGAGCTATCGACCCAACAAAATACGTCTGGTACGGAATCCAGGTGATTGCACACCTCATCGGTCAAAAACGGCTGTTCTGTATCCTCTGGATGTTTGAGGCATGGAGATATTAGAGATCGGTTGTTCATAAGTTCCGAGGCCATCAGACAATACACGGGACAGCCGCTAAGCTCGAAAAAAACCTATAAGAGTGCGTAATAAAAATGCTCCTCTGCTTCGGATGGCTGCAATCGGCAGCTACTTCGTCTTCGGCA
>JBBAUR010000080.1:0-15246 GCA_040398075.1 Bdellovibrionota bacterium | reverse complement strand
GGCGGACAAACAGCGCTATTTCTCAACAGCACGGGGATCAGTCATGGAATGTGGTACCCTCTTTGAGTCTGTTAAACGCTCTGAGGAAGCGAGGCAAAACCTACCTGTAGCGAGAAAGTGGAGGTTGGATTGATTTTCAATTTTCACGATGGGGAAAAACCGCAGATGTATCCGCGACTCGACTGAGCTCGCCGAAGTCTGCGATACATTGAGGATTTTTTCCCATCGTGAAAATTGAAGAGCAGCCCAAGATCCGCTTTCGCAGCAGGGAGGGGTTTTGGTGATGGCCGAAGATCGAATGTCTTAGAGTGCGTAACAAAAATGCTCCTCTGCTTCGGATGGCTGCAATCGGCAGCCACTTCGTCTTCGGCAAAAAAGGTGCTCAACGTGCCGCTGAGGGCACGTCTCCGCGCCTTTTTTGCCTGCATCCTCGTCGCTGCCGATTTCGCTCATCCTCGCTACGAGGTTCATTTTTGTTACGCACTCTTAGCAGAAGAGCATTTTTCTACAGCCTGTTAACAACTATCCTTTGGCTCTTTACTACGAGAATACCGTACAGAGGGCAGCGCCCCTGCCCGTATCTCCCGCTTTAGTACTGGATAGCGCCACGATTGAAAAGTTCCAGATGTCGCGAGTTTGAATTGTATGTCACTATTTTTTTGTCGGGGCTACGTTTCGTTGGAATACCAAGCGAGAAATTCTGCATCCAATCAGTAACGGTGGTATTATGCTCGTGATCACAGTTGTTGTTTCAATTATCGGGGCCGCTCTCGTGTGGGAGCTCTCCAGAAGAGCTCGCTGGGCAGGTTATGTTTATCTGCTCAACGACGGCGGTTTTTCGGTCCAACATGAAAGAGTCAAAGCGGTACATCTCCGTCAGACCGGCCAGTCAGATTACCTGCAGATCGAAACCGACCTGTCGCTCTACGAAGGGGCGTACCGTCTAACCGCAAAGCGACCGATTGAGGGAGAGGGCCGCTTTATCTTCTCTCCAGCCCCGTTGGATCTCGATGAGATTATCGAGATCAGCGGCGCAGAGCTCACCCGCTATCGCTCTACCGGCTCTTGACAGACCCCTACGGGTTTGGCCGAATGGCGCCGAGTTTCGCGTGTATACGCCTCGCCTGTATTCGAATGTAATCTGTGCTACACTCGGCCTATGAGTGTTTTGGCATCCTTTCTCAAGCAACCCCAACACTGTGCGCTCGTCGAGGAGTATCTGGCTCTCGAAAGCGCCGAAGATAAACTCACCTGGCTCATGGAGCGTGCACCAATACATGCTCCCGTGCCTCCCCGCGAATGCACCCTCGAACGGCGCATACCCGGATGTCTTTCGGGATTGTGGCTCGGTGCGCAGGTACAGGAACACACCTATCAGTTTAGCTGCGCTTCGGAGTCCCAGGTCATCCAGGGGATAGGCTCGTTTCTGTGTGACCTCTACAGTAATCGGGTCGCGCTCGAGATTCGTGAGCTCGGAGCAAGCTTTGCCACCGAGTTGAAACTCGATGGATTGCTCACGTTGACCCGCCGTCGGGGCATCTCGAGCATCGTCGGGTTCATTCTACACCGTGCCGAGCTAGCCAACGAAGAGAGCCCCGTTACCGACCACGCCGCTTAATTTTCATGCGCTTCTACGATGCACACAATCACCTCCACGACGAGCGCTTGAAGCCGATCCGCGCCGATGTCCTACAGGAATGCGCACGCGCAGGTGTATGTTGTGCAGTGGTAAACGGCTCGAGCGAGAAGGACTGGGATGACGTTTGCACCTTGGCCACTCGGCACAGGTGGGTCCTCCCCTCGTTCGGTTATCACCCGTGGTACGTACACGAAGCCTCGGCGACTTGGAAGGACTCTCTACAACGCTACCTGGATGCCGTCCCTGCCGGACTCGGTGAGATAGGACTCGACCGTTGGAAGGGGGGGCTCGACCCAGTTCTCCAGGAGGATTTCTTCCTCGCGCAGCTCGAGATCGCCGCTGAGCGGAATCTCCCCGTCTCAATCCATTGCCTCAAAGCCTGGGGCCGCCTTCTGGAACTCCTCTCTACTCACCGCCTACCGCAGTGTGGATTTTTGTTACACTCCTATGGAGGCTCGGCTGAATTGATTCCTGAGCTCGCACGGCTAGGAGCCTACTTCTCATGTCCCGGGTTTTTCTTGGGCGAGAGCAAACGCGCCAAATTAGAGACCTTTCGCTGCGTACCGACCGAACGGCTGTTGATCGAGACCGACGCGCCCGACCAGTGCCTTCCACCCGCACTCGATCGTTTCGGATTACGAGACCAGCTTGCGCGAAGGATCAATCATCCCGCATTACTCCCCTCAGTGTACGAAGGAGTTGCCCAGTTTATGGGAGTTTCTCTTCTCGATCTAGCGACCTCGGTAGCCAAAAATTTTGAGCGCCTGTTCGGGAAAGTTCTAGGGAAGTAAGGCAAAACCTACCCGTAGCGAGAACGCGAAGGTGGGGTTGATAGGGTTTTGCCGCGCTTCACCAAGAGCCTTTTGGCACTCGAGCGCCCCTCACGCGAATTCCTTCTTCCACCGGTAAAGCTGTGTGCGTGGCCCTTCACCAAGAAACCGTGTAGCTTCAGCAGCTGCCATGAAACCCAGGGTGCCGGTCATGAACACCGCACTTCCCAGCCCGTCGTTGCAACTCTTGCGGCCTCGGATAGCTTGGGTCGAAGCGTCACAACTGGAGAACTCCTGAGCTATGGTGTGCGCAGGTCGCGGCCCACGCTGCAGGGGCGCATAGACACACGGGATACCGAATGTGGAACGCTCACCCTTCGGAAAACCGTGCTGTTGGCGGAGCGTTTTACGCACACACTGAAGGAGCGGATCGTGAATCGTTCGCGCGAGGTCCCTCACCACTGCCGTGCCCGGATCAACCCGCTCCCCACCAGAGCCAACGGTTATCACTGGCAGACCCCGTTCCACGCACCCCGCGAGCACCAGGGCCTTATTTTCAACCCTGTCGATTGTATCGATCACAAGATCGTATCGAGAAGAAAGGATCGCGTCCGCGGTCTGTGGGGTGAAGAAGCGTTTGATTGGAGCAACCTCACAGTTGGGGCTAATCTGTCGCACCCGCTCGGCCAGTATATCAACTTTTGCAACCCCTACCGTGTCACTCAAGGCGTGGATCTGTCGATTGATGTTGGTTACGCACACCTCGTCGAGATCAACCAAGGTCAGCGCCCCGATTCCACTGCGAGCCAACGCTTCGACGACCCAGGAGCCAACGCCACCAACCCCCACGATGCATACACTGGCACGCGACACCCTCTCGAAATGCTGTTCACCAATAAGCTGTCTGAATCCTTTAAATCTCTCGTCCACACACGGCATTGTGAGGTGTTTTGCGTTGGTTTGTCTACATGACCAGCGCTCGCCACGTTGTTCTAGGAGGATAACGAGAGCTTGAGCGCCTGCTACTGTGTTAATTTTGTGTTAACTCTCTATCCTATTCGTTAATTTTCAGTTAGAGAAACGCCTAAACCGGTTTCGTTTCTTGGACCTGCAACTATGTGGCTCGATCGCGCAATCAAATGGCTCCTCCCCCGTGAAGATCACTTCTTCGAACTACTCGCCCGGGGAGCCCAATGTGCCAAGAAGGCCAGCGCTCTGCTGGTCGAATGCGTGCAGGACACCAATCCGGTTTCGCGCGAAGAGACGATAAAAAAGCTCAAAGAGGTAGAGCACGATGCGGACAGAGTAATTATTGAGGTTTACAAGGAGCTCAATCGAACCTTTGTGACCCCAATCGATCGCTCAGACATCTACAACCTTGCCTCCGAGCTCGAGAGCATGACTGACCTGATCTACTCAACTGCGCTACAGATCAGTGTGCACTCCATGGAGGATCTTCCTGCCGGAAGCGTAGAGA
Organism: Bdellovibrionota bacterium; assembly: GCA_040398075.1. Classification (GTDB taxonomy): domain Bacteria; phylum Bdellovibrionota_C; class UBA2361; order UBA2361; family OMII01; genus OMII01. The sequence goes on along the minus strand of JBBAUR010000080.1, from coordinate 11,360 downwards.
TGGCAACGCTGATTCAGAAGGCATCAGGAGAGGTGTTCGAGGCAGTTTCCAAGATTCAGACCAAGAACAGCCACCTAGAGATCCGAAAGCACTGCAAAAGTATCAAGTCACTCGAAGATGACGGAGACCGGATATTTCGGACGCAGATCGCGGATATGTTCAAAAATGAATCTGATGCTATTCGCCTGCTCAAACACAAGGAGTTTTTGGAGGGCCTCGAGCGCAGTCTCGACCTGTGTGACGATGTATCCAACGCGCTCTCGACGATCGTTATAAAGAACTCCTAGCCATGCTCTTTACACTCGTCATCACGGTCATCGTCGCGGCTCTGATATTCGACTTCATCAACGGGTTTCACGACACCGCCAACGCCATCGCTACAGTAGTAAGCACGGGAGTGCTGCCGCTACGTACGGCGATCTACCTTGCGGCCGTGCTGAACTTTGTTGGGGCTCTGACAGGGACGGCGGTTGCGAGTACGATAGGTAAAGGAATCATTACCCCGGAGACGATTACCCTCGTGGTCATGTTAGCCGCGCTCATCGGTGCGATATTTTGGAACCTCTTTACCTGGTACTTCGGTATTCCATCCTCCTCCTCCCACGCTATGGTAGGCGGCCTGATCGGAGCGGGGTTGGCTCATAGCGGCATCTCCTCGGTGCAAGGGCCTGGGCTCATGAAGATATTTTTCAGCCTCATCTTGAGCCCCTTAATCGGTATGTTGGTGGCCTTCGGATTGATGCTCTTGCTCTTCTGGGTCTTTCGGAGGGCAGCGCCAGTCGGAGTATCGGGACTCTTCCGCAGGCTACAGATGCTTTCCGCTGGATTCATGGCGCTCTCACACGGTAGTAATGATGCACAGAAGACGATGGGTGTCATCACCATGGCGCTCGTTGCGTACGGCGCTCTGGAGATGACCGGTCCCAAGTTAGCTGTACCCACCTGGGTGATCCTAGCCAGTGCCACAGCCATGGGGCTAGGCACTGCTGCCGGCGGTGTGCGGATTATCAAGACCCTCGGAACCAAGATCATCGACCTCAAGCCGGTGCACGGCTTCGCCGCTGAAACTGCCGCCGCTTCCGTTATCCTCAGCGCTTCACACCTCGGCCTGCCTGTTTCGACCACCCACTGCATAAGCGGTGCGATACTCGGGGTCGGAGCAAGCCAGAGCGTCTCTGCCGTCAGATGGGGCATTACTGTCCGAATCCTGTATGCCTGGGTACTGACGATTCCAATCAGCGCAGCATGCGCGTACGTAGTCTATTTTTTCGCCAGGTGGCTTACCGGGTTACGCTGAGAAGGCGTGGCACATCCCATTCCTACTCCTGAGAGCAGACTCACATCTGCAAAGTCTGCGGCCTGGTGAGGCTCATATGCTGCCATTTCCACACAGGTTTCTGCGGGATTGAGCCAGGCCCTAGCACTCGAATTTCATTCCCCTCACGGCTAGGCATGGGCTAAACTCGCTGAGCTATGCATGATGCAGACGTAGTTGTCGTAGGAGGCGGATTGACCGGACTGCGAGCCGCTCTCGAGCTCAGTCGAGCTGGGCTCAGCGTGCTGCTCGTAGAGCGCTCCCTATCGGTTGGTGGTCGAATGCGAACGTCGACTGAGAACGGCTTCAAGCTCGACCACGGATTTCAAGTGCTTCTGAGCGCATATCCGGAACTGAGCCTCATCAACGGCATCGATTCACTGCGCTGCAAGCCGTTTGCCTCTGGGGCCCGTATTCGCTGGAAAGGGCGCTTTTATAATCTACTCGATCCGCGCACAAAGCTCTCGGCTCTCCTGACATCTCTCACGCTTCCCTTTGCCTCGCCACGCGATCTGCTTCAGATGGCTCGCCTGTCAACCTTTTACCGTGACGATGAGGTGCGGTCGGACCACCAATCCACCCTCCAGATGCTCCAACGCTACGGGTTTTCAGAGAATTTCCGCAACGCTTTCCTGCAACCGTTTTTAGGGGGTGTGCTGCTCGACCGAACCCTCTCTGCAGATGCAGCGATGACTCGCTTTTACCTCAAGGTTTTCGCGGAAGGCCCGGCCGTACTTCCGCACGACGGAATGCAAGCCCTGCCGGAGCTGCTTGCCACCCATTTGGGCTCGTCTCACATCATCCTGGCTACTTCGGTAGTGGCCATCACTCCACGCGACGTAATTCTCGAGAGTGGTGAGACCTTGCGAGCACGACGAGTTGTATGCGCGCTCGACTCTTTCGCTGCAGCCCGCCTTGGATGCCCGGAACAGACCATGCCAGCGCATGCCGTTGGCGTGTTGTACTACACCTCTCCTACTCCGCCCTTCTCAGAACCGCTTCTCGTGTTGAACGGCGACAGCTCTGGCCCCATCAACAATCTTGCGATCCTCACCAACGTGCAGCCCGCGTATGCGCCGTCGGGAGTTTCCCTGATCTCGGTGACCGTACTTGGCGGGCTTGGCCGCGAAGGCGAGGAACTCCTTCGAGAGCGGGTTGGCGCTCAGCTCCGAGAGTGGTACGGATCGCAGATCGACGAGTGGCGGTTCATCCGCTCATTTTGGATAGAGTCCGCAGTACCGGCTCGGCCTCGATTGGGATGCGGCTGGATCGAGCACGAGGGGGTATTTTACGCCGGAGATTATCTGTCGTACGGGTCTCAAAACGGTGCACTACGCGCTGGAAGGCGTGTAGCACAAGCTGTCATCGAAGACTTCTGATGGCATCTATGGTCTCACCGACACGGGGCTAAAACGAGCCCTGTTCGTGCCGGTGCATACAGATGGACGGACGGCTCCTGCCCAGTCACCTCGTAGGCCAGTGTACGGTCGATACGATTGAACCCTCCGAAGGCCGGATCATCCGAGTCGAGAACGATTCGGTACGGGCCATCCCCGCCCGCTCCACGCACCGGAATTCTAAGCCCCTGGTACGACCTTGTTGGATGAAAGTTAAAAACGAAGAGTAACCCGGCACGCTCGAATGCGAGAACCATATCGGACACATGCTCGTAGAGCTTGTACGGCCACTCTGTCTCGAGCACTGAGAACTCTGCCGCCATACGCATCATTGATCGGTCGAATTCCGCCAAAAACCGGTATTTCAGCCTCTCGTTGTCCCTCAAGCTCCACTGACGTCGCGCGTAGTGGTACGACCAGTTGTTCCCCTCGCGTGGAAAATCGACCCACTCGGGATGACCGAACTCGTTCCCCATAAAGTTGAGATAGCCATTTCCTGCGGTCGCGAGGGTCACGAGCCGGATTATTTTGTGCAGCGCGATTGCTCGATCGATTATGACACTCGCGTCGCCAACCTGCATGTGCCAATACATCTCTTGGTCTGCGAGCCAAAAGATCACTGTCTTGTCGCCAACGAGTGCCTGGTCGTGCGATTCGGCGTAGTTAATGGTCTTTTCATCGGTTCGTCTGTTGGTGAGCTCCCACCAGATATCGGACACATTCCAGTCCTCGTCCCGTACATGCTTAAGCAGCTTAATCCAATAATCCGGAACGCCCATCGCGAGCCGATAGTCGAACCCGACGCCGCAGTGATGTATTGGCGCCGCAAGACCGGGCATCCCCGAAACCTCCTCTGCGACCGTGATCGCGTCGGATCGAACCTCATGCACCACTCGATTTGCGAGTGACAGGTACGCCACGGCATCCTCGTCGATATTTTCACCAAAATAGTGATCATAGGACGACACGCTTGAGCCGAGCCCGTGATCTCGATAGATCATACTTGTCACCCCATCGAAGCGGTATCCATCGAACCGGAACGCATCAAGCCAATAACGGCAATTAGAGAGAAGGAAGTGAAGCGTTTCGATCTTTCCGTAATCAAACAGCCTAGTATTCCAAGCCGGGTGCTCTCCGCGCGCGCCGTCGTGAAAGTAAAGGGTGTACGAGCCATCGAGCTTACTGAGACCCTCGAGTTCATTCTTGACGGCGTGCGAGTGAACCAGATCCATGATTACTGCAAGGCCATGCCCGTGCGCTGAGTCAACCAACTCCATAAGATCTTCAGGCGTACCGAAGCGTGATGACGGCGCGAAGAAACTAGAGACCTGATAGCCGAATGAGCCGTAATAGGGGTGCTCCTGCACCGCCATCAACTGGATCGTGTTGTATCCTGCCTCTGCAATACGAGGTAGTACATGCTCCGTAAACTCACGATACGTGCCGACCTTAGCCTGTTCTTGCGCCATGCCTACATGCGCCTCATAAACCCGTGGTGCGGCGCGCATTCTCCGAAAACCTTCATGCTTCCAAACGTAGGGGGATTCAGGCGCCCACACCTGCGCACTGAACAGATGAGTGACGGGGTCCTGTACCACTCGTCTGCAAAAGGAAGGTATACGCTCTGCGCAAGCCTCACCCCCGAGATCGGCCCAGGAAACGAGGAGTTTGTAGAGATCGCCGTGCTTGATTCGCTTCTCCGGAAGGTGAAGCTCCCATGTTCCATGCTCGATACGCGTCAGCATCAAACTCGGGTCCGGCTGCCACTCGGTAAAGTCACCAACAAGCGCAATACGCGTAGCATTCGGAGCGCGCTCTCGCAGCACCCAACCATCTGCTGTCTTGTGCAGCCCAAAATATTCGTGCCCTGACGCAAACTCCGCCAAGGAGCCCCGCCCTTGTGTCAGAAGCTGCACACGATCCTGAGCTAATCTGGCACGGGCTGCTATGGCACCTGCGTAGGGTCTGAGCCACGGGTCAATCTCGACGATTTTCGGCGTTGGACTAGAAGGCGTTGGACTGGAAAAATTTCTCACGACGGATATGTTACCTTATTTTCATGCTAAAGAGGAATGGAGCTGCGTTGCAGTAAAGCTTCGACTGCTCCATTTCGAGTTCCTGTCCAATGCCTACTTTATACTTCTGTTTGTATGGGCGATACCGCATACCAGATCTGCTACGTACTGACCATGATCGACGGCTCTACTGAAGAGACGGTTGAGGTTTGGGAGATTCCGGATTTCGATCTCGGAGAGTTTACAGAACAGTTTGATGTTCCGGTACACAGTGACCCGGAGATGCTGGACCGTTATGCCGTTGGACCTGTCGACATCGCATTTCTTCACGGTGTAATGGCGATACCGATCAATTTCGATTTCACGCGCTATGCGTACTTCATAGAGGCGGTGCGACAAGACACGTGAGCGCCCTGGCCACCGACCCGTGTCTGAGCCTGCTCATTGCCGTTTTTGTCACGATTCCACGATTATGGGGGCCTAGCAAAGAGAGAGACTACACGCGTTAGTGGGGCGGCTATGAGATGGAAAACCAGAGAGCAGGGAGCTATAGTCGGGGTGGCTGGTCAGGCCGTTGGTTCATTATTGACCGGTATGGGGGTGGGTGCCGCACTCATGTATTTTCTCGACCCACGCTTGGGCCCCTATAGACGTGGCATCGCGCGAGACAGGACCGTGAGTATAACCAACCGATCGGTAGCACTCGCCGAAAAGCAGGCTCGCAACGCCCGCAACCATATCCAAGGAATCATCGCCGAGACTCGTAAGGCTCTGCGTGGTGAGGAACCGGTCAGCGATCAGAAGCTCGCAGACAGGATTCGGTCGAAGATAGGCCGGGTGCTCCTACACCCAAGCGCGGTCGACATCGAGGTGAGAGACGGCCGAGTCGTTGCCAAAGGTAAGCTCCAGGAAGATCTAGCCCAGCGAGTTGTATCCACTATTCGTCGGGTACGTGGGGTACATGCGGTAGATGACCACTTCGAACGGATTGCACAGGAAGGCATTTGAGAGTCGAACTAGTGCCCGATTATAGGGACTTGACGGCTGTCCCTTACACAGACTGGGCCTGTGCTCTCCAGACCCCCTCCCGAGCAGACCAAGAGGCTTTTGTTACGCGGTCTTAGCTACCCGGCTGTTACGCACGCAACCTCGGCCATACATCGAGCATCTTAACTCGTTTGAAGCGATCGTACTTGGTGCTGGCTCCCTGCAGGGTAGCTAAGGCACCCTGTTTCACTAACGAGCGAGCATACCAGAGGCCACCTGCATGAATACGCTTTCGTACTGTTTGCAGCTTTCGAAAGAAGAGGAGCGTATCGCGCAACTATTGACGCGCGATGCTTGGCTACATTTCAGTAATCTCATCTCGCAACGTGAGATTTTCCACATCAAAGAGATCCCGATGATGCCGCGCCAGGGGTTCTTCGAAATCGCTAATGATGCCGAGATGATCCAGTACTACCTCGACGGCGCGGACTCCTATATTCACGAGCTGACCCTGGCAGGATGGACCGAAGAGCAGGCGAAAGCAGCCGCCGAGCAGTTCTGTGTCAAGATGGAGAGCATAACAGGATTGAGGCGCGGAACGCCGCTCGACAAACTCAGCGTAGCTAGCTAGTTTCTGTCCGCCAGGACAGAAACCAGAGGAGACAAGACCTTTTTCGCCTCTCGAAATGATTCAATAAACCCTGCGCGAGTGATTTTTGAAAAAAATCACTCGGAATAGCAGGGCTAGCGCATCACTGCTCGTAGCAAGCCGACTCGAACATCTTTCGCTCGTAGAGCTTACGTTCGAACAGATCGTCAACTATACTCTCGAGAGAAGCCATATCATCACTCTTACAGAGTCGCTTGCGCGTCCACATCGGCGTCGTAGGCTCTGCCTGTATTTCAGAGACCAGTGAGACCTCACTCACCCGCCAGCCCTCGAGCGGCGGATACTTTGCACAGGATACGATTACCCGCTCCTTATTAGCGAAGGAAATTTCAAGAACTTTTGTGTCCTCGCGCGCTTGAACCACAGACGGTTCGAGTGCCGTGGAATACTGAATCAGGTTGGCCAGGGAGACCTCACATCGTTTGGCCAACATGGTAGAAGCCGCATGTCCGCTGGGAATCTCTTCGAGTAAGCCCTTGAAACGTTCGAATTCGAAATTGGCGGGGAGCACGAACGACCCGTTCTTGGCCCAAATGGTGCCGCCGAACACTACTTTGAACTCCTCGATTGATCTCGGCGGATTCTTTACAGAGAGATCTGCTAGGTCAACGCCATCGCCGAAGCTACAATCCCAGGCAGAAAAGATCTGTAGTGAACACCTACCATCTGCGCGCATCCCACGCAGCTGACACTCCACGAAGCGCACCATCGACACCTGCGAATCATCCAGATTTACCAGACGCAGCTTACTGCAATCGACACCCTTGATGGTAATCCCTCCGAAGCCACCATCGAGAATCATGTAAGGAGCAAGTACCGAAAATACACCATCGACCTTCTCCTCGTTGGTCCTATGGCCGATTATCGTCAGGTTTTCGCAATCCTTGAGCACCAGCCCGTCGAGAACGATAGGCTGAGAGCCCGAGGCTTCAAACTCCAACAAGACATTTTCTGCGCAGAGCTCTGATACAGCTCGATGCCCGTTATCCATTCTGCGGATCGCAGACAGGAGCCTGCCGTACTGGATCTCTCCCTTGCTCCGAGCACTTCCCCGTGCGAGCAAGCCGCGCAAGCTCGTGGTTATGAACTCAACGGCCTCGTTGCGCTGCTCGAGACCCTTGTGGCCAGGTGTAGCCGCAAACGCTTTCACTCTGAGCTGCATCCGCTCACACTGCGAGCGAGCGTCTCCGTTTGGGTCGCGTAGGCGTTCGATCTTGACCACCACGTCACTCTGCGGGTCGCTTCGATTGTAGGTAATACTAGCTTCGAGAACATCTCCTCGATGGGCTCTGTCACGAGAGACACACGCTTCGGTAAGCTCACGCCTGAAGATGCCGCTGCCGAGCGCAACCTCTCGGAACGCGCTCACCGACCTATCGAGCTGCGAGTCACGTCGAAGTTCCATGTGCTCTTTGCGCAGGTCACTTGTAGCAGCCGTATGCGCAAGCTCAGAGTGGCTCGCTACATCAGGACGACCTTTAGGAGAGCTCTCGTGACTTGAAGTGCTTGCCGTTCCAACCTGCACAACCTTGGCATTCATATAAACTACCGGAGAAAACCAACAGCGTGGATGTTATTGCATAGCGGCCTCTTCGTGTATCATTACAGCGCGGCAAAGCGGGAGCGAGGTACGTGAGGCAATACTAGAACTTGCACGCGCTACCGCTCGAGAGTAGCGCTTCCTCCTCAAAAAGGCGCTTTATCTTGCCCAGATTCAAGGCTATTTGAGCTATACTCAGCCCTCTGTCGTGGCCAAACTACGATCCCTTCTCGCGCTCGTATCCCACGCCTGTAATTTGCCTGTTTTACAATACATCCCAGGCGAATACACCACGCTCCAGCATGCTGTCAGCCAGCGACAGGATATCCTGATCCGCGTTCTTCGTGATCCCCTTGAGGTAGCCGGCTATTCGCCCTTTTGCATGCTGCGTGTAGATGCGCGCAATTCTCAGCTCGTCCTGACATCCCTCAACCCCCTTCTCCTTGAGCAGCGAAGACACACGCGAGAGTACACACACTCCGACAAACAGCTCGGTGGCTGAATCGGCTAAACGGCGCGTAACAAGCTGCTGCCCAATAATATCTTTGCCATACCGTCGTAGCGTGCCTTCGACCGCCTGAGACAATTTGGCGATCCCCTGCTCACATGCAGTAGCCTCGTGTTCGAGCGAAGAAGCAACCCGAGTCAGGCGCTGCCGTCCGAGCGAGGTGAATTGCCCCATCTTCTTGGAAGCATACTCAGAGAGCACGCCAAAACCCTTGATCGGGTCGTTGAAGATACCACTTACACCACGTGCGACGTCCTTCAGTTGATCTCCTGCATCCTTCATTCCGGACAAGCCGACATACAGCCGCAGAATCTCGTTAGTTCCCTCGAAGATGCGGTTGATGCGCGAATCTCGTACTACCCTTTCGTACGGAAACTCGCGCATAAAGCCATTCCCTCCCGCGATCTGAAGCGCTTCATCTGCTACTGTCCAAAGCGCCTCGGATACGAAAACCTTGCTCATCGCAGCTTCGACCGAGAAGTCTTCCACTTCCGAATCGATTAGATGTCCTACGACGCTCACGATACTCTCCGAGGCGAAGCACAGTGTCGTCATGAGCGCGATCTTCTCCTTTATGAGTTGAAAACTCGCAATGCTCTTACCGAATTGTTTCCGCTGAACAGCCTGCGCTATCGAGAGCTCAATCAGCCGTTTCATGGCACCGACGCATCCACCACCCAAACCGGTGCGGCCGTTATTGAGCACCGCCATGGCGACCTTGAAGCCCTTTCCTACCTCGCCCAACACACATTCTGCGGGGATTCGCACATCATCGAAACGCACCGTCGTTGTACACGAAGCACGAATACCCATCTTGTCCTCTTTGGGACCAGAGGAGACCCCGCTCCATCCACGCTCGACGATGAAGGCAGTTATCTTACCGTCATCCGTCTCGGTACGAGCGAAAACAGTGAAAAACCCGGCAGTGCCGCCGTTTGTGATCCAAATCTTTTCCCCGTTCAGGATCCAACTTCCGTCTTCCTGGCGAACCGCATGAGTCTTTATCGACGCCGCATCCGAACCGGCACCCGCTTCCGTGAGGCAAAACGCAGCTATGAGCTCGCCTGTCGCCAGGCGCGCGAGATACCTCGCCTTCTGCTCTGGAGTCCCGAACAGCAAGAGCGCCTTCATACCGATTGAGCTGTGAGCTCCAATGGTGAGAGAGGTCGAAGCGTCGTAGCGACTGGTCTGTTGCAGCACTCGAGAGTAGCCCGAGTTGGAGAGTCCGAGCCCCTCGAACTCCTCCGGGACGATAAGCGAAAACAACCCCAGCGCCTTGAGCTCTTCGACGTACTCCTCTGGCTGTTCACCCTTTTCGTCATAACGTCTAAAATCCTCGCTTTTGTCTGCCATGAAGCGATCGATGGACTCGATCACCATCTGCAAGGTCTCTCGCTCCTCTGGGCGGATGGTAGGAAAGGGAAAAAGTTTGTCCTCGTGGATCTCGCCCAGGAAGAGACCCTTCGCCGGACTCCCTGAAATGGCCCGAGACGCTGCGACTTTCTGGCTCTGCTCCTTAGACATACCCATCTCCCCAATCGAGTAAAAAGTTCAACATCATCTCGAAGGCCTCTCCGCGCCGTGTGGCCGCTGCGTGCCCTCCCGAAGCCCAGACGAAGTGCGCCTGTGGCCAGTGTTTGCGAAGCAGACCGAGCTGCGAGCTCGGGACCAGGTGGTCATCACGTCCGCCAATAACCATAACCGATTCTTGCGCAGTCACGGACTCGCGCGCCAGAGCACAATGCTCCCAAAAGAGATCTCGGAGCAGTGCTCGCGTCAGCCCGTCCGGAAAGGGAATCCCAGCCCTCCTGCGAGCTTTGAGGAGCTCCCAGGCCATATCCCCCATCGATACCAGAGGCACCAGAAGCGCCGCTTTCTCGAGCTTGTCGAGAGAGAGCCACAACGCCGCTATATACGCCCCCAGGCTCATCCCCACGCACGAGATCCGCGCGTGTCCGCGACTCACGAGATAACTCCTCAGAGCTCGCAGGTCTCTGAGCGAGTGCGCCACTCCGATAGTGGTGAGGAGCGGATCAGCGCTCGGAAAGGGGATCTGCCCGGCTTGAGCCTCCGACGGCTTACGCCTACCGTGAAACGGAAGCTCCACCAGCGCCACGTTACACCCGATCGAAAAAAGGAATCCGGGGAGGAAGGCCAACGAATTAACGCGCTGATCGCCCATGGTCCAGCCGTGAATAGCGATGATCGTCGGTCGATCAGTATTCGGCTCGGCGTGCTCCCACAAACGCACGTAGGAGGTCTGATTCTCTGTAACGGCCGCGTAATCGGTCGAACCCTCGAGGCCTCTGACCGGAAACACCGAAGGAAATGCAAGGTCGTACACACCGCCATTAGGGAAGCCGTGGATAGGTGTAACAACCGGTGACAAGAGATCCTGTGGCGGCTCAAATAGCGGTATGAGCTCACCAGACGTTCGCAAACCGACGTAGCGCTCATGGTTCTCAACCATCTTACTGAGGTCAAGTCCTGGAACCAGACTCTCTAGGGTCACCGATGAGAGACTGCGCGCGAGGGTAGAGAGCACTCGGTCCAAGCTGCCCCCGCCAACGATAGTCAGGCGCTCGACATCGCTCAAGCGAGCATCCAGGCGCCCGTTGAGTATGCAGAAATCGGAGTGCGAATCTCCAAGCTGACGGTGGACCTTTACCAAAGAGCTCTCCTGGCTTGAAAAGCTGCTCGCCTCTAACGAGCGTTTCTTCAACAGCTATACCCTGTTAGATGTATCGGGAAGCTCCGACGATTTAATGATGCTCAGACGCTGTTTCAACACCTGGCCTACGTAACAGGCTGCGGAAAAATGCTCTTCTGCTGCGAAATCCGATCTTTTGGGCGCTCGCCGAAGATGAGAGCGCGAAAAAAAATCCTCAATGTATCGCAGACTTCGGCGAGCTGTAGTCGAGTCGTGGA
>JBBAUR010000079.1:0-15554 GCA_040398075.1 Bdellovibrionota bacterium | reverse complement strand
GATTTCGATCCCCCGAGTCCGCTTATACAGCGCACTAGCCACGGTACAGGCGAAAGCAAAGTCCGCTTATACAGCGCACTAGCCACGGTACAGGCGAAAGCAACTGGAGCGCTAGCCGGGCACCGATAAAAACATCACTGCACCAGACGCTCGACCAATTGATTGGCTACAATACCAAGGAGGTCGTTGTGACCGGCTTGTTCGACACGGATAAACTCACACGGGATTGATTTTGGTAGGTGTCGAACGATGCGCTCTGCATGTGAGATCGGAATCGTTGAATCCTGTGCACCGTGAAAAATCGTAATCTGTGTGTTGGTAGTTCGACTAAGATACTCGGCAGTTGGAAAGTGATATTTGAAAAACGGTACGAGCAATCCGTAGAGCGGCATCTCAGCTACAAGATCCCTGATACTAAAATACGGTGATACGAGAACAAGCTTCGCTACGTTGTATCTGTGCGCCAAAAAAGAGGCTGGCCCGGTTCCAACCGAGACCCCTATAATCGCCACCTTATCACCAGATATCTCGTGTTTTGTGAGCAGTGAATTCATCACTGCTTCACCATCACGATAGATCCCTTCCTCAGATGGCCAACCACTGCTTGAACCCGTGCCGCGATAATCAAACGAGACAGTGGAGATTCCATTACGTGCCAAAAATGTTCGAAAGCTAGAGGTTCCAGGGAGGCTATCTGCGTTCCCGTGCAATAAGAGGGCAACTCTGCGTTGCGAGCCATCGGCAGCGGTCTCCCACATCCGTATTCGCACGCCATCAGAGGTATCCACGAAGCTCTCCGTCACCCCAGCAGGCGCGGTGCCTGGATCTGCTCCCAGCAAAGGCGGAATGCTAGACGGGAAGACCTGCAGGTCCTGTGTTGCGACCATGAAGGCACCGACAAACACCGTGCCGCCGATCAGTCGCTTCAGAAAATGCAACAGCTTGAAGCTCCTGGGTGTGACCACCTTACTCAAGGTATACCTCCTCGTTGAATGTTAGCTGGGAGCCAGAAACAGGAACTCTCTACGATTACTCCGGGCACACCTGCCGAGCCTCCGGGAACAGCCCCGAGATCTTCGATATAACCGCCTCGACCATCGCGTCTGGGCAGCTCGCACCGGCAGAGATCATAATTTCAACGGGTGACTTGTGAGGTAACCAGTCTCTTGTGGTGCGCACACGTTTCTCATGAAGATCGAGGTGGCGAATCTCCTCACGACTGATGATCTCCTCGGCATCTTTCAGGTAAAAGACCGGAACCCGGCCCTCGCACAGCTCAACGAGGTGTGAGGTATTTGAGGAATTGTATCCACCCACGACTATCGCCAAATCTCCCCCGTGGTCGAGTAATCCGCGCATCGCCCGTTGATTTTCAGAGGTGGCGTAACACAGGGTGTCTCGCGTGTCTGCGTAATGCTCGGCGATCACCTCGGCACCGAATCGATCGACCAAGGCCTGTTTCATCATCTGCGCTATCTCGTGCGTCTCCTCGGCGAGCATCGTGGTTTGGTTGACGACTCCCAGACGTTCCAGATCCTCTGGTACCCGAAACCCAGGGGAGTAACGTCCCGCGAAGTCTACCTCGAAGCGTTCAGCAGAGAAGTGCCCGCGCACGTAATTCGCCAGGTGTGCAGCCTCGTCTCTGTCGCGAACGACGACGCTCGGCCCATCGAGACGGATATGCGAGAAGGTGGCTCTTGTCTCCTCATGTGTGTGCTTTCCATGGATGACGATCGAGAATCCCTGCTGCGCGAGCTGTCTACCTCGCTTCCATACCTTTTCTACGAAGGGGCAGGTCGCATTGTACTTCTGCGGATCGATTCCACGCGCCTCGAGCGCTTCGAACAGCTCTACGGTTGTTCCGAAAGCCGGTACAATCACTATGTCGTCCGCCTGCAATTCACTCAAAGGGATGATCTCCATCCCCTCAGCCGTTTGAAGGAACCGAATTCCCCGCTGGAGCAGATCGCCGTTTACGTGGGGATTGTGGATCATCTCGCTCAAAAGGAAGATCCGCCGACCCTCGTTCTCTTCGAGGGCTCGGTACGCGATTTCAATCGCGTTTTCCACTCCGTAACAGAAACCGAAGAAGCGTGCGACACGGAACACAACCGGACCTCGATCGATCACAGTCGGGCTCAAGTCCTCTTTGCGAGTGTCGAGGCTAGCCCGTCTTCTCTTGATCTCACCGATCAGATCGGAACGATACGAGCGAGGGATGGCGAACTGTTTTGGCATATTCGAAAGGGTAGCACGAGGCTGACACCAGATCCACGCAGGTCCAATTTCACTAATCCCACAGCCGCCTTCGGCTCCTTTTGACCTCCACAGGGGTGGGAGTTATCGGTAGAGCTATGACCGCACCGAAGACGCTCTCTTCAGGTAGCCCGCGCTCTACCGGATCCTCTACCTTCTGCGCTGTTGGCTGTGGGAGGGGTTCCGGAGTGCTCTGCTCAACAGGGGTAGGGATATCTCTCTGGGGCGGCGTCAAAGTCGCAATCAAGGTCGGTACGCGGGTTGGGGAGGCCTTCGCAGCACGCGGGGTGTTTGTGGGAACCTCGCGCGGCGCATGCGTGGGTACCACAGTGGGCTGAAGCGCTGTACTTTTTGGCTGCGGAGTATCTGTCGGGCGTAGCGGCGGACGTACTGTCGAGACTGGGGTCGCAATCGCTGCGCGTTCAGCCCCCTTCCCTACTGTTTCGATGGGCCCCAACTCCAGGGTCAGTCCGCGCTGCCCCTCTACCTTCACCGATATACTAAACGCTCCCACGCAATCGAAGGTCGCTGCGCCCCGTGGCCCGAGATGAATAAAGTTCGAGAACGGGATATCGAGCGCTCCCCGACGGGGGATATTTCTCCGGAGTATCGACGCCACATAGCGCTGACCGGTCGGGTCGGATGGGTCGTATATGCGCGCTTCTATCGTAATCGGTTGACAGCTCTGCCCCGCATCTTGCTGCGCCTCACAGCCTCCCCTTACCTCGAAGGACTCAATCCGGAACGCTATCGCCCCATCCGCTCGGAGATTCAAGCACCCCAGACCAGCGCTCGAAAGTTGCTGCGGATATGGGTCACCGTCCCAACTCAAGGAGAACGCACCTACCCCCTCTCCTGGGATACTGACCTCCAGGACACGTTGGGTAGCTGAGCCGCGGGTGCGCAGCCGTGCCTTACTCCGACGCCCACCTTCGATCGCGATACCCAGCTTACCGCCTAAGGACCCCGACCCGCGAGCATATCTGCTGCACACGTCATCGGGCGAGCACGCAAGGTCTATTGACCCCGTAAATCGCTCGACAGGCAGCGCTCGTGCCGCCTCGATTACGGCGACAAGGGACACGAGTGCTGCAAAAAACTTGACCATGATCACGGATTCTAGGGAGTTACTACGCGGCTCGTGCGAGGATTCGCGTCGTTTCAAATATGATGCTCTCGGGCTCGTCTGCAGTTCACTCTCTAGCGTGCCAAACATCACGAAAGATCCACTTTCGCAGCAGGGAGGGGTTTTGCCTCGCTTCCTTACGGACTAAAAGCTGCTTGCTATGCAAAATCCAAGCACAGCACCTCCCCGCGCTCGTCTATCGGGGGAGCATCGGGCAGAAAAACCTCGAAGGTTGTGCCGTGCCCCAGAGCCGAGGTCACATCGATCGACCCGCCGTGCGCCGACACAATACACTTCACAATGAAGAGCCCAAGACCGGTTCCAGACACCCCTGAGTGCTGGGCAAGACGAGTGTAACGGCTGAAAAGACGTTGCGCGTCAGATGGTTCCATACCCGAACCTGAGTCGGATACCCGTAGGACTACCCCTCCATAGGCCCGCGTCAACCCAACCTGAACCTGCCCGCCTTTCGGGGTAAATTTGATGGCATTACTGACCAGATTAAAGAGCACGCGCTCGAAACCGAGGCCATCGACACATCCGACCAGATCTCCGTCGGGCAGCGACGCACACAGTTCGATACTGCGGGTCTTGGCCGATAAGGTGTAGGACTCGATTACCTTCCTGATGATCGGGGAGAGCTCCTGCGAGTGCGGCCTCATCACAAAACCTCCCTCCTCCAACCTCCTGACGCTGAGGAATTCATCGATCAGATGAATGGCTGAGCTTGCAGAGGCAGCGATGCGCTCCACGAGGGCGTGAGTACGGTCATCCGAGGGCGGTTTGTCGAGAAGCACATCACACGAGACCGAGATCGCCCCGAGCGGACCTTTCAGATCGTGCGTCGTCGTCGATAGGATGTCGCGCTGCAGCTTCTCTCGTCGCTTTCTCTCCCGGATATCTCGCACCCATACAACCAGCAGTGAATCCTCACCTGCATCACGAGCGGCTGAGACTGAGAGGTCAAATGCTATCTCCCCCTGCCCTATCAACTCAGTGGCCCATACAGCACCCGGTTGTAAATCGGCAAAGCGCTCACGGATCTTGGAGACAACCTCCTCACCCCGTTCGATCACCGATGGGGGTAGTTCGAGGACATTGCGTCCCACAAGGTGAAAGCTCTGCATGAAGGTATCAAAGGCCGAATTGCAGTACCGAACACGCCCGTCTCGATGCACGACCGCCAAGCCGTCGTTACTGTTCTCGACAGCTTCGCGCATCAGATCGCGATCTCGGACAACCTGTGCACGCTCGCGCTCGGCATCGAGTACGGTACGAACTCGTGAGAGCGCCAAGTGCAGGACATCACGAAAAGTTACGTCGAAGTTCTTCACCAGGAAGTCATCAGCTCCTGCCCTCATCGCCGCTACGCCATCCGCAACCGTGGCGGAGGAGGTCAACACGATTAGAGGTGTCTGAGCGGCGCCTTGGCGGAGCGCAGTCACAGCTCCCTCGCGCTTCATGTCGGGTAGATTGAGGTCGCTGACAACCAGGTCAAAGCGCCGATGCGCCAGGAGTTCGAGCGCTGCTGTGACCGTAGTGCAGGTCTCAATCGTCTGCACCACTCCACGCAGGGCGCGCTGCACGATCAGGGCGTGGGCGGCCTCGTCTTCGACGAGTAGAACCTCTCGGAAGAGGATTGCGGAGTCGTTCATGGCGCGGGCTCGGGGTGTGCAGACGCTTTATTTCTATCGACAGATAGACTATTCAAGCTAAGGGAAGCGCCCCCGAAAGGGGCTTAAAGTAAGCTATCCCTCGCAAGACGCATTTTTACTCATGGATAGGTACAATGATTAAACCTGACCATTGGATTCGGGAATTCGGTGAAAAAGGTGGTATTTACCCCTTCATTCCAGAGCACGTTAATCCGGCTAGCTACGACGTTACCGTGGGTAACCACTGGATCTGCCCGACCCGTGATCCAGAAGAGATAGTCTCTGACTCGATAATCCTGTTCCCAGGCGAAGTTATCCTGGCGACAACCCAGGAGTATCTCAAGATGCCGCGGGATGTCGTGTGCGACCTGAAGCTCAAGAGTTCGCTTGGGCGACTATGGCTTAATCACAGCCTAAGTGGTTGGATCGACTGTGGTTTTGAAGGTCAAGTTACCCTCGAACTACAGAACCTCGGCCCCTATCCGCGTGAGCTCACGAAAGGCATGCGGGTTGCGCAGCTGGTCTTCCTGGGGATGTCAGCCGCGCCCGAGTTCGCATACGGGGAGGGCGGTCGTGGCCACTACCAGGGGCAGGCCGGGGCTACCAAGGCGTGGTCAGATGAGTTCTTCCCACGGGTCAGCGGTCCGAAAAAAGCCAAGTAGCGGCGACCCTGGCGGGCGGTTGAGTCCTGTTACAGCTCGTGGTATACCTTGGCGCCTTATATGGCGGCGCTTGGAGGTATCGGTGACCTTCAAAGGGCCCTAATTTTGTTTGAGTATAAGTAGTTATGGCAAATCACAAGTCAGCAATA
The DNA here is from genome assembly GCA_040398075.1 of Bdellovibrionota bacterium. Taxonomy (GTDB): domain Bacteria; phylum Bdellovibrionota_C; class UBA2361; order UBA2361; family OMII01; genus OMII01. The sequence goes on along the minus strand of JBBAUR010000079.1, from coordinate 9,706 downwards.
AAGCGCCACCGTCAGAGCCTGGTTCGTCGTTCGCGTAACCGCTCGCACAGGGCGGAGGTTCGTAGCGCCTTGAAGGCTGCATCAACGGCCAAGGGAAGCGAAGCCAATCAGCTCGCCAAGAGCGCTGAGTCCCTCATGGCCAAGGCAACCAAGAAGGGCATCTTCCACAAGAAGACCTTGGCTCGCAAAATAAGTCGCCTCTCCAAGCAGGTTGCAAAGAGCGCAGCGAAGTAAAGCTGTCGCAACGTGTGACCAGGTGAGCCCCACCCCTCGGACGAGGCGGTGGGGTTTTTTATTGCCGAGCCGATGCTGTCGGTATCGGACTGCATAGGTCGATTTCTATCCCCCTTTCAGATTGAGTCTCGCGTACGCGGCTGCCGCGCTCTTGCTCGACATCGAAGAGTTAGCTTACTCTCCGCCCGTCGTAACCTCGAGGTAATATAGGGTAACCATGACCGCACCTGAGTACTCCGCACATAAAGTCTCAATTCTCCCCTTTTGTATACCAGAGATTCCTCCGCTTCGAAGAAGATCTCAACCTCCCATCCGGGCTCGTCCTCGGCCTTGGCACCTTCAAGAGTCAGCTCATCGCTGTTACGGGAATAGGCACAGGTGACGAAGGTAAAGGGCGCACGATTCCGGATGTCTCTCACATCTTGAGGGCACACACTGGACGCGAGGATATCGTTGGTCTCGTATTCAAGGTCAATGGCGGAGCAAACTCCGGACACACCGTAGCTGGACTCAAACTCAACTTACTGCCTGGAGCGGCTGCCGATGCAAAGGTACCCGTTCTCGGGATCGGTCGTGGTGTGGTTGCTGATCCACTCAAATTTCGTTGGGAGGGTCGCGCACTCGAACGGAGGGGCTATCGGGTATTCGACCGCCTGCTCATCGACCAGCGCGCGATGATCAGTGACATCACACACCGAATACTAGACAAGGCGCAGGAAGCACAGAGGGAGGTACCCCGTGGATCGACCGGTCGCGGCATCTCCCCCGCATACGGCGACGAGGTGGGCCAGCAGGTCGTGTGGTACAGTGACCTCCTCGAGGGCAAAGACACCTTTGCGTCCAAGCTACACAAGCGCATCACGCGCGCTGAGAAGCTCGGGAAAGCCTCTGATCGAGTTTCCGAGGAGCAATGGCGAAAATTTTTTGAGGAGCTGACCGAAGCTGAAGTACGCGCCAACGAGGCTTCAATCACGGCCGGTTTTTTCTCACGAGGGGATTTCGACCTCACTCGATTCTGCGGAAATAAGCCCTTTAGCTTCGACGCAGATGCGATCATAGAAGCGTATTGGGAAGCTGGAAACGAACTCTCCGAACGGATCGGAGACCTCGCTCGAAAGGTTTTCGAGTGTCAAGAGAAGGGGCAATACGTTGTGGGTGAGTTCGGACAGGCGTACTGGCTCGACAAACGCCACGGCTTTAGCCCAAACGTGACGGCTTCGCACACCTACACACCGGAGTTCTTTCAATCCACGAATATTCCGACTCAACCTATACACGTGCTAGGTGTCTGCAAGGGATACGACACGAAGGTTGGCACCCATGTTTTTTTGACAGAGATCACCGACTCGCATCCTCTAGGGCGACTGTTGAGAACCCTCGAATTCGGCACAACTACCAATCGTCAGCGCATGGTCGGCTGGTTCGATGCAGTCGAAAAGGGACACGTGCTACGACACGGTGGCTTCGATGACATGGTGATCAATAAGATCGATGTGCTAACTGCAACTCCGGAGCTACGCTCCGAGTGGGATTGCAAGCTCAAGATATGCTGTGGCTACAGACTTCCGGACGGCGCGGCAACACGTCAGATGCCGATATCAGACGAGATTCGAAAAACTTCCTCGCCGATCTATCTGGAGTCACCAGGCTGGGACGAGGATATATCATCAGTGCGGAGCTTCTCTGCGCTTCCGAGGAATGCCAAGCAGTATGTTGCCAACATGTACGCTGCTACCGTCGTTGCAGCATACAGCCTTCAAGGGTGGGCAACTCACGATCTTCCGAGACTGCGGCTGATCGGAGTGGGGCCAGATTCTTCGCACGTTATCTTGGATGCGCCAGATGCTTTTGGCCTGATGAATTTAGCTGATCCGCTGCTGTTTGAACCTCTGGAGTAGACTGCTCCCTCGGACCGAAACACAAACGGCGAGGAAACTGCGTCAGAGCTGCTTGAAGACCTCCTGCAACACATCCGACTCGAACACGCAGACCAGGAGCGAATTCTTCATGAAGTTGGAGACCGGAAGTTCAGCACCCCGAAGCTCCTCCTCAACCAAGCTAACTACCGACTTCGCGATCTCTTTGAAGCGTGCAGGATTGGTCACGGTCACGCCATCCTCAGACTTGGTGTAGGTGGTGTTGAACTCATCAGCATAGGTGTCGAAGATCTTCGTCACTATCGACTCCACCGCCTCAGGGAATACGTAGCGAATCAACCCTACGAAGAGCACCTCACGCTTGGAATAGTTCTGTTCGATGAAAAATTTGACAGTCGCCGGTCTCCCGGTCCCCACGGCGTTACGAAAGTCCTTTGCAAAGGATGCAATCTGTGGCCCGCCCCTACCCTCGCGCTTCAAAAAGCTCTTGAGCGCCGCATTGAGATTTCTCGCAGATGCAAACGCACCCTCTACCTCTTCGATCGTCGTCGGAAACATATCGCACCACTGTAGCAAACAAGCCGTCTTGGGAGGTTTGTACCACAATCAGCGGGTGGATATACAGCCCTAGGCAAGCGAGGCAAAACCCCTCCCCGCTCCGAAAAAGGCGGGTATTTCACTGAGCTAAGCTTCGGCGGCGTGAGGTGCGGTTTTTCCCCTCCCCTACGCGCGCTCGTTTGAAATGGCGCGCAGGTCGGAATGCGATTTGGGGGTCCTCTGTAAAATGTACACCTTAGGTCTGTACTCCGACTGCTTCACACGGAGACAGCCAATCGTTGTCCAATACTCTGCGTATGTGCGTAGCGCTTTTTCGAAAAGCACGTTCTCCTGCGTGATGATTGCTAGTTTACCTCGCGGGCTACACACCCGAGTCATTTCGCGAAGAGTATCGACATAGCACCCCTCTAAAGCGCGCTTTTCACCGATTAAGCGCCCCCACGGGAGGTCGGCACACACCGCACTCACAGAGCCATCTTCCAGAGAAAGCTGCCGTGCATCTTGCCGCAACAAAGAGAGCGGCTTCACGTGAGAGAGATTCCTTCGCGCTTTTTCGAGCGCCTGGCCTGATAGATCGACACCGATGAGCGCCTTGGCTGGACAGATAGCAGCCCGCTCTGCGATAAGCGTTCCCGAACCACACATGACGTTTAGAAACCTGTCGTGTGGTTTGGGATCCATCATCAGGATCATTCCTGCTGCAATCGTCGCATTTAGAGCTCCCGGCATGTTTTCGGCTCTCCAGGCTCGCGCTGAAAGCGGTAAGGGAGTGAGCCGGATCAAGACATCCCATCCGAACGGTTTCACTCGTGAGCGCCGGAAGCGGATCGACATCTGCCCGCCCTCCTCGTCGTTGGCTAGGCCAGACTGAGCGGCGATGGTTTTCTTGATCTTCTGAAACACCTCGGAATCACTTCCAGCGGCGCCGATCCGGAAGGAGCAGAATCGAGCTGAAGCGCCTATTGCAGTGATCGCCGTCATCAGACGGTGCAGATGCACACCTTGAATGATTGCCCGCGGATTTGGAACCTTGAAATACAGCAGCTCGAATACGGCCACAGCAGTTCGTAGCTTAGAAAGATCTGATCTATTCCCTGAATACTCAAAAGTTACCGCGCTCGGAGTCTTCGAGGGAAGAAGCCTCCCCTGTGTACCGACGAGGTGGTTGAGCTCCTCCCGACAGATCGGGCCCAAACCGTCCAAAACCTCGGTCTCGAAGAGGCTCTCTTTTTTCTGCAAGCTTTGCCCGACTGCGGCAGCGCCTCTGGTCGTACCGTTTCGATCGCCTCGGTGCTCGCGGGATTCAGGAGCAGCTCCTCGATTGCGCGTTCGTCTGGTTTGCCTGAGCCTTCTCGATTTGAACCCAAGCCCCACTTCATTCCCCGTGGAAAAATGTGCTGTCCTGCCTAAAAATCCGGGGCAACTGAACCGTCGTAGATCTTACGCGCGGCCTCGGAAGCGAGGTTCGGTAATATCTCGTTCTCCTGACTTCGAGTAATTTCACGCGCACTGAGTTGTTGGAGATCGGCGCTCGAAATGGAGCCACTCGCAAAAGCTGCCGACGAAGTGACCACGGCGCTCCTATCCGTTCCGACACCCTGAGCAACGCGGATCATCTGGTTTCTCCACAACAGTGCTCCTGTAGTTCTGCGTAGCTCACCCTCGAGCACCATCGTCGTCTCCATCTGCGTAGCGGTATCGTTGGTGCCGAGTACCGTTCTCGTCCTGCGGTCTACATTGACGATCTTCACGTTCAACACGGCATCAGCCAGGCTCTGCCGATCGACCACAGCCACTACCCCGTAGCTCTCGAACTGTTCCCGCAACGCCTCAGTGACGATGTCAGAGAGTCCGAGCTCGGTTGAATTGTTCTGAACTTGGGGGATATAGATCGCTTTCACATCAGGGGGCAGAACGGTGCCGCTACCCTGAAACGTGTATCCACACGCATTGACGAGAGCACATATTCCTAGGAGCATCATCTGTCTGATCGCCAAACCCATCGGTCACCCCTTCTTCGGTTTCATGGTGCTGATCCTGCGCGGAAATGCATCGGTGTAGGCCCGTAGGCCCTTGCCTTTCTCACGGAGATCTACGAGCGCTGCAGCTACCTCACCCTTCGCTGACTCTAGCAACATCATGATCGTAGCATGCTGGTCCGCTATCCGGATACCCAGCTCTTGATCTGCTGGGCCGAGCTCCTCAAGCTCCGCCCATGTGTCAAAGGCTTCCACGTACGCCTCGACGTACTCGACTGCATCGGAAGCATTTGAGCTCAGTGCCTCTATGGCGGCCTGACCCGTCTGGAATAGCTGTTGAACCTCGCTGGATGGGCGAGAGATGTTCATGGGCGCCTTTAAGACCCCATGATGCTGAATCCTGCATCCACGTATACGACCTCGCCCGTTACCCCCGAGCTAAGCGGCCCAAGCAGGTACAGGCCGGTGTTACCCACGTCTTCCTGCGTGACGTTGCGCTTGAGCGGTGCCTTCTCGGCGAATGCCGCAAGCATGTCACGGAACTGAGGGATACCGGAAGCAGCCAAGGTTTTGATAGGACCAGCCGAGATTGCGTTGACCCGAATATTGGAGGAGCCCAGATCTGCAGCCAGATAGCGCACCGAGGCCTCGAGAGCCGCCTTGGCAACCCCCATCACGTTGTAGTTAGTTACTACACGCTCGGCTCCAAGATAGGTCAAGGTAAGGATTGACCCGCCCTTCTCTGCCATCAGCGGCAGCGCTCGGTTGGCAACAGCTACCAGGGAGTACGCCGAGATATCGAGTGCCGTCTGAAACCCTTTGCGGGTTGTGTTTACGAAGCGGTTGGAGAGATCCTCCTTCTCCGCATACGCCAAGGAGTGAACGACCGCGTCGATAGTCCCCCAACGCTCTCCGATCTCGCTGAAAAAGGAGTCGAGCTGCTGGTCAGACTGAACATCGCACGGGAGCACAACCTTGGACCCGACCTCCTCCGCAAGCGGACGGACCCGCTTTTCGAGGGCTTCGTTGAGAAAATTGAAGCCGAGCTCAGCCCCCTCGCGGTGGAGCGCTTGCGCTATCCCCCACGCAATGCTGCGCTCATTCGCAACACCAAGAACCAAGACCTTCTTGCCGTCGAACATCCCCATCGTTGAGCCGCGCTCCTATTTTCTACGTGGATTGAATCCGCTTACGCTGAAGCTGAACTTTGAGCTGCCCTGTCGACGAGCTCTATAACAGCCAACTCAGCTGCATCACCGTGACGGACACGGGTACGAACGATACGGGTATAGCCCCCCTTGCGCTCCTTACAACGCGGGCCCACCTCTGCAAAGAGCTTGTGAACCACAGCTTTGCTGGTGAGGTAGCCATAAGCTTGGCGGCGAGCATCGAGTGTGTCGCTCTTGCCGAGGGTGATCAACTTCTCGACAACGGGACGCAGCTCTTTGGCTTTTTGAATGGTAGTCTCAAAGCGCTCATGTTTGATGAACGACGTAGCGAGATTGCGCAAAAGCGCGCGGCGGTGACTCGCGTTCCTGCTGAGCTTCCGTAAACTTTTCCCATGTCTCATACAACACCTCTGAAAATGAATCCGCTTAGTGATCAGTTTGCTCTTTCATCTGATCGAGATCGCGACGGGCCGGGAACTCCTCCAACTTGATACCGAGGGAGAGGCCCATATCGGACAGGATCTCCTTTATCTCGTTGAGCGACTTGCGTCCGAAGTTCTTCGTACGGAGCATCTCTGCCTCGGTCTTCTGAACGAGCTCTCCGATGTACTTGATATCTGCGTTCTCGAGACAGTTTGCCGAACGCACGCTGAGCTCGAGCTCGTCGATACGACGGAACAGGTTGTCGTTCCACCGCTTGGATGGCTCCTCTGTCTTTGGCTCCTCACGTTCAACGATCAGATCTTCGCCTACGAAGATGCCGAGCTGATCTACGAGGATATGCGCTGCCTGGGCTACTGCAGAGCGTGGATCGATGCTGCCGTTGGTCCAGATCTCCATGGCGAGCTTGTCATAATCGGTACGCTGGCCGACGCGCGCATTGGTTACGGCGAGATTGACGCGACGCACTGGCGAGAATATCGAATCGATGAAGATCGTGCCCACCGGCGCTCCCTCAACATGATTCTTGTCAGCAGGAACGTACCCGCGCCCTACCTTGACCGTTACCTCCATCTTCAGGGAAGCACCCTCGCCGAGGGTGGCGATGACGAGGTCAGGATTGAGAATCGCCACCGCTGGATCTCCTTGAAACATCCCTGCAGTAGCTTTGCACGGCCCCTGAGCTTCAAGACGGAGGACAGCCTCCTCCTTGTCTTCCAGACGCAGTACGACCTCTTTCAAATTAAGGGAGAGGTCCGTCACATCCTCAACGATGCCAGGCATGGTAGAGAACTCATGTGCCACGTTCTCGACGCGAACAGAGGTTATTGCAGCCCCCTGAAGAGACGAAAGGATGACACGACGAAGAGCCGTTCCGATGGTGATACCAAAACCGCGCTCCAGAGGCTCCGCCACGAACTTGCCGTATCGGCTGTCTGCGGTTGCTCCCTCAACTTCTACTCTCTTCGGATTAATTAAGTCCTTGAGACTGACCTTCTTCATGTCTGTCTATCCCTATCCCTATAAGACGCTTAAAGAGTTGCACTTCCGTTGTTCCTTAATAGGCACAAACGGCACCAGGCGCAACTGGTTACTACCTCGAGTACAATTCGACGATCAACTGCTCACGTATGGTCGGGGGCAGTTGCTCGCGGGTCGGAAGGGTGTTGACCGTTCCGCGCACCGCCGCCTGATCAAGCGAAAGCCATTCCGGAACGACACGCGAACGAGCCGCCTCCATCGATGCTATGATCAACGGGTTCTGCTTGCTACCCTCTGCCACCTCAACAACATCCCCGGTGTTCACGACGTACGAGGCTACCGACACCCGCTTGCCATTTACCAGGATGTGTCCATGGCTGACAAACTGGCGGGCCTGGCGACGGGAAGACCCGATGCCAAGACGGTAGACTATGTTGTCCAAGCGACGCTCCAGACGAACCAATAACTCCGTACCGGTAACACCCTTGGTGCTAGCCGCGCGCTCGAAGGTGTCACGGAACTGCTTCTCGAGCACTCCGTAGGCCCTCTTGACCTTCTGCTTCTCTCGCAACTGAACCTTGAAGTTCGAGAAGGCTTGACGTCCGCGACCGTGCTGCCCCGGACCACCCTCACGCTTCTCGACCGAACACTTTCCTGTATAGCAACGCTCGCCCTTGAGGAAGAGCTTCTCCCCCTCACGACGACACAAGCGACAAACTGCTCCGCAATACCTTGCCATGACCTAACGCCTCTCTATGGACTAAAACTAAACGCGACGACTCTTGCGAGCCCGGCAACCGTTGTGCGGAACCGGGGTGATATCCTTAATCAGGGTCACTTGGAGCCCCGCTAAGTGGAGGGCCCGAAGCGCCGACTCACGCCCGGATCCTGGACCCTTGATGCGAACACTGACGGTTCGGACACCGGCTTCCTTAGCCTTGCGAGCCGCGTTGTCCCCAGCGACCTGCGCTGCGAACGGGGTCGACTTACGCGATCCCTTGAAGCCGTTGGCTCCTGAGCTCGAGGACGAGACTACGTTCCCAGCTGGGTCAGTAATCGTCACGATCGTGTTGTTAAACGTTGCGTGAATATGAGCGACCCCGACAGGGACGTTCTTCTTCACCTTCTTCTTTTTTGCCGTACTAACTACGCGTGCATCTGCCACAGAACAACTCCTCTCTCATGTGAACGTTGGATATCTCTCACCCTACTAGGTCTTGGTAGCGGCCTTCTTGCCTGCGATCGGCGCACGACGCGGACCCTTCCTCGTCCGAGCGTTGGTGCGGGTTCGTTGACCGCGTGCGGGGAGGTTCTTTCGATGACGGAGCCCTCGGTAACAACCGAGATCCATCAACCGCTTGAGTGACGCCTGCACCTCTCGGCGCAGATCTCCCTCTACCTTCTCACGACGCTCTATGATCTTACGAATCTTGTCGACCTGCTCCTCGGTCAGGTTGTCGGTCCGGGTGCTCTCGTCGATACCAGCTTCAGCTAGGATCGTCTTGGACTTGGTGATACCGACACCATAAATGTACGTTAGTCCGCGGATGATACGCTTGTTACGCGGAAGATCGACACCTGCAATACGTGGCATGCCTTAACTCCTACTACTGTTTATCCCTGACGCTGCTTGTGCTTCGGTGTACGGCTACAGAAAACGTAGACCTTACCCTTACGCTTGATGACTTTGCAGTAGCCACAAATGGGCTTTACGGACGCTCGGACCTTCACAACTCATCTCCAAAAAAGCTCACTACGCACTACCGAACTGTGTAATATTGGGGGCAGCCAAACACACCGGTTCGTCGAAAGAGGCGCTATAGACAGCACCACACCTACCTTCAAGGGAGCCCTTTACCCGTTAAAAAAAGAGGCACCTAGCAGCGCACTTTAGGGCAAATAGACGTCCGAATTCAGGACGCCCGATTCTACATATTTCCACCACATTGACAAGTGCTGGGGCCCTAGAAACCCAGGCGTTTCGCTTTTTCCAGCTTCTTTGAGGCGGGAAAACTCAAGCGGTTTGGCGAAGCACCAGAAAAAGTGCTCGCGTTCTCCTTTTAAGAAGCCCGCCAGCCCAGCAGCTTACAACCAGCAACGAGCGTTAAAAGTTCATAAAGGGTAGCAGTGTGGAGATCCGTCAGCAATTTGGGAGACTAGCCCAAATAGTTGAAGTTACGACATAAAACGGTGCTGACGGGGGAGGCCCTAGCGAATCTAGCCGCTCAGACTTCATAGCGGGTGAGGAGCCGGTATACCTCGAAGACAGCTAACGGGTACGGGGCAATCTCGGACTACTCGACGGGTCCTAAAGCGAAGGTTTACGAAGAGGTCGGCGAGGGCAGTAAGGGGTTCGGGGCTAACTTTCCGTTACTTTCCCCCTCGTTGCTCTCCCTGCTCTCTTTGTGAATCCCTTAGAGTGCGTAACAAAAATGAACCTCGTAGCGAGGATGAGCGAAATCGGCAG
>JBBAUR010000078.1:0-16151 GCA_040398075.1 Bdellovibrionota bacterium | reverse complement strand
TAGCGCCGAAAGATCGGATTTCGCAGCAGAAGAGCATTTTTCCGCAGCCTGTTAATCCGGAGCTCTGTGTTGCGTGCTCCACGTCTTGAGAGCGCTTGCCAACTTCTGCTCGAAAACCTGCGGCGAGATCCCAAATCCGATCTCGAACGCTCGATCTTTATCTGTGCCTTTTCGCAGGGCGGCGAGGTAGGTACCGATCTTCGAGAAACCGTACGTATCGACGATCGCTTTTGAGGCCAGCAGTGACTGTGCGTAAGCAGGAGGTACCATCGGGGTGCTCAGCTTGGTGAATCCCCCTTGAAGGAGTGACAAAGGAACAGGGTCGTTCACCTGCAACCAGCTCTTGAGAGAGGCCCTGAGGGCGGGATGCTCCTCTCCCTCGGTGAGTTGAGCGAGCCCCTCGTCGAGCCATCCTGGAGCTCTTCCGCCCGAGAGTGCCGAGATGATGGCGTGAGTATATTCGTGCTTGACTGAGCGGTGCAGATTCTCCAGATCAATCGGTTGAGTCGTGGAGAGCGGAATAACGATCTGCCCGCGGATGAACATGGCATTGGTCCACGCGGGAGCTCCGGTCAATTCGTAGAAAGACTGCTCGTCCATCAAACGAATGGAGGTGCTGAAGGCAGGAATCGAAACGAACCTGTCGGTGTATTCAGCGTGTGTGTCGTTGAGGGTCGTAACGAGCTCGTCGGCTACGTCGGACCACTTAGAAGGGGAGATGAGGGTTAGCTTGCTGCCGCCAGTGAGCTGTAGAGGGGTAAAACGAAGTGAGCGTGCGTCCTCGGCGGAATATCGTGCACGCTCGGGGCCAGACTCCACCGGAGGGGTCGCGGATGCAGGGAGTGAGACGCACAGCAACACCACACCACTGACAAGACCTTGTTTGAGACAACGACCCAACGGCCTAGAGGAGCGAAACCTAAACATCTGTACCGCCACAACCGTGAACGCTCGCCCGCTCTGCTCCTGCTTGCTCAGTGGAGCTGCGCTACTCGCTGTTACTTCCCTTAAAGGAAGCAGTCGGCTCGGTGGTTAGCAAACATGAGTTGATTATAAGATATGAATAAAAACAGGTAGTTAGTATGGCTTGAGGGGCAGCTTCGGACTAGCGGCTTTAGCGGAGGTTAGCTACGGAAGATGCTGCCAAGGGGGTATAAAACCATCAAAAATCCGATTAGTTGCGGTATTCACACGCCAAATCTTGTGAAACAACCACTACATTCAGTACACTTAAAGAGTGAGTTCCCGTCAGCGGGACATCCAAATACAAAGACGCATTTACAACGAAGCCTCTATTCTCGAGAAGGGTCGACTTTATGACAGAAAGCGCAGGTTCATGCAGTAGTGGTGTGGGTCCTAAGAACGTAGGAGCAGACGGTTCTAACAGTTTCGTACCCAGCGACGAGTTGCCGATTTTCTTCACCGATGCGGCCGTAGAGGCAGTGTCAAAAGCCTTGAAAGAAGAGGGAGAGGAGGGTGATTTCCTTCGAGTTTCGGTCGTAGGCGGAGGTTGCTCCGGATACCAATACGGGCTTGATTTCGACAAGGAGGAGCGCATGGGTGACCTCGCTCTCGACTTCAGTGGAGTGAAGATCGTGATAGACCCGATCAGCGCCGGCTATATACGCGGCACAGTGGTCGATTATGTATCCGGTCTTCACGGAACCGGATTTCAGTTCAAGAATCCCAACGCAAAGCGGACGTGCGGATGCGGCAGCTCCTTTAGTTAGAGGGGACGCCGGGTATAGCATTCATGCGCGCATCTCTTTTCTTCCTCTTGTCTGCTGGACTAGCAGTGTTGGTCACGGGGTGCTCGTCTCCACCAGTCAGACCTGGTTCGATCGCATCGATAACCAGGGCTAATCAAGACGGACTCGAGGTAGCCCAGACGGTGGATGATCAGGCCCGAGCCGCGGTTCTTGCTAGCCCGCGTACATTTGTGATCTCCTTCGATGACGACCGCATGGCGTGGGAAAGAGCCCGGTTTTTTTTCGAGAAATACGTTGTTCGTGAGGAGTCGAGCGCGCCAGTGGTTTCAAAGGTAATTGGCACGCGCTGGGCTCTCACCAACGGGAAGAAAGGACCCTACGTGTACGAGGTGTGGAAGGATTCCGTAAGTCAAGGTTTCAAGTATACGGTGCGGTGTATTGCGCAGAACGGGGGGCAGGTGCAGGAGGCACAGATGAACGCCGGTAACCTGGCTCGCTTCATACGTGAAGGAAAGCTGGAGGTCTCCTTGCTCCCCAAGGCGTAGTCTCCGGCGGCGCACACCGACGCCGCTCACGAAGTGGGTCTCGAGGGTTCCTTCAGGTAGCGTCAACAAGCCTATGTGTGGACAAGCGTGCGTGTGGTGCTGGAGTGGTACCCTGTATGCACCTCATCAAAGCGCACAAAATCGCCCCCAAATCTCAAGTTTCTCCGCGCGCTGCCGATAGCTGACTGGGTAGGGATTTAACAGCTGACCGAACGAGGTGTTGTTCGGTTCGCTCAGAGGATCTCCGTCGCCCCTTGAAAGGGGGGGTGATGTACCGTACTCAAGTGGTTCATGTCGAGGTTGTTCTGTGACGGTGTTGTTGAGCCGTTCATCTCTGTTCAAAACGCGCTTGCTCTCGCTGCTGGCGCTCGTGGTCTACCTGCTGGCCCTCGGTCCAGTAGCTGCGCAGACATCCAAGACCTCACAACGCGTGTTTCCCGGTGAATACTTGGTTACCCTTTCCGTATCCGCACGGGATCTGCGTGTGACGCGAGCGATGAAAGCGCACGGGATAGGCGAGATGAGGCGAATAGCTCGTGGGATCTTTCAAGTTGAGACCGCCAAGAGTGCGCGACGACAGGGTAGGAGCGAACGTCGGTCCAGCGTTCCTCTCGATCCTTACGATACCTTTTGTAAGGGGCTGCTCGCGAGCGGAGCTATCGCCGGATGTTCCCCCAACTATGAGGTTCGGGTCGATGCGACAACGCCAAACGATCCGTTGTTCTCCTCGCTGTGGGGATTGGGAGATGGAGCGGGGCTCTCAGCACAGCGAGCCTGGAATATCTCCACCGGTTCGTCGGATGTGGTTGTAGCGGTGATCGATACGGGCGTCGATTACAATCACCCTGACCTGCGCGATAACATGTGGAGCAATCCGGGGGAGGTCCCCAATAACGGTATCGATGACGACGCAAATGGCTACGTGGATGATGTGTACGGTATCAATGCCATGTATGGGGCCGCACGTCCCGGAGATCCTATGGATGAGAATGGGCACGGGACGCATGTGGCCGGTACCATCGGCGCGGTCGGCCACAATGGCCTCGGTGTAGTAGGGGTTAATCAGAACGTAAGAATCATGGCACTCAGGTTCCTGGGGGCCTCAGGCTCTGGCTCTCTCGCTGGCGCGATTACGGCGATCGACTACATGATCACCCTCAAGAACAGAGGCGTCGATGTCCGGGTAGCCAACAATTCCTGGGGAGGTTCAGGATATGCTCCGGCTCTTGCGGAAGCTATTCAGAGAGCCGAGGAGGCTGGGATAGTTTTTGTAGCTGCTGCGGGGAATGATGGTGCCGATAACGATGTGGAGCCGTCGTATCCTGCGAATTTCGAGATGTCCAACGTTGTGTCGGTCGCTGCTCTCGATGAGTGGGGAAATCTGGCCTCGTTCTCGAATTACGGCGCAACCACCGTCGACATCGCAGCACCTGGCGTCGGTATCTACAGCACCTTTCCAGGAAACCGATATGTGAAGCTCTCCGGTACATCAATGGCTACCCCGCACGTGGCAGGGGCGCTTGCGCTCCTCTTTGCGGCTGAGCCGACCTTGAACTATGAGCAGGCGCTCTCTCGGCTCTACGAGGGTGGTCGTGAACGGAGTGCGCTTTTCGATGGTGGGCGGAGGGTCGCTTTGGTGCGTACCCAGCGTAGTGTGGATGCCGGCCGGATGCTTTTCAAGGAGATTACACCCCTGCCGAGAGGAACCGGAGTTGAGCCCGCATGTGTTTATGACCTGACGGCATCGAATCTCGTATCAGGAGCTGATGTAGATACCTCCGCGGACGACCAGCCGATAGTGCAGCGGGCTGACGAGGGGGATTTCTATCGTCTTGATCTTCCCTTTCCCTTACCATTCTACGACACGACCCTCTCCTCCGTGTACGTGTCGCCCAACGGTGTCGTCTATGCTACCCCCCCGTCCGGTATCGACTTTGAACCCGGTAGGCAGGCACCGATTCGCTCGATCGCCGCATTGCACATCGACATGGCGCCCCTCTCTCCCCGGCAGGGTATCAGGGTGTTTAAGGGTGGTGACCGGGTGACGATCGTGTGGCAGGCAGGTTTGTTCGCGGCGCAGAGGAGCAATGGTGAGGTCACGGTCCGTCTCACTCTGCATGCAACGGGAACGGCGCACGTCTCCGTATCGTTTGACGAGGGTGCTGACGGAAGCTCTCTGCGACGCTTGGCGTTAGGAGACCCCTTTATGCTACCGGAGGCGAAGCCAGGAGCAGTCATCGGTGTTACGGGAAGCTCTACGGCAAGCTCCAGCACCCTTGATATCGCTAGTGCCTTAAAAGGTTTGGTTGCGTCGCTCGATCAACAGCTGGTTCTCGGGGTCTCGATGACTCCTCGCTGTCAGGGAGGGGTGAAGCCGAGTGTGAGATCTATCGCTCTCATGCAAAGTGGCTCGCCAGGCTTGTCACAGGCTCTGAATGTGCGCGGGGAGTTGGTCGGGGATGGAAGCGGGGATGTGCCGCTCTCGCTTGCGCTCGATGCCTTTCGGTGTGAGGGATTCAAGATGGTTCCGCTCCTCGATGGTCGAGCAGGATTCCGGGTTCAGATTCCGCGTGGTCCCGCACGTGTCGCTGCCTCATCGGGTGTAGCCCGCGATAGCGTACGGCTTTCATCAAAGCGACCGAGGGGGTATGTGGCCCGCGACCGACGTGTCAGCGCGAGGATGTGCAGGGCGATGTTCCGTTCACTACGTATAATCCCCAAGGAAGCTCGGCATAACCCTAAGTGATCGGGTGCGTAGACGCTCATGCACATTAGTTAACGAGCTCACTATCCCCCCCCCCGTCTTCATCCTTCTCATCATCCTGCACTTGCACCGGTTTCCCCGTCATGATCAAGAAGCTTCGGTTTATCGCGTTTTCGAGTTGGTGATAACGAGCATAGAGATCACGTAAGCACTCGTTTTGACCCATACATCACGTCTTTTCACGTGCACGAGCACGTTCACGCCATGATGACACCGATTTCTACCCACTCGATTCCGCGAAGACCCGAAGCTTCTACGGGGTGTTGACGAAATCTTTCAGTATGTTAACCCATGAAAAGTTCGAAGCTTATTAACTCGCAATTCAGTTCACGCACCGTTCAGGTACGTTCACAATCACGAGCACGTTCCTACCACGTAAGTTACCTATTGATTTTCGCGATGACTCACAATAATTGGAAAAACTCTTATTCCGCGTGGGAATATGAGATGTTGGACAGTAGTGGAACGCACCCGTGAGCGAGTGTCTACTGGCTGTCACACTCAGAAAAAGTACATTATGGGGTTGATAAAAGAGCGCGCGTAGTCAACAAACCTATCCCAGTCGCTTTTCGTCTTTGAAACTCACCCTAAGTCCCGATTCGTGTCGATTGAGGAGAGGTCGGCTTGCATGGCCTCGAATTCGTCCTGCGCCTGCACAGGACACGCTCGACCCGTGGCGTCTACACGCTGATACGGCGGTATATCCTCTTTGCCCTTGAGAAGCCAAGCAGCCTGATTCGAGTCCCTCTGCAGACTATCGAGAGTTTCCAAAGCGGCCTGCAAAGCTGAGTTCGTCGGATAGTACCTGGCTGCCAGTGCAACCTCGGGGGCCTTCTTTGTGGCGCGAATAGAATCGCACCACAGCGCGGCCATTTTGACATCACGGGAGACATCCACCTCGTCCTCTGAGCTCGATTGGGAGAGGCTAGTCAGGCCGTTTATGATCGCGTTGGCGTTTCTGATTCCAAATCCCAAGCTTTGTGCAAGCACCGAACCAACCTGAATGCGTGAGCATCCCCAGCGCTGCATTTCGAGGTCGGTATCCCAGCGGGTAGCACTCTTCTTGAGGGTCCTTCGATATTCCTTGAAGCCTGCAGGATCGTGGCGAAGGAAGGCCGCTAGACCTAGGAGCGGAGCGGCAGCTTGTAAAAGAGAGAGTCCTCCACCGAGCGCAGGAATAGCTCGCCCGATCGCTAGGCTGAGATTTACCTCGTCTATGAGATCTTTTTCGATGTACTTGAGCTCCTCGGCATCACACACCACCTGCGCCCGCCGGAGGAGGTAGATAACGGCCAACAGAGCTGCGATCTCGAATGAGGAGAAGGACTTCAAAATTGCTGCCTCGGGAGTTCGCGAATTACCAGATATCACCGTCGGTTCGAAGTTGCTCGCAGCGAAGTAGAAAGGTGCAAAGAGGGAGGGGCTCTTCACGAGCCGCAGGAGCTGGTAGAGCGTAGAACCGGAGGGTTGACCGGCCCCGTTTGATTCATCATTCAGAAGCGCTCGAATAGCTGTTGAAAAGGGTGCCGGAGGGGTTCCGAATACTCCGGCATATCCGCGGGTGTACTCCCAGCTTTGGGCGGACATGGATTCATTGCTTTGAGACATCTCGACGGTATCCAGACTAGACAGGCACAGAAATGACGCATCTCTCCCAGGTAAGTCCCAGGATGGAGGGTATCGCCCCCGCGATCCATTACGAGTGGTTTACTCCCCCTCTAGCACCTATCGGCCGGACGCGGAGAGGGGTTTAGGGTCTCGGTACAGAGGCTCCTGAATTTCTGTCAGGTCCCCGGTAGTGTGTGCGTCGGGAGCTTTTCCGGCCCGGATAGTGTGGGTTGAACCGAGACTGGCTAACTAGTTGATTTATTGTATTGAAGTTCGATTTTCGTGACGGGAAAAACCGTACCCGACTCCGCCAAGGCTACGTCGGGCCCGATAGTATCAAGGCCTCGCCGAAGCGTTAGTGCAGGCGGGGATGTATCCGCGACTCGACTACAGCTCGCCGAAGTCTGCGATGCATTTAAGGATTTTCCCCGTCGCGAAAATGTAAAGAGCAACCCGAGATCTACTTTCGCAGTAAGGAGGGGTTTTGCCTCGCTTTCCTAGGGTTCGACTCGCGCAGTCGGCACACTGATGTAGTAGGTCAGCTAATGGATAGTCATAGCCGCTAAGGCCTAACGCACTACCGAGCCGAGCGCGCTCCGGTGCAACATTCAACCACCCTCGAGAGTCGTCGAAGAGAACTCAAACGCTTTCGGGAAAAGGTACTCATGAGCGGTTGCAACTTGAGCTGAGGGTGCTGACTGGTCGGTCTCGCCCCTTATCGTACTTTGGTTACGAGGAGAGATCGGAGTAGCCTCTCTCTTTCCGTGCGCATCGAGCTGTCCCAGCGCGTCATTTTTGGTGCTCTCCACGGAGGTACACGGGTACGACAAGCTGTGCTGGGTGCATGTAATGTGCTCGGATGTAACAGTAGTTCGACCCGTCCGTGATATTTCGGTTCTATACGAAACGCGAGCTGTGCGAGTCGCGTAGCTGAGGTACAGGGTGTTGTGTCGAATCGAACGGGAGTGAAGAATTAGTCGTTTTCTCGCAGAAAAATTGCGAATTCTCGCTTCAAAGATTCGCGATCTGAGTTCTCGTTGAAGTACGCGAGCTCGTGAGCTCGAAAAAAAAGTGCGACCCTCCAGCGCCAAGCGTCATCACACAAGTTGAAATAAGTACTTGCCAATCTCGAAGAGCGGTGCCAACCTGCGGCCAGAGTAGAGTTTGAGTGCTGTGGAAAGCGCATCGAGTAATCGATGCGAAAGAGGTACTCGACAGGCAGTAAGCGCTCGCGCAAACTGTTCGTCACAACGCTCTGCATCGCGGCTCACTGGCAGTAGAAAGGTGAGAAGCGGAGTTTCGAGAAAGGTTTGTCGAGGGTTGTCAACTCAGTCAGTCGATTGAGCATGAGGGCTCCTCGAAGCTGCATATAAAATTCTTGCTTGCGAACTTGTGCAAACTGATCGCAAGATAGGAGTAGGCAGCTAGTAAAGTGCAGTGCATGTTAAGCCCCAAGTCCTATCAGCCGATAGGAAGGGCAGACAGACTCACGGATAGTACCGCGAAGCATATTTCACTTACGAAAAGCTTCAGCGGCGCGTGAGATAACAAGTTTCGGTCAAGCGATGCTTGCGGGTTTGGGGAGAATTCTCACTAGAATCCGGTTAGTGGAGCGCGATCGGTAAACAAAGGTAGATGGGATACTGAGGACGCTCAGACCCCGTCAACATTGGAGAAAAAGAAAATGGCAGCTAAGAAACCAGCAAAGAAAGCTACGAAGAAGACCGCTCCTAAGAAGAAGACCGCTAAGAAGGCTTCTAAGAAGAAGTAGTCAGACGTTAGTAGCGTCTACAAGGGCGCCTCCAACCTTCGCAGGTTGGGGGCGCTTTTTTTATGTGCTTTTCCAGTATGTTGGGTTTGGGAGCCGCGCTTTTACGGCGAAACTGAGTGTCCCGGCGATCTCACATCGAGCCGAACGCCAGGCCAGCTCCCCCCAGCTACCGAGAGCTAGCCTCGGTGGTTCCCAAGCAGGCCCCGAAACTCTCGATGAAAGATTGAATATCCTGGCGCGCCGCCTGACTGAAGGAGGCCGGTCTACTTCGTGGGGCAGGATTCATGACTGAGCCCTTTCCATTATCGTGCACGGCATTCAGGTTGTGTCCGATCTCGTGTGCTGCCAAGACCGGTTGTAATGCTCTGTTTACAGCGCGGGATACCCCGACGTTGAAGCGCTCCTCGTCCCAGCACGCAGTGCCGACATATGCCACCCCGATCGTGTACCCATCGAGCTCTCTGCCAGTAAAGAGGTGTCGAACATCGGTAGGGACCGCCAGTGTTTGAGACTGCTGACGAAAGGTCTCGAGAACATTTTCTGCCGTGACTGTAGAGGCCTGCAGAGAGCCCTGATTCGTCACCCGCAGCGAGGTGAGCTTGATCCGTATTCCGAGCTCCGATGTATACAAGGTATCCGCCGCGCGCAGGGCGGCACGGATGTAATTACGCGTCTGCGTTCCGAATTTTCGGAAGAATGCATAGTCGGCTTCCGCTCCAACCTCGAGAACGCGTGCAGCATTGACGTGTTGCGTGCGGGTTCCGGTAGTCGAAGATGCGCTCTGTGCGGTTGGATTGCTCGCCTTCAAGGCGTTGTGCGCCTCGACCGCGCAGCCCAGTGAGAGAAGGGGAGCTGAGGAGATACGAACCTTGTCGAGCCCTACTCCTCGAGATTTTTTGACGAGGGAGAACTGAACCGAGTGTAGACGATGTCGCCGCCGGGAGGAGAAATGTAGGAAGCCGGTGGTTCCGAAGAAGGAAAGGGATGCCCTGATTCTGCGCGAATCGGCCTTGTGGCGACGAAGACTACCGATGAAATGCCTCTCCTCGTCGACTCCATCTTCTAAAGGGTTCGGCGCGAAGGTGAAAGTGTGCATCCCGTCGCTCGTTCGAACACTCAAGGAAAGCGAAGTAGGTAAGGAGGAGGAAGCGAGTTTATCGAGAGTACCGCGCATAGGTGCTGCCACTGCAGGCGAGAGAATGCCGAGCTGAGCGAGTACTAGCGACACGAGGAGCTTGGAGCAACGGAGCAACGAGTATATTCGAGGTGTGTGCAGAGGTGCGATACTCACGACATCAACTCCACTGTAGCTTGGGTCTATCGATCGAATCCGACCCCAACAGATGCCGCTTGTCCCCCTACCTGTTCGCTGCGCAGCCGCGCCCCGAAGAGTTGGCCGGCAGCAAAAACGACCCGTGGCTCGAAGGCTCGGCTACCATCGGGGCCGTCACGGAACGGAAACGCCACGTCAATCCTCACGATACCGCCGCCGGAAGCGCGTGGAAAGCCCAAGCGTAACCCGAAGCCGAAGTCTCCGTACGTGTCGTTGGCGATCATCGTTCCCAGCGCGTCTCGAGACGCGGCACCTATGTCGACGAAGAGGGCAGTACCGACGCTAACTAGCTGGAATACGTCATCGATTAGGTGTGCCCGCTCTTCGAGGTTGAGCACAGCCCGCTTATCGCCTTCGAAGGAAAACGCCTCATAGCCACGCAGGCCACTATCCGCCCCGAGAGGAAGCTGACGGTCTCCATCAAGGTTCTCTCCGAAATCAATGAAAAAGTTAGTGGCGACGGTGTGTTTTCCCAGGTACTGCTGACCCCAGAACCAATCACCGAGGATCGAATAGTACTTGGCTTCAGTCCGCAGCAGGGTATTAGCCAAACGATCCTCCTCCCAGCGACCGGAACCGCCGATCTCGCCGCGTAGCATGGAGGATTCCGAGAAGCGCCAGCCTCGGCTGCGATTGAAGGAGGGTATGAGCGCGTTCTCAGATGAGCCCAGCGTACGCGGGGCGATCTGTACGTTCAGCAGAGACTCATCTCCCAGGTTGTAGTCCTCGGGTCGGTCAAAACGGTCGATGTAGGCCAGGGTCATGAAGTTCGGCTGAATGTTCTGGTACTGAAATACCGGCCCACTGAAGCGCCTCAAGTTCGGGAGGCGGCTCGGGTCATTACTCACTTCAGTCGGGTCCAGGTCGAGGTCTTTGTAGTCCTGGGCGTCGGCTTGATAGAAGGAGGCTCCTTCGTAGCGATAGCCTACCGAGAAACGCTGTGAGAGGATCTTTTGGCCACGATAGATGCCCGTGTAGTTCTGACTCTCCTCTCTGAAGGCTTTCGTCGGTCCAGCGAAGGTGTACAAGGCTGAAAAATCATCGAGGTGCTGTCGAAAGATGTAGTCCTCGCTTCCGTCCTTGAACAGTCGCCCGATCGTATTGGCCCCAGAGGCGTCTATCCGCCAGGCATCCTGTTGCATCAAACTCCGGAATGGGAGTCCTCCACCGATCTGGTAGGTTTTTCCATCGGAACGGTCAGAGGCACCTACCACGAAATTTTTACGAGTCCCGAGAAACTGGGGGTCCGTGTAGAGTAGCCCGTAACTCTGACGGGTGTACTCCTCCTCATAGCGCGTATCCAGACGAGCTGCGGTTCCGGCGATGTTGGAGTCCGTCAATCCGATGCCGCGATTGCGCCCACCCGTTCCTGCCGAGTAGCTAACGAAAGGGATCAGGGTCCAGGTATCCCTTACTTCGACCAGCACATCAACGGCATCGCCGTCGAAGGTTGGAGTCACGTTCACTGCGCGCAGGTAGCGTAGGAGACGGAGGTTGCGCGCTGTTTCCTGGAGTTTGAAGGGGATGTAGGGATCCCCCTCCTTAAAGAGCAGCTCGCGTCTTACAACCTCTTCGCGGGTTTGAATCTTGATACTGTTTGCCGTTCGGTAGAGAAGCGAGGAGTCGTCCTCGAAGACCTCCCCGACCTTAATCTTGATGGAACGGATGAACTGTCCTTTGCGGGCAGGGATGATCTGGTTTTGCTCTTTGTCCGCGTGAGCGGCGCTGGAAATGAGGATCAGCGCTAAACACAGTAACAAAACGCGAATCATAACCTCGTGCCCGACAACCAAAAAAGGAACGTTCCTTAGTAAGATGCGGAGCGGAGCTCAGCCTGTTTGACTGTTTTTTGCTCCCCACTGCCATTCCCTATCCGGCCCTTGGGACAAACTACAGCTCGAGCAGTCGTGTTAGGGAACTTCTGGGGCTGCTCAAACAGCTCCTTAGAATTGCCCAGTCCAGCGAATTCATTGACGTACTACGCGCCGCTGGCTATGGTTCCCTGGATGACCTCTTGGGCCTTTTCTCGAAAAATTGCACTCCGCTACCTATGGAGCAAACGCTCCGAAGCCTTCATCTCCATTATCAGCGTGATCTCGGTGGTCGGGGTGGCGATAGGGGTGATGGTTTTGAACATCGTTATGGCCGTAATGACCGGATTTGAGCATGAGCTGCGAGAAAAGATAGTTGGGACCGATTCGCATGTTGTGGTGCAGAAGCTTGGAGGTCGCATTGAGCGCTGGAGGGACGTTGTCTCAGAGGTTGAGAAAGTGGCAGAGGTTGCATCTGTTTCACCTTTCACGTACCACCAGGTCCTTATTAGAACCGAGACGCGCTCCTCCGGGCTGCTTCTGCGAGGTGTTGAGAAGGGTACAGCGAGCGCAGCCCAGGTCAAACGCTACATGCGAAGTGAAGCGGAGTTCGCGCGCCTGTTTACCCCTCCGCCGCTGCGAGTGGAGCTCGCTTCGGGAGAGGAGAGTGAGGCTCAGCTACCGGCCATCGTGGTCGGGCACTCGCTGGCACGCTCCCTTGGACTGTACGAAGGCGTTCCGGTATCGATTCTCTCGCCACAGGTCACGTCGACGCCGTTTGGATTGGTGCCGTCCTTTCGCCGGTTCCTGGTTGTGGGAGTATACAGTTCAGGTCTTGTTGAGTACGAGAGTGGGGTGGCGTACGTTAGTCTCGAAGAGGCGCAGAAGTTCTTCGGTATGAAGGACGCCGTCTCGGGTCTCGAGGTGCGGGTGACAGATATCAACGCTGCTCCACAGATAGCGCGGCAGATCCTGGATCGCTTGGGAGGTGCGGGCTCAGGGTTTACCGTCAGCGACTGGACAGCAACCAACAAACCTCTGTGGGATGCGCTGCAGCTCGAGAAGAGGGTGTATTTCATAGTGTTACTCCTGATCATCGTGATGGCGAGCTTCTCGATCATCACCACCCTGATCATGATAGTGCTCGAGAAGCGCAAAGATATCGCTGTCATGAAGACCCTAGGAGCCTCGACGAAGAGCGTGGGACGCATCTTCCGTATTCAAGGTGCCGTGATAGGCGGTCTTGGTACGCTTATAGGACTAGCCTTGGGCTTTCTGGGCTGTGTGATCCTGAAGAAATACGGATTTCCGCTTGACGAACGGATCTTCCAGATGTCGACGTTGCCGATTAGGATTGACTGGCAAAACTTTGCGGTGGTGGGAGCAGCGGCATTCCTTATCTGTTTCTTTGCCACTGTGTACCCGGCTAGGCGAGCTGCTCGTCTCGAGCCAAGTGATGTGCTTCGTTATGATTAACCACCGAGCGCGCTCATGCACGTAGAGATAGATCGACTTACCAAGCGCTACGACGATGCTTCCCGCATGTTGACCGTCATCAACGATCTCACGTTCTCCTTTCCCGAGTCCGGTTCGGTCGCTATTATTGGTCGCTCGGGTATCGGAAAATCAACCCTGATGCATCTGCTCGGAGGCTTGGATACCCCCACGTCCGGCTCGGTGCGCTATGGGCAGCACGTCGTGAGCGCTATGGATTCTGACCAGCGCGCGGCCTTCAGGGGCGAGCATGTAGGCTTTATCTTTCAGTTCCACCACCTTCTTCCGGAGTTCTCAGCGATAGAGAACGTATCGATGCCGCTGATCATTTCAGGGCTCAACGAACGCGCTGCTCACGAGCGTTCGGCTGTCCTGTTAGGGCGCATGGGGCTCTCCCAACGCATGGGGCATCTGCCCTCGCAGCTTTCGGGTGGTGAACAGCAGCGCGTCGCCATAGCCCGGGCCCTCGTGAGAGAGCCGCGAGTCATCCTGGCAGACGAGCCCACCGGTAACCTCGACGTCAACACGGCAGCCGAGGTACAGGAGCTGCTTCTGGAGATGAATAAAGAGCAACGCAACACCCTTATCATCGTGACCCACAGCCGGGAGTTGGCGCGCAGCATGGATATGGTTGTTGAGATGCTACCTGGCGGAGCGTTAGTGTCACGGCAGTTGAGCGATGATGAGGAGCGAGTCGGAGATAGAGAATGAACAACCCCCAATCTTTTCTTTCAAGGATGCTCGGAGCCCTCCAAACCACCGAGCCAGGTCTATACTCTCTAGCTGTCTGGGCGTTCCTGCTGTGCGGCATACTTCTCATGAGTTTCGAACGGGCTGCAGCGCAGGTAGGTAGCGAGGCCTACACCGTTTCATCGGTCGTAATTCAGGGTAATAGGCGCATCGATACCGACGCCATAAGGTCACTTATTAAGGTAAGCTCTGGGAGAGTCACCTCCGAGCAGATCGCTCAAGACGTCAAGACCCTCTACAATGCCGGATTTTTCGACCAGGTTCAGGTGAGCTTCGGCGCGGGGCCGACAGGCTCTCCGGTCTTGATGTACACAGTAAAGGAGAAGCCTGTTGCGCGTAAGCTCTTCGTAAAGGGCAACAAGGAGATATCCGAGGGGGATCTCGTAGATGTTCTCAAACTAGAGGGGCGCCGCTTTGTTGATAAAAGCAAGGTGCAGGGGCTCGTACGCAAGGGTGTGAGCTACTATCAGTCTCAAGGGTTTTACGATGCCGAGATAGATTACGGGCTCACTCCAGTCAACGACAACGAGGTAGATGTAACCTTCACTATCAAGGAGGGTAGTCGGTATCGTGTTCGAGACGTTGCCCTACGAGGGATTCAAGAGCTCGATGAAGACGAGATGCGCTCGAAGATCCAGATTCAGCGCTACAAGTGGTGGAACTCCTGGCTCTTCGGTACCGGTAGGGTAAACCAGGAGATGATGGAGGGCGACAAGCAGATCCTCAGACAGTACCTCGTTGATCACGGCTTTTTGGAGGGCACGGTAGGCGAAGCCTCAGTCGAGAAGAAAGATGACGGTTTGTACGTTGTATTCGATGTAACTGAGGGGAATCAGTACACGATAGGAAAGATAACCGCCGCGGGTGACCTTCTCGAAGGTAGCCAGGAAAGGACCCTCGATGACATCGACTCTGAGGCGGGAGAGGTGTTCAGCGCCAGTAAGGTACGTAACGATATCTTCACGATTACCGATAAGTTCGCCGATCAGGGTTACGCCTTTGCCAACGTGGTACCGAACACCAACCTCAACAAAACAGACAAGACGGTGGACGTAGAGTTTCAGACTGCCAAAGGGAACCTCGTTCGAATCAATCGGATCAACATAACTGGTAACGAGAAGACCTACGACAACGTGATACGCAGGGATCTCAAAGTGCAGGAGCAGCAGCTGTACTCGAGCTCCAAAATCAAGCGCAGTCAGACAGTGTTGCAGAGGAGAGGTTATTTCGACGAGGTGAACCTTTCGAATGCACCGACCAGTGATCCTTCAAAGGTAGATCTGGACGTACACGTCAAGGAAGCAACTACGGGAAGCTTCAGCGCTGGTGCCGGATTCTCCACGGCCAGCGGAATTCTCTTCAATACTAGGGTTTCCGAGAACAACCTGTTTGGAACGGGGCGGCGAGCAAATCTCAATATCGACGTCGGTAACCAGATCAACAATCAGATCCTCTCAATCGATGATCCTCGAGTGAACGATTCGAACTTCTCTCTGGGGTTAGACCTCATGAGGACCGAACGATGGTTCGTCGATTTCGATCGCCAACTCACCGGGGGGTCAGTCACCGTCGGATATCCAGGCGAGGGGCTCGGTGAGTGGGCAGAAGATATATCCTTCAACCTCAAATACGAGCTCGTTGATGTCAACATCAAAGACGTAGACGAGGACGCAGCGCAGTTGGTGAAAGACTCCGAGGGGGCCAGCACTTCATCCTCGATTACCCCGAGTATCATCCGCAACACCATCAACAACCCGCTCAATCCCACCAAAGGGTCCAAGCAGGTTCTGTCGTTCGAGTATGCGGGGTTGGGAGGAGATCAGAAATTCAAGTTGTTCGAGGTTCGAAATTCGTGGTTTTATCCACTCTTCGAATCGGAGTGGGGTGACATCATAATATCCGACCGTACCTCGTTCGGTTACGGGCAGAGCGACAACGACGATCCATTCCCGCTCTTCAGACGGTTTTTCCCAGGAGGTATCAATTCCGTGCGAGGGTACCGATTCCGTCGTTTGGGACCTAAGGATGAAAATGGGCATGAGTTCGGAGGAGCCAAGCAGCTCGTAAACAACGCCGAAATAATCTTTCCCTTGATCAACTCGGCGGGCTTCAAGGGTGTGCTGTTCTACGATGCTGGTCAGGCCTTCGATGACGATGAGCAGATTCAGATCTCCGAGCTGCGGTTGGGATGGGGATACGGTATTCGGTGGGCATCTCCGCTCGGTCCGATTCGAGTAGAGATCGGTTATCCGGTCAACCCACGAGAGGGAGAGACGTCACCAGTAACGATGTTCTCGTTCGGTGCTCCCTTCTAAGAGTGCGTAACAAAAATGAACCTCGTAGCGAGGATGAGCGAAATCGGCAGC
>JBBAUR010000077.1:9340-16220 GCA_040398075.1 Bdellovibrionota bacterium | reverse complement strand
GTATCGAACATCGGAAAGTATTGGACCGTTGGTGCTGGCACAAGCGTTTCGAAACGGAACAAATACGGATCGGTTGCGCCGCAGAACTACGGATTCTTTTACACGAAAAGTGGCACGAGGAATCGGACGGTAACTGGAATCCCGGACGTCGACCTATACCAGACGCCAGGTTACGCCCATGACATGGCGCATTCCGATTACTCCCAGGTCGTAATGCTCGTGTCGCGCAACGTCGAGATTTGTTCGCCGTCCTCTGTGTCGGGTCTTGGGGCAGGGCCTGAATGCCGAACGGGCTCATCTTGCTCGGCGCCTGGGGGACCTGGAAGAATCCAGTGCATTGACATCTACGACTTGGCTCGCGATGCGGACCTCGCCTCCGTGGTAAGCCACGAGGGAACTGTCAATATGCGGATGCCCTCGGTTCCGTATGCTCCTCCTCCTGGTGGCGGCAAGGTGCCGCCGGATGCGACTTTGGGAGATAAAGGTTACGGCTCTAAGCCCTCGGACAAACAAACTTCCGGTGGAGACTCGGGCGCCAAATCAGCCGGAGTGCCACGGAGGACTCGACCAGGTGAGAAGGGTTCAGACGTTGTCGCCTGGCAGAAGTTTCTGATCGGAAAAGGCTACGACCTGAGTCCCTACGGGGCAGATGGCGATCATGGAGCCAAGACCGAGTCGGCCAGCCTAGACTGGGAATCAAAGAATCGCGGTTCGGGTGGCGGTGGCGGATTTCTTACCGCGTCAATTGGGGAAGGAGCAGGCCCGTCACTGACGGTTGGACTGCTCGCAGCCGGTCTCGGTATCGGCTACCTTGGGTACTCTTTTCTCATCAAGGAGTGATGAGCGATGGCTTTCGTTGCAACTGGTTCTCGTTCGCCTTTGAGCGCATTGGGTCAAAATGTCGTCACCGGTTACTTTGGTAAATCTGGTGATGAGATTGCCAAGTCCTTGCCAGACAAGATGTTTGGGAAGGATTCAAAGTTCTTCCGTGCTGAGCGTCTCAAGCGCGATGAGATGATCTTTGACCTGATCAAGAAGGGAAATTTCATCCTTCGTTGGGTTCCGATCACCGTAAAGTCGGGCAAGTACAGCGCAACCTTTCACGTGACCGCCGAGCCTTTGATGCTTGGGAATACGTGGGACGATGGTTGGTATCCTGGCGTCAACGCGATCACGATGCAGAAGATCGCGGACCATCTGAATGCGACGCTCCTGACTCCAAAGCTCGTGGATGAGATCTTCAAGCAGTCGGCGTTTCAGGTGAATCCTCACGTCGGAATGAAGGCCGACGTGACCATGATGGATACATCCGTGATGCTTGAGCACTCGCGTCGCGTGAAGGACCGTATCCGAAAGATTCGTGAGCAGAGCAAGGGTAAGAAGTATCCGCCGCTCATCGCGAACATCGGGAAATACTGGGTGGTTAGCGGCGCGACAAGTCGGCGCAAGAAGTCCGGTGAGGATCCGAATGCTGTTGCCGCCATGAACTACGGCTGGCATGGAAAGTCCGGCGTTGCTCCTTCGAGCCCGGTATCGAACATTCCTGGCGTGAAAATCTGGCAAGACCCCGGCACGCGCCATCCAATGGAGCATGTCGACTACTCTCAGCTTGTGATGCTCGTATCGAGGTCTGTACAAATCTGCGAGCCGACAGCGATCTCGGGATTCGGATCAGTCTATACGTGTGATAACGACCAGCCCTGTGACGCTCCAGGGGGACCTGGCAAGACGCGCTGCATGGACATCTACGACGTCGCAAAGGATCCCGATTTGGCTAAGCTGCTCAGCCATGAAGGCGTCATTAGCATGCGTATGCCCGACGTTTCATACGAGCAGCCCGAGGTTTGTGCCATTCAAATTACCAAGGGAATCGCTGGATTTGGCGCCACCGAGCCATTCCGATGCGGAGGCGACCCCGGCGAGCCTCCGAAGAACATCGGAGAGGGCGCTCCCTTTGACACGAAGAAGGCTGCGCTTGTCGGCGCTGGTGTCTTCGGCGGGGCTTACATCATCTACCGACTTGCCGCTCGGTGATGCCGAGCTTGTGCCGATAAACAACGACAGGTAGACTCTTAAGCTCAACTGGAACGACCCATGAATCCGATGCCATCCGAAGAAGAAGACTGGTCGATGGAATCGTATTCGTCCGAGCATTCGATGCCGGGCGCATTCGCGGGTCCGAGCTTCGGACCTGAAACGACTTTGGCGACTCAGCAGCCGGTTGATCCACCTGCCCAATATCCTCAGTTGTCTGCCCCTCAGCAGATGGATCTGCGACCACCTACTGCTCAACAGTTCGCGCATCAGCGACCCGCTGCGATCCCGCTTTCTGTATTGAATCGTGGTCAGAAGCGGGTGGCCTCGTTCGGCCAGAATGATGCGACTCCTGCTGGACAGCGAGGTTATTACCGTCCGGATACGAACCCAGACTTCAAGAGCCGCGGTCACATGCTCGGATTCGCGACCGTTGCTCTTGGGCTTGGCGCTGTTCTAGGTGCTCGCCTTGGCGGGGTTTACGGTGGAATCGCAGGTACGCTTTTCGCTGGTGCCGCAACGAACGGGTACCGCGCATTGCTTCATGGGCTCGAAAAGACCCCGGAGGGCAAGCGCGAAGCACTCATCAGCGGCACGTGGTCAGTCGTCGCGGCTGGTGCCGGTGGTTACCTTCTTTACGCGACGCGAAAGCGGGCAGCCGAAGGCGAAATGACGCCAAATCGGGATAGCGGCGAAGATTCGTGCGCTACCAAGAATGGTCGTCGAAGCTGCGGTATCCGAGCGATTATTTGAGGGATCGATGAAAGAACATTGGCTGCTTCTGGGGTGGTTTGTCGTCAGCTCCATGGTCAACCTCTTGATGAGGACGAAGACCGCAGAGGAGTGGGATGAGCTTGCCCAAAAGAATGCTCGGTATGCGTCCGTTGCGAGGATTCTTCGTGCGGTTGGCGTCGATCCGGTGAAGCTCATTCAATCCGTCGTTGACTTCGTGCGCGGTGAGTCGCAAAAGCGTCTTGGTACCGTGGCTGAGGCCAAGGCGGATGCACAGGACGGAAAGTCCGATGCCTCGTCTGCTGAATCCTCTGTTGAAGCTACGGAAGACAAGCAGAGCGAAGGGAAGGACAGCAAATGAGCAACGTTTTTGACGGATTCGGGGATGTTCTTGAAGGAACCAGCGGAATTTTCGGGGGGTCTGATGGGCTTCAGGCCTTTGACTCCGTTCAGCACCAGTACGGACCCGATGGGCTGGTAGTTCAGATTCACTGCGAATCTTGCGGTAAGCCGCGTCACATGACCGTTATGTGGCCGGAACTTTGTGCCATCAAATTTAACGTATCGCCGCAGGAAGCTTTTGCCCAGCATCCGGCCATGCGCGAGTTTTCTGGTGCTCCCTGGATGAATACGGCTGCGGTCGTCCACCGTGGCGTTCCGTATGCGTGGTATCCGCAGCTTCGATGCCGCTGCGGCCACACGATTCAGCGACCGCTGATTCGTCCGGCTGAGTGCGAGATGCACCTGAGCGAGGCGCGTCGGAATCGGTGGCTTCCTGCTCAGGCGGAGCAGGCGTTTAGCCAGCAGGCCCGAGCTGTGGCGCAGCACCTCGGCCGTCTCTGAGGCTATCCATGGGACATCCCGCGCTTGACGAGGAGGCCCTCGCAGCCGTTATCATCGCGCCATCTTTCGATGCTGTGCGGGATGTCTACTCAGAGCACCACAAGAAGCTCGGCGCTTCTGATGTCGTATCGAGCGTCGCGCTTCGTATCAATCCTGCTAGGCACGACACGGAGCGGCACTTTGCAGCGTGTGCGGTGAATGGGAAGCTGATTGAGATAGCTCCAGAGGGGGCAGATCTGCCGCTTGAGACGCTGACGGCTATCCTGTGCCATGAGTTCGGTCACGCGAGCGACTTTCTGAATCCAGGTCGTTGGGAGTTTGTCGCACGCGATAAGCCAGCAAAGTGGGTCGGCGATGACGCAGGTCCAGAAAAGCGCAAGGCGCTCCAGCGCCGCTGGATCAACCGGAACGACGATGAAATCGAATGGTGGGCTGACGCGATTGCGTACGCAGTCACGGGCCGCCGCGTCGGCTACTGCGGTCCGTGCCTGTTGCAGTGCTTTGATGGTAGCCTAAGGCCGAAAGGGTTACGCTGATCATGGCGGCTACGATCTCCAAGTACAAGCCCGTTACCGCTCCTTACGCGGCTAAGGCGATCTCTCCAAGCCGGATGGCTCAGAAGCTCAAGGAGCCGCAAGCGGCTACAGCGCCTGCCTCTTCTGAAACGCCCGTGAAGTCAAAAAGGGTCACGATCTACGGTGCCCCCTACTGCAAGCCGTGCAAGGCGGCCAAGCAGCACTTTTCCGATCGCGGAGTCGAAGTTCGTTTCGTTGACATCGACGAAGACGAAAATGGCTTCAACGAGATGGCGTCCAAGCTTGCAGCAATTGGGATACAGCCAGGAACGATTCCTGTGATCGAGCTGGATGGGAAACTGATGCTCGGATTCGATGCTGCCCCGGACGTGCCTGCGGGGGCTGAGGTGGTTGAAGCCGCCACGGGCAAGTCGAAAAAGAAGCCCGATTTGACCGTTTCAATCAAGCGAAAGCCAAAAGAAAAAAGTTCGTCGCTGGACTGGCGTTATCCCGCCACGGTCGGCATCGGAGTGGTTGGTGGCGCTAGCATTGGATACTGGGCCTTCGAGCACGCGTTCAAAGTTGGCATGTCGCGAGATGAGAAGCGCCAGATTGCTGGATTCAGCCTTGCGATGAGTGTCCTGTACCTGACGTCACAGATGCCATGGGGCAAATGGTTCAACGTCGAGACGGCTGGCGAGGAACTCGACAAGGTGGTTGCTGAAGCTATCCGGTGATGGAGGTGGCTGTGTTTCGTTCAAAGCTCAGCGGTCTGATTAAGATTTTCGCGGTTTTGCTTCTATCTGTATTTCTTGTCGGATGCCCTCAGCTCGTTCCGATTGCTCAAGGCGTGATGAATGCAGCCCATTGGATCGGGAGCATCATCGAAGTTGCAGACCAATCGCAACGGACCTGGTTCGGCGTCAACCCTGATACGGCGAAACAGATTGAGGCTGAGCGCGCGGTCTTTCGGGCTCGCAAGGCTTTGGCTGCGTTAAACGGCATCGCGCTCGCCACCAAGAGCGTTGATGACAAGGACCTCGTTGTCGCCAAGAAGGAACTCGTCGAAGCATATAAGGCCCTCGAAGCTCTGTTCCTTTCGCTCAACGTGCCTATCCAGCCCGGCATGAAGGCGATGGATCCGCCTCGCATTGTGGAGTCTGGCCGAGTCGAGCAAGCACTAGCTGTCGAAAAGTGAGGACCGCATGCGGCTTAGCTGCGTAGCGGTCATCGACCAATCGAGCATGTTCAAGGGCACGCGGTCTGCGGTCCTTGATGGCATCGTTCAGGCAGTTCAGATCCAAGTCGAGCGCGATTTCTGCCCGGCTTGGGGACGAGTCCCGATTCCGGTATTTCTCGTTCAAAACGGCTTTCCGGTTCCGATCGGAGCGGGATTGGTTTACCTCGTCGACCGAATTGACCAGACGCGCGGCGCGGTAGGCTTTCATCAGGCAGATCCACTCGGCTTCTTTTCTGGCGCAGTTGCCGTTGAGACAATCGCCCGACTCGGTGGGACAATGACCTCCGGTAGCGATAGCGTGTCCTCGGCGCTGAGCCACGAGGTTTTAGAGGTCATCCAAAACCCCGGAGTCAATTACTGGGTCGATACGGGCTCAGGCGAGTCCGTCGCGATGGAAATCTGCGATCCAGTCAGCGCAGATTACTACGAAATTGAGATTGATCCTTCTTCGGGAGGCGGACCTTCACGTATCTCCGTTTCAAACTTCGTTCATCCGAACTGGTTTCATCCGTTTTCGCCTTCAGGCAGCCGATACGATCAGATGCAGGTTCTTGACTCGGCATTTCAATCGAGACCAGGCGGATACGTTTCGTTCCAAAACGCCGATGGCCTCTCGGCTCGCTTCGGGTCAAGCGTGCCTGAGCCGAGGCGAGATAGGGTATCGAAACTTGGTCGGTGCATCCGGGCTCATGAAGCTATGTCAGCGAATTCTGTGGTAGCCTTGCATTCGCAAGAGCATTCAAAAGGTTCCTGATCATGCAGCCGGTACCGAATCACCCCTATGTCGAATGGGAGGCAGCCTATGACCAGTACGGTCGATACTTCATCCGCTGCCGTTGCAAGTTCTGTGGTCAGATTGGAGAGAAGGTCTGCAATCGACCGCATCTGACCCCGCAGCGGGTCTTCGAGTTTGCCGTTCTTCACGGACATGGCCTCACGCCAAAGGTTCAGCGATGACGAACGAAGAACTTACGCAGATCCTGGCAGCCCACATCGTCTGGGTGGAGACCAAAGGCAGGGATGGTCGGCGAGCTGATTTTAAAGGTGCCAAACTTGAGGACGTAGTTCTCGATGGCGCGAACCTCGTGGAGGCGGACTTTGCCGGAGCCTCGTTGCGAGGAGTTGGCTTCGTGAACGCAAGTCTGATGGCCGCAGATTTTACGAAGTGCTCCATGGAGAGCGTCGTATTCAGCGGAGCGAACCTGACCCGATCTTCTTTCAGAAAGGCAAAGGGGAAGATTGTCGTCTTTGAAGGCGCAAACCTCAGCTTTGCCGACTTTGAGCAATGTGAACTTCCAAGGGTCGACTTCGACTCGTCTCGATGTAGCGGCACGAAATTCCGATCCGCCAATCTTAGTGAGTCAAACTTCAAGAGGGCCTTGATCGAGGACGCCTACTTCGATCGCTCGAACATCTCATACTGTTCGTTCTCTAAGGCAAAGATCGTAAATTCTATATTTCATGACGCGTCAGGCGAAGAGGCTGACTTTTCTGAAGCTGAGCTTAGGGTGGTTGA
>JBBAUR010000077.1:0-9240 GCA_040398075.1 Bdellovibrionota bacterium | reverse complement strand
GCAGAAGGCTCGTCGTTCCGAGGTGCGAAGCTTCAGGGCGTAAGGCTTTCAGGCAGTAGCTTTGCAGGTGTTGTAATGACTGAGGCCGACCTTGAGGGCATTCAAGGTGTCGACCAGGTTAGCTTTAGAGACGCTGATCTAAGAAATGCAAACTTTGGCAACGCATCGCTTCAGAAGTCGAACTTCACGGAAGCTGATTGCAGGCGCACGAACTTTTTTAGGGCCAATCTTTTTACATCGACATTTTCGCGCGCAAAGCTGAAGGACGCCGATTTCGCCGAGGCGAACTTGACCCGGGCTCGCTTCCACGAGGCTAACCTCGAAGGGGCCAGCTTCAAAAACGCTAAGGTAGAGGATATTGACCTCGAAGGAGCAATCGGCGTCGAGGATGCGATTTGGGAAGGCACAACTCTTGAATCCGAGTTCGTTGCTGGGTCCGGGACGTTGGCGCTGGGCAAAAAGACTCGGGTAGTCTCGAAGCTGAAGAAGCAAGCTTTGCCAATGAAGGCTGGCGCCTTTAAGAAGCTTTTCCCTCAGGAGTTCGAGCAGATCAAGGCAGACACCCAAGGTGCCGACTTTACGCCTGAGCTTCTGGAGCGAATCGTTGCAAAACACGGGGTTACGTGGCGTGTAACCGAGTCGCTGTACCACGGTTCTGCTCAGAGGTTGTGCGACGTCGCAAACAAGGTTTTGCAGCTCAACGTTGACCTCGATGATCCTATCTACACCGACGAGCAGAGGAACATCCTCCGGCAGGTGAAGGAAGTCTCAATTCGCTCTGGTCACCCGGTTAAGACCGGAAAGCGATGGTTTACCATCGGCTGGGTAAGGTACTGCGAGTTCTACGACCGCTTTCTTGTCGAAGAAGTCCAAAGCGACGTAGGCGGCGTACGAAAGGGTCTTAAAGATCCGGAATTTAGGACTCAGCTTCAGTCGCGCGGACTTGAGCCGGAGGACATTGATCAGGCGCTCGCGCTGATGCAGCCGTTTGCTGACCGCTTTTACGAGGACGCGCTAGGCCTCGTCTTCGATCTTGCAGATGAAAAGGGCATGAACGTCGAGATGCTTCACTACAGCCAGAAGCAGTCGCACGGGTCTCCCCGTAACGTTTACACCGATCTTCCGAAGTCGATGGGCATGAAGCTCGCCCCATCGCTCGCGCTCCCGGAGATTGGTCAGGTCTGGTCCTACACTCCGAACCGAAGAAGTAGGCGACGATGACGGTAGAAATTCAAAAAAGGCCTATCGTACTTTGGGCTGGTCCCATCAATGAGCAGCAGGCACCGGACGCGACCATTGATGGAGCGAGGAGGTTTTTCTTCGTCTGCACGGGGGACGGTAGCACGCCTCCGCGTTGCTCCGATTTTGTGACTAGCCAGGGCGGCAGCATTCTTAATGCCATTCTATCAAGGCTGAATATTCGGCCAGATGAAGCTGGAGACATCTATCTCGGAGCATTTTCGGCTGGTGGTCAGCTCTGGAAGCCTCTTTTGCAGAACGATTCGGACCGAAGCCGGATCAGGGGAATCATGATGCACGATGCTGCATATGAGATTGGTTCTCCCAGCAATCCGAAGTACTCCGAGGGTTACGTCCGGTTTGGTCTCGATGCCATCGGTGATCCAAGCAAATTCATGCTGATGACGGGCAGCTTCAGCCCGAACGTTCCAAGGCCAGGCGAGGTCTATCAGTCTGGCGCCGACACGTTGCGGGCAACCGTCGAAGAAATCGAAAGGCGCTCGGGTCGACCTATCGGTGCTGGTTCTAACTGGCCCAGTGACGTCGCCGCTCCTTCTCGTTTGTGGGGAAACGGTAAAAACATCTTCCTCGCCGACTATCAAGAACGAGGCCACGGAGCAATGGCTGGAGATACAGGCAAGCTTTGGAAGGGGTTGCTTGTGCCATGGTCGTTGGATCGAGAAATCAGTTCCGCAGGCGAAGTCAAATATGAAGACGAAGGCTCTTGGGTTTTGCCGACGATCTTGGCCATCTCCGCTGGAATAGCGGTCGGCTATATTGGCGCAAAGTACGTTGGAGATGACAGGTGAGTAAGACCATCGCTGAAGACACGTTTGACGAGCAAAAGGCGTCAAACATCCTTCTCGGCATTGGAGCCTTGGGTCTCGGAGCGTCGCTGCTAATGCACTTTCTCCAGCGAGGCAGCCTCTATCCATCTGAGCAGGCCCGGATCATGGCGGCTCCAAAGCGGGTTGTCTTGATTGGAGATAGCCTCGCCGTCGGGATGGCAGGAACCTTCTCGAAGCTGTCCAAACTTGGCAAGCACGCCTTCTTTGCTTCTGGATGCGGGCTAGGGTCCACGCCTTCTCAGAACTGTACCGCCATTGTTGGCGCATCGGTTTTGCCGTGGTCCAGCGATGCTTGGATCGGCCATGTCCTCAAGACGTACAAGCCAAACGTTGTTTTGATTTCTCTCGGAACCAACGACTTCTCTTACGGCGAAGCTGGAAAGCTAAAGGTAAAAGAGGCAGTCAGGCTCCTCGTCAAAAAAATCAAAGCGTCGGGGGCCACTCCGGTTTGGATTGAGCCGGTTAGCATGCCGTTCGACGACACGGCTGGGGTAAAGGAGTCCTGGAAAGAAACGGGTATCCCGTTTTTTGGAAGTCGATGGCTTAGCTACAAGCGTGCTCCGGATGGGATTCACCTCACTCAGGAAGGCTACCAGGACTGGGCAACCAAGATCTGGACTTGGCTGCTTGAGCAATAGGAATTTCAATGTCTTCAAGAACCATCATCGGCGTTCTCGGCATCGATACGACGTCGTACGCCTTCCGGAATCGACTCGTTGAGATTGCTGATGAACTCGGGATCAATCCCGACTACCTTGCGACCGTCATCAGCTTCGAGTCTGGACAGACGTTTCGGCCAGACGTACGTAATCCGCTTTCAGGATGCGTGGGCCTAATCCAATTTTGCGACAATGCAGCCGTAGCAGCAGCCAAATCAGCCGGGCTGAACTACGGCCCAGACGATGCTCAGGACTGGCTGGCAAGCATGTCGGCCGTCGAACAGCTTGAATACGTCAAGCGGTACTTCAAGACGGAACTCAAGGGACGACGAAATCCTACCCTTGCTGATACGTACATGGCTGTTTTCTCTCCGGCATTCATCGGTAAGCCGGAGTCGTTCGTTGCCTATCAGGAGGGTCAGAAGTCCTACGATCAGAACAAGGGCTTCGACACCAATCCAAGAGATGGCAAAATCACGGTCGGAGAAATCAGCCGGACCATTTTCTCGGTTTACAACATCGGGCTACAGCGTCCACGTGTCGAAACAGGCGTAGCAGAGCCGGTCAAGCAGTTCGAAGAGGGAACGCCCCTCAAGATGTACGTATTTGGAGTCGTTGTTGCCGCGATGGGCGGAGCAATCGGATATTGGGGATATGGCGACTACGCCATCGAAATTTTGAGGAAAAAGCGATGGCTATCAAGCGTGGTTTCGCGGTAGGCGACTCAAGCGGTCCTGACGCATTCTTCGAGGGCGCAAGCTTCGTAGAGGCCTTGTCGGAGGCTGAAAAGTTCTACCCGAAGCACACC
Organism: Bdellovibrionota bacterium; assembly: GCA_040398075.1. Classification (GTDB taxonomy): domain Bacteria; phylum Bdellovibrionota_C; class UBA2361; order UBA2361; family OMII01; genus OMII01. The sequence goes on along the minus strand of JBBAUR010000077.1, from coordinate 5,686 downwards.
TACATTGAATTCCAGGGCGACATGGCGACCCTCGACGCGTCGCTACCTGATGGATCAGCGATTCCAAACGCATCGAAAGACGTCGCATCCAAGATGCCCGAGCTTGCTTTAAAGAACTCGGGTCTTGGCAAGGTATCAGGCGGAAAGCTTGTGAGTCGGGTGAGCTTCGACAGGGCTATGGCCATGTCGGAGCAAGAGGCGTTTGAGCGTCTGAAGCCGATCTTCCGCTACAAGTACGAAAGCGGTCCCTATAAGGGCAGGTATGTTGGCGCATACGACACTCTGTCTTCGATGAGAGGGAGCTTCCTGACTGAGAACTTCAAGCTTGAAAAGGGCAAGAAGGCGCTCGGAATCGAGCCTGGCTATTCCAAGGGCGTCGCTCTTTTGCCTCACCGTCTCGCAGGCGAATACTCCAAGAGGAATCTGCCCATGGCTGGGCAAGGCCTCTGCGTAGGCAGCAGCAGGGCTTGTCGGGAAACGTGCCTTGTCTATTCCGGGAAAAATCCGGTTACAGACGAGCATGGGAAGGCCAAGCTCGTCCGAACCGAGGCGCTTATTCTTGAGCCTGAAGCTTGGACCCGCATGTTTGTTGCTGCCATCGAGAAGCATATCGTTGACGCATACGAGTCAAAGGACCGTCCGTATGTGCGCCCGAACCTCCTCAGCGACATTCCGTGGGAGATGGTTTGCCCGGAGCTTTTCGAGGGATACTTTGACCGCCGAAAACTTGGCGGAAGGGTTCGAGACACGCGCCTTTCTTTGTACGACTACACCAAGGTCCCGCGGCGTGATGTCTCGGGCATGAATTACGACCTGACGTTTAGTTTTAGCGGTGTCAACGAGGACTGGTGCCTTGACGAGCTAAAGCGCGGTCGGCGCGTCGCGGTCGTCTATTGGCTTCGTGACAAGGGCGATTCGGTCACGAGGAAGGTATGGAACGGATACCAGGTCCGCGATGGCGACCGACATGACATGCGTCCGCTTGATCCAGAAGGTGTTGTCATCGGCTTGACGTATAAGGTCGTCTACAAGCGGCTGAAGTCGGGTCTTGAGCGGCAGGTGCAGCCTCCGAAGTTTGCACGCAAGTTCATCATGGAGACCTTCTACGACACGGATACGAAAGACCTGATGGTGGCTGCTACACCAGGGAGCCTTGGCGTCGAAGCTGCTCTCGATGCCTACGTTGCCCCGAACGAAGTGGCGATCGAACCTTGAGCACGCGCAGGTATTCCCTCTGGACGACGCTTGCGCTTCTACCGGCGACGGTTCTCTTGCTCAAGAGCGCGAGCTGGCTATCGCTCGTCTACGCTTCAAGCTTCTTCGTCACGATGCTCTACCACGCGAGCGTTGAAACTCGGTGGCGTCGCACCGACCACATCCTCGCCTATGCGGTGATTGGTTCAAACACGTGGATGGCCATGAACGCTCGCACCTACGTGTTTCCCATGATTGGCATCTTGTTCGTATGCCTCGCGCTCGTTGCCTACTCCGACGCGAAGGCGAATCCTCTGCGCTACGACGTGTCGCACGCGTTATGGCATGTGCTCAGTGGAATCGCCGGGTTTGTGTTCGCCTTCGGCTACCGATGTTGACATCCTGGCAACGCTGTGCTCAGGATCTGCCAGCGGATGGCAACGACGGAAGCGGCTAGGCCGACGCCCGCATACCGGCTGGGCGAGCGCGTTATCAACCTCCGGAAAGAGGAGCGTTTCATTTGTTGGGTTCACGAATCCGGCAAGCGATTTGGACTGGGATCCGATCCAAATCAGCGCGTTGAATTGGAGTTTGTATCCATCGGAGAGATTGTTCGGGCTCCTCTGCCGATTACTTCTACGCGTGAGGCGCCGCCAGGCGCTTTCCCGCATCAGGTCTTTGGCATTCGATGGCTCGACCAGCAGCGGTCCTGCCTATTGGCCGACGAGCCCGGCCTTGGAAAGACGCTTCAGGCGTGTTCGGCGGCTGACCCGCGTGTTGTGGTGGTGTGTCCAGCCGCGATGCGCGTCGAATGGCAGCGCGAGCTAGCAAAGTGGCGCCCCGAGCTGACTTGCTACGTCGTGACTGGCACCAAGCCTGTCGATGCTCATCTGCTCCACCAGTACGACGCCATCGTAATCAACTACGATGTGCTATCTGACCACCTTGAGACCCTTGAGAAGCTTCCGTTGTCGACCTTGATTGTCGACGAGGCTCACAACGTAAAGACGCTCAAGTCAACGGGGAAGTCTCGCAAATTGTCTGGAAGCAAGCGTGCGATGGCGGTCGCCAGACTGTCTGAACATGCACAAGATAAAAGGTTTTATCTTACGGGAACGCCTGTTGAAAATCGGCCGATTGAGATCTGGCCGATGCTTTACATGATCAATCCGAGCTTCTGGGGCAACTATAGCGCGTTCGGAATGAAGTTTTGCGCCGGTCGATTGACGGAAGTCGGTCGTAGGGGTAAGCGCGTCAAGACTTGGGACTTTAGCGGAAGTTCGAACGTCCAGCGCCTTCATCAGCTTCTCAGCCGCTCGATGCTTCGAAGGAAGAAAGAGGTTTTGGATCTTCCTCCAAAGAGCCGACAGACCATCTACGTGGCGCTCGATGAGGCAACCGCCAAGGAGTACTCCGAGGCCATGCGCGACTTTGTCCAATGGGTCGGCGATAACGGCGGACCTGTTGCCGTACTCAAGCATTTGGCCGCGCCTGCCGTTACCAAGCTGACTGCCCTTAGGAAGCTTGCCGCAAGGGGAAAGCTTGAGGCGGCCCTTGATTGGATTGTCGCGCACGCCGAGGGCACTGGCCGTCCGCTCGTGGTTATGGCGCATCATCGAGAAGTCACTGACGGAATTGCCGATAGGCTTGCTAAGACAGATTTCAATGCGAGCGACGGTCGCAGAGCTTTTCGGGTCGGTCGAATCATCGGCGGCATGAGCGAGGCGCAACGCACGTCGGACAAAGATCAGTTTCAGGCAGGCAATCTTGACGTCATTGTTTGCTCGATTCAGGCTGCCGGTGTTGGACTAACGCTTACGAAAGCCAGCGAGACGCTGTTCGTCGAGCGAGCCTGGAAGCCAGCTTTGCTCGTTCAGGCTGAGGACCGGATTTATCGAATTGGCCAAAAGAACTCGGTCACGATCACCTACATGGATGCTGCCGGTACGGTTGATGAGTGGCTGAAAGATCTGCTCGTGGACAAGCAGTCGACCGTCTCAGGGGTCGTTGACGGTGTCGACCTTGATGAGCAAGCTGCTGAGGAATTCGTGCTCGGAAAAGTGCTCGGGCTCCGAGATGGGAACGAAGACTACGCCACTGGCCAGCGTAAGCTCAATGTCTGAAGTTGACACAGTGGCAACCGGATACTATGGTCAGCATCCTCCGAAAGGACACGCCATGAGAAAGAACACGAAGAAAGAGTATGTGCTTAACCAGCCCAGCGAGACCAGCGCGGAGCAGGTTGTGAAGAAGGCCGAGGAGGAGGGCATCAAGCTCACCAAGGCTTACGTTTACAACATCCGATCGGCTGGCAAGTCCAAGGCAAAGGCCAAGGCGAAGCCGAAGTCGGCGAAGAAGGCTGACAAGGTTGCGGTTCGAATCGCGCCCCTTGCAAAGGTCAACCGAGAGGTGGCGATTGATAAGAGTGAGTGGAAGGTTTCAAGCCTTCCGGCTTCTGACTCGCGGTCCAAAGATCTTCTGGTCCAGGCAATCGATGCGTTGATTGTCGAGCGAGTCCGTGTCGTGCTCCTCAGCCTGGCGGTCAATCCCCAGTGAGCCTCAACGAAGCTCAGAGGCGGGCTGTTGAACACGGCAACGGACCCCTGCTCATCAATGCGACGGCTGGGTCGGGCAAAACCCGCGCGATTACTCATCGTGCGGCGTCGTTGCTCGGTCGAGGAGTCGATCCGAGGCGCCTTTTACTCGTAACCTTTACGAACAAGGCGGCCAAAGAGATGAAGGAGCGCATCGCTGCGATCGTCGGCAAGCAGCAAGCAGATGCGATCTGGGCTGGTACGTTTCATTCCGTATGTTGCAGGCTGCTCCGGTCGTTCGACGACGACCGGAGCCGCGAAGGTCGCAAAAAGGACTTCAGCATCTACGACGAAGACGACACGCTCGGATGCGTCAAAGGCGCCATGAGCGAGTTGAACATCGATCCAAAGAAGACAAAGCCTCAGGACCTTCGCGAGTTCATTAGTCGATGCAAGAGCGAGGGAATGACGCCGGAGTCGCTTAACGATGTTGACGCTTCAGACGACCTTGCTTCAGACCAGAAAGCCGTTTGGACGAGGTACGAGCAGATTCTTAGGGGAAACAACGCCTATGACTTTGACGACCTGCTGAACGTCGTCATGCGCGTGTCCGAGGCGCGCGATAGCGTCGGGGAATACCTCAGAAACAAGTGGACCCATGTCCTTGTTGATGAGTATCAGGATACGAGCGAAGTCCAGTTTCGGATCGTAAAGGCATTCGCTTCAAGCCGAAACCTGTCCGTAGTCGGCGACGTAAATCAGTCGCTGTATGCGTGGCGCGGCGCACGGCCTCAGAATATCGTCGACTTCGCGCGCATCCACTATCCGGATGCGGTTGTCGTCGACATGAAGACGAACTACAGGTCGACGAGGAACATCGTCACTTGCGCCAACGCCTTTGTCGTTAATGGCGACGCCGAAACTGGCAACGGGATTGGTGAAAAGGTTTGCATTCGCGGCTTCCGAGATGAGGACGAAGAGGCTCGATTCGTCGCAAGCTCCATCGAGGACCGTATCCGAATGGGTACGTCGGCGAGCGAATGCGTCGTCTTGTACCGGAACCACGTTCTTTCTCGTGCCATCGAAGACGAGCTTAGGAACCGGGGATTCCGATACGACATCGTGGGTGGGATCACGTTCTACGAGCGAAAGGTCGTGCGAGACGCGCTGGCGTACCTGCGTCTTCTTGTGAACCCAGATTCGAACCTCGACTTCGAGCGTGTTATCAACAACCCGTCGCGAGGTCTTGGCGACAAGGCTGTTTCGAAGATTCGCGAGCGCGCACGAGAGCGCGGCGTGAGCCTTTCACGAGGAGTTCAGGCTGCCCTGGCTGAAAACGTTGTCACTGGCAAGGCCCACGAGAACTTGACCAGGTTCTTTTACCTCTACAAGCAGGCGATGGATATGCTTGAGACCAAGCCTGCTAGCGCCGTAGCAGATTTTGTGCTGACTCAGAGCGGCTATCGGAAGATGCTTCACGACAAGGTCGACCGCCTTAAGAGCGAGCGGCGTCATGCCGACGCCGAGAAGGCCGAGCGCGACATGGAGCACGTGGAAGCTTTCGTCGCTGCCATTGGCGCCTATGAGCGTCGCGTCTCAAAGCCCACGCTTGCTGGTTACTTGGAAGAGGTTTCGCTTATTACCGCTCAAGACGACGCCAAGGGTGACAAGGTTCTTCTATCCACGATTCACGGATACAAGGGTCTTGAAGCCGATGCCGTCTGGGTTATCGGCTTCGAGCACGGGATCTTGCCGAGCGCCGACGATCCGCAAACAATCGAAGAAGAGAAACGGGTAGCCTTCGTTGCGACCTCGCGTGCCCGCAAGTGGATGACGCTCACCTACGCCAATGAGCGGATGCGATACGGCAAGTACCAGCCGACCGGCCCCAGCGAGTTCCTCGGCATGATCGCGAAAGACTGCTCCGATTGGCCCGAGCGCGATGCGGAAGACAAGCT
>JBBAUR010000076.1:0-16394 GCA_040398075.1 Bdellovibrionota bacterium | reverse complement strand
ACCCGGCGCGACCGGGGGGATTTTATGCTGACCTGAAAGCTTTGAGTCCTCCCATTACCGACTACGGAACTATGGCTCGGAGTGGTATCGGTATTGGGGGTACCCCTGACGGCGGCGGGGGCGGAGTTGCAGCCTTCTTGACTATGACCTGTGGCACCTCGAAGAACGAACCGTGCCGCGCCCTGCGCTTCTTCTTTGGTGACAAACCAATGACCGTGGCACGCTGGCCCAACAAAGACGCTGCGAATTGGGGTTTTCAGAATGTAATAGGAGGATCGGTAACGGGTAGCGGTACTACAAAGAAGACTTCTATCAACGTCGCTGACACTACCCCGCTTTCGTGGAACAGCGCTGATCTTAGTCAAGCGTGGGTGTATGGTTTCTGGCTCACGGCATACATCGATAGCTTCGAGAAGCTAGTCTCGGTTTCCTCCGTACCAGGAGGAGCGCAGATCACGATGCAGCCGGGCCCGAGGGATGGGTTTCAGCAGGGAGGCGAGTTCGGCCGCTCTGCCTTCTTCGTGGAGAATTTCCTGTCCGCGCTCGATACTAACGAGGAGTGGTTTCTCGACAATGCGTCGGGAAGACTGTACTTTCGCCCACCGCTCGGAGCTGCCATCACAAGTTCGGAGGCGTCGGTATCAATAGTGCCAGCGGTCATCAAGTTTCAGGGCACCTCTCACATAAAGGTTGTTGGGGTTACCCTAGAACATGCGCGACACGCAGCAGTCCAGATGTCGGAAAGCTCCTCGTATTGCTCGATTGAAAATTCAGTTCTACGAAACTCGGCGGTTGGAGTCGAAATGCTGGGAACGCAGAACGGTATCTGGAATACCGAAATTTACAATATCGACGATGATGGTGTGGTGATAGCAAGTGGAGGGCAACTCCCGCTTTCGCGCTCGATCACGGATACCAATGCGCGGAAATCTCTTGCGAGTGGATTCAATTTCGTCGTCAACAGTAAGATCTCGAAATACGGGCTCAGGAACCGATTCTATCGTCCCGGGGTGAATTTGAACGGAGGCTATGTCAACAACGATCTCACCGGGGGCGCAGGAAGTCGGGTGCGTCACTCGGAATTTGTAGACGCGCCTCACTCCTCGATTCACTACAAGGGTAACAACTTTCTGTTCGACTACAATCGTTTCCTAGGAACGAACACCGAGTGTATCGATTGTGGAACGATCTACACCTGGTGGTCTTGGGTCCAGCGTGGAACCATGACCAAGTACAACTACTTTCAAGGTCTAAAGCCGAAAAATCCGATGGGAATCACCCACAAGCTACACAGCGTGGGGTTATACTGGGATGCAATAATGGATGGACAGTCGGCGTACGGTAATGTCTTCAAAGGTTACGATGTCCCCTTTCTCATGAATGCCGGGCGAGATAATACGGTGAAAAACAACATATTCGTCGATTCAACTTCAACGAATCAGGAGCCGCTGTACATAGGTTCTCTTGGTTTGAATCCTTCTCAGACGAGCCAGGTCAACGTACCGATCACTATGATAGAGGGAGTGCCTGCAACGTCGACATCTCCTCCGTATCTGATAGTGACCACAGCACGCCCCCTCAATTTGACAAGGGGTGCGGTGATCGGGCGTATCTCTGGCTTGTCGAGTCTGGTTGGTCTCACGAACGACCCGTGTCCGACGGGAACTACGGAGCTGTATTACGAGCCTGGTTCAAGCACACCTTCACCGTGGAAGGCGAAAGTTGTGGGTCTATCCCTCAAGGGGCCCTATACGGGCGGAGGCTTTTATCGGGCGTTCGATCGATACTATTGGCCTTTTTACGCGATCTCCTCGAGGCTCAGCCTAGGTCTGCCTGACCCATTGTGCGGCGGTGCTGATCCCATGACAGCCGATCATCCCTACCTGGAGATGTATCCGAGGTTGCGGCAGAGGATCTGGGATATCGAAGATGGGCAACCTCGAAATATTCGAATCAGCAAGAACATCGTTGCCCGCAATGCGATCCAGCAATTGACAGCACCCGGCTCAGCCGCCCCTTGGATCTCACCGACCAACAATCTCGTTACGAAGCCGGGAGATCCACTTCCGTTCAATGAGCCGAACTTTACCGTTACCAGTGCGCAAGCGCCTGCGGGTTGGGATCAGATACCCTTCGATTTGATTGGCCGAGTCAACGTTGGTACTCCTCCAGTCCAGACACCGGGAGTTCCTACAGCTACTGCAACACATACACCACCTCCGGTAACAACAGCAACGAAGACATCAACTCCGATGAATTCCCCCGTTCCAACAGTATCTGCGGTGCCCACCAAGCAGCCGACAGTTGTGACAACTCCCACAGCAGTTCGGACCTCGACCCCTAGTGCTGTAGCAACAAAGACAGCCACAGCAGTAGCCTCGCGTACGGTGAACCCATCTCCGACGCCTCAACGCGTAGGTTCACCAACGCCGACTCCAGCTGTACCTGGTAATCCCACGACCTCTCCGAGTCAGATACCACCTGATACGATCGCAGGAGATAATCCTGCGTTAGCTGATGCCCTGGTGTTTCTCATTCAAGAGCGCAGGGCGCACATTGCAGACTCGAAAGGCTTCTTCGCTATACCGAAGCTTGCTGCAAACGGTTCTTCGAGGCTGCTGCAGTTCCGGAGCGTGAAGCTAGCCGGAGGTGGCTTCGACAAGAGAGTGATGCCGGGAGAATACTTGAATAAGATCCCCGAGGCTCGATCGCAGGATTACAATCCTACCAGATGTCAGGAAGAGGGGAAACAGAAGCGTCTGGTGAAAGGGGCGCGAAGGGTGACTGCTCTCGAGCGCGAGCTACTTCGAAAGGCTACGTCACTACAAGCTACTCGGCGTAGCGGCGGTCGAGTAAAGGGCGTAGCGGGAGGCAGTGCCTCACGAATAAGTAGAGCAGTAGAGGAGTACTTCCGAGCGAGCACACTGATGCCGGACATTCAGTTGCGATGTGCGCCGAAGATTCCGGCGTGTAGCGAGGTATCGCTTGCACTTCCCCTGCGAGTGATGCGACAAGCCGTGAAGACGTTGGCCACCGAGGGAGAGTCACTCGAACGCGCGATACATCAGCAAGCCACGGCTCCCAACCCTGCGACTCTTTCGAAGGCGATACAGAGAATAGCTGCCAAGGTAGCACAGATAAATCGTATCCTCGAGAACATGCCGCGCGCTACCTTCGAGTGTGTAACGGACGTCAAGAGTACGGGCTCCTCATTAGTAGCTGTCAGGGAGAAAAAATAGGCTCCTCTGGAGCTGCCCACCCAAGTTCCGCTTTCTCGCTGCAGGCCCGGCGAATATCACAAAGCTTCGTCTATACAGGGCGTGCATGCAATAAAATCGGAAGGGTTCTAGCGCCACAAGGGCCGTTAACAAACGGCTTCTCAACTCGGTGCAGATGCTTCGGAAATAACCGTTCTGGACAGCGCAAGCAGGCACTCTCTTGCTATACCGTCGAATATGTACAGGCCTGTTGTTTTGAAAAGTACTATATACTAGGAAGTCGAACTAGGAAGGGGAAGATGAGGGACGAGATGAATGTTTTTTGGGGCCTTGTGTTTCGATGATGAGTGAGAATATGAGGTTTTTGGTTGCAAGAGCCTTTCTTATTCTGCTGATATTTTTCCCGGGCCGCGGAGCGTCCGCTGACGAAGCGATAAAAATCGGCCTAATGACCCACCTGACTGGGGACTTTGCTGCTTGGGGCCAGGCTTATCTCGAAGGTGTCACGCTCGGTCAAGAGCAACTCAACTCATCCGGTGGGGTAAGAGGTATAAATATAGCGCTCGAGATCGAGGATACGCATTTCGATTCCGCATCGACTGCGACTGCATCCAAGAAGCTTCTCGATGTCAGCCGCGTACCGATTGCGATGGTCTCTACATTTACAGAAGCGATGGTTGCAGGGCCGATGTTCCAGAGGGCCAAGGTACCGCTTCTGGTGTTCGGTGATGGCGGCGGTCAGATAGAAACGCTGGGCAGCTTCGTTTTTTCTACCGGTACGTGGGTTGATGGATATGCCTTGGCTGCCTCGAAGTTTCTCGCGGATAGACGAAAGGCGAGGACCGTAGCGCTCGTCGCTACGAACAACCCCTGGTCTCAATCGACAGCGAATAGTTTCAAGAGAGACTTCGAACACCGAGGGGGAACTATCGTATACCGAGCTGACCTCAATCCCTCCGACTCGGATTTTCGAACGATCGTACAAAGAATCCGAAATTCTGGGGTAGACGCCGTTTTTGCGCCTCTTACGGCAGGTGTTATTCCGTTTTTTGAGCAAGCGCGGCGAATGAATCTCGGGCTTCCAATCATGGTCGCGGGTGGAGCACTCGACACCGATGTGATAGCAGCAGCACCTCAAGCCGTCGAAGGTCGATATGTCACGAATGCATTCCTCGACCAACGGCGTCCGAGAGCACAGGAGTTTCTTGCCCAGTATCGGCGGAAGTACGGGAAGGAGCCGTTGTACCCGAGTGTAAGCGCTCGGGGGTTCGACGGCTTCATGGCGATAGCGAACGCTCTGCGTGGCGCCAAGAGCCTCGCAGGCGAGGATCTCCAAGAAGCGCTGTTCTCGGTCGATTTTGAGGGGGTAGGGTTTCATCTGCGGATAGATAAACAGGGAACTGCGCTACTTCCTGTGAAAGTCTTGCAAGTAAAGAGTGGTCGCTTGGTAGTAGTTGGAGATATAAACCCTGCGCGAGTGATTTTTGAAAAAAATCACCCGTAATAGCAGGGCGAGCGCAATCTTGGCTTGCCCAATTGCGCCGTAGAGGACAAAAAAGCTCTGGCTGCAGCGCGGGACTCTCTAGTTGCTGATAAACGTAGGACCAGTGGGGTGGACCCCAACATCCAAGGTGGAGATTATATTTTTACCCCCGTACTCTCTGAAATCTTGACCTTATTGAGCGCTTGTCGCGATTCTTAAAAAAATCGTCCTATACAATCGGTACTATGAGCGATGTGCTGATTTTAAAGCCGCGATTCTGAAAGCTTCTCTGCTAACATCAAGCAGTACCGCCCAGACCTAGAGTCTCTCATGATATTGAAATTTCACACGCGTGAGCATATAGGATTGTTGTCTTCTACGGCGCAACTTGGGCGTTGATGCTCTTGATGGGGCCAAGATTGTACTCGCCCAGCTATTCTCATTCATTTTTTTCAAAAATGAATGAGGCTGGGTTTATAGAGTTCTAACGTCTATGTCGCACACATACTCTACGTATGCAGAGATCTGCTCTCTGTTCTACGATCTCACTTTAAACGCGCAGACCGTAGCGGATTTCGTGGCCAGTAGATGTCGAGTATCAGCTGGCGAGCGAGTTCTGTTCGTAGGTGGCATGTTTCAAGTCGCAGCTCGACTTCAATCGAAGGGGCTGCTTCTTACCGCTGTCGATTACACCGATGAAATGGTTGCGACGGGAAGGAAAAAGCTCCCAGAGGCTCAGGTTGTCAAAGCGGATCTGAGGAACCTCCCATTCGATAGTGAATTCGACGCCGTCTTTGTCGTTGGACGCGTCTTGACCCACATGACGACCGATGAAGATCTCTTGCAAGCGCTAGCGTCATGTCAAAGAGCGCTGGTCAGTTCCGGCAAGCTGTTCGCCGACAACTACGAAGATACGCGAATTCAAACGACGAATTATTTCAACGGTCGCATTGTTGTTGGTGACACGAAAACGAACATCATCCGTGAGTCCACTACTGAACGTATCAACGAGGCTCCTTTCGTCGTGAAGTGGAGGGCGAACTACTCAGGTGATTTAAATGGCGTGCCCTTTCACTTCTCTGATTCTATGGATCACCGAGCTTTCTCTCGGGGTGAGTTCTCCCGATATCTTTCAAGTGCCGGGTTCCACGTGCAGGAACAAGGCGACAACTTCGACGAGACCAGTTTCTATACTGTAGCCATGAAGAGGTGAGATAAACGAGATGCAATTAACTCCATCGATGGTCGGATTCGCTTGGGCGGTCGTTTCGGCGCTTTGTCTCGGTATCGGAACATTTCTCTACAAAATAAGTGGTAGGCACCTGAGTCCTTCGAATACGACCTTTTTCTATTACCTCTTCAGCCTGGTGCTCGCTTTTGTGGTGTGGCTCTTCACCCCAGAGCGTGGCGAGGTGGAGCGCTCGTCGCTTGTTTGGCCTGCGCTTATGGCGCTTTTTTTGTGTGCGAGTGTTTGGACCTTTAGTAGCGCTACCAGGGCGATTGATATGTCTGCAGCATCGACGGTGCGGGCTCTCTCGTTTATTCCGACCGTTGTTCTTTCAATGGCGTTGTTCCACGAGCGACCGAGTATGAAAGTGCTCATTGCGATGGGCTTGATCGTTGCTGCTGTCTTGCTACTCGGATGGGATGCTACGGAGAAGGAGCAAGCGGTAGTTGAATAAGTGTGCTGACACGGCATGATACCTATAGGTTGAGTATCAGCGGTGGGTTTCTGCAACCTTCTGAGCTTTCGACTGTGGTAGAAGACCCATCAAGACTGCAGATCCAATCACTAAAGCGCCAACCCACGAGAGTTGGGCTGCCGCCCACCTCTTGTCGAGCCACGTCCAGATCGGCTCCGAGGCTATGCAGGCTAATCCCAGGGCGAAGCTTGCCCCTTGGATCTTGTCCTTCCATGTCAGGGCTCTCCGTTCGAGGGATTGCCACGCATCAAAGCGTCGTAGGAGAAGGAGCGATGGGATCGCCAACAATGCTGAAAAGACAAAATACTGCATCCAGCCCAGCTTCTCGACGATGACCCCGGCTTGTGAGACGAGGACGACACGGGAGACCGCAGTGATGCTCGAGAGAAGCGCGAATTGGGTTCCTGTGAACTGTCGATTGCACACCGACATCATGAATCCTTGCAAGGCTGCCACACCCAGGCCCATCATGAAGTTTTCGACGAATATGACCAGGGTCAAGAGCGGAAGGTTGTAGCCAATTGAGGCGACCAAGATGAAGGCTAGCCCAGCCGTTCCTTGGAGGAGCCCGAAGATCCAGAGTGCGCGCTTCAGTCCGATTCGATCCATCATGGCACCCCCCGCGAGGGTTCCGATGATAGTGGCTATGAGGCCAAAGACCTTGGTGACCCGGCCGATCTCGGCTTTCGAGAACCCGATCTCCATTAGAAAGGGCGTGGTGAGGGCGGTCGCCATCATCGTCGAGAGTTTATAGATCATTACGAACAGGAGGATCTCGATCGCTCCAGCGCGAGTGAAGAAGTCGAGGAATGGTCGCGTTACCCGTTCGTTCCAAGAGCCGCTCTGGGCGGGAGCATCCTGCGCGATCGGGGGCTCCGGCGCAAAAACTGTCGCTGCGGACGAAAGCGCCATGACGCCAGCAAGGATCAGGTACACCGTCTTCCACGGAAGGTGCTCGGCCATCTCGAGCGCAGCCGCGCCGCTCACGAGCATAGCGAGGCGGTAGCCCATGACGTACACACCGGCAGCCTTGCCCATCTGCTCTCTATCGACCAGCTCGGTGCGGAATGCATCTGTAACGATGTCCTGAGAAGCGCTGAAGAATGCGAGGGCGATAGCAACGATGATCAATTCATGGATGTGCGTCTTGGGAGACGCGAAAGCCATAGCGGCTATTGCTGCCACAAGGGCTATCTGCGCGAGAATAGCCCAGCCCCTCCTGCGGCCCCAAAAGGGTGGCGGCACGCTGTCGAGGAACGGAGACCAGAGGAATTTCGCGGTGTAGGGGAGTCCGACGAGTGCGAAGCGTCCGATAGTGGCGAGATCGATCCCTTCATCCTTCATCCACGCTTGGAGTGTTCCCCCGGTGAGGGCCAACGGAAGTCCCGAGCAAAACCCCAGAAAGAGAATGACCGCCATGCGGCGGCTGAAGAACGCATATAATACCGAGGTGGCCATCGAGAGTCTCCTTGGGCAAGCGAGGCGCCTCTCATCCTGCTGCGGTGCCTAACTTCCCTCGTGCCACCGCAGGGTAGCACTCAGGGTGGCGGTGGCGAAGATGCTTTATGAGCCAGGAGGGACGGCGTGTCGCCGTCCGCTGATGCTCGAACTCTCAACAACCGTGCGTCTCGCATGGGGAGAGCGACCGTGTCGGTCGCCGTGAGCCGGAACCCACGACCTGCCCTCGCTATCGTTGCGATGAACCCGTTGTCGTTGTCTCATTGGGATCTCAGCGTATGTCGGTGTGCCAATCAACGGCGACCGACACGGTCGCCCTCCCCGAGACTCCGATTATCGTTGAGGGGGCTAGCACGGACGGCGGGGACGCCGTCCCTCCTACTTGCGGATCACTATAGGGCTACCCCGCCTTAGAACTCCTCCAGGATCTCAAGCACGGTCCTAATCGCATGCGCATACTCGCCGAAGCGAGCTTGGTGAGCTGCCTGAAGAGCCGGCGCGCACGTCTTCATATACTCTTCGTAACGTTCGATGTTGTCGCAGAGGTATTGAACGGCGTATGTCGGAGTCGACAGGTGATCGGAGTGAACCTTTAAAAGCCTGGCTGATGTAAACAGGCCAGTTTGAAGGATCTCGGGGATGTGCTCGCGCTTCATCCATTCGACCCACTGCTCATGAACAGCATTCGAGACTCCGAGGGTGACGTTGTATATTACCTGGCTCATAAAGACCTTCTGTTCGGATGCGGGCTAAACGGAACATCCGACTTCTTTAATTGTATATTAAATCGATCTGTCCGTGGAGAGATTCGGAACGAGTTTTCGAATGTGACTGACGATCTGCTCTGCTACATCCGCAGATGAGATAGTTGACGTGTCAATGACGATGTACCCCCTCTCTCGAGCTTGCTCAGGGCTCATGAGGGGCGCAATATCTCTGGTCATGTCGCGTGTATCTCTTGTACGCAGATCGCCGGTGATGGTAGCGAGCTCTTCTTTGGTCGGAGAGCGATCATTTTGTTGATGGAATCGTCGGGTGGCGCGAGTTTCGAGATCTGCGTGAAGTAAGATACGCAACACGGGCTGGCCCGTAAGCTGAGAAAATTCTTGAGTGAACACCTCTGAGCCTTGAGCTCGACCAACAGTAATACACCCTTTGAGGGCTTCTTCGAGTTGGCGACTCTGAAAGATCTCACGTAACCCTCTGTGCTTACCGATCTTCGAAGCAGCATCAGCCACCGCTTGAGTTTCCAAGTCTTCGGTCGATATTCCTGAAGAAATGGAATCGTGAGTGAGCAACTCCTTGGCTATGATTTCGTGAGGTGAGTCCTTCGGAGCACCGGAGAACGAGAAGCGAATTCCTAGCGCTTCGATCTGCGCTGCATTCTCAGGATCGATGTTGTTGCGAAGGGCGATGAATCCCAGGGCTCGGAACCAACGACCTGAATCGAGGATAGGGGCCCCACCGATGGCGTCAGCTACTAATTTAGCTACCGAAGACTTACCAGAACCTGCACCGCCATCGATTGAAACTATAGGTGGACGGTCCAGGCGCGCGAAGACGTTCGGCTCAGTTGCGGGCCTTGGGCTGGATACACGGGTCTCCAGTTGGCCTAAATTCGGAGGCTCTGTTTGAAGGGGGCCGGTGGTCTGGCGTTGAGGTTGCATAGAATAAGGTGATTGTACGGGGAGGGCAGGGGCTACACAACGAGGGGTGGATGCTTTTGATTCCTTCTCCTAGGGGGATGGGAAACCACAGACATCCAGTTCCGCCTCTTGCCTCCTAACTTACTGATAGCGCCTATGTTTTCGGCGTCTCCGAGTTTAGAGTGGGGGAGAAGTAGGGTATTGCACAAGAAGGATGGTGATTGGGCCTTGATTGGAGATTGATCGATGGACCAAGGGTTGAGTGTTCACAAAGAGAGCGGAGAGAACGGTGAGGGGGGGGAAAGAAAATAGTCGGCGGAGTGGGGCCTTCAAGTGCTCTAACGAGACCTGCACTCACTATACGGCGTACCTCGATAGCGTAGCCGATAACTGCTCGAGTAAGCAGTTTCTAAACCCTCGCTGCCCTCGCCGAACTCTTTGTCCATCTTCATCGCGATCAGAGTCGGCAATAACTCCGATAGTAGCCTTGCGGCGCGAGTCAACGACCTCATGCAGGCTTTATCAGTGACCTCCAGGGCGCACGAAACCGCCGATTACTTTTCGATCAAGCGATGCAAACCTTTGAGCTGTTTATCCGCGAGGTCTGCTAGCTCAATGTTGCCGAAGCGCGAGACCTCGACCTCTGGGCAACGCTCCGCAACGAGCTGTTTGAAGCTCATGCCGTTGGATGCCAGGCCCTTAACCTTGCTCCAGTAGTCGATCACATCCTCAAGGTATTCAGGTACGTGAAAGGCGCGCGAGCCGGCATCGTAAATTGTGCATCTTTCCACGGGAAATGCTGGGTTTTCGTACTGCGAGGCGATGAATTCCGGGGCGATTGCACCATCGCGACGCAATAGGTCGGTACCATCGATCTTGATGGTTATCGGGGTTTCGGGGCCTGCTACTCCGAACACGCCCTCGAAGTACACCACCGTGCAGTGTACGGGAGCGCCTTGTGCCTTTTCGATGCGCGCTTTCCACTCTGCCAGGATGTCGCCTGAAACAGCAGCGCCGATCGTGAAGAAGGTTACAGAGCGGTAGATTACCGATGGTTTGAGCTCTTCTTCGAGCTTTAGTAATCCGTGCTTGAGGCTTGTTCCAGTCGCAACGACATCGCCGAATACGATGTCCATCTCACCTGCCGGATAGATCTTTGCGTACGCATCTTCGATGATCTCCCATTCGCCCGTGTTGAAATTCGAGAGGCGTCGTTGGGCGCTGATGAACCATGCTCCATGCCCGTTCCACGAAAATGCATCTGCTATTGCTTCCCTGAGTCCGAAATTGAGGCCCCCTCGTAAGATAGTCAGAACATGCGTCGAGCGCTCGCTCCCTTTGAAGAGCTCGAGCTGTCGTAATCCTCGCAAAGCCTTTGCGCCGGCCACCGTAAGTTTGCGTGTATAGTCGATCCCCAGAACGAAGGGATCGTTACAGATAGCTCGCGATTCGGGGGTGGAGACAACTACTTCGGCAACACCCGGAAGCGGACTCTTGCGTTCAACTGCATAGAGGGAACAGTCGGGAACGGTCGTTTTGAGGGGGGATAAGTGCATACGGGATCCCTGATTTCGTCACTAGACGCTCCCTCGTAACGCGTTGTGGACTGTAAGTCTAGTGGGGAGGGGCGCCCCATAGACAAAGTCTTGTTTTTCGTCACAGAGATAACTGTTATATGTACTAACGGAAAGCAAATCGGTATAGAAATCAGAATAATTTCTTTTCTCGTTTCGGGAGGGCAAGTGGATCCAAAGCAGGACGTCGGTCAAGGTTCGAGCGCCATACAACCCCCTACGATAGGTCCCCGTAGTACCGTCCCCGACATTCCTTCAGAAGCGATCTCAATCGACACTGGCTTTTACCGGGCTGTCAGCAATCGCGCTGATTACCGGGCGCTCAAAGCCGCTGCCAATATAGACGATTTTCGATTGCTCATGTTGGCTGGTGGAAACGCATCAGTAGTCGATATAGATGACACCCCGAAGCATCACTTCTCGCATCGGCAGGTCGTCGACTTCCTACACTGTTACGATGGGAGTCAAAAGATCTGCTTCAACGGCACTGCACGTGACTATGCATTGCCGATGGAGACGAAGTTATGGATCCCCAAGCTCGTTGCACCCCTTGTTGCTGATGGTGTGGGGATGTCGTGTGGTGGAGCTGTCACGGGAGCCATGGGGTGGGCGATTCTCTGTTATCGAGGAGCTATCGCTGAGTACGAGGAGAAACATGGGCCGTGTGACGCAGAGATAGCTAATGTGCTGCTCAAGCTGTATGGCGACCTTGCTTCGTACGAGACGCCGATGGATGTGGGGAGCTGCGGGCAGGTTCTCGAGAAGCAGCGCGGATGGATGCTTAGGACCCCACTGCTCCATGCGGTGGGGCAGCAGTCAGTTCTTCTGTATGTAGAGGGGGGTCTCGGAACGCTCTTTGAAGTGTACTCTCCTGCTACTAATCAGCAGATCCGGAATCGCGGCCCGGTAGGGCCGTTCGATTGTCGAAAAGGGTATACGGAGATCGTCTTCGCCTCGTCGACCACTTCCCGAGGCGAGACCTTTTGGGCCCCCACAGCGAGGCAATTCGAGGAGATCGTTCGATGCGGAGTCGGTAAGCCAGAACACTACGCCCCGTTCGAGTTTGCTGTCGATGGCTCAGAGGCTGACGAGAGCATCCGCTTCATCCAGGAGGTATACAGGGAGGCAAAGAAGTCTTTGCCCGCTGCTCGAGAGAGGCTCGATCCGCACGAGAGGGCTGTCCAAGCAAATGTGTTTCATCGTCTTCATGATAACGGATTCGGATTGTACCCATACGGACGATCTGAAAAGCAGTTCCTCGCCTTGCTCGATAATATGGTGGCAGCGCAGCGCATCGTATACCACCGCCGAAATTACATGGAGCTGTGGAAGCGAGGCGAGAAAAATCAGGCAGAGAGCCACCTTAAAAAGATCGAACGAATCGGACCAGCCGAGCGGAGCGAAGTTCTCGGCACGATCAAGCGCTTGGCAGACAAGCCCGCAATTTATTTCATAGGCTCGGCGAAGTTGGGCTCTGAAAAGGCTTTTCACGATCACCGATTAGAGGAGTATTCCCGCGAGGTGATCAGATCCGCGGTAGAGAAGGGATCCTCTATCGTCATCGACGGTAAGGGCACCGAAGGTATGCCAGCTCGTTGGAGCGCGATATGGGCGGAGGAGATGGTGGCCTTTGAGGCGCGCACTGCCTCTCGCTCGACAAGTGAGCTCGTGAGGGTGCAGCTAGCCTACAAGGACGAGGAGGTCCCAGCTCGCGAACTAGCCCCAGGGTACACCGAAACCGTTCTGCCTTCTGTTCTGACTTTTGAAGTAAGAACCGCGCTTGCAGGCTCGATCGGCGGCAAGCGCGCGGTGGTTCTCGCGCCCGATGGTCCAGGGCTTTCGGCCTTTACTCAACTCCTTCTCGACAGTCAGTTGGCTGGGAGTATCGATGGGTGCTACGCCACTAAGGAGGAGAGGCCGGTCTTTCAGGTCCTCAATATTCCAGGTGCTGCGGGGCGGGGTCCCTTTTATGCACCATTCCTCGAACAGCTCAAGGTGATGGAGGAGGGGAAAACGATCAACGCGGGCGACTATGATTCTCGCTGGTTTGATACCCTTGAGGATCCGAAGGCGTCCGCTCGTGCCTTGATTGATGCGCACCGTTCGTAGCGTCGCAGCTGCTCCTCTCGGAGGAAGACCGTAGCCGCCTTGAATATCTCGTGCGAGTATTGCCTGGTGAAATACTGAGGGCGCACCCAATAAGGCCAGTAGGCATGACTCCGTTCTTGATAGGAATCGCAGGTGGTACCGCTAGTGGTAAGTCGACGCTTGCTCGCCGACTGGTGCAGTGCGCAGGCAGTGACAGGGCCGCTTTGATTGAGCTCGACTGGTACTATCACTGTCAGGCGCATCTGGAAGTTGAGCAGCGTCCCTCTGCGAACTATGATCACCCGGATGCCTTGGAGTTTTCGCTCCTGGTTAAGCACCTTAAAGAGCTTCGCGCAGGAACAAGTGTAGACTGTCCTACGTATGATTTTGCGCTACATACCCGAGCCATCGGACGAACGCAGCACGTCGAGCCGCGGTCAGTTGTCATCGTTGAAGGGATATTGCTCTTCTCGAATCCTGAAGTGCGTGCACTGCTCGATACGAAGATCTTTACGATAGCCCCGGACGATGTGCGCTTGAATCGTCGTATCGAGCGAGATGTCAGAGAGCGCGGACGTACCCGTGAGAGCGTCAAACAGCAGTGGGAGGCGAGTGTGCATCCGATGCACATGCAGTTCTGCGAGCCTTCGAGAGTTTTTGCCGATAGGGTGGTCGAAAATTGTGGTGGCACTGATGTTGAAGTAGGGGCCCTTTGGATGCAGTTGTCTGAGGAGATGGCGCGTTCTCGAGTATTATCGTGATCGCCGTAGTGTTCACTCGAAGAGGGGCGGAAGGTCTTCGGGTGGCACGTCTCGGAGTAGGCAGTGCTCCCCGTGGCTCAAGTGAGCCAGCTCTGACAGAAGGTACTGCAGCGCGTCCTTATCTGGATTGATGAGACCAAGGGAAACGCAGTACGAAGCGAAGAGTTCGGCAACGAGCTTGTTGCGCTGATATGCTTTGTTGAGGTGGATGGCGAGATCTACCTCCGAGTAGTTCGTTTCGAGCGGTATTCCGACGAGCCCCCACAGCTCACCTCGCACTGCCCCTTCTGCTTTCAATCTCACCATCTTCAGAAGTGTTCGTCCGCTGATACTCGGGTCTCGGTGTAGGGTACCGCCACGGTAGCGGCTTGGCCGTACTAGCTGACCGATTGTATCGAGTATGGCAAGGATTGAGGTGTGTACTATGCCATCAAGGATAGCTACTTCGTTGATAGTGAGGTCGCGAGATGCGAGGTAACGCGGCAGCTCGGTGACAAGTTCCACTCGCGCGCCGTGATGATAGTCACGAGGCATGAACTCGCGGGCGATCTCCTCGTCCCTTTCGGTGAAGTGGCTGCCTCTTCGAATGAGGTCTAGATCTCGCGGTTTTTCAGGCGATCTGAGGTTGAGCGTCTCGATCAGAGCCTCTCGAGCGGCGCCGCCTTTAAGTCCGTACGGATCAGGGATTCCACCGGTGGAGACGGGCGATTGCGGGCGCAGGCCTCGCAGATGAGTACCCGAGAATTCGAAAGGGTGGGTGCTCACTGAATTGATGAAATCGAGCGCTTCCTTTGTGGTGTGCGTGTTGAAGTGTGATTCGATAGTGCGCTTTGCCAAATCGCGCGCGACTCGAGCTTGTTCAGAAACCTGTCCGTCTGCTTCAAACGAACGGTGATGTAAGCTGAAGCTTACGTTAGCGGTCTTCACCTCAATCCCTAAAGTTCACGAACTGTAAATCGATATCCGTCACCTTCGCCCGTAGCTCGGCGATCGCCGTTTGGAGATCGTCTCTCTTCTTACCGGAAACTCGCACCTGATCGCCTTGAATCTGCGATGTTACTTTGAGCTTGGTGTCCTTAATCAGCTTGTTGATACGCTTCCGTTCGTCATCAGAGAGGGACTGCTTTACGACGACGGTTTGCTTGATGGTGTCGCCACCGGCTGGCTGTGGATCCTCGAAGGTCACCGAGCGCAGGCTCACGCCGCGTTTCGAAAGCTTCTGCCGTAAGATCTCTTCAATCGCCGCCAGCCTCATCTTGTCGGATGTGTGAATTGCGATCTTCCCCTCCTTCTCTTGAAGCTCGAGGGTCGCCAAGACGTCTTTGAAATCGTAGCGAGTTCCGATCTCTCGTTGAACTTGGTCTACGGCGTTCTTGACCTCCTGCATGTTGACGCTGGAAACGATGTCGAATGATGGCATGATATACTCCGCTCGATGTGCCCGCAGCCCGTTCGGCTTGGGTCCTTCGTTGTCTGCCGGATGAGAGTGGATCCAACGAGCTGCTTTCGCAATGACATTCGCTGTGAGGGCTGCGAGGGAGGAGGTCGCTAGGGAAGGCTGTGTTTGTGGGCGCAGAGAGCGCGTTTGGGAGCGGTGCATCCGGTGCTTTCTGCTCACTTCGAGGACGCCGCTATTCATTAGCGGCGATGGCGGAGAAAAAACTTTGGGGGCGTGTTGACACTCAGCGCGAACTGCAGCTACTATCCGCCTCCGCTTTGACGAACAGCGATGTTTGGCAAAGCGTTTTTTTGAGCCCGAGATCGGCCTAACTCAGTTAGAACCCGGGTAGTCAAGAACAGCTTCGGAAACGAAGCAACTTCTCAAAAAAATTGAGAAGTGGCCTTGACGAACCGTGTCGAATATCGGAAACTCGAAGGCCTGTCGCGGGGGTGACCTTCGACAGAAAAGGCAGTAAAACAACTAGGTTATGGGTAGAAGTTGCTTAGATTTCAGGCTTTCAGCAGCCTGAAATACAAGAGGAACGGTTCATAGTTGAACCAAACTCTAAGTGCAACTTGAGCAGATGTGGCCCTTGAAGTTTGAGGGGTCTGGCTTGATTTGCACTAGCAAGTGCTGGGCTTATAAATTTTCGTACGGATCTCGAAAGAGGTTCGATTACGTAGCAGATTTTCTTTGAATTAGAGAGTTTGATTCTGGCTCAGAATGAACGCTGGCGGCGTGCCTAAGACATGCAAGTCGTACGAGAAAGTAGCAATATGAGTACAGTGGCGCACGGGTGAGTAATAATTGGATAATGCGCCTCCTCGCTGGGGATAACCAGGCGAAAGCTTGGCTAATACCGAATAGTTCGGTTGAGACCTTGGTCTTAATCGATAAAGCCGTAAGGCGCGGGGAGAGTAGTCCAATTCCCATTAGCTAGTTGGTAGGGTAATGGCCTACCAAGGCTACGATGGGTAGCTGGTCTGAGAGGACGATCAGCCACACTGGAACTGGAACACGGT
>JBBAUR010000075.1:0-16875 GCA_040398075.1 Bdellovibrionota bacterium | reverse complement strand
TGATAGGTACCCGTTATTTTGAACACCCAGTCTGAATATAGTAGGGTGTCAATATGGGAAGAAGAAGTCGAAGGCAGGAGATCGGAGCGGAGGTAATTGCCAAGGTTCAAAGCGGCCGTACGGCGAAGGAAGTAGCCGATGAGTACGGTCTTAAGGTGAAAACGGTCTACAACTGGGTTGCCAGTACGGCTCAAAGCACTGGCGTAAACGTCAACGTGATCAGTCGGCTCAAGCGAGAGAACGAGCTTCTGAAGTCCATCATTGGGAAGTTCGTCTACGAAGACGAGCTGAAAAAAAAGCGCGGATTTAATCTATAGAGCGCAGTTGGCACCCAGAGGAAGCAAGAGCGCACTAGCAAAAGAGCTGGGTGTGTCTCGGGGCATGCTGTACTACCACCACAAGCAACCTGACAAAGACACTTAACTCCGGCGTCGGATTGAAGCCGTGATGCTTAAACATCCTGGCTACGGACACAAACGTATCGCTGATGAGCTTAAGGTGAGCCGGAAGCGGGTGCGTCGAGTCATGAAGCTCTACGGACTCAAACCTGCACGACGAGCGAGAGCCCCCAGCAAACCGCAGGACACAGGACAGAAGGAGAGCCCCAAGCCCGATATCTTGAGCAAGTTATCGCCCGTTGCGCCGGACACCGTCTGGGTCGCTGACTTTACCTACATCTGGTTTCACAACCGGCACGTCTACCTTGCGACAGTCATGGACCGCTTCACGCGGAAGGTGCTTGGTGTCTCTGTGATGACGGAACACTCGGCAGAACTGGTTGTACGAGCATTGATGATGGCGTTGCTTGGCTCCGATACCACGCCAACGTGGTTTCACTCGGATCAGGGTAGCGAATATACGTCATACGCGCTCACACAACTCCTTGCGAGGCATAGGATTCAGGCGTCACACTCGCCAAAGTCTTCTCCTTGGCGTAACGGCTCTCAAGATTCTTTCTTTGGACGATTCAAGGTTGAGTGCGGAGACCCTGAGCGGTTTTCCACACTGCCTGAGTTAATGGAGGCAATCTATGCTTACATCAGCTACTACAACACTGACCGGATCCATACAGCGCATCGAATCCCTCCGGCGGAAGCGCGAGCAGCACATCGAACAAGACGCACACATTATCCACAGGTTATGAGTCTCCCCCTTCGATCTACCCCCTCCCGCCCCTGCGGGGCGGAGGAACAGCCGATCCTGCTGATTTAAGAATGGGTGTTCAAAGGAAAGGAACCTTGACACACCGTACGGGGAACTTGCATCCGATACGTCACAAGTTGCCCGGGAACTCGGCTACATAAGCGTAGCCTCTATTGCTACGGAAGATACGCCAAGCTTGCTGAAAGATGGCGTCCTGTCGCGTCTTGAAGTAAAGCGAGGGCAATCAGTTATCAGAGCCCTGAGTGCTGGAACACAAAACATAAGGGGCAATTGTCAGGATTAATGACTATATCTGCAGATTAGCGACCCCGGCGGACTACGAAGCTATGAATCGCCTCTTCAATCGGGTTTTCGGTTTGGAAAGAAGCTTGGAGGAATTCAACTGGAAGTTTAGAATCTCACAATGGTCGCAGGAATTGCCCGTCGACGCCGTCATATGTGAGAAAGATGGCGAGATTGTGGGAATGTACCCCAGTTTGGCAACGAAATGGGTTCATGCAGGAAGGACACTGAGCTCAATGCAGCCAGTGGATAACTGTATTGCAGAAGAGCATCGTGCCAAGGGTATTCAAAAGGGAATGTTTTCTTTGGTACAATCTTCCGCGGTAGCAGGCTTGCATTTTGGGTTTGGTTTTCCCGGTGGTCATCACAAGCACATGGGGCAAGCAGCGCTTGGATACCGACGTGTTGCAGGCTTTACAACTTTATCCGCCTCCTTGAATGCTCTGCGTGCTGTTAGCCATTCATCAAACTACCGCACACAGTACATAACCCACTTCGATGAACAGCACGACGCCTGGTGGCACAGCCGCGGGGCACGTCTGTTCACCATAGTGATTCCGAGGGTCGCGTCGTATGTGAATTGGCGCTTCACTGAACACCCAAGAAAAAAATTCAGAATAATCCAGCTTCTGGCGACTCAAGAACCCTCGACCATACTCGGTTATGCCGTGCTGGGGTTTTCATTTCAATCAGGACGAATCCAAGCGACAATATACGACTTCATGTGCGACTTCGATCCTGAATGTGTGCTTACTTTGGCACTTGCTTGCATCGAAGCGGCTCGTGAGGCGCATGCATGCGATATTCTTTTTCCAAGTATCAACCATAATCCTTACTACGCAGGATTTGAGAGCCTGGGATTCATGAGACACGAGATGCTCGATCCGATCTTTGTTGTCGGCTGCTGGTGCGACGAGATACTAGAATCTCGTTATCTGAGCAGACCTGAAGATTGGTTTGTATCCTTTGGAGACACCGACCTGTAAAAAACATCGGTATCGAGATGTTCTCCCGTCTTTTCTGAATTCTCCTCGCTCAAAATATTCCTGCACATATACTATACCTGCCCCAGATTGAGATGAACTATCGGGCAATGTACTAGGAGATTTTGCCATGTCGCCGGAACCAAATGGGTCCCCACACGAGCATCGAAGCTTTATCGATAAATTTCGGAGCGAGTTGTCTGACCTAGTCACTCCATCCACGGATGGCTCTCGAGCGGAAGAAGTCCCGAATAAAGATCGATTTAACCAAACCTCCCCAGTACTGGCTCCAATCATCGAGCGAGCACAGCGGGGAGAAACATCAGCGCAGTACCAGCTCGGCACACAATATCGAGAAGGTGTGGGGGTCGAAAAGGACCTTCGGGAGTCACTCAGGTGGTTCTCTGCTGCTGCAAGCTCCGGCCACACTTCATCTCAGTTTTTACTGGGTACCATGTATCTCACCGGAGAAGCAGGGGTTAAGAATTCAGATGAGGGGCTGCGTTTGCTCGTCGAGGCAGCACAGCACCAGAGCATCGAGGCGCAGGTCAATCTCGGCATAATCTACCGAGATGGTGTGTGTGTTCCCAAAGATCCGATGCAGGCTTTTCATTGGTTCAGTAAGGCCGCCCAACAAGGCTTTTCCGATGCGCAAAATGAGCTCGGCGTCACTTACGAATCAGGCGTGCTCGGTAAGCCCGACTTCGAGAAAGCAGCGCATTGGTACGGATTAGCGGCGGCGCAAGGGCTTACCGCAGCCAAGGCTGCTCTCGGGAACCTCTACCTACGCGGCAGAGGGGTACCGCAGGATACAGCAGCGGGTATGCAGCTTCTCGAAGAGTCAGCCAAGGCGGGAAATTGCGATGCTGCCCTCTCAATCGGTTTGTACTTTCTGGAGAACACTTCAAAAGCAGCATCCGCTAAGGAGGCAGCAGTATGGCTCGAGCAAGCAGCAGCGCTCGGAAGTATAAGTGCTCAAGTTCAACTCGGTGTGATGTACATGACAGGCACGGGTGTCCCCAAAGATGGAGCACGAGGCATCTCCTTGACGCAAGCTGCAGCTGAAAACGGTCATCCTGCAGCGCAGAATAATTTAGGCACGCTGTACGCGGAGGGATTCTTCGGAGTACCGGATCCTCTCCGCGCCGCTGAGTGCTATCGACTAGCAGCGGAGCAAGGCTTGGCATCTGCACAAGTAAGTTATGGTCTCTCGTGTATGAGTGGAAGCGCTGGGACCCGAGATATCGAACAGGCGAGGAAGTGGTTACAGCTCGGGGCAGCACAAGGCGAGATGAGGGGACTGCTTGGTATGGGTCAACTATGCCTGGAGCTGAAAGAAGGGGGGCAAGCGGCTCATTGGTTCAAGCAGGCCGCAGAACAGGGAAGCACAGAAGGGATGACCGCTCTTGCACAGCTTTTCTATTCCGATGAATTGGTTCCGAGAGACCTTTCAGCAACGATGCACTATTTACGGCAGGCAGCTCTCCACGACCACGTCACAGCTCAAGGACTACTAGGGGCGCTGTACGAACACCATTCAACCGGCGAGCCTGACATGGAGCAAGCTGCCTACTGGTATCGCGAAGCCGCTAGCCGGGGGGATGGTCAATCACAGCTCAAACTCGGGAAGCTCCTCCGCGAGGGAACCGGTGTAGCACAGGACGACGAGCAAGCGCTGTTTTGGATCAAAAGGTCAGCCGAAAGCGGCTTTGTAGAGGGACAGGCTTTTTTGGCTAGTCTCTACCTGAAAGGTGAAACGGTCCAGCAGAATTACGTTGAGGCTAGAAAGTGGATGGAGCGCGCAGCCAACCAGGGAGATCCCCAGGCTTGCTTGAACATGGCGGTATTTTTCAACCAAGGATTTGGTGTACCGATCGATTACAGGCAGGCACGTGTATGGTACGAGCGTGCCGCGGCTCTCGGGCTGGCTGACGCCTATTACGGCATGGGCCTCCTTGCTCTGCGGGGTCAAGGGGTCCCGGCAGATATCCGAGAGTGCGAGCGCTATATGAGGCTTGCAGCAAACATGGGGTCATCCATGGCGCATGGAGTGCTCGCGCGGATCGCTGCTATCAGACGATAGAGATTAAAAGCTCGATAACAAGCTCAGGCCTGTCATACGGCTCTGTCTTCCTAATGCAGACGAATTCGTCGGCTTCGATGTTCACCGACCCTATGCCCGAGGATTCCAAGTACCGCGAGCCACCGCTGGGATGAAGTCATCGAATGCTCCCGGAACAAGATCAATCGTTCGTTCCTCCTCGTTACTCTTGTACGCCACCATCAGTAGTTCGGTGACCGCAAGTCCATCGTAAAAGTTAATCTCCGGCCTCTCACCATGTAGGAAACACCGGGAAAAGTAGCGGTTTTCCGCTTCATACCCAGGCTCAGTGAGGAGAAATCGTGCCACCTCCACGCTGTGGCACATCATATCGTTGAGAACACCACCATCTTGCATCTTACCTTGCCAGAACCAGGGTACATGAGGACCGCTATGTTCCTCCGCCGCGCGCGCTAGAAACGGGCGGCCGGTCAGCGTTACACCACGTCTCCATATAATTTCTCGACCACGAGTAACGGCCGGCTCGAAGAGTTGATCCTCGAGATAGCCGTGAAGAAGTTTGTGCTCTTCGGCAAACTGCACCATGAGCTTTGCCTCCCGCACATTTCTACCTAAGGAGGCGAGTTATAAAGCCACTACCTATGAAACCGATCCCCAGACGTTTGTTCATGAGACATCCCCTTTTCAATGACCAGAATTACACGGTAATACCACCGAGATTTCAATCCCAAACTCTTTCACGTTTGCTACCGCACTCCAGCCGTGCATTTCGAAGATGAGGTCACCCAGGGCAGCATCAACGACCGAGCGCTCTCCACGGGCACTGCCAGCGAAATCCGAGAGTGTGCGGTAGCTACCGAGCGGCTCATCGATGCGAGCTCCTGAATGCACTACAGTGCACACATCCGCCCCGACATCCATGACAGCTTTTGATCCACTTCCTATCCCATGCGAGTCGATAAGATTGGCGATAATACCGAAAGCATTCTGAATTTTCTGGGGATCGCACCACACCATGGAGTCAGGACAACGCTCGCTATCCGAGACCTCGAATCCAAGACAGCTCTTCGAAAATTCCGCAAGCGTGTGCGAATTTGGCGTGAATCCATCCTGGAGAACAGCCAACTTACCCAAGAACTGCCCAATATTGGCGCAACGCGTCTTGGCACGCTCTACCTCTCCGGCGGGAACCAACCCTGCAAGGTACGTCAGGTCATTGGTGATGACAGAGAGATCACCACGAATAACATGCGTCAAGGATCGGCTAAGAATTGAGAGTATTCGCGAAGATTTCTCGATGCTCATGGGGGTGGCAGTATGACTGAAGCTGTGGCATTTTCAATCAGAATGTGTCACCTAAATGACCGTGCTCTATGCTCGCAGCTTGTTATATCCGTCGAGCGCTGCGACTTTGTAACACTCTGCTAGGGTCGGATAATTGAAAACTGCATCGCGCAGGTACGATAGTCCACCCTTGAGTGCCATAACCGCCTGACCAATATGAATCAGTTCCGTGGCGTATTCGCCGATGATATGAACACCGAGAACCTCTCCAGTGGTCCTGTGAAAGAGCACTTTGAGCATACCGTTTTCGTCGCCCAGTAATTGCCCTCGCGCGATTTCACGATATCGAGCTATCCCAGTCTCATACGGGACACCCTGGTTCGTGAGCTCCTCTTCGTTTTTCCCGACATAAGAGATCTCGGGGATCGCGTAAATACCGAATGGAAGGGGTAAATCAGCCGAGCTCTCCTCTTTGATACCGAAGGCATGGCAGGAGGCCAAACGGCCCTGGCGCGCTGAGGTCGAGGCCAGCGCTGGGAACCCAATCACGTCACCAGCGGCATACACGTGCTCTACCGCCGTCTGGAAGTGCTCATTGACCGAGAGCTTACCTCTCTCGTCCGCCGAGAGTCCAACCTTCTCCAAGCCCAGATCACTCGTTGCGCTGACACGCCCCGCTGAGTAGAGAACACAGTCAGAGACGATCACCTTTCCACTCTTGAGGATCGTCACGACCTGGTTGTCTTCGCGGGTCGTACAGCTCTCGACCTCCTCACCGAGACGGAGGCGTACATCCATACTACGCATCTGATAGTGAAAGTTCTCGATAATCTCCTCGTCCACGAATCCGAGCAGCCGCTTGCGCTGATCCACGATCGTTACATGTATGCCCAAAGCTGCAAACATTGAGCCGTATTCGGTACCGATAACCCCTCCTCCCACGACTACCATCTCTCGGGGAAGCTCCTTGAGGTTCAAGACATCGTCGCTATCGAATATAGTACGACCGTTGAATGCGATGTTGCTTGGTCTAAAGGGTCTTGCTCCTACGGCTATCACGAATTTCTCGGCCGTCTTTCGAATAGCTCCTGCGTGAGAGGTGATCTCGATAGTGTGGGGATCTATGAAGGTAGCGTGCCCATGCAAGGTGTCGATGTGGTTTCGTTGGAGCTGGTGCTTGATGACATCGATCTCTATCTGCATCGTTCGGTTGCATCGAAATGTCAGATCAGACATCTGAATGTCGGTTTTGACACGATATCCAGCTCCATAAATGTTGCGTTGGCGAAAGCCAGAAAGGAAGAGCACCGCTTCTTTGAAGGACTTACTCGGTATGGTACCCGTATTGACACACACCCCTCCCACGACCTCGCGACGATCGATGATAGCGACCGTCTTGCGTATCTTGGCTGCCTGTACAGCCGCCCGCTGTCCGGCTGGCCCGCAGCCGATCACGATCAGGTCGTAGTCATAAGGATGTGTTTTTTTAGTCACGTACGCTCCCTCCGGCGCTCGATTATCCAACCCGTGTCAACCTAAACAATCTACCTAGAATACCCCAAGATTAGCAGGTTCCGGCACTGCTGCGCCTCCTCTATTGCGGGCTTTATTTTGTCGATTACCCGTAGTACCCTGTCTACTAAATAACCACCTGAGGATATTAGACTTCTTATGATTTCAGAAGATGACATCAAAAAGCTGGCAAGCCTAGCCCGCCTCGAGCTCGACCCAGCTTTTGCCCCGACCCTCACCGAACACATCAACTCCATCATCGGTTACATGGAACGCCTTAACGACATCGATACAGCCGGTGCGGAACCGATGAGCCATGTTCACGGAGCAACGAATGTCCTCCGCGAGGATGCTGTCCAGCCAGCCGGAAGTGTTCCAGACTCCAGCGCTTTGGGTACACCAACAATCTCAGCACAAGAGATGTTACCGGCAGAAGCGCTCCTCGACAACGTGCCCGATCATTCGGGCCGCTTCATCCGTGTACCTCTTATCGTGGAGTAGTCATCAGTATGTCAGACCTTGCTTCACTCTCCATCTCTGAGATCCGCACCGGACTCGATAGTAAGAAGTTTTCGTGCATCGAGCTGACGAAGGCGTGCATCGATAGAGCAGATCGGCTCAATTCACTCAACTGCTTCACTCAACTCTCTCCCGAGTCAGCTGTACGCGAAGCCGAGTATGCTGATACGCTTTTGGCTCGCGGCGAACGCTCGAACCTGCTCGGTGTACCAATCGGTATCAAAGACGTGATCTGCACGAAGGGGACCTTTACCACAGCCGGCAGCAACATGTTGAAGAACTTCAAGGCTCCTTACGACGCGACTGTCGTACGACGACTCAAGGCTGCAGGCGCTATCTCCATCGGAAAACTCAATATGGACGAATTTGCCATGGGTTCTTCGAACGAGAATTCTGCTTTCGGACCGGTGCGAAATCCTTGGAACCCCGAATACGTACCAGGCGGCTCGAGTGGGGGCTCAGCTGCCGCGGTCGCCGCCAAGATATGCCCTATTACTCTTGGAACCGATACGGGGGGATCGATTCGGCAACCCGCCTCGTTCTGCGGCATCGTGGGCCTGAAGCCAACGTATGGTCGTGTGAGTCGCTACGGGGTCATCGCGTACGCATCATCGCTCGATCAGGTTGGTGCATTTGCAAGCAACGTGCGAGATTGCGCACTTGTTACAAAAGCTCTGTGCGGAGTCGACGTAAATGACGCTACATCTGTCGACAAGGAGGTTCCTGATTTCGAAAGGGTTCTCGGAGCAAGTATCAAAGGACTTCGGGTCGGCATTCCGAAAGAATACTTCGTGCCGGGGCTCGATTCGCACGTAAGTGATGCCGTGCGAAAGGCCCTCTCGGTTCTCGAAGAACTAGGTGCCATCCCGGTTGAGATATCGCTTCCTCATACAGAAGCCGCTGTATCTGTGTACTATATACTCGCACCTGCAGAGGCGTCTTCTAACCTCGCACGTTACGACGGTATCCGGTATGGCCACCGCGCCAAGGGGTCGCTAGAGCTCAAAGACCTCTACTCGAAATCTCGTAGTGAAGGGTTTGGCGCGGAAGTGCAGCGGCGTATCCTAATCGGGACGTACGTGCTCTCAACGGGGTACTATGACGCCTACTACCTCAAAGCTCAAAAAGTTCGAACACTAATCGCCAAGGACTTCAGTAATGCCTTTGCTCAGCACTGCGATCTGATCGTTTCTCCTACCGCTCCGACCACAGCTTTCAAGATCGGAGAGAAGGTCAGCGATCCAATGCAGATGTACCTGAACGATATCTTCACCATCCCCGTCAACCTTGCTGGGTTGCCAGGTATGAGCATTCCGTGCGGATTTGACGGAAAGGGCTTGCCTATCGGGCTTCAACTCATCGGAAAGCCATGGGACGAGGAGACGCTGTTTGGGGTGGCCTCTGCCTACGAAACTGCCACTGATTGGCACACGCGTAGGCCAGAGATAGCAGGGTAAACACGAACAGTCGAAGTACGCTCCTAGGAGGAGAGATTCTATGGAATACGAAACCGTCATCGGCCTTGAAGTTCACGTTCAGCTATCAACGAAATCCAAGATGTTCTGCTGTGCATCCGCCTTGTACGGAGGAGAGCCCAATGAGTACATCGATCCGGTTACTCTCGGACTTCCAGGCGCACTTCCTGTGGCCAACAAGAAGGCGGTGAACTTCGCCATAATGCTCGGCCTCGCCACAAATTGCGAGATCCGACGCTTCAATCGTTTTGCGCGCAAGCACTACTTCTACCCCGACCTCCCCAAAGGCTATCAGATATCTCAGTTCGATGAGCCTATATGCGAGCGTGGACACGTCGACTTCTACCTGGGAGACACCAAACGTACCGTTGGTCTCAAGCGTATCCACATGGAGGAAGATGCGGGCAAAAATCTCCATGACAGCCGTACGGCTGCATCACTCGTCGATCTCAATCGTGCCGGAGTTCCCCTGCTGGAGATCGTTTCTGAACCGGAGATCCACTCACCAGCCGAGGCAGCCGCTTATCTCAAAGCCATACGACAACTTGTCCGCTACCTCGACATCAGCGATGGAAATATGGAAGAGGGTAGCTTCCGGTGTGACGCTAACATATCGCTGCGGCCCGTCGGTCAGCTTAAGTTCGGCACGCGAACCGAGATCAAAAACCTCAATTCCTTCAAATTCGTAGAGCGCGCTCTCGAATACGAAATAGCTCGCCAAACCTCTATCTTGAAGGCAGGCCAGGAGGTCGTCCAGCAGACCCTGCTCTTCGACAGTGGTAACGGTACAACGCGTCCTATGCGCTCGAAGGAAGAGAGTTCGGACTACCGTTACTTCCCGGACCCAGATCTTCCCCCCGTCGTAGTCGAGGAGAGCTGGATTCGCGAGGTTCGCGAGAAGCTCCCAAAACTTCCCGCTCAGTGGGCCCAAGAGCTCGTCTCGGAGTACGGTCTTACTCCATACGACGCCACCGTGCTGACTGCTGAACGTCCGTTCGTAGAGTTTTTTCGAGAGGTTCTCTCTGCCTGCAGCAACGCAAAGACCGCTTGCAACTGGGTGACCTCCGAGCTCTTCGGAGCCCTCAATCAGGCTTGTATCGATATAGAGAACTCCCCTGTGAAGGCAGCTGCATTGGGTAAGCTAATCAATATGGTCGAAAACGAGGAGATCTCCGGAAAGATGGCGAAATCCGTTTTTGAGGAGATGTTCGCGACGGGTAAAGATGCACCAACTATCGTGAACGAAAAAGGGCTCAAACAACTCAGCAACGATGATGATATCCTGGCTATTATCCGTAAAGAGTTCGATGCAAATCCAGCGCAACTCGCCAACTACCTCGGAGGCAACGAGCGTCTGCACGGATTCTTCGTCGGACAGGTAATGAAGGTTACGGGAGGAACCGCAAACCCGAAAAAAGTAAACGAGCTGATCCGCCGAGAGGCGGAAAGCAGGAAACCCGCATAATGCCGATGTACGATACCCTTGCAAGCTCTAGCATTCGACTCGATCATGAAACGACTGCTTACTATCTCGAGGTGCCGCGGAACCAGATAGTACTACTTCAAACGTACTTTGAGTTGTACGACGGCGTAGGTACGGTTAGAACTCTAGAGGGTGACCGTGCAGTGGTCTGTATTTTGACTACGCCATCGATGGCAAAGGATTGCGAAGAGGTACTGCAAGCGATACGTGAACAGGTAGCATGGACTCCATGCGAGCCCCCTGCCAGCGCGTGAAAGGTCTTTAATCAGCTGATGTCTCCAGGAGAAGACGTATGATTCAACTTATCCATAAATACAAGCAATCCATCGCATGGGTATTCCTGTTTCTGGCGCTCTGTTTCGCCCTGAGCGGCGTCGGACTCGACATCCTACAGGGGGGAGCAGTCGATCAGCGCATGGCTGTCACGGTCAATGACAAACAGTTCGACTTTAACGACCTGGGGCTAGCTCAACGACAGATCGAGAATGAGTACCGTCAGATGTTCGGTGACAAGTACCAGCAACTACTCACAGGCTTGAACCTCAATATCCGACAACAGGCGGTGGATAAGCTGATTGACTCTGAGTTGCTTCAACAGCAAGCTCGTGAACTGGGGCTCACTGCCGGCGACTCCGAGGTACGCAGGTACATTTTGACCAAGATATTCAATCAGGGCGAGAAGGGTGCCACTTTCAGCCCTGATGCGTATCGACAAAAGCTGCAAGGGATGGGCATGTCTGCTCGTCAGTTCGAGGACCAGGTAGCAGAGGACCTCTCTCGGGTTGCTCTGGTTGGATTACTCATGGATACAGCCTACGTGAGTACCAAGGATGTCACCCAGCGCTACGTGCAACAAGAAACCAAGTACTCCTTCGTGGCTGCAAGCTACGATTCGAGTCTCCTCGTTTCTCAAGTACCGACCCCATCCGAGCAGGATCTACAGAAGTTTTACGAAGCCAACGCAACTGATTATGAGCTCCCTGCGCGAGTTTCATACGATTATGTCGTACTCTCCCCGAGGGATTTCGAGATGAGCGTTAATCTTCAGCCTCAAGACATCGAGGTGTTTTATGCTGACAACGCCTCAAAGTTTACCTCTCCGGAGCAGGTAAAGATACGTTCGATAAAGCTTCTGTATCCAAAGGAAAACGATCCCAAGAAGATGGCTGCGGTCCGGGAGAAAGCCATTAAAGCCCGCGAGGAAGCTCTTTCTGGCAAACCATTCGAGCTATTGGTGACAATGTACTCCGACGACCTACCTTCGAAAATGATAGGCGGATCACGTGGTTGGATCGTTCGTGGAAAAGAATCTGAAGCCTTCGACAAAGCTGCCTTCAGTACGACTGTCGGTGGAGTATCAGAGCTCGTGGAAGCAGACTTCGGCTTCGAAATCCTCAAAATCGAGGAGAGAAAGGAAGCCGGTACACGTGGCCTCGATGAGGTACGAGCAGAGATTGAGAGCGAGCTACGAAAACAAGAAGCGCCTGCTTACGCGGCTGCCAAGGCTCGCGAGCTGGTTGAGAGAGCCAAGAAAGAGAACAAGCAATTGGCTGAGGTAGCTCAAGCCTTCAGCCTCGCGATTGCGTCCACCGCTGGCCTACTCAACCAATCGAGCGATCCGAGCTCCGCGCCTGCCGGCCTAACACGACAGGTCATGATCCTCCCGACCTCTGAGAGATCTGTCCCAGCCGTGATCGATAGCGGAGATACTTCGGTGGTAGTACAGGTTAAGGAATTCAAGGATCCTACTACGGCAGCTTACGAAGAGGTAAAAGACCGAGTGCTTGCTACCTTCAAGGCTCGAGAAGCAAAAAAACTTGCTGAATCCAAAGCAATGGAACTCCTCGAAGTTGCAAAGAAGTCACCTGCCGATTTCAAGAAGGAGTCAGAGACACGCCTTGCGACCTTCAAAGGCCCCTTCGAAATCTCCAGGGCAAAGCCATCTCCAGAAGGATTTACCGGTATGACGCCCGAGATGAGTAAGGCGATCTTGTCGAGCACTGCAACCAACGCAGCTCCGACACGATATTTCTCGGCTGGCTCTCAATACATAGTGGTACAGGTAACAGAGATTAAAAAACCCGATCCGGCCTCTCCGAGCGCCAAGCAGGAGCTTCTCAAATACTCCGAACAGACGCAGCAACAGTCTCGGAGGGAGGCATACGAATCAGCCGTTGATATCTTGAAGTCTCGTGCCAGTATTGAAATAGATCCGGTCGTACTGACGAACTAGGCGGGGACTAAATGCACGACGACATAGAGAAGGAAGACCCAACAAGTGGTGAGAATTGCGAATGGCTTCTTTTGGAGCTCGAGGCACCGCACGAAGACAATCCGGTCATAGTTCGCATTCGAGGAGAGAAGCCTCCAGGTATCGCTATCGCTGACTATGCCGTACTTGTGAATCTGTGCTGGCCGACAGACGAGTCCTCAGACAACGGTATGCCTACTCCTGAGTGCCTCGATACAATGCTCGAGATGGAAGACCTTCTGCATGAGCTAGACGGAGAGGCCATCGGCTTCATGATGTTCTCAGTGACAGGAAATGGTCGCAAGGAGTGGGTGTGGTACGTGAAGGACCAGGATATATTCATCGAAGAGCTCAACCGATGCCTGGCTGGTCATGAGCAATTTCCCATCGAAATCGAGTCCGCCCCGGCGGGCAATTGGGACGCCTATGAGGACATCATGGCGAGCGTTCAGTCAGAGGAATAAGAGCCTGACTAAGAGTGCGTAACAAAAATGAACCTCGTAGCGAGGATGAGCGAAATCGGCAGCGACGAGGATACAGGCTAAAAAGGCGCAGAGACGTGCCCTCAGCGGCACGTTGAGCACCTTTTTTGCCGAAGACGAAGTAGCTGCCGATTGCAGCCATCCGAAGCAGAGGAGCATTCTTGTTACGCACTCTAAGCAAACCTGCGCGCCTCGTCGTAAGGACTCAAAGCCTTAAGGGCAGATTCAATTCCTGAGTAGAAAACTGCCATGAGAGCTCACATTGGTGGTACACCTCAGATTTGACATTTCTGGGGCCGACACTATCAGCGAGAGTTGTCTCTGTTGCGCCGAGGATACTCACGCTAAGCTACCATAATCGCCTCGTTGCAGTAGCTCATGTATTGGAGATTCTTACCATGATAGGATTGAGCGCTCGAACGCTTGCGCACGCTTTCGACTCATTCATTACTGAGCGCAACACCCGCTGGTTCGAGGTATGTATCATTCGCCTCGCCATAGTGGGCTTCATTGCCCACCTCATCTTCCTCTTTCTATTCAATCACGTTCCTATTCTCTACCGAGGGCATTCGTACAATTACCTCAAGGCGATATATACGCCATTTAGTTTCATCCTCGTATACGAGGTTTTCTTACTGATTATCATCCTTCCAGAATCGATGACGGAATTTATCGGAAAACAGTTCGAGATCATTACACTCATCACGTTACGGAGCTTCTTTCACGATATTGCAAGTATAAACATGTATGCACCGATTCATATCAACGATCCAGAGATACTCTCTCTGGGATATGACCTGATTGCCTCCCTGATTATGTTCTCACTCACAATCTGCTTTCACCGATTGCACTCGCGGCATCGAGATCACGATCAGCAACACACTCTTCAGCGTTTTATTGACTTGAAAAAATCTGTTTCTGTCTGTCTCGTAATCGTCCTCCTGGTTACCAGTGTCTACAGCGTTACCTCGTGGGCCTCGGGCGCCCTACCAGCACTGCTCAATCATGCCGATTTCCCCGATCCTAACACGTTCTTCTATCTCGACTTTTTTAATGTCATGATCTACGCCGATGTTCTCCTGCTGATCATCTCGTTTCTATACGACTCGTCTTTTTACACCGTAGTGCGCAATGCAAGCTTCATCATATCCACGATCCTACTGAGGTTGTCCCTCAACATGGAGCGGCCAATGAACCATCTTGTTGCTATCTGCGCCTTCGCCTTCTCCGTAGCAGTCATGCTGATCATTCAGATCAGAGCAAAATACTTGGTTCGTACCACTTAATCCTAACCAATCTGCTCAATTTTATTCTCGCGATATGCACGGATGAGAAGCTCTAGGAGAGCGATCTGGCCCTCTATATCCCTTCCCTCTTCAGTATCTGCGATGCGACGAGGTGGCGTATATGAGCGAAGCTCTTGGGTTTCAGGGATCATGTCCGTACCATTCTTTATGGTGTCCTCGACCGACTGAAAATGATGGTGCAAAGCAAGATAGGTTCGTTCGGGCTGCAAAACAAGGGTATACCCTTTGTCGCCATACGCCTCTGAGAATGCTCCATCGATAGTTACAGCTTTCCCACTGCGTTTGACCGGTGACTCCCCAGCCTCGATCTTGACAGGCACGTGCCCGTTGACAATAAGTCCACACTCCCGATCCACGCCGAACTCTTCGAGCACCTTGTCACAGAACTCCACCTCATGAATCAATCCGAAATAGGGGTTTTTGACCTCCTTATGAGTCGATGTGTCAGCCACAAAGTACAGCTCGAAGGTGGCGATTTTGTCCTTGCCGAATAGCGGTGATAGAGGTCCACACCATAGATACCACAGGAGGTCGAGGTCTGCCTGGCGCTTCGAGATGAATGC
The DNA here is from genome assembly GCA_040398075.1 of Bdellovibrionota bacterium. Classification (GTDB taxonomy): domain Bacteria; phylum Bdellovibrionota_C; class UBA2361; order UBA2361; family OMII01; genus OMII01. Next base: position 1,508 of record JBBAUR010000075.1, on the reverse strand, counting down.
ACGTTGCAGAGAAATCTCGATTGCATCGAAGAGCTCCAGCCCTCTTCGCGGAACCCCATCAATCTCGAGTGAAAGAAATGCCCCCTTTTCATCACACGGTAAGCAACCATGAAAGATCAAGGTACGGTCACGAACGATAGCCATAGAGCCCTTGCGAGCCAGAAAAGTCATGTGCTTCCACAAAGTCGGGCTGCTCACGAAAGATTCAGTGAGAGCTCTCATGCACTCAGTCTCCTCGGCGTTCAACTCCAAGGGACTAGCCGGATTGAGTGTTGGTAAAAAGGTATCCCTCAGAGGATAATCCTTTCCAGCGATCGACACAGTTACCTTCTCTTGATTTATACGTGATATGAGGTTTCGTGACTGAAGATTGTAGTGAGGATTACGAGCAATAAGCTGTCCCTCGAGCTTGAATTGGATTATCGCCATGGCTTTTTGCATGCGCGCGAGTAGGCGTCCATCACGATCACCGACATCCTTGCACTCAAAATATTCGGCTTGGTCATCTGCGTAGTGTGCTGATACCAGCTTGGCCACTGGCTCCAGAGGAATCCCATATCCCTCTTCGAGCTGTGTAATACGCCCGTAGCGTAACGACATACGCACAACGGTAGCGATACAAGCACCATGCCCGAGACACGCACCCATCCATGAGGTATCGTGATTACCCCATATTACAGAGACATTTGGTTGCTTCATTATGAAATCAATCGACTTGTCTATGCGTTGACCACGATCTCCAAGATCACCGGCTACAACGAGCTCTGATATCGCGAGGTTTCGCACAATTCGGGCGGTGAGTCGCAGCAGATCAAGCTCTCGATCATGGTGTGCGAACGTTCGAATAATCGCCCGAAAATGCTCGTTCGTACGCTCGAACTGCGGACTCAAGATCAGCTCTCGGAATACCTGTGCATACTGAGTCGGAAGAACGGCAGCGATTCGATGAAGGGGATAATTCTGTGCAAGTGCACGAATAAGGACGAGCTCAGAGTGAACAATTGCCTCCACTACTTCGTGCATAGCGTGCGGCTCTGCAAGCTGCTCAGATAGGTGAAGGAAAGACTCACGCGGATAATAAATAAAGCTCAGAAGGCGGATCTGTTCCTCGCTACTCAACTCGTCTCCGAAGAGCTCTAATACGAGCGGTCGAAGTGATCCTGATGCATTATTCACGACGTGCCGGAGCTTTTTGTACTCTCCATGGACATCGCTGATGACGTGAATCGCACCTTTGGGTAGTGTTAGACTCGATGACAGTACCGCTACCTTGGCGAGCGCGGAATCGATTGTCGGGTATGTAGCGCGCAACTCTCTGAGATACAGAATGGTATTTGAATCGAAGCGCATCGAAATGCTGGGGTTCATGCCCACTCTCTCTCCTATATTCCAAACCTACAGGTTTTCACAGCTGGTCAGCTCAACCGACAATTCGAGCACGTAGTCGCTATGTACTAAGAGTGCGTAACAAAAATGAACCTCGTAGCGAGGATGAGCGAAATCGGCAG
>JBBAUR010000074.1:0-17009 GCA_040398075.1 Bdellovibrionota bacterium | reverse complement strand
TGTTGGTGGCCGTCGGCGTGCGTGTCGGTGTGTTCGTCGCAGTAGCGGTCGGCGTGCGCGTAGCTGTGTTGGTGGCCGTCGGCGTGCGTGTCGGTGTGTTCGTCGCAGTAGCGGTCGGCGTACTCGTCGGGGTGTTGGTGGCCGTCGGTGTCGGTGTAAGCGTCGGAGTATTCGTCGGCGTATTAGTCGGCGTAGGCGTTCTCGTTGGTGTTGGCGTCGGCGTCGCTGTGGCAACCGCGGTTGGTGTATGCTGGCTGGATTGGCAGAAGGTACCCATACATGACCGCGGGTTCGCGTGTCGCTCGGGGCTACCCGCTCGCGGCCTTGTGCCTGAGGTAGAGCCAGGTCCCAACAAAATCGGGCCGTTACCAGCCGTCGGAAACGGGCCTGCTGCTTGGCCGGGCTGGGGATTTGCAGATACAGGGGCAATGTAAGAGTAGAGGCAGAGGCTCAGAACGCAGCACGCAATAAGTGTAAACTGTACAGCTCTCGAAAGGCCCTTCACCGACCCCTCCCCCTCTTCAACAGGCACGATTTTGGCCTGAATAACCCGCGTGTAACCCTAAGCTGCCCGGAACTAACTAGTGGCAGGCTGCCAACGCCCATCCAACGACCGTAGTCGACACACCTTTGAGATTACTTAAGTCCTTTGCTCTCGCTGGCGGCTAAGACGTTACAAAGCGCCGGCACCTCAAGCGATAAGCCGTTAGAAGCCTTGAGGTGACGTCTCAAGACCACTCCCCATCTTGGGATGCTAAGTTCTCGTATAAGGATCCAGTAAGGAGTTGATCGCTTGGCTGTTTTGTGCGAGCGAAGCGAGCATCAAAACGAGCCAATTTTTCGCTCTATAATAGCCCCCAAGTGCCTGTTTTAAAGAACTTATGCGCTATTATATCGATACTATGTATCTGTATTTTAACAAGAGAGCAGCGAGAGCGGAGAGGGGGAAAAAGACCCTCTTACCCAACAGGTCATCGGTTATGCAATTCGAGGTACATCGAACCCTGGGACCCGGATTACTCGAGTCAACTTACGAGAAATGCCTCGCCCATGAACTGAAAACATACTGGACTCCCTTTTATCAATCAGGCGGCGATGCCAATTGATTACAAAGGCATCTCACTGGATTGTGCTTATCGATTGGACTTTCTGATCGACGATTACCTCGTTGTTGAACTAAAGGCAGTGGAGCAACTATTACCAATTCACCAAGCTCAAGTTATCACCTACATGAAGCTCGCCGAGGCTCCGGTCGGACTTCTGATCAACTTTAACGTGAAGTTGCTCAAAGACGGTATCAGGCGCCTATTTCCTTCCCCCTCTGTGTCCTCGCTTCTCTCTTTGTAAAATTATCCCTCGAGAGAGAGCCTCGGTAATTTACCGATGGGAAGCCTTCTTCACTGCCTCAGAACACTGAAACCGCTGGATCACCGCTCGTATTGGCGAACCGCGATCCCCCGGCGTAGAAAAAGCGATCGAGGGAGTAGCGCGACGATCCTGGACGAAAGGCTATCTTGTAGGTCCCATCGGCTCGAGTTCCAAAGCGGCGAGCTCTCGGCATAAAGGAGTAACTCTTTACGAAGGGCGGAGCACCGTATTTGTCGTAGGCAACGAAGGTCCACATCTGGAGGCCATCTCCTTGCACTCGGACCGGACTGAACCCCTCACCGTCTACTCGACCCAGTGAGTACTCCCCGACCTTCACACTCCCCGCATATACGAGGACCTTTTGAACATCAGAACCCTTCACACCGAGCTCTGCAACAAGCTGTGCTCCAGGTGGTAATCCAGCTTGGTTCCATTGCTGCCTCAAAGTAGCCGACCTCAAGACCATGCGGGGTGCAAAGCGCGGTAACAGCAGCGCTGTGCTCGACCTACCAGAGGACTCATCGATAAATTTCACAGCGGGGATCTGCAGATACTCGAGCAATAATCCACGACCGCCTCCGCTCGCAGAGAGCGCTTGCAACGTCGCAGCATGCATACCTTGTAGCTGTTGTCCCACCTCCGATAGGTTTGCCTCCTTCGGTAATCCGTTAGCTACGGCATCGAACCCGCCGAGCAGAACCTCCAGAGCCCCTCGCGCTTCATAGGATACGAACTGATTACGATTGGTAAACTTCCAGAGATCGTTGCGCCCCGCTCGAAAAAAGTTTTGCGCGCCCTTGGTATTGAGCTTCTCTAAGCTGAGACCAGCCGGTATCCCCGCTGAAGGCCCCCCACCTGAAACCCCCGCCTTCACCCGAAAATCAAGGCCTGAGAAGAATCCGTCATCCTGACCTGTTTGCTCCGTGAGGGGTTGCTTCTTGACGTTCTTCACATCTTGCACAGCACCCTTTGGCCTCAGATCACTGTTGAGATCCTTCAATGCGCTCGGAGCCAAAGAAGCACGTTCGGACTGGGTACTACTTTTGGCGGGCGCTGGATTAGCTTTCTGCTGCTTGCTCGCTACTTGCTTGTTCGATGAGAACTTGAATTTGATCATCTCAGGGATGAAGAAGAGCCCAACCACCAGACCCACCACAGCGATCGTCAGCCAGATGGTGCGAGACGAGATCCCCAAGAAGCGACTATCCTGAAAATTTGCCATTTAAGCCCTTTAAAGTCGAATAACGCGGAGGCCGATCTCTACAACGCACGTAAGGATTAACGCGCTCCGTAGAGTGGACGCCTCTGAACTTCGAGAGAAGGTGAGAAAACAAACCACCTCGCAGAGAGATATGGTCGGATCCTGTCCTCTCCGTAGCATGGTAAACGGGGTTTTTCTGCTAATCAAACACGCCCAACCAGAAATCAGCTAGTTAGATCAAGATGTGGCAGCGACAAGGTCAGAAAATCAGGTTTTTTTAAGCGTCATAGCTACTCGAAGTGCCTACCAAGACCCACCCTCACAGCACGGGGAGTTTTGCCTTGCTTCCCTAGCCTACACCCTGCCAGATCCCGCGCACATCTCCATCCAAGCGTGCCCCAACTTGGCTAATCACCTGCCGCGCCAGGAAGCATGCTCGATGAGCTGCATCGTAAGGCTTAAGGCCGTGTGAGATCCCGTACAGGAACGCCCCGGCAAACATATCTCCTGCACCGGTGAGATCGCGCGGCTCACAGGGGAAGGCCGGAACGTGAATCGCTTCGCCCTCCCACCACAGGAACGCGCCGCGCGGGCCTGCGGTGATAACGACGTGTGGGAATCTGTGTTTGAGGGCCTCTCCGGCCTCCTCGACACTCTCGGTGTTCGTGAGCGCCCGAGACTCCTCCTCATTGCAAAAGACCAGGTGCGCGCTCTCGAGTGCCCCATGTAGATGCTCACCAAACGCGTTGACAACCCAAGCCTCCGAGCAGGTGATGGCGATCTTGGTATCAGCTTCACGGGCAACTCGGATCGACTCCTTGATAGCCGCCCGACCAGCATCTGAGTTCGAGAATACGTAGCCCTCTACGAATAGCCACTTCGAATCGGCGATCGTAGGAGCATGAATATGCTCTGCCGAAAGACCGGTGGACGCGCCAAGGGCCGTACGCATAGTACGCTCGGCATCCGGAGTGACGAGCACTACACAGGTCCCCGTAGCAGCCTGTGGTATGAGCTCTGCTGGAACACGCATGCCGAGACTGCTGCACTCGTCGCGATAGAACGTGCCGTAGTAATCGTCCCCTAGACGGCAGCAGATGGCGCTCTTGCCACCGAGCTGCGCGATCGCGATGAGCGAGTTGGCCACCGAGCCGCCGCTACGCATGATCGGCGTCTTTGCCCGCACATGCTCCAGCAGTCGTTGTTGCTCGGCAGTATCAACGAGCCGCATAGTCCCCTTTTCGAAGCCCAAGGGGGCAAAATCCTCCTGTGAAACGTCGGCAAAGATATCGACAATTGCATTGCAAACACCAACTACATCAAGAGACTTCATAGCACTTACCTTTCTACAAGCTACCGGGAGGCCCTCCCCCCTCGTTTACCCTGCTGCCACGCCCACTCAACGGGCACACCTATGACGCCCAACAGCCTACACCGTAACGAGGAAAAGATCGAATAGGTACGGGCGACTATGACTTTGCTGCGGTAGCTCCATCCGAGCGCGCTCATTGACTAACGACGCCAAACCCGGGAAGCTACTAGAACCAATTGATCTTTATCAGCCGATGCAAGCGCGCTCTGCGTCAAACCAGAGCGTCTACTCGAGCATCTCCATAAGCGCACACTAGTCTCTCCACTGACGATCTCGACGTGGCACCACCTTACACTTCGAGTTGGGTAGTGGAGAAAACGGTTTTTTTCGTGCCCAGCTCCCGGAGACACCTCCGGGGCAGGAAGAAAGTGAGGTTGAGATGTCGAGAGAAATAAGGATGAAAGACATCGGAGTGCCCGATGCGGAAGAAAGCGACCTTCCCGGAAGGGGAGTGTCGACGGTCAGCTACGAAAAGCTGATCACTAGTGAGGAGGACTTCGTCCTCTCATTCAGGAAGTTTTTAAACTTCCCGGACCAGGAGTCATTCAACTCCCCTCGAGAGGCGATCAGCGCGTGGGAAAAAGCGCGGACTGAGCATCTGCAAGAAGTGGCTCGGTCAGGTAGCTACTCGGCGGAACAGCAACGAGCGTTGTTGAAGAACGACCCCTTGCTGGCTCTACTGAAGGAGAAGCCTTTTGTAAAGAAGCTGAAGGAGGTTTTCGTAGAAGTGCCTCTGCACCGATCCGAAAATCCCGACAGTTCACCAAGGGGTTCTAGGGGATCTCTGCGAGCCCCCCGGTCGTGGAAAAGCTCCTGACCTGTGTCAACTAGCCAAGTTTTACGAGCCGCCCGAAAAGAAACCTTTTCGGGCGGCTGTTTTCTCTTCCTCCACTACCTATCATTTTCGGCTTATCGGGTTTCAAAGCGGATAACATCGAGACGTGAATGTGCTCGTGTAGGACAATAGGTCCTCTCAGTGCTCATTGACACTCACTCGATTCAACGAGGAGCCTCATGTTCTTGCGATACCGCCGACTCGCCGTGCTGTGCAGGATACGCCTCGGGATGACGAATCTTTCCCCCTTCAAAGGCCGCATACAAGAGCGAAGCGCTCGCGAAAACACCCGCTAGCATAACGAGACAGCTCATGACGCGCGACCAGGCGGCCAGACGCCACAAACCTAGAAGAGTCACCACGCTGAGAATACCGACAGCTGTACTCAGCCAAAAAGCGATCGTAGCCGCCTCCTCATGCTCTTCTATAGTGTGCTCAGAGATGCCGGGGAGGTGCTCAACTAGCTCCTCTGCCCCCTCGCCGAGCAAAAAACCAGGGAGCGCAATCAGGGCGGCGAGGACGAGGATGGTCAATCCGACCACCTCTACGGAACGATCCTTAAGTCGCGCACCGATAAACAACGTCAATACCGCTACAGGGACCAACACTACGGGAAAGTGCACCAGAGTTATGTGAAGATGAGCTGCGTTCATGAGGCCTCAGAGCGTATCCGAGGTAGCCCGTCCATCACAAGGGCTAACTGCGCGCCCTGAGAAGGCACATGCTCATCTCCATAAGCTTAGCCGTAAGGTACCACTGATCCGCCCTGTTCAAGAGGCATCGAACATGGAGCTGCGAAGAACCGAGCTCCATCTGTGAAAGCTCCTGCATTATCGGATCAGAGCGTCTATCCGCATCTTCATCGACGTACCCATGGCATCAAATGCACTATCCAGGCCCCTTGTTTCTCATCAGACACAGACACGCTTTGCGACCATCCCCCTCGACAAGCTCGCCTCGCTTGCAGAGGAGTGGCGCACCCTCGCGTGCAGCAGTCCCTCGTGTGCTGAACCCTTCTTTCAACCGGAGTGGTTCATAGCCTTTGGACGTGCCTTCGAGTCTGGTCGGCTCGTTCATGTCGTCACTGGACATCGTAATCAGCAGCTCACCGCCATCGCACCGTTCGTTTCGTGCTCCTCTTTCCTAGCCAGGATCCCCGCGCGGACGCTGCGTAGTCTATCCGGGATCCATTCATGCCGCTTCGATCTCATTCATGGGGGCGAGCAACCCGCTCAGATCGCTGATGCCCTCTGGTCGTCACTCCGCGAGCGATCGGAGTGGGACGTGATCGAGGCTCTCGATGTCCCAGCCGATGGAGCGTTCATGCACCTCCTGGCACATGCTGCGCGTGATGGGTTCCTCACCGGTACCTGGTCGACACGCAAGAGTCCCTATCTACCGCTACCTCCACGCGACGCAGACCCGTTTGAAAACTGCCCGAGTAATTTCAAGAGCTATCGGAGCCGCTTGAAAAGTAAAGCTCGCAAACTACACCAGGAAGGTACGGTATCGTTCGACATCCATACCACGGAGTACCACGACGCACTTACCCAGTTCTTCGCACTCGAATCATCCGGCTGGAAGGGCTCCAAGGGGTCGTCAATCGCCTCGAATCTCCCACTCGTTCGCTTTTATTCCTCCATCGTCGAAGAGTGCGCTCAGCGGGGACACCTACGCATGTACTCTCTTACAGTCAACTCTAAACCGATAGCGATGCACCTGGGACTCCTCATGGATGGGTGTTACTACGCCCCAAAGGTGGCCTACGATGAGAGCTTCGCTAGATTCTCGCCCGGCCAGCTCCTTGTGCAGCACGTAATCACTGACCTGACTCGCGCAGGGGTCAAAAAATACGATTTCCTCGGCCCTCGTGCCGTATGGAAGAGTGTCTGGACGGACCACGTTAGAGAGCACCACAACTGCTACGTGTTTCGACCAACTATCAGAGGCCGTTGCCTGCACACACTCGCTATGCGAGGCGGCTCTTTGGTGCGGCGGCTACGTCATCGAATAAAAGGCGATCCGCAGAATTTCACGATCGGAAAGCTCTCATGAGTGTGTGCTTCGATGATGTCGCAGGTCATAACTGTCAGCTCACCGAACCGAATAGTGTGCCCCTCCGATACCTAGTACTTTGACCTCGAGGTGTTCCGTGACACATTTTCCGCATCAGCTTGACCGAGCCCTCTATCTGGCACGAGAAGGCCGCTACGCGGAGATAGGTAAACGTCTAGCAAGTCGGCTTTACGAAGAGTGGTTTTCCTACGGATTACGACGCGACCTTTCAATCGCCCTCGAAGTACCCAAGGCACGCATCCCGATCTCTATCCGTGAGATACGGGACACGGACATCCCTCACCTTTTTCCGGAAACCACCGCTCACCTTCCGCAAGATGAGCAACGCGAGATTGAAGCTCGTCGGGCACACCTCTCGAGAAATATTCCGACCTGTTACGTAGCGATAGACTCACGGAACGAGCGCCCCTGCTTCGCACAATGGCTGATGGGCCCGCAGCAGAACGAAGAGATTCAGCGATTCTTCAACGGACGTTTTCCACTCCTACAACCCGACGAAGCACTGCTCGAGAACGCCTACACCCCTCTAGAGTATCGAGGCAAGGGCATTATGCCAACCGCCATGGCGATGATCGCTGAGCGCGCTATAGACACAGGGTGCCGATACGTCTTGACCTTCGTCGCTCGCGAGAACATTCCCTCTTTGAAGGGCTGTACCAAAGCTGGCTTCAGTCCTCACCTCCTCCGACACGACATACGAATCCTGTTTCATCTCTTCAAACGCCGGCGTTTTACTCACCTTCCCGATGGGTTTGTATTTGCTCATGAGCTCAGGAAAGCTACCAAGCATACTCCCGTAAAACAGGCTACTTCTCCGGAGCTCGCGTGATAGCGGTGACGAGACGTAAATTAGGGGTGTCGATAAGCGACATCTTTTTTGCCGGTCGACCAGATACGACGATAGGCCCACATGTATATGTAGCCTTCTTCGTACAAGCCAAAGAGTACTATCCAGGATTCAAACCGTTCAAAACTCAACTGATTGATCTCAGTCGCAGCGAAGGTGAACTCTTTGATTCACTCTCGAGCAACACGCGCTACAAAATTAACCGTGCTGAGCGCGAGGGGCTCCATGCTCGAGTAGAGACATCTCCATCCAAAGAGGAGCTTTCGAAATATACCGGATTTTACGACGAGTTTGCAGGCCAAAAGGGATTACCCGAGAGCAATGTGTGCAAACTCGCCTCGTTCGCTGCGGCTGGAGCGTTGGCTCTGAGCTCGGTGGTGGACGCCACTGGCAAGCTACTCGCCGCGCATGCCTACGTCAGCGATATCGAGACGCGTCGGGTACGACTCCTGTACTCTGCCTCTCACTTCCGTAGTTCACAAGAGAGCGCGGAGCGCAATCTGATAGGGCGAGCCAATCGCTTGTTGCACTGGCAGGAGATCTGCGAATTCAAGAGATTGGGCTATGTATTCTATGACCTCGGTGGACTCCCCATGGACGATTCCGATCCAGCCAAGAACGCTATCGCGAGGTTCAAACTGGAATTCGGGGGCGACCACGTAATCGAATACAACGGTTTCATACCTCGAAACATACTAGCTCAGGCAGCACTCGCGGTGAGGCGCAGGTGGGTGTGACTCCGGCACGCTACCTCTTCCGTATGGATGATGTGCACCCAAGCATGGACTGGGAGAGGTTCTGCGCACTTCTCGCCCTATTCCGGCGCTTCACAGTGAAGCCGCTCCTGGGAATCGTACCCGATAATAAGGATCCAAAGCTCCAGGTGAATCCCCCCCATCCCGACTTCTGGAAAACTCTTCGAATCCTCTCCCGAAGCGGCGACGTAGATATCGCTCAGCACGGCTACCAGCATACCCTCAACTGCCGCGGAGACACTGCCCTCATAAACTCTCGGTACGGACTGAATCTTCGCTCCGAGTTCGCTGGGTTACCCTACGAGGAACAAATCGAGAAGATTGAGCGGGGCCGCATGATTCTGCTCGAGCATGGGATTGAAACAAGCGCGTGGATGGCTCCCAATCACTCCTTCGATCGCGTCACCCTGAGAGCTTTGAAAGACTCCGGGTTTACCGCTCTAACCGATGGAATTGCGCTCTTTCCCTTCAAGGAGGAGGATATCATCTGTGTACCGCAACAGCTCTGGAAGCCTATCTGGATGCCAATCGGTACGCTCACCATCTGTTTACACTCAGACGAGACAACCATCGCTGAGCTTGCACGTATTCGAAAGTTCCTCCAGCTCCGCCCACACCTGAGCTCCTTCTCGGCCGAGGTTGCTCAGTATCGCGAGCGCAGCGTAGCGGAGCACTTGATAGATCGCTCGTTTCGCACGATGTACCTCGGTATGCGACGGATACGCAAGCGATCTAACGCCGACGTACCGATTGTCTCGAGATGCTCAGACCGTCAGGTCACACCCTGCTAAAGTTTCGCTTCATTCGTAGATCCTCTCGATACCGCGACAATCCTATCGAGCGAGCCGCGCCAAGGCCCTCTGAGCCGCTGCGTGGGAGTCCTCGAACGACGATACCGAATCCGACCGACTACTTGGATCGTGCCCCGCACCTGTTGTCTGCCTCCGGGATGTCTGAATCATCGGACGCCCAGCGAGCACGAGAAAGAAACTCCAGGTGAGTAGTCCTAGACCGCCCGTTGCCATGAACGCCAAGGCCATACTCATCGCAGCCACAGCCACCAAGGAGCCTTCTACCAGGACATCCAGCGTTCCGCGCGCAAGAAGGACACTCCGACCGACCCACACCAGCACCACACTGAGCAGAAGAAAGCTGAGCGGCTGCAAGGGGACCAGCAGGAGTCCACACTCGACCACGGGAAGAGACACTGCACACACCAGTCGTCCGCTCTTTCGCGGTGAGAGCGCGGTGAGTATCCACAGATAAGATACAACGCACGCCGCTATGGTAAACTGGACAGCGGCGGCTCCCCCGCAGAACAGTGCCACGAGCGGGCACAGGAGCTTGACCGCCAGCGACATACCGAGAGCAATCAAAAGCCCCGACAGAAATGATATCTCTTTCATACATCCCCCTCTCGATTAGCGTTGCGGAGTATGGGTTGACTGAGCTTCGAGCTGCCGAAGAGCAATCTCGACCTCCTCGTCACTAATCCATACATCATTCATTCCGTTCATATCGGGGCAGATAGTAGCGCCGTGAGAACCACGCTCTGTAAGGAGCTCGAGCTTTTCCCGTACGGCTGCAAGCCTCTCCTCGAACTCTTTCACCCGCTGTTCACCCAAGAGGAGCTCGTTCTCGACCTCCTCTATTCGGTGTATAAGAAGCTTCAAGCGCTGCTCCAATTGGAGTTTTCTCTTGATTACACCCTTAGCGAGATCTCTTGTTTCGGCCTTTAAGCAAACCTCGATCTGTCCATGCAGCTCCGAGAGTCGCTGCTCCGCCTGCTCTTTCTGCTTGAGGAGCTGCCGATGACGATCCTCGAGCTGCTGGTTCCTCCCACGTAGTACCTCGATATCGCCCTCCATATCTCGGATCGCCTGGTTACACAGGTCGACTGGATCTTCCAGGAGATCCAAGACTCCGTGAGCATCTGCCTTGAGCATCATAACAACACGCTTTATAATTCCCATACACACCTCCATTAACTCTAGACACACTCTCTCGGACAAAGTACGCAGCATGCGCTCGTTCGTTAGAACCCCGACGAACGCTGATTCGCCTTCCCTTCGTGGAGATATTTCTTCCCGAGTCGATTACGTTTCTCCTCCTGCTCTGCATCGGAACCCTTAGAGGCATCAGCTATCTCGGCGCGCATCTCATCGATCGTAGCCTTGACTCCTGGCGTTGAGAGGTCGATTTGAGCCGCCGCTGCAGCACCTCCAAGTTCACTTTCGTACCGAGCGATGCTTGCCTTGGCTGACGAGAGATCTCCCCGACTGAGGTGTTTTTGAATCGACTGCTTTAGTGAACCCAGGTTGTTCGAGATCCAGCTCTCGCGATACAGCTCGTTGTTGATCGATGCGGCCACATCCGCCTTGCGCCGAGCTTCTACGACCGAAATCCTCATCGCATCGGCCGGCAGACCTACCACGTGCTCCCCACTGCTGTCCTTGAACCGCACACTGACTGCTCCGAGTGAATGGCTGCAGATCTTGTCTGTGGGGAGATCAAGGGTCAGGATAGCGCTCTTCTTCGAAGCTGATAAAAGCTCGCCGAAGGGGATTATGACCGTATCTCCTGCTCTCTCGATCGGGTAGCCCGCGGCGTCTACCAAGCGAACATAGGGGGGCAAGCGTAACTCAATCGAACTCGTCGAAGCGTACAATCTTCGCGCATCCTTGAGGTTCTTATCGAGGATAGTGCCCAGGGTCTCTAGGTGTTCGAGGTACGAGAACGATCCTCCTCCCCAATCAGCCAGGTTGGCCATTAGTTGCTCGTTGAATCCCAGCCCCATGCCGATCGTCGAGAAGGATGCTGACAACTGGTTGACCGAGGATGCGAGCTTGGCGAGCTGCTGTGGCTCCACGATCCCTTCGTTTGCCTCCCCATCGGAGAGGAGGATCACCTTTTGAGCGCGCTCCCGATGCGCTCCCGCGAGAAGGCTGCTCCCGACCTCCATCCCACGACTGACGTTGGTTCCGCTACCGGGCTCGAGCGAATCGATCCTCCTGTGAAGAGAATCCCTGTTCTCGCGTGTAAGAAAAGTGAGCGGACTAACAACCTCCGCTGTAGAATCGAAGGCAACAATCGCAAGCCTATCTTGGGGCTGCAGGCGATCTATCAATCCGTGGATCGCTCGCTTGGCAAATGGCAGTCGGTTTTCAGCACCCATCGAGCCACTCCGATCGAGGATGATGACGGTATCGGTCGCTCTCGTGGTGTTACAGGCACTCCCTTCACAAGGGGCTTCAGGAACGGCTACCCCGAGGCTCAGATAAACCCGTCCACTAGCCGCTTGCGCTAACATGGTCTGCGAGAGCTCCCCTGTCAGGACCACCCCACTCGGCATCAACGTTCGAGCCGCATGAGTACCCTCCGGAGGTGGGAGGGTCCCAACGGACCCAAAGCCAGTCGAGTGTGACCGCCCCGCGCTGGCCATGAACACTATCGTAGCTATCACGACGACCCCGAAGAGAACGTCACCCTTTTGCCTCCCACATCGCCCCAGTATCCGCTTGATTCTCTCGATCATCGTTCGTTAGCCCCCTACTTTCATCAGAGTTTTTCTCACCAGAGCTGCGCGCCCGACTGTGGCCCGCCTCTTTATCGAAGTATGCAGTGGGGCGGTCAGGATAGTGTAGACACCCGTCGGTAAAATGTTACTCGCCGCGTTTTACACAAGTTTTACAGAGATGGCCTGCGCGAAAGACCAGAAGGGGGTATACTGGGGGAGATGACAGCCATAAATCGATCCAAGAAACGCATCCTGATCATCGAGGACGAGAGAGCCATCCTTGAGGGACTCTGCGACCTTTTCAGCTTTCATGGCTACGAGGTCGAGAGTGCTTCAGACGGGCAACAGGGCCTCGACCTAGCCCTCTCGAAGCGCTTCGACATAATCATCCTCGATGTCATGTTGCCATCGCTCGACGGTTTCTCGATCTGCAATACCCTACGAAGCCACGATCGAACGGTTCCTATCGTGATGCTGACTGCGAAAACTACCGAGGACGACCTGATTACCGGACTATCTCTCGGCGCTGATGACTACGTTGCGAAACCCTTCAGCATTCGCGCTCTGGTGCTGAAAATCGAAGCGATTCTTCGTCGAACGATCGGTGACGAATCTCAGGAACGTCACATCTGCATAGAGGAACGCCTATGCATCGACGGTGCTACCCTCGAAGGTCACATGCAGTCCATGGATAGTGCACCTTCGAGCGAATTCACACGGCGTGAATTCGAGATTTTACGCTACCTCCTCAAGCATAGCGATAGACCTGTATCTCGCGGCGAACTGCTTGCCGAGATCTGGGGCTATGCTCGAGCCACTGAGATCGAGACCAGGACCGTCGATATTCATATCGCAAAACTACGCAAAAAGATCGAATGCGATCCCAAATCACCCACAGTGCTGACCACCGTACGTGGTGAGGGCTATCGACTTCTCGGTGCTTCATTCGGAACGCTAGCGGCTAAATCAACATGAGCACTCGAACCCCCTCGGCAGCCATCAACTCTCTTGGCCAAGCTCGCCGACGACTGCGACGTACACTACTTGGCGTAGCACTCCTGGTTGGACTACTGCTCACGACGGTCGCGTATCTCTCGTACGAAAGGATGCGGCGGGAATCCTTCCTCCACCAACGCTTCATCGGTGAGCTCTTCGTTACAGCGCTCGAGGGCGCATTCTTGAAGTTCATCGAGGAGGAGGAGCTCCGTCCCTTTGATCACTACTCCTTCTTCACCGCAACCAGGAGTGAGATAACGAACGACCAAGCTTTTCAGCGCTCTCCGCTCGCCAGTGAGAGCTCCTACGACACCTCTCGAGGGGTCGTAGGATACTTCCAGATCGACCCCCAGGGCAGGTTTTCATCACCCCTTCTGCCAGAGTCTGGGTCGAGTACCCAAGCGGCGGTTACGTTTAGCGAAAGTGAACAGGTAAAGCGCGCGGCAACAGTCAACGATCTGCATACGATCCTGCTCAAAACTCAAGCGGTAGGTGCTGCTCGTGGTACTGTCGTATCCAAGCCAGTATCGGCAGAGAGCGGTGCTACGGATTATCCGGGAGCGAGTCAGCCCTCTGCCGCATCCGGCTCACTAGCGTCGGATGTACTATCACAAGAGCTCCTACTCGAATCACGAACCTCACTTCCAAAATCAGAGCAGGAAATTATTTCGGGGTACGACCGACGGCAGCTGAGGGCAGCCGAGCAGCAGCTTGGAGGAGGAGCCTCCTCCGATTTCGACGGGGCACCGCGTCAGAGGGGCACGGGGCTCGGAGATAAGCTTGGCAGCGTGCGCAAGGAGCTTTCGAATAGCTTGGTGTTAAAACCGCCGACGCAAAACACCGAGAGCAGGGGAGCAGATGATCGCCTTAGCGTGATCTCATTCGAAGCAGAGATCGATCCCTTGCAGGCTCGCATGATAGACGACCAGCACCTACTCCTCTTCCGCAAGGCCTGGCGAGACGGTCGCCGCTACATCCAAGGGGTTATCGTGCGTCAGAGGGTATTCATTGAGAGCGTCGTGCGGGAGAAGGTCTCCGAAAGTCAGATGCCGCGTGGAACTTCGATAACCTTCGTCCCGAGGGGTGGGGACGTCATTTCATTCGAGTATTCGGCAGCTTCCGGGTCCTCGTATGATCCCCTCAGTCGCTCTGCGGCGATGACCCTCACCGACCGCGTCTATGACAACACCGGGGCGATAACCTCCGGGGGCGCAGTGCTGCTCTATCAAGCTACGCTCCGCGCACCACTCGAGCTGTATTCACTCTCCATCGCGATAGACCGAATCCCACTCCCCCCTGGAGGTAGCACTTTGGCTCTTGTGACCTTGGTTCTCGGCTGCGTCATAGCATTTGGCTTCTTCACTCTGTATCGGCTTGGTCATCAACATATAAACCTCGCTCAAAAGCGCCTTGATTTCGTATCGGCAGTGAGTCACGAGCTAAAAACGCCCCTCACCTCGATCCGTATGTATAGTGAGATGCTCAAAAACGATTGGGTACAGGGAGAAGACAAGCGGCGGAGCTACTACGAATACATCTTCCAAGAGAGTGAGCGTCTGTCGCGACTCATCAGCAAAGTTCTTCAACTCTCTCGTATCTCCAGTAAAACAGATGCTACCGTTTTAGAGCTTCGCTCGATCACTGACGCCCTCAAAATGCTGCACCCCAAGGTGGAGAGCCTCGTCACGAGCGCGGGGTTCAACCTCACACTGGTAGAGTCGCCCAGCGGCTCCTCGGCCACGATCCGGGTAGATGAGGATTCTCTGGCTCAGATCGCCATAAATCTGGTGGAGAACGCGGTGAAATTCTCGCGGCTCGTCGAACGCCGAGAGGTCCAGATAGGCTTCGAGCATACGCCTGGCTCTCAGCACATTACGTTCTTCGTCAGAGATTTTGGCCCAGGTGTCCCGCGCTCCGAGCGGCGTCGGATCTTTGAGCTCTTCTACAGGCGTGAGGACGAATTGACCCGTCAAACGAATGGTACCGGTATCGGACTCGCATTGGTAAAAGAGCTCGCTCACCGCATGGAGGCCACAGTCGACTATCGGTCGAAGGACCCGGGGTCTGAGTTTCGAGTTATTTTTTCGACCCAGTAGAGCAGGTTTTGCAAACCAGAATCTGGCGGAGCTGGAAGCTCCGCGGTCCAAGGAGAGCGCCGGTGAGCTGGGTAGAAGAACAGCCGCCCTAAGTGCTAACCCTCAATCACAGCACCTTGGGGAGCGTACCCCACCGGACCGCGGAGCTTCTAGCTCCGCCTCCTCGAGGCACGCATAACGGCGTAAGCGGGCTCTAGGCGGAGCTAGAAGCTCCGCGGTCCAAGGAGAGCGCCGGTGAGCTGGGTAGAAGAACAGCCGCCCTAAGTGCTAACCCTCAATCACAGCACCTTGGGGAGCGTACCCCACCGGACCGCGGAGCTTCTAGCTCCGCCTCCTCGAAGCACGCATAACGGTGTAAGCGGTCTCTAGGCGGAGCTGGAAGCTCCGCGGTCCAAGGAGAACGCCGGTGAGCTGGGGTGCTGCGGATGCAATTATAAAAAAAGGCGCCCTCTTTACCGTGGAAGAACAGAGGCCCTAAGCCAAGCTTTAATACTTGATCTCGTCAGCACCCATACTGGTGCTGCACCCCGTGCTCCCACTCTCTTTGTATTTACCCCCTGTTTGTTTGCATAACCCGCCCGTGGGTTTGGGCCAGTCTACCCACTCGATATCCCTGAGCGTCATTTGTTTGTTTCTTGGTTTCTGCAGCGCGGATTGGGTTCCTCTCGAGCGAACGCCGCTCCGTACGACTTCTCTAGACTAGAGACTCGCTATCGGAGCTGGCGTCACTCTGTAGCTGGTTGGTGTGCCCTTTAACGGCTATTTAAACAGCCGACGACTGTGCGATGGTCGAAGTCATCAACAAACCAATCGTTGTTGGTATCTGGATATTTAGGAGACCCGGGCTGCGGTTGGTATGACGATAGGTTGATCCTACTATTACCGTTAGCGTTTAGGAGGTTGGCCAAAGCTAAGACATCGAGCGGGCTCACATTGCCATCACCATTTACGTCACAGGGAGAGCTTGCATTATAAAACCCATTAGCGACCTGGGGAAATGCGAACAGATGACGCACCTCATAACCTAAAGAAAATGACCGCACCTCAGGACTGTTTGGGACAGGCAGGGCACCGGTCTGAACCTCCGCCTCGGTCAGGAGCGACCTTGCAGGAGTGACGGCTGTGATTCGGAAGTCCCCTTCGGCCGGGTGCGAAATCACGCCCTCACACCTCGTTGCACCTGTAGCGATCAAGCATGCTGCACTTCTGTAGCGAACTTGTCGCTCCCGCATCCCTGCAACTAACCTCATCGAAGAGAACGTCCCCACGACCGAGCAGACCACGGGCCGCTGAAGAGATCCGAACGTGTTGTCGGTCAAGGTCCGCTCGACAACACAGGTGAACTTGTAGGTCCTAGCAGCTACCTGAGCTTCGGCTGGCGTGGTTTGGAATAAGACTGCTGGAAGCAGTGCTACAGCGGTGGTTAGAAAAACTCGAAGGTGCATAAACAACTCTTTTATGTTAGGTCGAAGTAGACCTCCTCAAATCTGCTCAAGCCAAAAAAAGCTTCAGAAAAAATGTGTGCTATCACAAAAAAGTAGCGTGCTGACCGGAGCATTGATTAATTACAATGTTGTCAACGCATTAGCCGCGCATAGCCAATATTTTGCGTGAAGCTACGTAACGGGGATTGCTAGGAAACCCGATTTTTTCCCTGTAGCGGGGCTACCATTTTCCCTGTAGCGGGGCTACCATTTTTCCCTGTAGCGGGGCTACCATTTTCTCCCTGTAGCGGGGCTACCATTTCTCCCTGTAGCGGGGCTACCATTTTCTCCCTGTAGCGGGGCTACCATTTTCTCCCTGTAGCGGGGCTACCATTTTCCCTGTAGCGGGGCTACCATTTTCTCCCTGTAGCGGGGCTACCATTTTCCCTGTAGCGGGGCTACCATTTTCCCTGTAGCGGGGCTACCATTTTTCTCCCTGTAGCGGGGCTACCATTTCCGAAT
>JBBAUR010000073.1:0-17208 GCA_040398075.1 Bdellovibrionota bacterium | reverse complement strand
CTGACGCCTACTTTTACTTTTGTACGATTAGGTATTTATGAGACCACTTCTAGTTTCTGTCGGAAAACACCGATTTCTTTGCGAACTCTCACTTATATTCCCTGCGAAGCAAAAGGATCTTCATCGATAATTCGGGGTCGCTGCCACAAAATTGCGGGTTTTTGCTTATTCAAACAGAGCAAGCGAATGTCAATGGTGAATATTGAATCATTTCGAGAGGCGAAAAAGGTCTTGTTTTCTTTGGTTTCTGTCCTGGCGGACAGAAACTAGGTAGACCCCGACACTCACAAAGGGCTCAGGAGATCTGATGTAATTCGACGAAGGGCCGAAAAGAATAGGTCTGTCTAAAGAAGCGCACATTGCGCTGAAGTGCGAGTGATTGTTTTTAAAGATCACTCGCGTAGGGTTTAGTTTTTCCCCTCAGGCGTGCCGGTCGAAATCCTTTCCGAAGATACGACACGCCAGTCTTTTGTTGAGGGATCATAGACCATGTTCACTCGTTCCGATTGTCCTGCGCCCAGCTCTCTCGTTATGGTTTGGGTGATAGCCCTCTCGCCACCTCTGTTTACAGCGCTGGGATCGATCTTGTCCCGGGTGCTTTCAGCGCTGCCAGGTCCGTCCGAGTCGGTTTTTTCATGCGATGATAGAGATGTATTGGCAGCTCCACCCGGACTGTTCAGCCGTGAGTTGCTCTTGCGAAAAGCTTTGAATGCGCTCTCCACACCCTCCTGAACTGCGCTGTGAGTAGCCTTTTCCATACCTTCGCGTGCACCCTTCCAGCCTGACTCGACGAGTTCATCGGCATAACTGTCCACGCTCTTTCCGACTCGCTTCGCCTCGCGCTCGACCCCTTCATGGAGAACCTTCGCCCATGGTTCATCCACCTGCCCGGTCAAACTTCTCTTGAAGGTGGTCTGAAAGCTCTCCTTGGAGCTCTGTTCGACAACTTTCTTCACCTCAGCCGAGATCCCGTCCGTCAAGATCTGTTTCATGGCTTCATCCGATTTGCCTCGGCTAAGGGCGCTCTTCATCTCCTTGACCATCGCAGTAGCCTCCTTTTGTGAGACACCGATGGTTTCAGCGAGCTCTTTGGCGGCAGTGCTGGTTCTCTTGGTGCTTACATCCTTGAGCATGCCAAGCGTAAGTTCGTCGACGGCGTCGGTTAGCTTGAGCTTGCTCAGTAAGTCTGCGGTCCGTGTCTCACCCACATCGCGCATGACTGCTTCGACGTTTTCCTTGGCTAGTGCTCGAGCGCCGCTCACCTCTACTTGCTTGGAGAGTGTTTCTGCTCCTTGAAGCGCTATCCCGGACCCTTCACGCTTGAGGAGCGTCTGCAGAGCGAGCTTCTCGACAAGCGCTTGTTGCGCTTCGGCAGTTGCTCCCGTTCCCAGCTGCTTGATTGCAGAATCTCGGATTTCGTTGAGTGCTGTTGAGCCCATCTCGCGAGCAACGACCTGCACTGCCTCAGCACCCATACGTTGGACGGCAGTTTGTCCGATCTGTTTAGCCCCTACTTCGAGGAACTCCTTTGCAGCGACCTGCAAGATCTGTTTGCCGGCTTGTTGGAGGGTCGCGCGCCCCAGTGCTACAGGACCTAACGCTAATGCTGCTCCCCCTCCAGTGACTACTACAGCGCCGATCGCCCCGACTGACATCGCTGCGCATGCTCCATGTATCGACGCCTGTCCTAAATGCGCGAGAGCTGCGGCAGTATCGCCACGTCCGTATGCAGCTAGAGCCTGAACAGAGTGCTTTCCGGCCAAGCAGAGATCGGTAATACCAGATACTTCTCCTAGGCAGATGGCAGCTCCTTTCAATCCATCGACAGTACCCGCCATATGATTGGCATAGTTGCTCACCAGCTCCTTCAGCGTGCCTTGACCGGTAACTACCTTGTACGCGTCTCTGTAGAGGTCGACCTGTGCCATTACCAGGTGCGAGACGCCAGATGCCATGTGGGAGAGCCCTAAGCTGTCACACATCCCCTTGGCAAACGACAGCGAAGCTTGGAAGCCACCTGCTACTATGGCACCGGCTGCTCGAAGATCGCCCTTTGCCACGAGGGCACCCAGCTCCAACGTCTTGTTCCCCACGTACGACAGACCGTTCGCTACAGCAGATCCTGCAGATGTTACTTTGTTTGCGAGCCACCCGGCGCTCTCCGTGGTAACTCTCGCAGCTTGGCTCACTGCAGCGGTAACTTGTGCGGCTGCAGTTGCTGGATCCGTGACGACCGTTTTAGCGAATGCTCCAGCTGCCGCTCCAGCGGAGTAGGCTTTCTCGGCACCCAATACCGCGAGGTCCCTGGCTACTTTGCCTATTCCCACTCCAGCCGAAGTAACCTCACTTATGGTGTTCTTGAAGCTCTCTCCGATGGACGATGCGGACTCGAGACTATCCGAAAGCCAGGTGCCGCAGCTGTTAAAAAAACGCCTGGCTTGGTAATATTTCCGCTCAAAAAAGCCCTTTTGTGCGACCTTGGAGTCGTACTCCTGCTCATATGCAGAGCGAAAGGTCGATGCCAATTCTTCAGGGTTTTTGACGCTTATATCGGCATATCTCTTTCGAATCTCGATCAGGCGTTGTTTGATGGTGTTCTCATCGGGCGAGGTTCCCAGCTCCACGGAGCTTTTCCCTAAAGCCGCGATCTCCTTCATCATGAGAGCGCGACGGTCGTTTTCACGAACACTCTCGAAGCGAGCGGTAATCTCACGCCACTCAGAGGTGGGAGTGGAGTTCCCAGCAACCTTACGCAGCTCTTCGTAGGCCTTGGTGACCCGCTCCTTCATGTGTTCCTGTTCGAAGACATGCTCGTTGTCGCGTCTTCCGAGATCGGCGATCGCACGATTGATTGCAGCGGCGCGTTGTGTGGAGCGCTCTGTTTCGACCTTGAGGAATTCCTGCCGCAGCATCTCTTTCTGGCCAGGAGTCAAATTACGCTCTTGCGCCAAGTGATCGAGCTGCGCAGTAAACGTCTGATGGAGCTTCTCCCTCGACACACCTCTTAGGTTCGAGTCGTCGAACGCGGAATTGACAAATGACACCACCTTTTCTTTCAAGCTACCCAGCTCCTCTCCACTGCTGGCCTTGACCGTCGCACGGTCATACAGCTGCCGCCTGAGTGAGTCACGGTCGGCGATTGGCATACTCCCATTTGGCGCTGGGGTCGCTCCCGGTGTGTTGGAGCTGTCAACAGTCTTGGTCTGAGACTGGGTATGCTGACTGTTGCTGATAACAGCTTGGCTCATGGCGGGGCCCCTTTTCGGAAAATTTACGCCTACCATGGCGTTATGGAGGGTTGTCGCTGGGATGTGTGATTAAGCTAACCATTCGATATAATTGCTTGTCTGATGTCCATGAGAAGACATTTAACGGAATTATAGCAGCGGCATCGCGGTCGGGTTCGTTTTTGTCTTTCGTAGTAGCGGTGAAGTACTTGAGCCTACCAAAGGTGAGTACGTGTTGCGCGATTGCCGTCGGTAGGTAAGCCAGAGTAAAAGAGTGCTTTGTAGTGCGTGCAGAGCTCTCGTCAGCTTTAGTGCCGTCGAAGGTTGTAAAATGCATCAGGTAACAAGTTCAAGCTCCAGCGAAGCGCATACCGCGGGAAACGGGTACGCTGTCTTCGATGCTAGAAGCTTGAGTGCCTTTCGTATCCTATTTGGCCTTACCTTACTGCTGAATATCCTCCTGCGGACATGCGAGGGACGACTCGAGGCGTTCTACACAAATGAGGGGGTGTTACCCCTCTCCCTCATGTTGTCGCAGCGCGCTCTAGGATGGTCGTTGCTCGACGCCTTCGGTTCCCTGTTTGAAGCTTGGAGCGCGGTTCTTCTCATAGGTGCCGTGTACGTGGCGTACACTATCGGCCTCTTTACCCGCTACACCAAGTGGCTCGTGGTGTTGTGTTTGATATTCCTTCTTCATCGTAATCCTTTGGTAGACGACGGAAGTGATTGGGTAATGCGCTTCCTGGCTGTGTGGAGTGCGCTCCTACCTCTCGGTCGTCGATGGAGTATAGACAGCCGTTTTTTTAGGGATATTGGAGCGCTTCGTGAAGCAGAGTGCCGAATAGGTGCCGTCGGATTTTGTGTCAATTTATCTTTGTCTTATCTGCTCAATGCTCTTCAAAAGGACGGTGCAGCATGGAGCTCAGGGGATGCTGTGCGGCGGGTCCTTTGGAATGCCATGGTCGGGACCCCTTTGGCCGTGGCAACTCGCGAAGGACCTGTCTGCGCATTCCTCGATATTTTCACCTATACCACCGTAGGTCTGGAGGTCGCGCTATCGATAACGATCCTCCTGTCGCTACGCTTTGTCTGGGCGCGCCGGATGACCTTCTTCATGATCCTCCTGCTCCATGCAGGGTTCGGCCTCATGCTTTATCTGGGGACCTTCGTACCGATCTACTTGGCTACAGCGGTCCTCTTCCTACCTCAGAGGGATTGGGACCGCTTCCGTTGGGTCGTATGCAGTGCCGGCCCGACCGGAAGGTGCGCCTGGTTCGCCGAATCCCTGGCGGCACTATGGTGCGCATGGTGTGCTGTGATGTTTGTTTTGGAGAATCCTGCTATACCGAGGGTGGTCAACTCGAGGCTGCGGGACCTCATCCCGCACAATCTACGATTACTGATGCATGTGCCCGGTATCTCGCAACGTTGGTACATGTTCAGCGCTCCTGGTTTGGAGACATCAGCAATCATGATTTCGGCGCGCCGCACCGATGGCCGACTGGAGGATCCCATACGTCAGATCCCGTTCGACCCTGAAACTCCATTCCGGCAATCTTCTTACTCCGGCAAGTATTGGACCTCGTACCTGTACCGGTTGAGAGAAGGTACGTACAGCGTTTATCGTGAGCCTTTTGCTCAGTACTTGTTCAAGCAGGGCTATGAGGAGGTATCCCTACTGGAGGTTTCGCAGACCATACCTTCAACGTGTGCAGAGCAGCCTTCGCCTGTGCGGATATCGACCATCTTTCGCGCCTTCAAACCGTTCGTAGCAAAGATGCGATTAAGGGATGTTGTGAGCAGTCGCACCGCGGTGGGTTATGTCAATGAGCAGGACATGCGAAAATTTGGCTACGGATGGACCGATGATATGCAGGTCCACGCGGACTTTCGTCCCAGATCCTCAGAGATGATGATTCGCTTTTTAGCAAACCGTGCGTGTCGAGCGCGGGGAGAATTCTTTTTTACCTTTGCCCCGGACTATGGGTACTTCGACATATCCGTAAATGACGGCTCACCGTCTTCAGTCGATCTATACACTCCGTTCGGAGTAGTGCGGCGATCTGTTTCGCTCGGTTCGCTGGCTCTGCGGGAGGGCGAGAATTTCCTTAGAGTTGCTTTACGTTCGGATTCAGCCCTATCGCGAACTAAATTCGGTATCGACGAAGTGTCGTTTCGGTGTGAAGACTGAAGGGGCTAAACTCAGCGCGAGTGATTTTAAAAAAATCACTCGTAATAGCAGGGCGAACGCAATCTTGGAGTAGCCAAGTTGCGTCGTGGAAGACAAGGGAACACGCTGAGCCTCAAAGATAAATATCAACCTCATTGCCACACCTGCCTGGAGGGTAAGTTCAGCTTTACCTGGAGCACGGGCATCGGTGATTTCTCGTAGCGGGCTGGGAAAGGTCGCAGGGAGCCTCTAAAAGGCAAAAAGATCTGTTAGTTCAATTAGTTGAAGCATGGACGGCTGTTCAGGTACTTGAAAAACACAAACTAAGTGGTTAGCTCTCTACGAATAGCTGTGTTGACCCCCCGAGATTCGAAACTTTCTACGCTTGGGGCAGCGCGACAAGCATCCTAATTCAGTATACAGTTTGCGAAAGAGTTGTTTTTAGCGGGAAGTTTATGCCGATCTACGAATACGAATGTCCCTCCTGTGGTCGATTCGAAGTTATTCAGAAGTTCAGCGATAAAGCGTTGAAGCACTGCCCGAATTGCAAAGAGAAGGGCAAGTCCAATACCGTTACGAAGGCTGTATCAGCATCGGCTTTTCACCTAAAAGGTAGTGGGTGGTACAAGACCGATTACTGTTCCAACACTTCTACTTCCTCATCTAAGGCAGCAAAAAAAAGTAGTGCCGGAGAAAGTTCGGACAAGTCGGATTCCACCGCACAACCCGCTAAGGCAGCGTGCGGTACGGGATGCGGCTGTCACTGAGCCTCGCCCCGGTCGTTTTCTCGAGCTGCTTTGGAAAAGAGAGCATCCAGGGGGCTGCGCGTCATGAGAGGGCGCTCGCAGAATGTTTCGATTGAACCCATCAGGTGCATGAGCGCTTTGCTGCTGGGAGGAGTGCTCGTCAAGTCAGCAATACCCGCCCGTTTGGTTAGGGAAGACAATGCTATATAGGTCGCGCGTAGACATTCCTTGGCGCCCATCGCTTCGTCCAATGCGTTGAGTGAGAGGTCGAGAATCTCGAAGATCTCAGGTGAGCCTGAATCACCGCCATCCTCCTGAAGTACTATGTCGAAGGCCTCGCACATCAAGGACGCCAGGGTCAATTTGTCCAAGTTGTCGCGTACGCGCTTTAGAGAGTGAGAGGGTGAGAACTCCCTGATACCCACAGCCCCGCTCTTTTCCAGTGTGAGCCGTGCATTGCCGCGATCAAAAAGGTCGAGAGAGCTCGGAAAACGCTTGCGGCTGCCGCGAGCATGCCGAGCTATCGTCGAGATCTTGCCCAGTGAGGGGGTAAGGAGATGAGCCATGAGGTCGCTGTCGCGAAAAGGGGTAACTCTCAGTACGAGAGCGGGAAGTGTAAGGTCCTGTCCGCGTTGAAGTCCTTGGATCGGAGTGGGTCGACTACTCATGGGGAGAAACATTGAAAAAGCATTTTCTAGTGTTTATAGCATAAGGCGCGGGTCGGCATAGGATCTGACAGATGCGCGCGCCAAAAAAGCAGTTATTTTGATACGTTAGAGAAGTTTGCCATGGAAGACGCCCACGACGAGGCACATAAGCAGGACGCAGGGGATTTAGAGGAGCAAGCGACAGCCTCTGAAGTTCACGAAGATAACTCTGAAAAGACCGATGGGGAGCTCGAAGCAGGGGCTGCTAGTTTGGCCAAGGAGTTGGCCGAGATGCGCGACCGCTACGTTCGGTTGATGGCGGATTTCGAAAATTTTAAGAAGCGGGCCTTGAAGGAGCAGTCTGAGCTGCTTAAGTACCAAGGAGAGCGTGTGATAGTCGATCTACTCGAGGTGTTGGATAACCTTGACCTGGCTCTCAACCACAGCTCCGCCGATGCGGAAAAGCTCAAGACGGGCTTGGAGATGATACGGAAAATGTTCGTCGAACGGCTTGGAAAATGGGATGTGCGTGGAGAGTCTGGGGTTGGGTTGCTCTTCGACCCACAGCGTTATTCGGCGATCAGTCGAGTACCGGGTGCAGACGCGAAGCCAGGAACGATAGTGGGTGAGCTCAAGAAGGCATATTTCTACAAAGACAAGTTGATTCGACCGGGAGAGGTCGTAGTCGCTGCAGAGCCTGAAGGTGCGTAGAAGATAGGATCGATCTGATAACAGGATTTTTGGTTAGGAGTTAACATGGGAAAAGTAATTGGAATTGATCTCGGTACAACCAACTCGTGTGTAGCTGTGATGGAAGGTGGAACTGCTACGGTTATCGCAAACAGCGAGGGAAGTCGTACAACCCCTTCGGTGGTGGGTGCAAACGATGCGGGTGAGCGTCTTGTGGGGCAGATTGCAAAGCGCCAGGCGGTAACGAACCCCAAGAATACAATATTCGCTGTAAAGCGTCTCATCGGCCGTAAGGTTGATGCCCCGGAGGTCGAGAAAGCGAGAAAGGTGCTTCCTTACGAAGTTGCGGGTGCGCCGAATGGGGATGCATGGGTCAAGCTCAAAGGTGAGGCCAAGAGCCCACAAGAGGTCTCGGCTATGATCCTCACGAAGATGAAGCAGACGGCTGAAGATTATCTCGGTGAGAAGGTTACCGATGCAGTTATTACCGTGCCGGCGTATTTCGACGACGCGCAGCGTCAAGCAACGAAGGATGCCGGTAAGATCGCAGGCCTCAATGTTTTACGAATTATCAATGAGCCCACGGCTGCAGCCTTGGCTTACGGCGTCGACAAGAAGCACGAGAAGACGATAGCGGTGTTCGACCTTGGTGGTGGAACCTTCGATGTTTCGATTCTCGAGCTCGGTGATGGGGTATTCGAAGTCAAATCGACCAACGGTGACACCTACTTGGGAGGAGAGGATTTCGACCATGTGCTCGTTGACTACATAGCAGACGAATTCAGGAAGGAGCAGGGTATCGACCTCCGTAAGGATACGATGGCTCTGCAACGCCTGAAGGAGGCTTCGGAAAAAGCCAAGCATGAGCTCTCCTCTTCTATGGAGACCGATGTGAACCTGCCTTTCATCACTGCAGATGCATCGGGACCAAAACACTTGAACCTCAAGATCTCTCGTGCCAAGTTCGAGGCCTTGTGCGCCGACCTCTTGAAGAGGTTGGAAGAGCCGTGCCTTATCGCTTTGCGTGATGCTGGTCTGAAGGCTAGCGAGGTGGGTGATGTAATACTGGTAGGAGGTATGACCCGCATGCCGGCTGTTCAACAGAAGGTCAAAGAGATCTTCGGTAAGGAGCCATCAAAGGGGGTTAATCCGGACGAGGCGGTAGCAATCGGCGCAGCAGTGCAGGCCGGAGTTCTGCAAGGGGACGTCAAGGACGTTCTGCTTCTCGATGTTACGCCACTGAGCCTTGGTATCGAGACCTACGGTGGAGTTTTTACGAAGCTCATCGACAAAAATACGACTATTCCGACCCGCAAGTCGCAGGTTTTCTCGACCGCCTCTGACAATCAACCCGCAGTTTCAATCCATGTGTTGCAGGGCGAGCGTGAGATGGCAGGAGACAACAAGACGCTTGGTCGCTTCGAATTGGTGGGTATACCGGCTGCGCCGCGTGGGGTACCGCAGATAGAGGTAACATTCGATATCGATGCCAACGGTATCGTATCGGTGTCGGCGAAAGACCTCGGAACAGGTAAAGAGCAATCGATCAAGATTACTGCAAGTTCGGGTCTCTCAAAGGAGGAGATCGAGCGCATGGTCAACGATGCGAAGGCGCACGCGGAAGAGGATCGTAAGCGTCGTGAAATGGTCGAGGAGCGTAACAAACTCGACAGCTTGGTGTACGCAACCGAGAAGACCATGAGCGAGCTATCCGATAAAGTTTCAGCTGACATCAAGGGATCGGTAAATACGGCCCTGGAAGAAGCCAAGAAGGCGCTGGAGGCAAATGATGGGGATGCCATGAAGAGCGCATATTCGAATCTCGAGAAGGTGAGCCATAAGCTCTCCGAGGAGGCCTACAAGAAGGCAGCTACTCAGGGGGGAGAGGCTAACGGGGCGAGTGCCAACGGTGCGGCTACGGACAAGGAGGACGTGGTCGATGCTGATTTCGAAGAGGTTCAGGACAACAAGTAAGGCAGTTGTCTGGAGTATATAGGCCCCTTACGATGGCGGGATCTCTGCGCGGGTCGAAACGACGCACGCAGGGAATCCCGCCGTTGTCGTGTTGATGTGAGCTTGTCGGAAAAGGGGAGTAACAGCGAGACAGGGCTGCCCGCTTAGTGTTAAGGTGTTCGCGTGGCGAAGCGAGATTACTACGAAGTGTTAGAGGTGTCGAAGACGGCATCTCTCGAAGATATCAAGAAGGCCTATCGTAAGAAGGCTGTTCAATACCACCCTGACAAAAATCCGGGCAACAAGGAAGCCGAGGAGAAGTTCAAGGAGGCCACCGAGGCGTACTCCGTGCTGAGCGAGGCGGAGAGCCGCTCGCAGTATGATCGGTTTGGGCACGCCGCCTTCGAGCAGGGCGGAGGCGCAGGCGGATTCCACGGAGATTTCTCCGGGTTCGAGGATATTTTTGGAGATATCTTCAGCACCTTCTTCGGCGGTTCGATGGGGGGTGCTGCTGGGGGACGTCGTGGTCGAGGTCGTGCGGGTAACGACCTCCGTTACGACCTAGAGGTATCTTTCGAAGATGCGGCCTTTGGGTGTGAGAAGGAGATATCCATCGGACGTCGAACGAGCTGCGAGGGGTGTCAAGGAAGCGGTGCAGCGAAAGGGAGTGGCCGTGAGCGATGTCCACAGTGTGAGGGAGCTGGTCAGATCCGAATCCAGCAGGGCTTCTTTACCTTAGCTCGTACCTGTCACGCCTGCGGTGGAATCGGAGAGGTCATCAAGAACCCATGCTCTGACTGTTCTGGTTCTGGCCTCAAGATCAAGCAGTCCAAACTCAAGGTGAAAGTTCCGGCCGGCGTAGATCACGGACAACGGCTCAAGATGCGCGGTGAAGGTGAGCCAGGGTCCGGAGGCGGACAGAACGGAGACCTGTACGTACAGATCGCGGTGCAGGAGCACCCAATATTCCACCGGCAGGAGAGTGAGCTCATCTGTGAGGTTCCAATAACCTATACAGCGGCTGCTCTCGGGTCTGAGATCGAAGTTCCATCTCTCGAAGGAAAGGTCAAACTAAAGATCCCTGCTGGCACCCCGTCGGGTAAGGTTTTTCGTTTGAAGAACAAAGGTATTCCTATCCTGGGGAGTAATCCCCAGCGTCGAGGAGATCAGCACGTGCGAGTGTATGTGCATGTACCGAAGAAACTCTCTGAGGAGGAGCGGGAGCTGCTCGAGAAATTGGCAACGATACAGGGCACCACCGTCGAGGATCCGTCTGGTCGCGGTTTCTTCGAAAAGGTCAAGGATATCTTCTCCTAGATCGATCCCATCCGTGATGGCTGAGATGTTCCGTAGTTCGGATTTAAAAATTTCTGCAGGGTGATTAACCAAGGGGATGAGGGAAAGGTAGGAGCGCGTTGAAGACCAGTGAGTCTTCAACGCGCATCTGAAACCTTACTGCACTTACAACCAAGACCGAGCTGTACCGAGCGAATAATCCCTCAACGCTAGTCGAATCTCCTGTACCCTGGACTCTATATCGCCGGGCGAGGTGTCAAAAATGTATGCAATCTGGGTGCAATCGTAGGGACATCCATCCCCTAACCCAGACCACAACTTAAAGATATTCTTATCCCTTTCGCCCAACAGCGTCACAAACTGCTTCAGTTTGTCAAGGTCCTGAGGACTGAGCCTGCTGGTCAGTACCTGCTCTCCCGCGGACAATCCGTCTTGATCTCTCATACAAAACCTCTTGTTATTCAAAGAACCCTGAAAAAAACCTAAAGCGTTCCTACCGTGCCGGGAAGTGTAAACTGCCTTGCAGTCCCTAGTAAATGATGACCGCAAGGTTACCAACCACGGTGTACGTAGTAGCTTCAATATACTAGCTCATTTCGCTGCTGGCTAACGTGCCAAGCCCAAGAGAATTAAATCCCGAGAGAAACAAATGAGGAGAGGGGGTGTAACGCCGCCTGCTGCATGAAATAAAAGGGTGGGGGCCTTGGTTCGTCTACCGTGACGTAGGACTCCCCGATGAATTATCCTCACTCATCCAATGGTGCTTAGAAGCCGATACGGATGCCCCTAAAGTTTACTGAACCTCTCCCGTTGTAGGGGTTGAGGTGCATATTGAAGCCACCGGGGGTCGTCACGTTCAAGCTTCTGGGCCCTCCCCAGGCAGGGTACCGGGGGAGTGGCTGATAGCGCGGTGTATAGTACCGATACTGCGGGACCACGTGATATCCGCGCGGCGCTCGACCGTATCGCGTCTGGGCGCTTGCATCGGATGCAGTGCACGCACACAGCGCCAAGAAAGCCACGACCATAATGTAGGAACGATTCATGGAGGTTCTCCTTCAAAACACATTTACAACGCTCTCCACAGCAACACGTTGTGGAGTGACCTATCGAATACGCTCGAAGGTCTCACCACAATCCAAGTCGAAAAATTTTGTCGGCTCGAGACTGTAGTGAGACCTCGCGCACGTACTGATACGATAGATTGTCGCAAAACCTGTATCTACGAATTCAAGGCTACCCATATGGACGCCCCATGAATGAAGCGCATCGAGCCACGAGGCTAGCATTTTTTTGTGTAGGTATCGAACAAATTATAAATCCAGCCTCATTCATTTTTGAAACAAGTGAATGAGAATAGCAGGACGAGTGCAATCTTGGCGGAGCCAAGTAGCGTCGTAAAAGACAACCAACTCCCATATGCCGGGCGTATGAAATTTTGAGTGCTGTGAGAGACCCTAACTCTCAAGCGGTACTGTTTGGTGTTCGCAAAGAAGCTCGGCAATGGCACCTTTGAAATCAGTAAATCACTCGCGCGGGGTTTAGTAGTGCCCAGAAAGAACAGGAATAATTCGGTGCCGAGTGTGACAAGGTGCTCGTGGATGCTTTGCCTAAGGTCTTCGAGGCATACCCTGATGCCGTCGTGTTGTTTGTCGGACAGTACCAAGGGGTGTTGGGTGAGCAGATGTATGCCGAACGGATCCTGCCGAGAGTTGAACCGCTCGTAAAGCAGGGTAAGTGTAGGTGGATCGGAACGGTACCGAACGAATTGATGCCGGGGCTTTTCAGGTCGATCGATCTGTTGGCCGTGCCGAGTCTCAATTCGACCGAAAGTTTCGGCTTGGTTCAGGTAGAAGCCATGATGAGTGGTGTGCCTGTCGTCGCGTCGAACATTCCCGGTGTCCGACAGCCGGTTTTGACCAGTGGCATGGGTTTGCTGACGGAACCGGGTGATTCGAAGGGATTAGCGGAGTGCATCGTGAAGGTACTCGATGACCCGAGAGCCTTTGCCGGGGATCCTGAGCAGATTCGGCAGGCGCATACGGCAGATCGGTGTGCAGCGAATTACGAAGCGTTGTTCGAGGTACTCCTGGCTGAGAAGAACGACAAAGTGGGCGGTGCAGACTCTTAACAGACCGTATGCCAAGGAAGATTATGTTCCTTAGCGACTTCCTTGATGGTCGGGCTTCGGCACTGCGGCCCTGCGTGAAGCGCTAATTTCTTCGTAACGAAAATGTGCTGCCAAGAAGAAAGTGCTTCAGGAAATATACGAAGTATGCCGATTACCAATATGCGGGACCTTACGTACAGCCCGATAGGGCCAGTGCTGGGTAAGGTTCCTTCACAGGGTTGGCCCTGTGTAGAGTAGTAATAGTAGTAGTGTGTGTCGTCGGTGAAGTTGTGCCGATAACATTGGGTCTCAACATTCAGTCGCTCAGTGCGCAGAGGCGCCTCGCTGATACCAGCGATACCTCAACGCGTGTATTCGAGCGGCTAGCGAGCGGCCTTAGGATTACTCGCGCCGCTGACGATGCTGCAGGCCTGGCTATCGCGGAATCTCTGCGAACTGACGCACGGGTGTACAGCCAAGGGATCAGGAACTTCAACGACGGCCTCTCCCTTCTCACCATCGCTGACGCAGCCATCGAGGAGCTCATCGGTATCACTACCCGCATAGCAGAGCTCGCAGAGCAAGCGGCAAACGGCACCTACAGCTCGCCGCAGCGGAAAGCCATGGACGCCGAGGGTCAGACCCTTTCCAAGGAGTTCTTTAGGATAAGTAGGTCCGCTCAGTTCAACGGTATCGGCATCTTCGATGGACAGATTTCGCATCTCTCCGTTCAGGGTGGCTACGGTTCTGAGGGTGGCATCTCTTCGAGCATCGGCGGAGCTTTGGGAACTGGAAGATTTGCAGCGCCAATAGCGCCGGGGATGGGAGCTCCGTCAGAGACCTCAAACCGAATTGTAAATGGTGACTTTAACGGCGATGGACGACTGGACGTCGCAATTCATGATCCAAGTGCGTCGAATCAACTACATGTTGCTCTCGGTCAAGACGATGGGACGTTCCTTTCGACGTACATCGCCGCGACTGGGGCGACAAATCTCATAAGCGGAGATTTCAATGGAGATGGCATTCTCGACCTCGGACGCACTACAGCAACAGGGATTGGTATCTTACTCGGTAAGGGAGATGGAACTTTCAATTCATCCATTGACTCCTCGAAATCCCACCGGCTGGTTAATACGACTGGAGACTTCAATAGCGATGGAATCCTGGACATTCTCGCACAGAATGACAGTGGGAACGAGATCGCGGCCCTACTCGGTCAGGGAGACGGAACATTTAGGCAAGCTACAGCCGTGACTTTGTCCGCCCATAGCGGCACCATTTGCGAAGACTTCGACAACGACGGGACCCTCGACATAGCAGTAAGTGGATCGATTAACCTTCAAATGCTACGTGGTCGAGGAGACGGGACATTTCAGTCATCAACGAGCTTTGCCACCGCGGAGGCTATCGAGAACATAGCGGCGGGTGACTTCAATAACGATGGGATTATTGATGTTGTCACAAGACACAAGAATCAAGGCTACAGTGTCCTACTCGGCACCGGGGGAGGCAATTTCAGCCCTTACGTAAACTATGCTGCTACCACGTCGACTACTCGCGCACCCGCCATAGTAGGTGACGTCAACGGTGATGGTGCCTTGGACATCCTGGGCGGCGGCTCGAACTCGGTCCAGGTGCTACTGAACCGAGGAAATGGAACATTCGAGCAGGTATCCAGCTACGCAGGAACTGGGAAGGTAAATCATGTTTCGAGCGGAGATTTCAACAGTGATGGGGTGCTTGATCTAGTCACTCTTGTATCCGGTACCTTCAACACGTTCCTCGGCACAACCCGAGAAGGCATTAACCCGATACTTCCCTTCTCTTTAAAAACCATGGTAGGTGCCCGACAGGCTCTGCCGATCATCCTCAAGAAGAGGGAAATTCTCACGTCCCAACGCGGGACGATCGGGGCGCTTCAGTCTCGCCTCGGCGTGGGAGTCAGCAACCTAACAACGAAGAACGAAAACTACCTCGCCGCGGCAAGCCGCGTTCGGGATACCGACGTCGCTCAAGATGCTGCCGAAGCCGTACGCTTACGGATCCTCAAGGAATCGGCTGCTTCGATACTCGCGCAAGCAAACCAGAGCCCCGCCTTAGCTCTGACTCTGCTGCGTTCCTAGCGGGATCGATAGCACTGGCTCGAACATTTCAGTCGTGCTTCTTGAATGTGTCTATCGTTGTATAGCAGATGTGGATATTGGTCTTCAGCCCGTATCTGCGCGCGAGCCACCTCTGAATCTCGGGATAGCTCCAGAGCTCCACCTCCTTGATGCCCTTTTTTTGCGCGGTAAGGAACAGTTTGTCGGCGGCTTTATTGAGGTAGCGACCTCTATACTGCCGCCGGATGTATACCCCTTTGATTACTATTACTTTGCGTGGGCCACTTAGATAGAAACGCAGCCCCCAAAAGCCCATCAGTACCCCGTCGAACTCAATAGGCACGATGGCGAGCTCTTTGACGTACTCGTCGACCGTCGTCTTCATCTTCACTTCATCGATATACTCCTGAATGAGGGGAGTAAATCTCTTGAGCAACGCGATGTCCTGCGGGGAGAGCTCGGTAGTAGTCATGGTTCCTTCCAAAATATCATAGGGAGGCGAGCAAGACCCCTCTGTGCTAGGAGCGTTGGGGGGCTTTACTGCAGCTTCCTATGAACGATATGCCAGCAAGCAGCCTTGGAAAAGCTCTATAACCGGGTGTTGAGCTATCCCTCGGTTGATAACCAGTTGCCTGCCGCAACCCTCAAGGATATAGCTCCCCCCGTTGCACCTCTCGCACTATCGGTGGCCTGAGTATCGGCTCCTCAGCGTCGAGTGAGATCGGCCTCGCTCGCTCGAGAGCAAGAAGCTCTCTTCCAGCGACCTTCATAATCGGTGAGCTTTCGTAAAATGCACGGAGCTGTTCGAGGAGGCGCGCGTCTTCGGGTGTAGCTGTCTCCAAGAGGGTCTCGAGCTCCCGTAGATGCTCTCGCAGGGTAGGGTGAGCAGCTTCGTTCTCGATCGCTGGATCGAGCTCACCCCGAAAGCTTTTGCTGATGGAGCACCGGCCTCCGTAGCGGTAGAGGGCGTACTGAGCGAGGAGCTTCTCCTGCTCCGGTGAAGCCTGCGTCCAGTCGAGGTTGGCCATCCTGTACCGCGTGAGGAGCACGCGCGCGTCGCGCGCTTCCGGCCCTGCAACGATACCGGTGTCGTTGTATCGTATGGCACGAGCAAGAGCATCGATCCCGTTTGTTTCGAAGAGGCGGTAGATGTCGGTCTCGATATCGCAGGTGCTGCGCTGGTAAAAATTTCGCACCGTCAGCTCTCTGAATTCAGCCCGTGCGATGGTTGCCTCTTTCTGGAACTCTTCGGTCAGGCGCCCATCGCGCTCGATGTGCAGAAAACCGGAGGTGCTGTTGACGAGCCGCACTGCTTCCCGTCCCTTTCCTTCGCGATACTGCGCGAGATCGACCCACAGGCCCGAGCGGTGATCTCCTCCCAAAAAGGTGTAGGGTATTCGGAGCTGATGGTCTGCAGAGCTCAGGTCGTAGTTTGGATAGACCGCGGCGACCACCGATGTGGAGCTGCCCACGTCATGGAGTGCAGACGGATCGTATCCGAGGGTGTGGCGCACGTCTCTTCCGAATCGCTCGGCCAGGAGCTTGGCCAGTGAGAGGGTGAGTTCGGTATCTCCCCTGGAGTGGTGAGTCTGCTCTCCTTCGAGTAGCCCGAAAGCGGTGGTCAGAGTTTCGAGTCGCAGGGAGAGCCGCTGGCGATTCCCTCCGGTACTTCCTGGGCGTGGCCGTCGAGGAAAGTGCGGATCGGTCGCACTGAGGTACCGCGCGGTGATTGCTAGGAAGATCGATCGCTTTTATGTAAGTAGTTGGACCATGGTAGTTGTCCGAATCGCGAGGTCCGGAAATCCTTAAAAAGGGATGAGGTAAGGATTGAAATGCGTGTCCTGTGCGCCCGGACTAAGGTTTCAACGGTCGCGGCAGAGCCGAAGCTGTGCCGGTAAGTAGCGGAAAATAGCATTACAGACAGGTCTCTCCCGCTCCGTCACAGAGGAAGCGGGTTTTAGAAGTCCTCCGGCGACGGCTCAAAGGAGTCGTAGGTGGGGAGTTCATCGATAGCCTCCACGGTATCGATGAACTTTGGGATAGGTGGAGGAGCGTGAAAGTCAGGGATACCTTCAAGCCTTCATGATGTCCTTGATTGAGTGCGCGTCTTGAATGAATGCGATGATCCTCATCTGCGCTTTACATTTGGGGCACTCCAGGGGGTCAATCTCATAGATGCGCTTAATACATGCTGCCCAACTACTTTTACGGAACTCACGACGATAATCACTCTCTGGTTCTTCAGTGGGAGGAGGGGAGAGCTT
>JBBAUR010000072.1:0-17239 GCA_040398075.1 Bdellovibrionota bacterium | reverse complement strand
TCCATGGAATTTATCTTACACCATTTGATCTCTTTATTTCACGACAACAAAAAACGTGATACTCATGCTGGGTTGATTATCAGATAAGAAACTGTGTCAGAATCTCCTGCGGCGTTCGAAACCACCGTAAAACTACCATTGGATTTCGAAGACACCAAAGGCGCGCCAGCTGGATATGTCGCGGACTGTTTCGTCAAAAAAACCATGGAAGAAGTTTTTGCAAGGGCGTTGGTTATCGTGACGGGATTGCTTCCACTTAATATCAATGTACCCATTGGAACATTAGAACCACTGCTCAACGATATTTCCCCAGTTACCAATAGAGAACCCGTCACGATTAGAGATCCAACATCATCGATGATGAAGTCTCCACCAGTCATCGAAAAAGAACCAGTCATCTCAAAAGCCATCGAAGAATCGCCAGTTATTTCGAGCGGACCATCTATTGTTGTTGATCCTGAAACCGCAAGAGAACCAGAAACAACAACGCTAGTAAATGTAACGTTGTCCGCTAAATCATCAGACGTTATTGTTCCATCCTGTATCTGACCGCCCCTTATCTGTGTTCTCGTCATTTTCTCACAATAATTATATGCTTCAAAGTATTTGATAATTATATAGACGAGACAAGGTAAAAATGAAGATCAGGTTATCACAGTTAAGAAAAATTATAAGAGAAGAAATCGCAAAACCTGCTCTGCTAGAAAACCTTGACGATCTCATAACTTCTGATATGGCCGCTGTTGTCTCCGACACGGGAACTTCTCGCACGGCCGTCGTTTATAACGTCGATGCATTAATAACGGCCCTTGGCCGCCGGCGGCTTGACACTTTCAAGGTTGTAGGAATCGTTCAGATATCTGAACCTCGTGGGGCTCCTTGTAGAGGAGCTTGGATGATTCGCGGCATCACAGGACCTGGAAAGATTATGTACGGTCTTGCGTACGCCATGTCACCTACAGGACTCGTAGTCCCAGATCGATCGAGCGTGTCACCATCGGCCACCGCTGCGTGGAAGAAATATTCATCAAAAGTAGGTCCAGACAAGATGTTACCTCTTGACGATGCCAGTCATCCGAAACCTGGGACTGACCCTCATCACGATAAACATCATACAGAAGACCCCAACGATGATTGCTTCACGTCACACGATGAAGACTTTCTCAACGCTGCGTACAAGGGCCCCGGGGGAGAAGCAGCGCTTCTCGATCGTTTGACCAATAATCACGAAAGAGCGTTGAAGATGATCGATGCCACGGGCCGCCGTCGAGAAGAGATAGAGTCGGAAATTCTCGACGCGGGATTCATGGCTTTCGACATTGCAATGGATTTTTAAGATTCACTCTATGAGATCGTTTTCAAAAATTATATCACATATCAAACGAGAAACTTCAGTGTCTGATGGATAGTGGATTGCGACGACCTCTCTAGAAAAAGCAATTTTTTCTCCTAAAGACTTTAGAGAGCTTGACAACTGAGGATATTTTCTAGAATAATATTCGCTCATGACGAATCCAACCAACGCGTGTCCACTAGGGTATGATGCAGTCATTGCATCGGTGCGTATAAGCGGGTAGATTGGAAGCCCAAAATGATGAGCAAGTTGGTAAGGTCTTGGCCGATTGATGATTTCTTTTAAGTAAAACAGCAAAGAAAGTGTCTGGTTGTCTATTCTGTAATATTCGCTCAGAGATTCTTCGTATCCATTTTCAGCCAAGAGATTAAGAAATAATTCCGCTATATTGTTTTCGTCATCTACGAACTTAGAAAAAGCTATGTCTTCTTTCGTGGCTTCTCTCGTCAGTTTTAACAGCTGTTTGAGATCTCTCTTGGTAACATCACTATCATTGCTTGGGGCTGCTCTTTGTATCTTTCCAACCCAACCTGAACGAATGAACCATTCTTTAATGCGATCGTCAGATTTTCGCGCCAACTTAAAAAACTCGATCGGGGCGTGACCGTATCGAATAGAATTCGTCGAAATTAAATCCCTTTCGGGTTCAGAAATTTCTTCTCTAATAATTTTTCGTAGCTCGTTAAGTCTAATCTTCATGGCGTATAATTACATACTCTCAACGACGTCTAGAACCCATGGGTAGATTTCCCGGGGATGAAGCATCCCACTTCTTCCCGCTCCCCATGGCGCCAGGACCACCACCCATTCCGAACCCAACGGGACCTGCTGAGTTGATTCCCATACCAGATCCAGAATGCATTCCAGCATATGGACTAGATCCGTGAATGCCTGACGT
The DNA here is from genome assembly GCA_040398075.1 of Bdellovibrionota bacterium. Taxonomy (GTDB): domain Bacteria; phylum Bdellovibrionota_C; class UBA2361; order UBA2361; family OMII01; genus OMII01. The sequence goes on along the minus strand of JBBAUR010000072.1, from coordinate 14,987 downwards.
GACGCCTCGAACGCTCTTCAGCGGTTTGCGGCCGACGAATTTGAATCCCAACCCTTCTAGTTCATCACGGATTTTATTCACTGTTGCTTGAGAAGCAGACGACACTCGAACCTTTGAACGAGACACATCTTTCTGGTCCGCGTTGCGGGCCAACGCCTGCAGCTCAACGAAGTTGTACTCAAACTCTTCATTGTCCAACTTCATGTCTGCGAACAACTCGACGTTCTTGAACTCAGGTTGACCTTGCAGATCCTCGATCTGCTCCTCCACGTCATCTTCTAAAACTTCACGAATAATCTGCTTTAAATCGTCTAATCGTATTTGCATATTGTCTCCATCACCATGCGGCCCTGTATCGAGTCCTCCAATAAGAGAGACCGGCCTCGTTCAAGGCTTTTTCCGCTTCATCGCGTGATAGTACACCACCCTTCGTGACTCTAGCGATCACAGCTTCGTGGTTGTCATTCATCGTCTCTAAGACTCCCATCTCCCAACCTTGTGCCTCATAGGCGTAGTTGAGGAAATCGTCCTTCAGGACGACACAGTCATCCGCGGGGTCAGGAGTCTCAGGTTCAGTGACATTGTCTAACTTCTTCTTGCCACGGGTTCCTTTTGCAGACATGTTGCGCCAGGCAGAGACCGCGACGTTCGTCATGGAATCACGATCGGAGATCAAGAGACCGGAGGGAGATAAAGCATACCCGATGCCATACATCAGCTTGCCAGGACCAGCGATGGAAGCAATCATCATCGCATCCCAACAAGGATCCTTCGGCTTCACCACCTGTACCCAACCGACCATATACTCTTTCAACTTCGCCATCAGTTCAGGCGACCGGTCAACAACATCACCAGGCAACTTACGCATCATGTTCTCAATAGGCATCGGATGATACACGACCACCTTGGCACCACCATCATCTTCAGTCAACATCGCAGCAAGCTCGTCGGTGTTGAGACTCGACCCCGCGGCTGCCTCCCGAATAATCCTACGTAATTCGCTCAACCGTATCTTCATCATTCCTCCATCAACCCCTCACCGAACTTCAATCCGCCGGTGCGGAAGATGGCGTCCTCCATTCGTTTCCGCGTCTCATCGGGATCTATCCTGATGACCTCTGCCATCGCCTCTTCGTGGTTGGCCATCATCGCCTCCTTCTTGGCCGCCTCGGATCCGGTCGCCACATAAACACGATCGAGGATCGGATCGGGTCCCCCCTTCCGCATCGGCTGGTACAGTCGACAATCGTCATTCGGATCGTCAGGCGTCAACTGAGATTCCGACGGGGCGTACTCGTCGTCCAAGGCGAGACTCAGACCGCCACCGGTCATCGCGCCGCGCGAGGTCCTCAACTTTTCCCACCGTGTCCGAGCTCGCGCACTGACAGAAACCCTATCCGACACGAGGCGACCGGTGGGGGACAACGCCATGGCAAGATCGTACACCACCTCGCCCATCATCGGGCCCCATGACCCAATCACCTTCCAAGCATCGCTGCACGGTTCGGAAGGCTTGCCGATCTTGATGTAACCGACGACGATGCCACTCCGCCTGAAGAGAGTCACCAGATCGTCGACAGTTTCGGCCTGCGACTCGACCGGAAGCGTGGCGTTCTCCCGAACGACATTGAAAAGGGTCGGGACCGAATACACCACCCCGCTGACGACGGTGTCCGACATCGACCTCACTATGACAGCGAGGTCGTCAGATCCACCGATGGCCTCTCGAATAATCTTGCGTAAATCACCCAACCGTATCTTCATGTCTCTCACCCCGAATATTCGTGTATAACTATACGCCTCACACGGGAAGATAAATTAAGATCTACTTTGCAGGTATCATCGACGGATCTCACAATAAATATGTCCCATGAAGATACGCCTCGGTGAACTCAGAAGAATCATTAGAGAAGCTGCGGAAGGCAGCGGACCACTGGAGAGCAGGGCCTACGTGGAGATAGGATGGCAGAGCCCAGCGATAAACTTCGATGGGACTCCCATCTGGAATTCCGGGTTCCGCAACAAGGCAAACCCAGGAGAATCGTTGTCCGACTTCATGACGAGACACACCCTGGAAAATCCTGAACACTACCCTTATGACGGTGAGGAAGAGCTCGGTGTCCACTTCTGGCTCGTCACCATGAAGGACAAACCGGACGTCCACCCAGGTTACGTCGAGGCGTACGAGAGGGAGATAAAATGGACGGACCGCCAGAAGCAAAACGTGCTCAGCATGATCCGCAAGAGGGTCCAAAAGACGCAGAGCATGAGAGCATCCGGAGCGGACAAGCTTCCACCAGAAGGATCAGAGGATGACGCCTTCGGAAAGTATGCATTCGCAGGTGACGGTAGACGACAGGATGCGCCAGACGAGGACGACACAGAGAAGGAAAAGAAGCTCTTCAACGACATCTATAATGTCATATGGGGAATCCCCGGTAGTTCCTTCGATGGGGAAACAATGCAGACCTACAGGAACTTGTTGGGATCAGGGAAGTACAAGAAGGCGCTCGACGACGTCACTCCATCGAAGTCTGCATCATCGATAACCAGGGCCTACAGGGGGATGTACGTAGATGAAAAGTGGTTACGAGGAACTTTAGGCCTTGACGAATCCGAACCACTCCCGACGAAGGGCTCCTCGCAGGTCAACTACACCTACAAGTCCAAGTACGCCGGCGTGTCGTCGTGGTCCTGGGACAAGAGCATCGCAGAAGACTCTGCCGAACCGGACCCAGAGGCGGAGAAACAAGGCAAGGTCTACAGCGTCGTGATGCACGCCCCGACAGGGATGGACGGACCAAACACCTTCGTCCACGTCACCAAGCTGATGTACACCCTCATCAAACCTCAGTTCTCAAACGAGAGGGAATCCATCGGGGTTGGTGACATCGCGGTGGACCGGATCGAGTGGAAGAAGACGGGAAGGAACTGATCCCACGAGCGTAAGACAAATTCCAGAATATCAACAACCCTCCACAATACATATAGACGATCCCACGACGGGAGAAGGACAAATATCCATGAAGCTAACAGCAACACAACTAAGAAAAATCATCAGAGAAGAAGTGAAGAGAACAAGGAGACTCCACGAGGCCACGGAACTGGATGCAGGCCTCATCAGACTAGACATGGACTCAATCCTCAACGCATATGACGGCCTCAACGATCACCTCTCTGGGAAACTAGAAGAAGCGTTGTTCGATGACTTAGCAGATAAAATCTCCAGCGCCAAGAGCCTCCTCGAAGACCTCGAGAATAATATAGAAGAACTACGTGGCCTCCGCGGCGCCGCCCCGCAGCCCTCAGGACACTACTGAACCGTACAACCTAGTGTCACCCCCGACCCCGCAGCGGACTCGCAACCCCTCCGGGGTCGACGTGCATCTACTACCCTGCCCCCACACGGAGCGCTCCTACCACCCTCCACCACTCCCTACCACCTGCCTCCACTCTATGCTGCAAATGCCACCCCACGAGCGAGGACAAGTGGACACAATCTCGAGTGCCTCTGGTGAGTCAGGAGGGCAGCTGATCTGCAAATGTGCCCTGGCGTGTGCGGGATGTGCAGGAGTGGCTAGTGAACTCCTTACGCCTCATCCTGGACGAATTTGCTGCCGTCAGCGGAAGTGCCCCCACGAGCGCCCATGACCCTTTCGGTCTGCTTGCTCCGGTGGTGGACAGTTGTTCTGCGTGGTGACCGCCGCCCCTGATGCTCGTGGGTGGGGGTAGCCCGTGTGGTCATGGGTGGCAAGTGCCCTCATGCATCGTGGTGTCAGGTTCGGTCTGCTTTTCGTGCTAGTCGACATGAGCCCTTGTGGATCCAGGCGGTCTTTCCTGAGGGGAGGATGATGTTGAGGTAGAAGCCGTGGATGGAGACGACGAGGGCGGTGAGGTGGTCTTCCGTGGTGAGGGCAGCAGGAGAGGAGTAGGCCGCTGGGTATAGGGAGGCGTGGGGTGATATGGTGACGAGGTCGCCGCGGCCTACTTCGGTCATGTGAGTGCAACTAGTTGCAAGGTGGGGTCAGTTCGTCGAGGTGGATGAGGTCGATGGCCGATTCCCATCGGGGTCCTGTGGGGAAGAGGACCTCCACGTCGGCGATGGGGTGGGTGGTGACCAGTTGGATGACGATTCCCGTGTCAAGGGGTTTGTTGTGCCAGTCGATCTTGACGACTTGGGAGCCTGGGGAGAAGTGTCGTATCTTCATGTCTCCCCGCTCGAGTGGACTGTGAAGGTGGGTGCCCATTCCCAGAAGGTGTCCCCGTGTGGGGAGAGGACGTGGACCATCGTGTCTGAGCCATTGGGTGATTCCACCTTGATGACCGGGTAGACAGCCGATCGATCTCGTTCATTCCAGGTCAGTACGCCGGGGCGGAAGGTGACCATGTCTCCCACGCGGATCATCGCCAGGCTCCGGACTTGGGGGTCGTGGGGTCGAGGGAGATGGTGATCTCGTTGGTGGGGAACTCCAGCTTGTGGCCGGGGGACACCACCCAACCTCGCTTGACTCGGGAGGGTCCAGGGGCGGAGCACTCACCGTCGGTCATGATGAGCATGCCGTCCCACTTGCCCCGGTTCTTCGGGTCGTTGACGATTCTCGTGGGGGCGTTGAAGTCAGTTCCACCACCTCGGACCCGCTTGGCGTCCACGTTGCTTCCCTTCTTCCATTCGAAGGCATCGCGGAGGTCTGCTGCGCAGTCGAAGGGGAGGATGGTGACCGTGACCTTCTTCGTGAGGGTGGCGAGTTCGTTGAAGAAGAGGGCGAGCTGGCGGTCATCCACGCTTCCGGATTGGTCGATGGCGATGAGTAGCTTGGCGACGTAGCCACGCTTGGCACCGGGGTGGATGTAGGGGTAGCGCTTGTTGATACGCTTGATGGTGGTGGTGCGTTCACCGCGGGCGATGTTACCGATGAATTGGCGGAGAACGTTGCGCCAGTCGACGAGCTTGCTGACCGAGCGACGGATCTCTTCGCGGAGTTCCGCAGGGATGTTGCCCCATCCGTTCGCCTGGGAGTCGGCGTGCTTCGTGGCCTTCTCCACCATGCCGTTGACCTTAGAGGCGACCATCTCCTTCTGTTCATCGGTCAGCTCGTCCCAGGCCGAGTGGTCATCGAAGGAGTCGAGGCCGCCGAAGGGGTCACCGTCGGGGTGAGGGGTGCCCTTGGCGTTGTCACCCTTCTTGCGTTCCTCCTCAACCTTGTCCTTGAGCTTCTCGAAGTACCACTCCGAGGATTGCCCCTTGGGGAAGTCAGCGATGAGTTGGGCGATGGGCATGGCAGCCTTCTCCTCAGCCGTCCACTCGCGACCTTCGGGACCGGCAGGGAAGACGCCCGGCATGAGGCAACCGGAAGGGAGTGCCATGTTGGAGTGACCGGAGATGATCGAGTTGATGGCGAGGTCAGTGGCCACGTTCCACATCTTGGCCGGCTTCTTGCGGCGGGTCGTGAGGTGGCAGAAGATGAGGTGGTAGAACTCGTGGGTGAGGACGCCACGGATCTCCTGGTCGCTCATCGGGCGGAAGAACTCCGGGTTCCAGTACAGCGTGATGTCGTCGTACGTCGGGTCGAAGGCAACCGCTGCCGTGGGCATGTCGAGGGTGGGCGTCTTCCGGATGTGCCGGGACAGCTCTGCAAAGAACGGCGTGTCCTGGAGGAACGAGATGAGGTGCCGGTCCAGGTTGAAGTCGGTGTCCGTGTGGCTGAACATAGATACATCCTATCACGGGTGGTGTATACTTTGCACCGCGCCGAGAAAAAATCGCAAGAGAAAGATAGTTATATTGATGAAGGGCCTCAGGTCATCCGAGTCGTGGAGGACGTTTCTTGCAGGATTCCTGTTGGGGTACCTGGCCGCCTGGGGGTTCCACTGGGCTACCACCTTCTACGCGTGGGGTATACCTACCCATCATCACATTCCGGGTCTCACCCCTGAGCCACCGGCCGTGGAGCGCCATGGACGATAAATCCTGCAAGAAGTGTGCGGAACGGGAGGAGGCGTGGGACATGCTCTTCCAGGTGAAGGATATGTTGGCATCCGTAGACACCATGATCTATCAGGCCACCGAGGCAGGATTGGACCAGGGTCGCATCGTAGGACTCCTTGAGGCCGCCACGGCCCTGGAAAAAGCCGGATATGGGGAACTGGCTGACATTATTCGCAAGTTAATCCAGGAGGACGTGATGATCCTCGGGAAGCACGACGGAGAAGCCTAGAGTCCCGACAGGTTCTCGAACGTTTCCGAGACCTGTCCCATCATGGACACCGCGTCGACGAGGCTCATGATCCGGCTTTCTTCTCCGACCTTCACGTGGATTCGCCCGTGATTCGAGACGGAGAAGACGAGATCGCCCAGTTCGTAGGCGGTGGTCCAACGTTCGAGACGGGAGGTTAGATCGATGACTTTGAACATGGTGTCAGGGTATCATGTCCTGTCAGGACATTGCACCGAGATTTGCGGAGAAGGAGAGATTCGAACTCCCGGTGGGCTTTCACCCACGACGGTTTTCTAAACCGTTGCCATCGACCACTCGGCCACTTCTCCATGGAGCCCCCTGTCAGGATTGCACTGACGACCGCTCGCTTACAAGGCGAGTGCTCTGCTTCTGAGCTAAGGAGGCAAATTCATATTTCTTATTCCATTCTACAATTTTTTGCTTCAATTGTTCAATGGTCATTCCACAATCTTCGCCCTTTGAAACGTTCTCATTGTGAACGAGTAACCTACAGTTTGCAGGATGTGAAATGATCTCTGGATCTATTTTATTTTCAAATCCGTACTTGACAGACACTATGTGGTCTCTAGAGACTCCACCCAGATTGTTTCCTCGATTCGTGGCCTTGTACCACCCATGCTGTTCTATGAGACGGAAATCAAACTCATCTGGGAAATCTGCAAGATTGAAGTTGAAAGAACAAAGACGTCTGTAATACGTTAGACTTTCTTTATCAATCTTCTCATAACGATGTTGTTTGCTGCAGTCAGCAGAGCAATATCTTTTTTTGCTCAAGAACAAAGTTACTTGAAATTCTTTTTTGCAAAGATCACAAGATTTTGTGAATCGTTCTGAGATGACTCTACCAGATAACTTTGTTCTGATCTTTTCTTTAAAGTCTTCCGTTCGTGGACCTCTGCTATTTGCACAAGACCTTGAACAAAAATAAGCTTTTCTTTCAGGATGTCTTTTTTCTCTTTCTTTAACAGAGTATTGCTTTTGACATCCAACACAAAATACAGAAAATTCTTTTATTTCTCCAAACTCTCTAACGTAACGTTCAACATTTTTTTGTGAACATTTTGATGCACCTTTATCTCCATTTGTGAGATTTTTATTGCACCACCTGACATGGTTTGAAAAAACTTTTCCTTCCTCATTAGGAAAGAAAGCATTACAGTGTTTACATTTCCTGTCTTGTCTCATACTAGATAAGTATGGACCTGCTCCAAATTGAACTTAAAAATGGTGGACGTGGAGGGAATTAAACCCCCGACCCTCTGAATGCAAATCAGATGTTCTCTCGCTGAACTACACGCCCTAATATTGTTATATATACATTCACTGAGAATTTTGTGGGGTATGATGGACTCGAACCACCGAAGTCTTTGACAGCTGATTTACAGTCAGCCCCCTTTGCCGCTCGGGACAATACCCCATGTGGAGCGGGTGGACGGACTCGAACCGACGACCGGAAGCTTGGAAAGCTTCAGCTCTACCAACTGAGCTACACCCGCATAACGTAACATCTCTACTATACAACCTTTCTGTGATTTGTATCGGCGGCTGGGGAACAGGGACTCGAACCCCAATTCGCGGATTCAAAGTCCGCTGTCCTAACCATTGAACGATTCCCCAATCAGCGTCCTTGAGAGGGCTCGAACCTCTGACCCGTTGCTTAGAAGGCAACTGCTCTATCCAACTGAGCTACAAGGACATGGGCTCCGGGGGTTGGGATCGAACCAACGACCGGGCGGTTAACAGCCGCCAGCTCTGCCGCTGAGCTACCCCGGAAAAACCTCCACCCCGACCTGCAGGGTGGAGGCAGTCACAGCAATCAGCGTCGACGCGTTGGGCGCTCTACTGGTCGAACCTCTGCAAAGTAGGCTGAGTAACCGTCTGGGCGTCGATAGTTGATGTTCGACGCGCATGACTGCGCCTCCTCGCGGGTGTCGAATGTCGTTGCCTCATCGAACGTACCCCAGACGCCTTGAACTCGACCGCTGTACGTTGGCCGGGTAAGGAAGCGGCGGCTGTTGGCCTCACGAACGACGTATGCTGTGATTGTGCTGTTGTTCTTGTTTGTCATGATCATATGGTATTCTTTCTTTTTTTGTTTTACAAGCGGGTCATGCGATTAGTTGCATGACGAAATTTTTTGGATGATGGTTACTGTCCCGATGTGTGGCCCGGGAGGTCACCTGCTTATAATAGGAGCTTTCCCTGCGACGCCAGGGTCCACAGCTGCAAGTATTATCTAAGTCTCCAGTATTCGTCATTCGTGGAGATGGTGGGTCCGGTGGGGTACGATCCCACAACTTATCGCTTAAAAGGCGACTACTCTACCAATTGAGTTACGGACCCGTAACAACAATCAATCTTTTGACCAAGAGATGACTTCGGTCAGAGAATTGAGAACCTCTTTTTCAATTTCTGATTTGATCGTATCGCTGCTCGGCGATTCGGCGTACTTGAATGCTCGATTCCAACCGCGATGGATTCCATCCTCCACCGCACGAGAGATAACCACGTATGTGTTGATCTTCAGTTCTGCACGGGGGTGAAGTCGTCTTGTGAGCTTCATTGTTGTGTGGTGCCTACCGTGGGATTCGAACCCACCCTGTATCGATTTTGAGTCGACTGCCTCTGCCACTGGGCTACGTAGGCGTGTTGTTTGGATGTTCTTAATCTACCCCATCGGGGTATCTTTTTACACCGTCCGAATCATATTCGGATCATCAAGGAGATATTTGTTCTGTCCGACGAGGACTGTGCGGAATGCACGGTCAACAACATTACCTTCGACATGCGAAGAGCCTGCTGAACGCTTCATCTTGACGGTGGTCATGCCGAGGTACACTGCGAACGTTCCTTGAGGAAGTTGCTCACCGCCAGGGATGTTTGCATACGTCACCGGCCCCCGCATGGTCAGAATGGGTGTTCCTTCTGATTTCTTCAAGACAGGAAGCGGGAAGCCAGGAGATGACACTACCTTGGCCGCTGTGGCGAAGGTAATGGGCGATCCTTGGTTGATCTCGTCCCACGCCACCCGAGCGGCATCACTCATCGGAGGCTCAAGGTAGAACCATGGCTCATTGGTCACGCGAGTGATGCCGCTCGGGCGGGGGCGTCGAGGAGCCTTCTTGACCGCGGGTGTCGCAGACGGATTGGTCCACGTGATCTTCGGCCTGGGCTTCATGGTCCAATGGTATCCTATTGGACTTTGACTTTACACTGGTCAATCTTTTTTCTTGGGTTTCATGCCTTTAGACTTCATGTAGGCCGCGAGGATGACATCACGTTTTTTCTGGGGGGCAGAGGCCCATTGCCATAGGATGGAATTCTCGATATTTTTCAGGCGTCCTTCTAGGTCCCCTGCGACCTTCTCCAGTCTGGTCACCGCCGCCATGGATGCCTCAGGTAGGTCCATGCCTAGCTCTAGTGCGACGGCCACGATCTCGTCGATGGACCCGTCCGCCATGGCTGCTGCAGCCCGCCTGTAGAGTTCCGACTTGGCTACATCTCCACTGGTCTTGTCAGGGTGGGTGGCGACGGCGATCTTCTTCCAAAGAGCTTTTATTTCGTCTGGGATTTCTGGATCTTCACGCGTCGGAAGATCGGGTTCAGAGGTATGATCCCCTTCGGTCCGATCTTCGATGACGGTCGTGGCAGGGCTGGGAGGCGCAGGCGAAGCTGGTTGTTCAGGAGGTTCTTCTGTGTCAGCTACTTTCGAAAGTTCTTCCATGAACTGTTTGGTGATGTCGTCCATCGTTTCTTCGTGGTCTTCGATTTCGAGGCGAAGATGTTCCACCTTCAACGTCAGGCTTTTCCACTTGCGTTTGCCGTTGCCCTTCATGGGCATAAATATTCATGAAAGAATTATTCTAGGGGTGGCTCTCGAAATCTGGGTCTTTTAGAGCCCACCTCATGTAGGACTTGATGAACTTTGATTTCAGTTCATTCCAACGCATATCGTTGATCTCTATGTTCAATTTCTTGGCGAGTTTGCGGCCGCGGTGCCACGCCTCAAATTCTTCTTCGATGACAGCGCAACGGTGGATGAACTTGCCCTTGACGGCTGGATCATAAATCGAAGGGTAGCCTAAGGTGAACCTTGGATTGGTCGTCCCGTCGCCTGATCCTACGAGGAGGTGACCACACTCGTGGAGGAGGATGAAGAGTTGGTTCTCGTATGATTGAGTGGAGTTGACGTAAATCTTTTTTTCGTCAGACACGAAGGATCCTGCTTCACGTCTGTTGGTAAATTCTACTTCTATTTTTCGGGAGGCACACCATGCGACAACGAGGTTTAAACTCGCAGAGGATGTTATATCTACATCCAAACGGGCCCGAGCCTTGGGCTCGGTGGCAGGATCCTTTGACCTCTGCTTTTCATACCGGGCCCAGGCTCGTTCCTCCCAGAGTCCGCGCTGGAAGGATGGCATGTGTTCACTTCTTCTTCTTCGGCGTCGTTACCGACTTCGTATCTGCCGGGGTGAGGGCCTTGGCGACTTCGCCTTTGTCGACACCGAAGACCGAGAGGATGTGGTTGACACACCACTTGTGGACCGACTTGGCGAGCTCGAGGTTGTTGACCCCGCCGGCCGTGAGCTTTGACCAGGCCGCCACTCGGAGCTCCGCGGGGAGGTCACCCATGAAGTCTCGGAGGTTGGCACCTTGGTTGTCGTCGAGAACCTTCAGGTTCTTCGTGACGTAGTCAGCTACCTTCTCGATGGAGACGTTGAGCTTCTCCTGACCGAGCTTGGCGATCTTCGACTTGACCTTAGCGTAGCCCTCGATGATCTCCTCACCGGTGACCTGGGCGTCAATCGTCTTGACGTAGCCGTGGAAGGCGATGGTCGCCTCCGTGCCGACGTAACCGAGACACATCGGGTAGAAGAGGGCGTCATCCGGGAGGTCCGCGACCCCGTTGGAGACCAGAGCGTGGGACAGACGTTCCCAGCTGCGGCGGCTGGGGGAGACGGCCGAGGCCTCGCCGCCCTTGGGCGGGTCGAGCCACTTCTCGTTGCCGGCGATGAAGGTGATGATGTTCTCGTGGATGGCCCCGGACTCCTTGGCCCAAGTGAGCCAGTCCTGCGTGTCCGGCGTCAGGTCGATGGCCCAGAAGCGATCGAGGAGCGCAGGGTCCATCTCGTTGACCGAGTAGGCCGCCGAGGAGTTGATGGCCGCGTAGACTCGGGTCTGCGGGTGGAGCTTCCAGCCGTTGAGCTCACGATCCAGGACGACCTGGAAGGCGGCCTGCATGACCTCGGGCGTGGCGCGGTTGAGCTCGTCGAGGAACAGGGCCACCGGCTTCTTGCAGGCGTTCTTGTACCACTCCGGCGGGTTGAACCGCGTGACCTCGCCGTCCGTGGACGGGAGACCGATCATGTCGCCTTCGCTCATCTGTGAGAGGCGGCGGTCGATGACCTCGAGACCGAAGCCCTTGGCCACCTGGCGGACGACCTGGGACTTACCGATGCCGTGGTTGCCACGGAGGAGGACCGAGGTCTCGACGGGGAGCTTGGAGGAGACCTTGAGGAACGTGCGGACGGACATGGTGGTCATTGCGTTGTTTCCTTGTTAGGAGGTGATGGTTAGATACTACCAGGATGTCTGCGGACTTTGCACAGCTTCTCAAAAAAAGTTTCGACGAAGGGATCCAGTCTGGATGAGGACCCCAGGTCGAGATGGTGGTCACCCCACGGCTGCGATGGGAGATGACTCGTTCGAGAGGGGCTCTTGGATCTGGAGGACCTCAACATCGCTAGTGAACAGGTACACGGGACGCTTGGCACCGGGGACGTTGACGTAACACCGAATCCGCTGTGCACGATCGACCGTACCGAACTTGCCGACGACCCGTGGATCACCACCAATGATGCGGACCTTGGCACCTGCCACGACTCGCTGGCCGAGGGCTCGTTCCGTGGCCTTCGCCCTGTTGAAGTGCTGGAGGTGGAGCGCAAGGGCCATCGTCTGCTCTGCAGAGAAGTTCGTCGTTGCCTCGTCGAACAAGCGCTGAACCTCATTCTGCATCGCAGGCAACTTTGCCGCAGCCGTCTCGATCTTCTTCATGTGGACGGGCTTCTTACCTGAAGTTGCCTCTGCCTTCTCCTCACGTCGCTTCTGGCGCTCTGCGTCACGGACTGCCTTGGCTGCCTCGCGGGCTGCCTTCAGAGCCTCTGTCTTCTGCGACTTCGCGACCTCGGGATGCGTTTCCTTCTTTGCCTTAGGCTGCTTCGCAGGTGCATCGGCCTCCGTGGCGGGCTCCTCGCTTGCCTGTCGGGCCGCCTTGCGGGCCTTAGCGGCGGCGAGCGCCTTGTCGATGGCCGAGAGCTTCGTGTCGAGGTTCGTGTCGTTCGTGGTCTGCATGATGTAATCCTTTCCGTGGGTTAGGCTGTTTGCCTGTTGATGTTTCTGTTATACCTTGTTGGCCGAGAACTTTACACTGACGTTTTTTCTTTTTTTTCTTCCGAGAATTCAGCTGGGCTTGTTGCGGTCAGACAGGAGGCGTTTCGCCTCACCTGCTCCTGCTTTCAATCCTCCCCCGAGGCCTGCCCCGAGTGCGCCGACCTTGGTCTTGATTCCGAAGAGAAACATCTTGACCTTCAAGAACGCCAGCTGAACGTAGGTCTTGGTGACGAGCGGGATGTAGAAGAACAACCAGATGAGACGTTTGAGAAACTGCATGAAGTTTTTTCTTGCTGGAGGAATGTTGTAACTAGTTGCAATGAAAGGGGTAGGTTACCCTACCCCGTGGATGATCAGTCGTTGTAGCTGATGACGCCCTTCTCGTAAAGTCCCTTCTTCTCGAGGCCGAGGATGAAGGTCTTGCCGGAGCAACCGAACCGGTTCTTCTGCACCTCGAAGAGGCGCTCGCCGAAGGTCTCCGAGTTCTTCTTGTCGTCGATGTAGAGGTGGGCGTGGGCATCCACCGTGTGCTTGATCTGTTGCTTGCCGGCGAACTCGCCGCCCTTGGTGACCTGGCCGATGATGATGGCCACGCCGAACGTTTCCTTGCACCAGTTGGTGATCATCTCCGTGGCGCGAACCTGGCTCATCGAGTTGGTGAAGCCGTCCTTGTACTTACCGTCGTCCAGCGTCTGGAGCGAATCGACGACGATGAAGACCTGCTTACCGGGGTTCTTCTTGCGCAGGTCGTCGCCATGCTTGAGGATGTCCGAGACGAGGGTGTCCTGGCCGGCGACGAAGCCGTTCTTCATCTCGAGGCGTTTGGCCACCTTGCGAACCTGGAAGAGCGACTCCTCACCGGTGTTGAAGAGGCAGATGTTGCCTGCGCCGGTGATGGCGTCTGCGAGTTGGAGGCTGAGCGTCGTCTTACCGGCGCCGGGGGTACCGGTGAAGAGGAGGGCCGTAGAAGGCGTCATGCCCTCACCACCCATGGCATCGTCGAAGAACTTGACGCCGGTGCGAACCGTGCGCTCGAGCTGGGCGGGGACCTCGAGGTCGAGGATGTTGGTGCCGTTCTTCCAGGACTTGAGGCCGACGTTCATCTTCATCTGCGACATGGTGTTCTCCTTGGTGGCTGGCTTCCGAACCAGCCGATAGATCAGTTATACCAGGATTCGTCTGAGCTTTGCACCGCGGCGATGCAATTTCAGAAGTGTTTGTAGACGATGTCGGACGCGATGTCCTGATCGAGACCTTCGTCAACGAGGTACATCTCGACGCTGAAGAGGTCGTCGGTCCGTCCGAAGAGCTTCTTGAGACCGCGGACCCCTGAGTCGAAGAGCTTTGCGTCGACCGTACGGCCGGCCGCGTCCATGGACTTGACGATCATCTGACCGGCGGAGAGCTTGGTGCCGTTCTTCATGGTCCTAGTATATCCTTTCGACGAGGAACTTTGCACTGGGTGCATGCAACTAGTTGCATTCCACATTGGACCCCTCGGATTTGACAGTAATCTCCTCCAGGGGTGGAGGGGCAGAAGCCCCTCGATAGGTCATGCGACCGAGTGCGTCTCGATCGTGACGTAGTGGCCGGACTTGGACGTCCAGGAGTGGCCGCGGGCGGGCTTGTACTCGTGGGCTGCGATGTCCTCGTCCGTCTCCATGTAGTTCTTGGCTGCCGCGAGGGCCGCCTCCTCCGTGGCGTGGACGGAGACCAGGTTGTGCGAGGCGTAGTGCTCACCGGCGAAGACGATGTATACCTTGTCCATGTCCTTATCCTACCTTTTCTGCCGAGAACTTTGCACTGAGTGGAGCGTTTTTTTTGCCCCGCGGTGAGCGGGGGGTGGGCCGAGGGCGCCCACCCCGAGGGGGCTCACTGGGCCGGGGTGAAGGTGCCCTGGTCGAGGTAGAGCCCTTCGAGAGCCTCGACGCCGTAGAGCTTGTACAGGGGCGTGTGGAACTTGACGTCCGGGATGAACACGTCCTTCCGGACGTAGCCCGTCATGGTGCCCATCTTGGGGAGATTGGGGTGAACGAAGGTGCCTTTGGTCTTGGTGGCGTTGTCCATGGTTCCAATATAACTTATGGCGGCCGCACTTTGCACTTTGCTCGCACTTTTTGCTGTGAAAGTTACTTTCAACAAGAGCTGCCCGGGGCCCAACCGCCGGCGTAAATAAGGGGCACGGCCGCCGTAGGCTCAGGATGCCCTTGGAGGGCTTTTCTCGAGTCGAATGGGGTTACCCCTTAGCCCGCGGTGTGGCCTCTCTAAAGGCCTCCGGGCTCGGCCACAAATTTGTGCCGCGGCTGTGCAAAGTCGACACCGAGCTTGGTATATTGGAACCATGGACAACGCCACCGC
>JBBAUR010000071.1:0-17620 GCA_040398075.1 Bdellovibrionota bacterium | reverse complement strand
AACAGGCTGGTGCATCGGTTCTCGCACAGGCGAACCAGTCGCCATCTCTGGCTCTCTCGCTCCTACGATAGCTGTAGGGCTCGTTACACTCAGCGCACGGTGGGGCTCTCGGGCCGTATCGTGCGCCTTTTTTTTGTGGCTCTTCGTGAAATCCAGTGGGCAGGACTCGATGTTATGTCGACGTTAACGTGCATGGGCACGTTCACGTAGAAAGGCGCGATCTATGGGTAAAAAGGGTGGCTTACGTTATCTCTATCCCCGTTACTACCCATTCGATTCCACGCTGAGTCATTTGCTTTAGCCGTTACCCCTCGAATCGGGAAAGTACAGCCGATGCGTTGTCTTCGTGTTTTATACTCGAGGTAAGAGGCGCACATTGTGCTCCTCATGCCAAAGGGTCCCGCCCTCAACCCAGCCAGCGAGCGAAATATTTCTCGAAACTAGCCAGTCATCGAGATTTCGTTTTAGAAAAAACCACGCATTGTCGAAAGAATACTTGAAGGCAGTTGTTGTGCCTCGAAGTTGTAGTGTGGTTGTTGTAGTAGTTCCAAGAGCAGTTCCTGCTCGATCTCCTCTCATCGTACACCTCAGTTTGTAGCCAGAGCATGGATGTTCTGGCTCGCGAGTACACAGCGTCGAAGGGGTTCAGCTAGTCTGAATTTCTCTGCCCGATAGAGCCCGTGCATTTAATGCCACTGTTGTTCAAGGAGGAATGAGGCATGGCAATTACAATTGGTAGTAACATCTCGTCGCTACAAGCTCAAAGGCGACTGGCGAATTCGAGCGAACAGCTCAATGCGACCTTTCTAAAATTGAGCTCCGGTCAGCGCATCAACAAAGCTAGCGACGACGCCGCAGGTCTCGCTATCGCAGATGCGTTGAAAGCAACCATTCGCGTCGGTCAGGTGGCCGTTCGTAACGCAAACGATGGTATTTCGTCGATTGCGATTGCGGATGCTTCGCTGGCTGATATAGGAAACGTGTTGTCGCGCTTGGCAGAACTCGCCGAGCAATCGGCGAACGGTACGTTTTCGGTGGCCCAGCGATCTGCTCTACAGAATGAGTTCGTTGCGCTTGGTTCAGAGGTCGAACGTATCGCAGTCACGACGGAGTTCAACGGCGTCAAGCTGCTTTCGGGGAACAGCAACCTGGTACTACAGGTCGGGTTCAATTCGGAATCAACCTCGCAGATTGCGTTCAACGGAGTGCAGGGGACCTTGGCA
The DNA here is from genome assembly GCA_040398075.1 of Bdellovibrionota bacterium. GTDB lineage: Bacteria > Bdellovibrionota_C > UBA2361 > UBA2361 > OMII01 > OMII01. Next base: position 16,397 of record JBBAUR010000071.1, on the reverse strand, counting down.
GCGCTCGGACTTGCTCAACAGAACAGCTCTTCGCTTACGTTCTCCCTGAACGGTGTCAACCTAGCTGAGGGAGCAAGCGCCTCGCGACTCACTCTCGATGCGGTGAACCGGGCGGTTGCCTCGCTTGCATCGACGCGTGGAGTGCTCGGTGCGGCAGAGTCGCGACTCAGAGTAGCTATTAGTAACCTCTCGATTTCTCGAGAGAACCTGGCAGCTGCCGAGAGTCGAATCCGCGATGTAGACGTAGCCACCGAGGCTGCAGAGTTGACTCGACTCAACATTCTGCAACAGGCTGGTGCATCGGTTCTCGCACAGGCGAACCAGTCACCCTCTCTGGCCCTCTCGCTCCTGCGATAGTCTCGGGAGCGGAGGCGGTTTTCCGAATACGGTGCACGGTGGGACCTACGGGTCTCACTGGGCGCCGTGCTTGTTTCTCCTTGCAAATGGTTGGCCTTTGACCATCGCAAATCCCGTTTCAAGCCCCATAGACAGCCGTCTCGCACCATCCCCTGTTGGTTACTCAGTTTAGACCCGGAAGAGAGGCTGTTTTTTTGAGTCGATTTTTGCAATCAAGCTCCAATCCGCTTGTGTGCCCTCGAGAAACGTAACGATTTCAGGGAGCTTAGCACCCGTGATAATTTCGATTAAGTAAAGAACTCGGAATGGCGAAATCTTATCTGTTGGTAGTATTTGTGCATCGCAGTTAAGGTGTGGTTGCAGTGGTAGTAGAAGTAGCGTTTCGTTGCTCCTCTAGCCGTTAGCCGTACTCACCGATTCCTGACTTAAGGGCAAGGATGCTCTGGACGGGAAGCGGCTCGCACAAGATTGGAACCACATCTGTGGGTCCTACTGCCTCCGGGAAACCGTTAATTTTGTGCCACTGTTGTTCAAGGAGGAATGAGGCATGGCCATTACGATTGGTAGTAACATTTCGTCACTTCAGGCCCAACGTCGATTGGCGAATTCGAGCGAAGCTCTGAATTCGACCTTCCTGAAGTTAAGCTCCGGTCAACGTATCAACAAAGCGAGCGACGACGCCGCAGGCCTTGCTATTGCGGACGCGCTGAAAGCGAACATCCGCGTGGGTCAGGTGGCTGTGCGTAATGCGAACGACGGTATCTCGTCGATTGCGATCGCAGATGCTTCGTTGGCGGATATCGGAGACGTTCTAACACGTCTGGCAGAGCTCGCCGAACAGTCTGCCAACGGAACGTTCTCCGTGACGCAGCGCTCCGCTCTGCAGAACGAGTTTGTAGCGCTGGGCTCCGAGGTAGAACGTATCGCGGTCACCACGGAGTTCAACGGAGTCAAGCTGCTCTCGGGTAACTCAAACCTCGTGCTGCAGGTAGGATTCGACTCTGGGTCGACATCGCAGATTGCGTTCACTGGCGTGCAGGGTACGTTGGCCTCGCTGGGCTTGGCCCAACAGAACAACTCGGCCCTGTCGTTCTCTCTGAACGGCATAAACCTCAGCGAGGGTGCGAGTGCTTCGCGCATCGCCCTCGATGCGGTGAGCCGAGCGGTAGCCTCGCTTGCATCGACACGCGGTGTGCTCGGTGCGGCAGAGTCACGACTCAGGGTAGCGATCAGCAACCTCTCGATCTCTCGAGAGAATCTTTCAGCTGCAGAGAGTCGAATCCGCGATGTGGATGTAGCCACTGAAGCTGCAGAGTTGACTCGACTCAACATTCTGCAACAGGCTGGTGCATCGGTTCTCGCACAGGCGAACCAGTCGCCATCTCTGGCTCTTTCGCTCCTACGATAAGCCTACTAGGCGGCTCCTCTCGGGAAGCGTGATGGGTAAGACGACCGTCACGCTTCTCGGGTTACGGGGCTCGCCGAGCCTCCGTGTTGTGCCTCCCCCAAAGTTCCTTCGACAGTTCTCTTCGCGCTGCCAAGTTGCTCCTCAAGCTCGTAAGCTCCTATGCCGACCTGTATTACACGGAAGGGCGGCAAAAGCCGCCACTTTCTCGCGACGGTTTAGTTTTACCTCGCGTCCTGAGAGCAGGTAGTGTGCACGTAGTCACGAGCCGCACGGTCGCAGCTGTATATCCTGAGCGCCTCTCTTCTACGAGCCGACGAGCATAAGGGCACGGAGGCCTTTTTACTTACTCGGTAGGCACCTTCAAACTCACGTGCGGTGTTTGACGTGCTCTCGACACCCATCAAGTGCCACTGTTGTTCAAGGAGGAATGAGGCATGGCAATCACGATCGGTAGTAACATCTCGTCACTTCAGGCCCAACGTCGATTGGCGAATTCGAGCGAAACTCTGAATTCGACCTTCCTGAAGTTGAGTTCAGGTCAACGTATCAACAAAGCTAGTGACGACGCCGCAGGTCTTGCCATAGCTGACTCGTTGAAAGCCAACATCCGCGTAGGTCAGGTAGCTGTGCGTAACGCAAACGACGGTATCTCGTCGATTGCGATCGCCGACGCTTCGTTGGCGGATATCGGAAATGTTTTGGCGCGCCTTGCGGAGCTGGCCGAGCAGTCTGCCAACGGCACATTCTCCGTCTCTCAGCGCTCTGCTCTGCAGAATGAATTCGTAGCGCTGGGCTCCGAAGTCGAACGCATCGCGGTAACCACCGAGTTCAACGGGGTTAGGTTGCTCTCGGGTAACCAAGCTCTCATGCTACAGGTTGGTTTCGACTCGACATCTACCTCGCAGATCTCCTTTACCGGGGTGCAAGGAACACTGGCGTCGCTCGGGCTGGCGCAGCAGAACTCCTCCTCGTTGACATTCTCGCTCAATGGTGTATCGCTGTCCGAAGGCGCAAGCGCCTCGCGTATAGCACTGGATGCCGTGAATGCCGCAGTAGCCTCGCTTGCGTCGACCCGCGGGATTCTCGGTGCTGCTGAATCTCGATTGAAGGTAGCGATAAGCAATCTATCGATCTCGCGAGAAAACCTCTCAGCTGCAGAGAGTCGAATCCGCGATGTGGATGTAGCAAGCGAGGCTGCAGAGCTGACGCGACTCAACATCCTGCAGCAAGCGGGTGCGTCGGTCCTTGCGCAGGCCAATCAGGCGCCGTCGCTAGCCTTGTCGCTGCTCAGATAATGACCGCCTAGGTGCTAAAAGAACAGCATTTTACGCTTAGTGTCAATATCTTAGCGGGTTCTACTGCACACATGGCGTAGATCTTTGTAGCCTTGCTGGGGTGGGCAGCATCCCAACTTAGCAGGGTGTAAAGCCTAGCTCGAGAGATAACGCTATGAGTGTACCCATGATTATGATTACTGTCGTGAGAGGAGCGGCAGCTCGGACGCTTCAGGGTTTTCTGATGGTAGTTGTGTCTATCTGTTACTGGGTTGGGGTGGGGAGCTCGGTTGCTGAGGCTAGTGACGCGCGGATCTTCGTCATTCACGAGGCAGATGGAACGATTCGATTCACGAACCGCATGCCCCCTCCGGGGGTCGGGGCGCAGATCTTTAGGGCCAGAACTGACGGCGTTTCGTATATCAAGGGCTTCTCCTACTCGCACCGAAACCGTGGAAGAGCCAAGAAACTCTATCCGAACCTGTTTAGGGAGGCGATTCACCACGCGGCGCGAGCACACAAGGTGGACCCGGCACTGATAAAGGCTGTCATCCATGCCGAATCAGCTTTCAATCCGCGCGCCGTATCCCCGAAAGGTGCTATCGGGTTGATGCAGCTCATGCCATCGACTGCGCGCATGCTCGGGGTCAGGAATGCATTCGTACCAGAGTCAAACATCGAGGGTGGTACATCTTACCTGGCAAGACTCATCCGCCGTTATAATAACGTGGAGCATGCACTGGCAGCCTACAACGCGGGCGATCTGCACGTGCAGCGTTACAACGGGATCCCCCCGTTTTCTGAGACTCAGGAATACGTCAGGCGTGTACTACAGCTCAAAAAGCAGTATAGTGTATCCTCGCATGGCTGAATGGTACAAACGTCTCCCGAACTGGCTGACCTTTCTTCGACTCGTCCTCATCCCGGTCTTCGTGGTCGTACTTCTGGATCCGTCGCGTAGTAAGCTCAATCTAGCGGCGATTATCTTCGTATGTGCGGCGGTGACCGATTACGCAGATGGTATTCTGGCGCGTCGATACGCCGCGATAACTGACTTTGGAAAGCTCTTCGACCCGCTTGCCGACAAGATTCTGGTGATGGCCGCGCTGGTCATGTTGGTTGGTTTGCGCGACGACCGGTGTGTTTCTTTCGTACCGGGATGGATGGTGGTACTCGTTTTGGCTCGCGAGCTGTGGATCACGGGACTGCGGGCGTTTGCAGCAAAGGATGGTACGATCGTTGCGGCCAAGGCGGGTGGAAAGGTCAAGAGCTTCCTGCAGATGGTCAGTATCCTGGCGCTCTTGTTACATGATTACTCGTTCCCACTCTTCGGGTTCCGTGTGACCTTTCAGTTCCTCGGGCTCAATCTGCTACTGATATCGATCGTATTTTCTTATCTCTCCGCGCTGGACTACTCGCTGGCTATCTTGGCCCCCGAGCAGGGGAGCCTTGGGGAGCTGACGCGCCGCCTCGGGTCGGTGCTGATCGGCTCTCCCAACGCCGATGCAGAGCTGGATGCCGCTGGGTCCAAGACCCCCTCTCTGGAGGCAGGCGGGGGGCAAAAAGAGACTAACAACGAGAAATTAGACCGCTAAGGCTCGGACATCGAGGAATTGCGGTCTGCGCGTTGATTAGGAGCTTACGAACTCGTACTCTCCCAGCACACGTTTCCCTAGTGCTTTCTTGATTTAACAGTGTTAAACCAGTCGTGCGGTGTAAGCGGTTACCGCGTGTTGTATCGGCTTTTTCGGTAGTGATGTTCAGATGCGTGTAGAGCGATTAGAGATATTCGGCTTCAAATCCTTCATGGAGCGTCTGGTGCTCCCCCTGGAGACGGGGATAACCGGGGTTGTCGGGCCCAACGGTTGTGGGAAGTCCAATGTTGTGGATGCTCTGCGCTGGGTACTCGGAGAGACGCGTGCATCCCAGCTGCGCGGTGACCTGCTCGAGGACGTTATATTCAATGGAACGGAGTCGTTGCGGCCGCTCGGTTTGGCGGAGGTGTCGATCGTCATTCGAGCTGACAAGGAGAGCTTTTATCAGGACCTGGTATCGTACTATGAGCAGATCGAGATCGGAGACAAGGGTATCGCCCCGCTCGGTGTCATTGAGACAGCGCAGGCCGTTAATGTTGACCAGGTGCGCGATACCTCAGAAGAAGCCGCAGGAGGGGTGCGTGGTGAGCCTCAAAACACCGACCAATTCGAGTCAGAAAATGCGGCTCTGTCCGTAGCCCAAGACCGGAGTAACAACGGGCTCGGTGATGTCGGAGACAATAGCCCAGCCGATCTTGGCTCGGTCGTGGCGGCAGCAGGATCGCCTGCATCGGCTGTTGTCCCCGGAGAGTCCACGGGCGATTTTCTCGAGGATATCAAGGCGTCCCTATCCAAGTATGCGTGGCTCCAATCTGTGAGCGAGGTACAGATAACTCGACGGTTGTATCGGAGTGGTGAGTCGGAGTTTTTCATCAACAAGGTTCAGTGTCGTTTGAAAGATCTGAAGGAGTTTTTCCGTGTGGTTGGCCTTGCCGCGCGAGGCTATACGATCATCGCTCAGGGGGAGATAGGGCGCATCATCACCGCCAAGCCCGATGATCGGCGGCTGGTGATCGAGGAGGCCGCACATATTGCAGGCTTCCGCGAGCACATGAACGCAGTAGCAAAGCGTTTAACCGATACTCAAGGCCAACTCGTGCGGATGGACGATGTGATCAAAGAGGTCGCGCGGCAGGTTGCTAGTTTGAAGCGTCAGGCAGCTCGGGCTGTCACCCGTGCTCAACTCAAAGAAGAGCTCGTCCTTGCAGAGCGCGATCTTTTTACCGACACCTTGGTGCGCCTCAGCTCCAGGATAGAGGAGGTCAAAGCACGCATCGAGGCGTTGGCGCAGGAGGAACAGGGAGCGCAGTCTGATTTGGCGCAAGCTCAAAGCTCCGAACATCAGGCGCGGGAGGAATCGGTGCGGTTCGACGCGGAGATCGAACGCCTGCGGCACAGAGCTGACGAGATAAAAGACGAGCTGGGCAAGAGAAATCGTGAAATAGGGTTGTGCGAGGCGAGGCTTCGTGAGCTCACTTCATTGGTGCAAGCGCGCTCAACGGAGATCCGCCGTTTGGACGAGCGAAAGGTGATGCTCACCGGTCGGCAAGAGGAGTCCAAGCAGGCTTTGGCAAAATTAGAGGAGCAGGAGGCGGCACTCGAGGAGAGCGTGCGGAGCATCGATCTCTCGGGTGAAGACGAGCTCAAGCAGTTGTCAGCAAACCTCCAGGTGTTGCGCGAAGAGCAGCGGTTGAGGGAGCGGTCGATTCGCGAGATGCGGGACAAGTTGGTGTCGGCCCAGAGTCGTCGAGAGACGCTTCAGTCTCAGCTCACAGCAGCTTCGCCCCTGACTCACCTCAAGAGGGCTTTGGGGGGTGAAGGCAGGATGCCTGCGGAGATTACCGGCGAGTACAAGCTGCTCGTCGACGGCATAAAGGTGCCTGACCGATATACCAAGGCGCTCCAGGCGGTGTTGGCAGAACGTGCATCATTCCTGGTGGTCGATGAGATAACCAAGGTAGCTCGCTCCTTTCAGGAGGTCGTTTTAAAGGCTGATCCTGCCAATAAGAAAGGGATAGGTGTCGGGTTGTTCGCAGCGTTACCAACGGCTGCTGTGACCCATACGCCGTTTCCACACATCGACGGTGTTTCACCCCTGCTGTCGCATGTAGAAACCGTCTCGTGGAGCCAGGGGTTGGTGTCGAAGCTGCTGGCTTCAGTTTTTGTTGCCGTAGATCTCGATTGTGCCTTGAAGTTCCTGGAGCTCGGACAGGTCCAGGGTGGTATCGCAGAAGATACCGTCGTCGTCACGGAGAGTGGTGATCTAGTTTCTGGATGGAGTTTCTACAGTCTGCGCCACGAGGGTGGTGTAATTCAGATGAAGAGCAAGGTTGACGAAGCAACCCGCGTGATTGAGGAGAATCAGGGGGCATATGACACGCTTGTGGTTGAGCGTGATGAGGTAGCTACACGTATTGCAACCGATGAGCGTCGCTACGCCGAGCTCGTAAGAACGATTCAGCAATATCAGGCGCGACTTCGAGAGATTAGCAAGCAACAGGGCGAGATTCGCGGACGGCTACAGAGCGAGCAGAAGATGTTCAATCAGCTCGATGGCGATATTCGAAGGATTGAGCCGCAGGCCCAGGAATTGCAGCAACAACTCGCCTCCTTGGAGGAATCGATAGCAGAAGTCTCCGAGAAGATCTCTATCCTCAAGCAACAGGACAACTCGGATCTCGAATTCGCTCTCGGTGAGGCTAGCACCCTGTTGCGCGAACTCGAGAGTAAGCGGCGATCTCTGCGAGATAGCTCGGCTCAGATGCTCCGGACTGTAGAATTCAAGCGCCAAGCGCACGAAGGATGTCGTGACAGGTTGTATCGGGAGCGTATGTCTTCGGAGCGGTTGCACGGCGAGATTAGTAGCGCTCAGGCGCACATCCGGGAGAAGCTCGGGGAGGAGGCGCTCTCTACCCTGATACAGGCAGCCCACGGCGTGGCACGCCTCGAGGACCGGGTGCGTAGCGAGCTGGAGGGGAAGGTCTCTGGTATCCGGCAGCGCCTGGAGCGCGAGGGAGAGGTTGACCCAGGTGTAGTTGAGCAGCACGAGATCGAGAACCAACGGCTCGAGGATCTGACGAACCAAAGAGACGATCTGCTCCGAGCAGCTGAGACCTTGCAGGCGACCCTCGGCGAGCTCTCCGATGCGTGCACGCGGCGCTTCGCTCAGACCTTTGAAGCGATCAGCAAAAACTTCGCATATTTCGGCCCGAAGTTGTTTGGGGGTGGCAGCGCCGAGCTGCGGCTATCCGATCCGAGCAGACCCTTGGAGTCAGGTGTCGAGGTTCTCGTCCGACCTCCCGGCAAGAAGCCCAAGAGTATCGATCTTCTCTCGGGTGGGGAGAAGGCGTTGTGCGCTATCGCGCTGGTTTTCAGTATGTTCATGGTGCGCCCGAGCCCGATGTGTGTTCTCGACGAGGTGGATGCCCCTCTCGATGAGGCGAATGTGCAGCGCTTCGTTTCCTTTATCAAGGAGATGAGTAGTCGTACGCAGTTCCTGCTGATTACTCACAACAAGCAATCGATGGCGGCTGCAGACACCCTCGTGGGGGTCACTATGCCGACGCCGGGAGCCTCAAAGGTTCTCACCGTTTCTCTGCAGGAAGCGGTCAAACAGGTAGCGTAACTGTTTCAGCGATACAGGCCTAGGCGAGGACGATACAGATGGAAGAGCTACTCAAGCAAATCAACAGCGTGGTGCAACAGGTCACCCAGAACGTCGATTCGGGGTCGATCATCTCGGCGCTGGCGATCCTGATTGCAGGGGTTGGGATCCTCCTTATTCTATCTAAAAGCCGAGGGCCCTCGAAGCACGAGATCAAATCGATGGGTCGCCTGCTCCAGCGGGTCGAGCAGCTCGAAGATGCCCTGGGGGCGCTTCGCGAGGAGGTGCATGAGACGCTCGATAAGTTTCAAGAGATAGCGGCGGATGTGCGTGGTGACATCAGGAAGGTCAAAAAGGAGCCAGGTGACGGTGGTAGTGGAACGCAGGGTAGCGGCGGAGCAGGTGGAGGAGGGCGGCCTGGGGGCGCTGGTGGGGGGCTAGGAGCCGCGCCGCAAGAAGGCGCACACGGTGCTATGGCGCGAGGGCTGTCCAAGACGAGGAGCTCTTTTCTGGGGAGGCTCGCTGGTATTTTCAAGGGCTCTCCCCGTATTGATCAGGGGGTCTTAGATGAGCTCGAAGAGCTGCTCATCACTAGTGATGTCGGAGCCCAGTGCTCGGCCCGCTTGGTAGAACAGGTCAAGATAGCGGCTCAGGGTGATGAGCATCTCAGTGAAAAGCACCTCAAGGTCTTGTTGAAGGAGGGGGTCCTCGAGCAGTTGATTGAAGTGCCCAGAGACCACCGGATCTATCGGCCCTCGCAGTCACCGCTGGTAATCCTCGTTGTGGGGGTAAACGGGGTTGGAAAGACCACGACGGTAGCCAAGCTAGCGTCCCGATACCGTGAGCAGGGTAAAAAGGTTGTCATGGTGGCAGCCGACACATTCCGGGCGGCTGCGGTACAGCAGCTCGTTGAATGGGGGAAGCGACTTAGTGTGCAGGTCGTGAGCGGCTCAGAAAATGCCAAACCAGGAACCGTCGTATTCGATGGCATGCTTGCCGCTCAAGAGGCGCAGGCTGATGTCGTTTTGATTGACACGGCAGGACGTCTGCATACAAAAGCCAATCTTATGCAGGAGCTCGAGGGTGTTCGGAACGCCGTCCGGAAGCACGTCCCAGATGGACCGCACGAAACCGTCCTGGTTTTAGACGGCGTCAGCGGTCAAAACGCGCTCGTGCAAGCTCGGGAATTTAATGAAGCGGTGAAGTTGACGGGGCTAGTGGTCACAAAGCTCGATGGAACTCCACGTGGCGGTATTATCGTGGCTATTTCGCGAGATCTCTCGCTTCCGGTGTTTTACGTCGGAGTTGGTGAAAAGGCTGACGATCTGATTCCGTTTTCTGCGCGCGAGTTCGTAGAGGCTCTCATCGGTGACGAACGGCTAGGGTATGCAGGCGGGGAGACTACGTACACTACTGCAAGCGGTAGTGAGAGTTCTCGGGGACTCGCGAGCAGCGAGGGTTACGGAACCACGCACTAAAAAGATTAGCCGCCACGGGATTAGAGGGTATATTTCGAGCGATATGGACGGCAGGTAGAGGTATGGATCAGAGTAGCTCCGTTCCAGTTAAGCTGTTGGATGGCTTTGACATACCGGGTAGTTTGTTGTCGATAGAGGAGCTCAAGCGAGGGCATATCAATCGCACATACGTCGGGACCTGGGACCTCTCGGGTGTGCGTAAGCGCTACATTCATCAGGTGGTAAACCATCGAATCTTTCGGGATATTCCGGGATTGACGCGCAACTTAGAACTCGTCACGGATCGCCTGAGGCGCGCCTTCACACAAGGAGAGGGTAATCCGAGCGAGACTACACTCACCGTCATTCGAACACACAGCGGCGAGGGATTCGTTCAGGATGAAAGGGGTGAATATTGGCGGACCTTCGAGTTCATCGAGAATACTATCTCGTACGACGTGTGTCCGAGCCCTCGAGTCGCGCGAGAAGCAGCGGCCGTTTTGGGTAGATTTCAACGTATTCTTTCTGACGTTACGGCCACCTCGTTGGTGGATACGATCCCAGATTTTCACAACGGGATAAAAAGGTTTCAGGCTTTCGAGCAGGTCGTGGCGCAAGACGAACGAGGACGTGTTAGGGATGCTACAGGGGAGATTTCGTTTGCACGAGAGCGCTCGGATATCGGAGAGCTCTTGATTTCGGCCCTGCAGTCTGGAGATATCCCGTCGCGCATCACACACAACGACATGAAGCTCAACAATGTGCTCTTCGATAAGGCAGGTGAGCGCGCCGTATGCTTATTGGATCTCGACACCTGTATGGCGGGTACTCCGCTCTTTGATTTCGGAGATCTGGTGCGTAACACTGCAGTGCCGTGCGATGAAGATGAGCGAGATCTGTCAAAGGTACAGATAGATTTCGCGCTGTATCGGGCGATCTGCGAAGGATACATCGAGGAATTCGGCGAAAGACTGACCTCTCGGGAACGCAGCCTGTTACACCTTGCTCCGCGTGTTCTGGCACTCATCCTGGGGGTGAGGTTCTTGACGGACTTTCTGCAGGGCGATACCTACTTTCGAATACATCGGCCTGAACACAATCTTGACAGAGCCAGGACTCAATTCGCAGTAGTGCGTGCCATGGAGCAAGCTGAGGCTCAGATGTCAAATGGAGTTCAGGAGTGTTAAGCACGAGCGAGATCCATGTAGCGCGCTCAACGGGCGTGCTTAGCCCTGAAATATCTTAGGGCAAAGTAAACAAGAACGCATCCACCAACGATCACGAGCAAGGTTTTGACCTGTTTTAAGTACATCAGGAGCACCTCGTAATGTTCTGCGAATAGGTAGCCGAGACCGAGCATGAGGGGTGTCGTCACCAGGGCAGCGACCGCATCTGCAACAACAAATCGCGGAGGGGATACCCTGACTGCGCCGCATACGAGAAATGTCACGGTCCGAAGATAGAACAGATGTCGGGCTATGAGGATCGTGAGGAAAGTACGGCGCTCAATGTTGAGTCGAATCGCTTTGAGGCGCGATGATGTCACGAGCCGTCGAAATCCCTTGCGCCTGAAGAGCCGAGGCCCTGTAACCCAACCTATTCGGTAGATGATGAGATCTCCAATTAGTATCCCCGAGTAACACACGAGTGCCATAATCCACAGGTTGGCGTTCTGCAGATGGATGAGAATTCCGCCGGTGATGAGCGAAATATCCTCAGGCACGGGGAAACCGAATGCGCTAGCTAGAAGCAGCGCAAACACGAGCAGGTACGCCATCATACCCTGGGAATTGATGAGAGTGTCGAGCATCCGGGAAATACTAGCAGGTTCAGGGCACTTTGTCCCGTAGCGGATTGGGGACCCTTGCTGGCCGAGCTCACTTCATGGGGGAGGGCGGCGGACTCTGCAGAGCCGCGTGTACCCCTTCCAAGAGCTGGTCTCGGTCGAAGGGTTTCGTCATGTAGAAGCTGGCTCCCGCTTCATATCCACGCGCGATATCCTCTGGCTTTCCCTCGGCGGTCAACATCAATACCGGAATATGGTTCAGTTCGGGATCTTTGCGCAGCTCTGCGAGCATCTCTAGACCGGTCATCTTGGGCATCATCACATCCAGAACCATCAGAGCAAACGGCGCTCGACAGCTCTCGTCTTTAAGGACCTGCAGGCCATCAGCACCGTTCTCAGCGAGCAGAACCTTACATCCTTCAGCCTCGAGCATCGCTTGGAGTATGTGTCGGATAAAGGGATCGTCATCAACAACCAAAACTCTTGATCCCGTGCTCAGCGTCATAGCGGACGACCTCAAGCTGACTTGGTTGCCTTGTGAAGCGATTTGTCGAGTAAATCTGCCAGTAGTGCGAATGCAGCCTGTTCCTGCGGAGCAAGAGGCACCGGAGGTCTCGAAGTTCGATCGGCATACACCACACCTACCGCACGTTTACCGTATCCAACCGGTAAAGCAACCACGGGGAGACCTTCTGGGAAGAGAGGTGCGCCACTGAAGATGACACGCGCCTCCGTGAATGCAAGGTTATCGGGTGCAGTCGGTGGTGCTCCACTACCAAGGGGACGAACAATCTTGGCAGGATCAACGCCAGGAACGCTTCCCAGCATCATCCTGCCAACGAGTGTCGTGCGAGTTTTGTTGGCTAACAAGAGTAGCACACGGTCAAAGCCGAGGCAGTAGGCACACACCTCCATGACCGATGTGAGAATGTTGGCCGTAGGTTCGCCGCGGCTGATCGCAAGCTCGATATCTTCGATGTAGTTATCAAAATCCTGTTGATTTCTCCCCAGAGTAACCCTCTCCGCTGATGCTGAGTCGGAACTCGTCGCTGACGGTGAGACGAGTGAAGCATCGAGGGTTATCGTCTCGAGGACATCGGGTAGTGGTGGAAGCTTCAAGTCGAGTGACTGACAGTGTTCAGCTACTCCGGTGTTGAGGTCTTTGAGAGAGTTCATGATGAACTCGGGACTCAGGCCACTCATGATCTGAATCTTCCGAATGCGTGCGACCAGCTCATTGGTATCTGTGGTGGAGGTAATGGCATCAGATATCGACATCGCCACTCCAAGGCATTTTGCGAGCTCCCCGAGATCGCTCTGCTTTCCAGCATCCGAAGGGGAGGGGTTATCGATGGTCTCCTGAGCCTTGTTCACAACGTCAGCGTAGTATTGTGGTAGGTTCAGAGTACCTACCACCTCCGCGCTCAGTTGAGCTGGTGAGAACCCGACGATCTGTTTGATACTCAAGGAGATATCTTGTCCCTTTTGCTCGGATCTCTTCGAAGCACTTTCGTATACTTGAGGAAAGTAAAACGCCATGAGGAGCACGCCCATCTCGGCCATCGTTCCTGCTAGGAATCCGGATTCGGAGTTTCGAGTATTGAGGGTCTTACTTGCGCTACTCAATTGCTGAGATGCCAGCGAACTCGCCAAGAGGGAGGTCATGATACTCTTTCGCAAGCAGGAAGCGAAAGCGCTGTTCTGACGGGCCTCAGGTACAAAGCGCTGAAGCAGCACGAGACCGGCGCACATTTCTGCCAGGGGCTTCATCCCAACCTGCACAATAGCCTGAGTAATCGTCGAGATCGGTTTGACCCGCTTGTAGTACGAGGAGTTGACGAGGTGAAGTATTCGAACTCCGAGGGATGGCTCTTTGAGGATTACCTCGGCCAACTTACTCGCGGTAGTCGAGGGATCTGACGTCAACATCCTGAGTTCGGTGACGATCTTTGCACAGGCTGGGAAGTCTCCGTTCTTATTCAAAGCCCCTTTGAGTTTCTCGAGGAACTCCTCTGGAGTAAGGACCTTGCGTTCAGCCTGCGATTTGATTGCGTCTTCACCCATTTTGACCGTCCCAATCCCCGAATGGGGATGCACTGCCCCCATGAGTATATCGGCACTACATCTAGATGGATTGAGGCTTAGTTGTCTCCAGAGTCCAGTGAGTCACAACGGTTTGACAGAGGCGCAGGGTACTTTCAGGTGCTGAAAGCACGGGCGAAGGTCAAGTCCCTGACGTTCTTCAGAATATCCCTCGGCTGGAAGGGTTTTGCCAGGAACGAAGAGGCTCCTGCCGCTAAAGCTGCCTCCTTGTCGGCCGGAAATGCGCATGCACTGAGAACTATGATGGGTAGGTCCTTAATCTCCCCGTTACCGCTGCGAATCTGTTCGATCAGAACGAGGCCACTTTCCCTGGGCATCGCTAGGTCCGTGAGAATGATGTCAGGCGGAGATTCTTCCAATAATGCGAGTGCTTGCTGAACCGAGTGAGCGATACGAACGGTAGCGCCAGCCTTGGTGAGGATCAGCTTGAGCACGTTACAGGCATCCGAGTTGTCATCGATCACAACGGTTGCAAGTCCGGAGAGCTCAATCTGCTTTTCATTCTCCTCAGCGCTCGTTATTAGCCTTTCGTGGGTGTCTTCCTCTGCCAGAGGAAGCATTATCCAGAATGAGGACCCCTGGCCTTGAATACTGTCAGCGCCTATGCGGCCCCCATTCAGCTCCGTCAGTCTCTTGGTGAGGTTGAGACCTATTCCAGTGCCCTCCTGGGTCTTACTGTAGGTATCATCCCCTCGCTCGAAGCGCTGAAATAGGGTCGCCTGCTTGTGTGGTGGGATACCCACGCCCGTGTCATGGACGCATATCTTTACCTTGTCTACCACTGATTCGATGGACAGCCACACCTTACCTCCACGCGGGGTGTACTTGATGGCGTTCGACATCAGATTGATGATTATCTGCTGGGTGTGCTTCGGATCGGCGTACAGCTTGAGGTCTCGCAATGTACCGGACAACTCCGGCTTTTCGAGCGTTAGGCCCTTGTTGAGGGCTGATTGGACCATCAGTTTGTACGACTGGGTCAGAAGATCCTCGAGCACGACAGCTCGTGGCTCTGGATCCTCCTTGCCGGACTCTACTCGTGCCAGATTGAGTACATCATCAATCAGGTTTTTCAGGTGCTCACTCGACTTGATGACTGCGACGAGGGCGTCAGCTTGACGCTCGTTGAGTGGGCCGAATATGCCCTCTTTGAGCACGCTGGAGTATCCGATGATAGCAGTTAAAGGCGTGCGGAGCTCGTGGCTCATGTTGGCCAGAAACTGTGACTTCGAGCGATTGGCCTCCTCGGCGAGGGCCTTCTGCTGTTCGAGTTCCTTGGTCCTGAGCTCTACGAGCTCTTGGAGTCGCTCGGCGTACGAGTTGATGCGTTCCTGTGAGCGCGCGTTAGCTATCGCAACAGCGGATGCTTGACAGAACTCGTTCAAAGCGACCAATGCCGCGTGTCCGAGCGTTTGTTCGCGTCGATATCCGATGAGGAGAACCCCGAGCGATTCCCCGCGCACTTCGAGACAGTGCGCATTAATCGCGACGATTCCGAGCGGCTGCAAGAACGGAAGACCGTGGTTCGGATATTTATCGAGGTCCTGAATTGAGATGTGGTCACCGAGGTGAAGTACCTGTCCAAGTATTCCCGAGGTTAGCGAAAACTCCTGTGGAAGAAGATTCGGAGCGCAACCGTATGAACCACCACGCAGCACTTCGAGGGCGCGTCCATCTGCTGTCATAGTCAGCATGAGGGCCATGTCTGCACCGAATCGGAATGCGCCTTCGCGTGCGATGCTCTTCGAAAGAGAGGAACCGTTGGCGTTGGAAGCTATGAGGTTGTTGAGTTGATTAACGATGTTCAGTCGTTCGAGGAATTGCTGTGTCGAACGATGCAGTTGCTGCCGCTCGAAGAGAGTGCCGGCGTGAAAAGCCAGCTCATGGAGGTGGTTTAGAGTCGAATCATCTGCTACATCTCCGTCCACGACGACCACAAGTTGTCCAATTATGGCGCCGTTGTTGATGACCGGAAAGTGATAGTAGCCAGTGGCACCGTATCGCTGTACTACAACTGGATACGGAGAGCGCGGAGAGGGCAGCTCGCTGGCAGCATCGGCTCTCTGGCCGAGTACCTCCTGTGCTACAAATTCGCCGGCGCTGTAGGCGAGCTTCTTTACCTTCGTTTCGTCATCCAGTAGATACAGGCCCGCTCCCCTGCCATGCGAGTGCTCAATCGCCGCCTTGACGATCCTCTGAAAAATACGGAGCGGCTCCTCTCCCTGTTGGATGAGGAAAGTGACATCGTCACGTTCTGAGATCGCGGTCGACACAGAGACAGGCTCCTGTTCGATCTCGTCGATAAGCAGATCCTCGGGTATGAGTTCGTCATGCGCCATAACAGAGTCAATATCGTCATCGTGCGAGATCTGCTTAAGGGACCCCCGGATAATCATCGGTGGTGCCCGAGTTTTTGAGTGGGTAATGAGTAGTGGCTTAGCGTGAAAGAAGCAAAGAAGAACAATTAATTTTGGAGTCATATCAACAAACTAGGTAGTTTCTGTCCGCCAGGACAGAAACCAAAGAAAACAAGACCTTTTTCGCCTCTCGAAATGATTCGATATTCACCAGCGATATTCGCTTACTCTGTTTGAAGACGCGAAAGACCTCAATTTTCGGGCAGCGAACCGTAATTATCGATGAAGATCTTTTTGCTTCGCAGGGAATATAAGCGAGAGTTCGTATGGAAATCGGTGTTTCTGGACAGGAACTAGGTAGCAAGGGGAGGCTGTATAGTTGGAGCGGAGTAGGTTAGAAGACTTAGAGTGCGTAACAAAAATGCTCCTCTGCTTCGGATGGCTGCAATCGGCAGC
>JBBAUR010000070.1:0-17927 GCA_040398075.1 Bdellovibrionota bacterium | reverse complement strand
CTGCCGATTTCGCTCATCCTCGCTACGAGGTTCATTTTTGTTACGCACTCTAAATACTGAATGAGGCTGGGTTTAAGAATCTTTGATTCGATTCCACGCCACTGGTACCTCACCCGCAACATTTTCGCCTTTTCTGAGAGCGGTCGCTGGTGAATCGTCTGGTCTGTTCAACAGGAGTTCTCGTGTAGGCGGAATGATCGTCACACCGAGCGCATCAACGGCCCGTAAGACAGCCAAGAAGATGTCTTGCTTGTGGCGTTGCTCGTCGATCCAACTCGTAACCTCGAGGTGAAATTGCACGAGGATCCCGAGACTCGCCGGATTGAATTCGTGCAAGAAGACAGCGATGGCATCCTTCTTGGTGAGCGGATGGGAAAGCAGTAGAGCACGAATCGCTGCACAGAGCTCCTCGATGAGGGCGGGTGGCATGGAGTAGGAGACGTTTACGACTACTCGGGTTCGCCAGTACGGACGGGCTCCCAGATTGTCGACGTGTCCCGCGATTATCTTCGAGTTTGGCAGAGAGATGAGCGAGTTGTCCGGTGTACGCAGCCGCGTTGATCGAAGTCCGATCTCCTCGACCACCCCGGTCACACCCGCTACAGAAACATTATCTCCGATGCGAAACGGTTGATCGAGGAGGATCGCAACTGAGCCAAAGATATTTTCAACGGTATCTTTTGCGGCGAGGGCAAAGGCTAGTCCTCCTAGCCCAAGTCCGGCTATGAGCCCCGAGACATCCACGCCGTGCACGGTCAAAATTCGTACCGCCGCTACGACGATCACGAGGACCCATAGAGCCTTCTGCACGAGCGGATACAGGATCGAGTTAATTGAAGTAGGGGCATTGGCCGCTATTGGCTGCAGGCGTGCCCCGATCGATTCGACGAGATAAATCCCCAAAACTGAGAGAGCTATGACGCGGACGGTTGTTATCCATGCCACCGCACTGGTGTAAAAATCGACATCGAGACCCAGGGTGGAGCAGAAAAGCTGGAGCGCTATAGTGAAGATTATGATGAAGGTCGGTCGACCGAGGGCTTTGAAGTCACGCGACTTTGCCACGTCGAAGCGTTGCGGTGCCAACCTGGTCACCAGAAAATAGAGCATCCTCACAGCGAGGATCTGCAGGCCGACGAGGACGATAACGGCTAGAGCACCGGCCAGCCACTGCCAGTCTTCGATGAGGAACGTCGTTTTCTTGAGGCTCTCAGGGATGTAGGTTCTAAGGGTGACCCAGGTACGGCTCATCTCACCGAGCGCGCGCATCTTGCGTTTCGAGAGAGTAGGTTCGACTTCGCGAAAGATCGTCGAGATGTCAGATACCGTCACCTTGCTGAACAACCAGTTCGGACCGCTACGCTCGAGGTAAATGCCGTAGCCAGCTACGTCGGTTATCTGCAGAGCCTCCTCGGATGATGAGTAGGGTATCCTCCCGGGGGTGAATCCGATGGAGGATAGAACTGCGTACAGTTTGATAGCTACCTCTTCGGATCTTTCCTTACGAACCAATTCGGGTATCTCGGAGGTGTCGAGCGTCTTGATTGCGTGCGACAATTCAAGTTCACCGTCGGACGGATCCATCGCCGAGAGGAAGGTGGCAACGGTGTGGCGGGGAGAGCGCAAGTCGTTGTCTGGCATGATTACGGCTGGCGTAGCGGTCGGTGCAGGTTCCTGAGCATCCGCAGGGAGCAGGGGAAGGACTACAGCCGTAAATAAGAGTAGGAGGGAGCGGAGCTGTAACACGATAGAGTGATCCTTTTGCCGCTATTAAGCACGCATCTCGTTGCTTAGGGCAAGAGCTGAAGGAGGAAAGCCTAGCGCTTCAGGCAGTAGGTGGCAAGGCGACCAACTCACGAGCTGGGTAACCGATTGAGGCTAGCGTGCGATGCGAATAATGTCTGCGAAAACGCCCGCAGCTGTCACCTCGGCCCCAGCTCCCGGGCCTTTTACAACCAAGGGCTGCGATGCGTAGCGACGGGTCGTGAAGGCAACCAGGTTGTCGCTACCCTCGAGCGAGGCGAACGGATGCCCCAGAGAAACGACCCGCAGTCCGATTTCAATGGTTCCGTTCATGCAGTCGATCAGCGCTCCGCAGGCAAGCCGTCCTCCCCGTTGGCGGGCGTCCCGGACCCGGGGTTCGAAATGACGATCCAGAGACGCAAGCTTATCAAGGAACTCGTCGAGCGAACAGGAAAGCGCCTCCTCAGGAAGCAGCGGATGACGAGTGATCTGTTCGAGCTCCAGTGAGAGTCCCGCTTCGCGCGCAAGGATCAGCGCTTTGCGTGCCACATCCATTCCGGAAAGGTCGTCGCGGGGGTCCGGCTCGGTATATCCACGCGCTTTTGCTTCGAGGACTGCGGTACTGAACGCGATTCCTTGGGTCATCGAGTTGAAGATAAAACTCAACGTACCGGAGAGAACAGCTTCTATTCGCACGACCTTGTCACCACTTCTCACTAAGTCTGCCAGTGTGCTCAATACAGGAAGGGCCGCTCCTACGCACGTTTCATGCAGGAATGGGGTGCGTCGCTTCTGAGCAGCCCCTTTGAGCGTCGAGTAGAGGTGCATGCCCCCGGATATTCCGCGTTTATTCGGTGTAACTACCGCGATACTGCGCTCGAGCAGACGCGGATAGATCCGCGGCACGTCATCACTCGCCGTACAGTCAACGAAGATGCAGTTCGACAGATTGGCGGAGACTAGGTGCGACACGAACTGATCGAGCACGAAGGATTCGCCGCTACCGAGAGCTTGGTCGGAGAATGGAATCGAGTTTGAAGCCACATCGCCCAACAACATGGTACGGCTGTTTGCCAGTCCTCGAAGATGAAGATCGATACCGAGGCTTTCACGGAGCGTTTCACGCTGTTCGTGCAGCTGCTTCATGAGCGTAGAGCCTATCAATCCGGCACCAACGATCCACAGGTTCACAGTCTTGCTCTGGCTGAGGAAGAATTCGTCGTGTAGGGCATTCAAGGCTTTGGACTCGTCCTTGTTGGGGATGACGGCCGAGATGTTGAGCTCCGACGACCCCTGAGCGATAGCCACCACGTTGACGCTGTTGGCTCCGAGAGCGGTGAAGATCCGTCCCGACATACCGGGGGTGTGGCGCATGCGCTCTCCTACGACTGATATGATCGCCAGATCTTCCTCGACGAAGAGCGGCTCGATCAGACCTGCCTTTATCTCCAGCTCAAACTCCTCGTCCACTGCGTGACGAGCAGCCTCCACAGCTGACGGGTCGATTGCGCAACAAATAGTGTGCTCTGAGGAGGCCTGCGTGATGAGTATGACGTTGATTTTGTGTTTCGCTAATGCACGAAAGAAACGCATAGCGATGCCGGCAACACCGACCATCCCAGTTCCCTGAATACGTGCGAGTGCGATCGAGCTGATAGAAGAGATGCCGGTTATAGGATACGGATGGCGGGTAGCTGACTCTACTATTCGAGTGCCGAGCGCCTTTGGATTCCTGGTGTTCTTGATGATGAGGGGGATGTGAGCTTCGATCGCCGGTTGAATAGTCGGGGGGTAGATAACCTTCGCGCCGAAGTGACACAGCTCCAACGCCTCTTCGAAGGTAACTTCGGGCATTGGAAATGCTTTGGGAACGCGCCGCGGATCCGCTGTGAGCATACCGTCGACATCGGTCCAGATCTCGATCTCGTCCACTCCGAGCGCTGCTCCGAGTATCGAGGCCGTGTAATCCGAGCCTCCTCGACCGAGCGTGACCGTTGCCTCGTTCGGTGTGCACCCGATGAAGCCGGTGGCGATCTGCAGTTTGGGGTGCGCTGCAAAGTACTCTTGAATCGCCCGGTCACTCTGCGGGCGAAGAGGGCGAGCGTTCCCGAATACATCAGAGGCGATGATTATCTGCCTCGTGTCGAGCATCTCCACGTCGTAGCCCGCGGCGATCCACGCTTGAGAGATGATGTAAGCTGACAGCCGCTCTCCGAACGCCATGATGAAGTCCATCACGCGCGCGCTGCACTCTCCGACCAGTGCTACCCCTTGAAGTACATCTTCGAGTTCGTTGATCAAGACCTTGACAGCCGCCAATGCTGCGCTGCGAGATGTTACCGGCACGAGGTCTTGTATCGCTGAGATGTGTCGCTGTTCGAGCCCTCGCAGGGCTGGCAGATGAGAGTGACCGTCGAGGGCTGCAGAGTGAGCGAGAGAGATTAAGGTATCGGTAACCCCTTGAAAAGCCGAAACCACTACTGCCCGTACCTCTCCTAGGCGATATCGCTCGCGGTCGCTTACGATGCTTATCACGTTCTGAATCAGCTCGGGGGTGGCAACCGACGAGCCACCGAATTTGAGGATCTTAACCAAATGACCTCCACAGTCTGAAGACTTGGTGGAAGACAGTAACACACGGCCGTCGGGGGTAGAATGAGAAGAAATCGGGGTGAAAGGATTTGAACCTTCGACCTCACGGTCCCGAACCGTGCGCTCTAGCCGGGCTGAGCTACACCCCGTTAACACGGCGAAGATACTCGGAATACCGATCCCTTGCAAGATTAGGGGTGGTAGTCGCTAAAAGTCAGCATCATTACGTCACAGATCGTATCGCGCTCTCCATAACCCAAGAAGATTGAGGGTGGCGCTGTTTCAGCGTTTGATTACGAGGGACTCTAGGGTTAGAGTGAGCTATATGGATAATAAGGCTCAAACAGATCATATCCAGAAAGCTAAGGCTCACGAGCATCGGGACGAGCAGCTCGAGCAAGCGGTCATTAAAAATCAGCTGCAGACCGGACGGATGCCGTCCGTCAAAACTCGGCTTGGGGAGGCACTCGAGGATGCATTTAGCCATTTCTACAACGAGACATTCGTTTCCAAATCGGCAGTAGGTGGAGCGCGATTTGCTTCGCGTGCTGAAGGCGGTGATGTCGATGGTTCCGCTGAGGACAAAGGGGAGTATCGGCGTGAGTCTTCGTCGCGCAGCTTGCTCACTAGTGCGGCGTTCACGTCAGGCATGTTGACGGCACCGGACGGCGCGTCTCCGGAAATAGGACAAGCGTTCGGTTCAGCAGAGCGCTCCTTCGGTGAAGATGGATCTGGCGGTAGCGCTGGTGTGCCGAGAACGGCTGCGAGCGCCTCTGCCGAAATGACCCTGAACACAGAAGGCGAGCGCCTCTCGGTTTACCAGTACGTCGAGGCTAAAACTGGGCTTCCGCTGGGATATCAGGGGGCAGTCGACACTATTCGGCAACGAGACGCCTTGTATTCAATTCGCGAATTAACCAAGGGGTATCCCGAGTTTGAACGGCTCGATGGTCTACCGGTATCTCTTCGAGATGACTCCCGATTCGCTCTCGAACAGATAAGCCATGGGGCATTCCATCACGCGACGATTCATAAAGTAATGCTGGAAAATAAAAATAATCTGACGCAAGGTTTGCCTGAGTTCGGAACAGTGGGAAGAAGAGTGTTCCCCGCTCAAGTAGTCATCGAGATCGATCCTTCAAAGGCCTTCGTACAGGGGGGCTTGGCGGCGTAAGACAGGTTTATAATATGTTTCCAGTCAAGGACCGCTACGACGAGGTTTTTCAGATAGAGATCGACGGATGGTGTTTTGGTATCACCAACTATCCCGGCGAGATATCGCCTGCAATCGTTCATCAGGTTCTGCGTGAACTCGGTTTCGGGTTTCACGTCGCCATCGAACACAATGTGGTCTTCAACATCATCGATATCGCAGCGAAGTTTTCGCAAGCAGCTCGCTATCTGGTGCACGAGAAAGAGATAGCTTTCAATATCCTCGTGCAACTCCCGAATCCGCACCTTCTCGACGAGGAGCGCCAATGTGTGCTCGGGATGATCATCGACAGGGTCGACCAGGTTTATCCGGGTGCGCTCGAGTTCTATTACAACCGTTGGAAGATCGGGTCGCGCAAGCAGGCGGCTTGAGGAACGTTCGTCCGCGGAGCTTCCGCTCCGCTTGCTATGAGTATCGTGATCTCAGTAGAGGGCGGACTTAGAAAGTCCGCGGTCCGGTTGTCGTTGGCGGAGACTTCAAAACGGTGAATATCTGACCCCGTATCGGCCTTCGAACTCGACGAGCTTTGCGCGGATCTTCTCCAAGCCCTCTTTCTCGGCGTAATACAGCACTCCACCGCGGAACGGAGGGAACCCGATCCCCATCACCGTTCCGAGGTCGATCTGCTTCTTAGCGAGTTCGCGATCATCGCCAGCGACCCCTTCATTGAGGCATTTCATCGCTTCGTTGACGAGGTGATACACTAAGCGTTCAGTTAACTCGCCCTTGGATGCCTTAGCGCTCGGAGCACTCGGGAGGCTGAGTGCTACTCGTAGTCCAACCCACGGGGTGCTCTGCTTGCCTTTATAGTCGTAAAAACCGCCGGATGATTTGCGGCCCTTACGACCGATTGCCAGCAGCTTCTCAGCGAAGTTGGGAGCCGTCATCCGCTCTCCATATCCGTTTATCATCACCTTGGAGACGTGAGCCGCAACGTCGAGCCCTACCTCGTCGAGCAGCCGGATTGGCCCCATCGGCATACCGAAGTCGAGTGCAGCTCGGTCGATCTCCTCGACCGAATAGCCTTCTTCGAGGAGGAAGGTGGCTTCGTTCAGATAGGGGATCAAGGTGCGGTTGATTAGGAAGCCCGGGACATCACGTACCACGATCGGAAATTTACCGATCTCAGTCGAGAGAGCCGCTACCTTAGCAACGGTTTCATCGCTTGTCTGAGCACCACGGATGATTTCTACGAGCGGCATCTTCTCTACCGGGTTGAAGAAATGCATACCGATGAAGCGCTCGGGGCGCTCGACAGCGGTCGCCATCTCGCTCACCGACAGTGACGATGTATTGGTTGCAAGGATACAGTCAGGGCTCACGCGGGGAGCGAGCTCTCGAAAGATCCCTTTTTTGAGGTTCATATCCTCGAAGACCGCCTCAATCACTATACCGGTGCGGCTCATGGTGGGGCTTGGAAATTGGAGCCAGTCGATTTTGTTCGCAATGGCGCCCCGTTCAAGAGACGACAGATAGCGCAGTTTCGAGAGCTCCTTCCGCACGTGGTCACGACCGCGCTCCAGTGCAGAATCCGTCGTGTCTTTGACGATCACACGATGAGAGCTCTTCGCGAGTGAGCCTGCGATACCAGCTCCCATGATACCGGCTCCGACGACGAGAGCATCCATACCTTCGACCACTTTACGCGTCGATTTGCCGAGACCCTTGGCAGCCTCAGTCAAGAAAAAAAGGTTAACCAACGCTTTGCTTTCGGGAGTTACTATCAGCTCCCCGAGAGCTTTTGCTTCGAGCTGAAGTCCCTCGCTGCGGTTTCGACCGAGACCGTCCGCCGTGAGCTCCAGGGCTCGCGGCGGCGCCGGATAGAATCCCTTTATCTGTTTGAGGAGCGCTTGCGCTGCGCGCGCCTTGACGAAGGCTCGCCCGAGAGGATTGTTGCTGAGGAGCCTGTCGAGCAGGGAACGCTTTTTGCGTTGCAGTCGATGGTCACCGCGCGCTATCGCTTCCGCCCTTTCGTAGAGCTTATCGGCCGACACTGCTTCATCAACGAGACCACTCTTGAGCGCCTGCTGAGCTCTGAGGGTCTTTCCCGCCAAGATTATGTCGAGAGCTTTGGGTAGACCGATTATGCGTGGTAAGCGGTAGGTGCCGCCGAATCCTGGAAGGATACCGAGCTTGGTTTCTGGCAGCCCGATTGAGCTCGATTTCGAGTCTGTGATGATGCGGTAATCACACGCCAAAACCAACTCACATCCACCACCAACACAAGGACCACCGATGGCAGCTACCGTTGCACACTCGAGATCTTCAAGGAGATCGAACGCTCGCTGCCCCTGCGTGGCGAGCTGGGCTCCGTGGGTTGGCTCATGCACACTCTGAATGAGGGAGATATCTGCGCCGACACAGAACGAATCGAGTGAAGGGGCGCGGATGACGAGACCTTGCACGTTTGATGAGGCAACCTGTTTCAGGGCATCGACAAACGAGTTGACGCGGTCTGGGCCCAGAGTAATAGCCCGCTCCTCCGGACCTCCGAGGTTGAGGGTTGCAATGGAGCCATCTGATGAGAAGGAGAGAGAAACGGTGCCTGCCATAGTGTAACCTTGATTAACGGATATTAGCGCGTGAGTCTTTAACAGGCTGCGGAAAAATGTTCTTCTGCTGCGAATCCGATCTTTCGCCCATCACCAAAACCTCGAATTTCTTGCTACGAAGCTATTTTTCCGCAGCCTGTTAACCCTAAAATCACGCCTCGTAGAGTGCACAGTATACGGGGATGATGCCTCGTATGTCGCTGGAACCCCTTGGTTTTACAGCTATTCGTTTCTTCAGTCGACATAGATTTTGCCCGCCGGTATCATAATCAGATGGAAGATCGTTCAAGAGCTCAGGATGGCTCCGGTTCCGCCAGCGAATGGCAGAACCGTGTCAGGGACTTCGGGGGACCGCAATTTGTTGTAGAGGTTGTGCGCCGCTCCTTCGCGGTCATTATGGATATCTACGGACGTCCCTCTCCCTCCTCCACCAACAAGCCCGACGGGTCGCCGGTCTCAGAGGCTGATCTTGCAGCTGCCTCGCTGATCGAGAGGGAGCTCGCCAGTACGGATATCCCAGTTATTTGCGAAGAGAGTGACACCGCATCGCGAGCAGCAGCGCCGTTCTTCTGGTTGGTCGACCCGCTGGACGGTACAAAGGAGTTCCTGGCCCGTAACGGAGAATTTACCGTCAATGTTGCGCTGATTGCTGATGGCGTGCCGGTCATTGGGGTGATCGGAATACCGGTCTCGGGAGAGATATACATGGCGACTCTCGGACATGGGGCGTATCGCACAGCCCATGGGATTACTACACAGATACGCAATGAGCGCTCCACTAAGGAGCTCATCGCTGCAGTCAGTCGCTCGCATCGCTCCTCGGGGGACGAGCAGTGGCTGCGAGCCTTCGGGGTTCGAGAGACCGTGAGCAGCGGTTCTTCGATAAAGTTCTGTCGCGTTGCTGAGGGGCGAGCTGACATCTACGGGCGCTTCGGTCGCACGATGGAATGGGACACCGCAGCCGGGCACTGTCTGCTAAACGAGGCGGGGTGCAAGCTCTTGGTCGCTGCAACGGGCGCGGAGTTGCGCTACGGAAAGCCGCACTATGCGAACCCGAGTTTTATCGCGTGCCGAGCGGATGTGCCGTGGGTACCGATCGCCGACATATCGCGGGCTGCCTGAGGAAGAAAGTAAAAACCTCCGTGTTACGGAAACAACAGATACGAGGCATCGCCCGCGTTCTCCTTGAAGGTTAAGAAGCTTTGGATTACCGAGCTTGTCGTTATAGATAATGAAAATCAGCGGTGGGCTTCTTATCTCAATACTTTTAGCCGCTATTTTCGGGCTTTATCCAGTTGCTGCGAAGAAAGGTTATCAGGTCCGTACAGAGGCGACATTTGTAAGTCTCCTCACGACTGTTCCTCGCACTATTTCTCTAGTATGTGAACAGGCTGGACGATCCTTTAAGTCGAGTTGTTTGGCTGACTGCTAGCTTCTGAGGCAATTCTCTCGAATTGCTCCACTATGGCCGCACGTATCTCCCACCATTCCGGGAGGTGGTACCACCGTGGCGTATTTCACAAGTAGTCTACTGATTGACCCTTGAGCGACGAGTTGGCGCTAGCTTGAGCACCTCTAGGTGAACAAAGAGGTCATAGAGGTAAGCGAGTTGGTAGCATACCGATTTCCCGATGCCCTTCACCCTCGCGGTGCTCCCACTCTCTTTGTATTTCCCCCTTTTTGTTTGCATAATCCGGCCAAGGGTTTCCAGCCACACTACCCACTCGATTTCCTGAAGCACTGAATTTTCTTCATCTCGAAAATCTATCCTTTTGAGATGCTCCGCAAATCCGAATTTCAACAGCCCTTATTGAAGTCGCTGCATCTGAAGAAAGTGTGTGTATCCGAGATCCCAGTGGTTAGTGAGGCTACGCTTACGGAGCGAGAGCAGATCTTGTCTTCGACGTAAGTCAGAGAAGGATTCAGATCGTGTGATGCAGCAAACTTTTTTCTTGAGTAATTATTGAGTTCGGTTATAGTAAGGAAAGGAGCTGCGAATCTCGTAGCTTCAAAATGGTGAGACTAAAAAATGAACATTCAAGTATCGAACAAATTTTCATCGTCCTGCGACACCTTTGTTGTCGACGGTGAAAATGAAGCCCAACAGGGGCGAGCTGCGATACTTCTTGGGTCTCCCCGTCGTCTGATCCTCAACCGCTTCTGACGAAGCGTTGGGCTCGACGAGGGCCCAAGAAAATCCCGCAAGCTAAAAGAGAAAGGATTCGAGCACAGTAGCTCGTTTGACCCCCATGATTGTGGTGTGTCACACGAGACCTGTGGACAGAGGTATTACGTATTTCAATCAAAAGGGGGAGCAAAGCATGAGGACCGGTCACATAAGCTGTTAACCAGCGAGGTATCCGAATCGAATTAATTGCCTTTCACTGAGCTCAAGTACTCAGCACGGGAGAGGTGTTTGCGCAGTACAGCCACGTTTTCGCTACTCGAAGAAGGGGAACGGGAATCGTGTATCTGCAAAACGGGCGGGGAATCGCGGTGTGAATGGGGAAGAGAAGAAAACGGGTAGAGGGGAATCCTCTGTCGTCGAAGTGATGCCGCCTATGAGGCGACACATTATCGATGACAGAGCGAGGACCTCAATGCTTTAGCCGACAAGTAGTCGGAAGTGAAGCAGGTCAAAGGTTTACAATAAATTTTTGGAGGTAGGTATGAGAACGTTGAATAGGAAGTATGCAGAGGCCCATAAGGTCACTGCGTGTAGGGAAGTACGAAGGGGGCGTAGGCCGTGGCTTTCGCTCGTCAAAGGCACTGGGAGTAAAACTCCCAAGAGGCTCAGGTTGTCACGTCTAGGAGGTGCTCTTGGTCAGATCGCGCAGGCGAATCTGACTACGATCAGAACTCTGTGGGACGGACAACCGAAGGCGACGATTGCTCGAGTAGTAGTAGGTATCGCATCAGTGGTAGCGCCAGTGTTGAGTTGGTATGGGAATGGTCTCATCGTTGATGCGATTACCCGTACCGAGTCAACGCTTGATCTACTTCTTGGAGGCGTGGCCTTGGTGACGAGTTTGACGATGTTGGGGGTTATTCCCGTGGCATTGAGCTCACTCGAACGACTATCTGATAACTGCACCTTCGAGACGGTCTTCGGTAAGTTTACCCGTAAGATGGTGGTGTTCAATCAGCAGCAGCTCAACGACCCTGTCATGGCCGAAAGGTACAAGCAGGTCAGAGAGCGAGCTGTTTGGCGGATGATGACGATGGCGCGGTCTCTACCGCAGCTCATAAGAAACGTCGGAACGCTCCTGGTTACGGGAGGGATCGTCGCTTTCAAGGCGCCCATTCTGCTGGGGATACTGGTCGTATGTGCGCTTCCCTCCATGGTGCTCGAGCTTCTTCATGCGCGTCGTCGATGCGATCTTGAGGAAGAGCTGGCTCCTGTGTGGGGACCTTTGTGGACTGATCTCTACAACCTGATGGTTGCTCCGGCACTCGCGATGTTGCATCAATTCGGTGCCGCGTTGTGGTTCGCAGGGCGTTATCGTCAGGGGTTGGCTCGCGCAAGCGCTCAAGAGTGCAAGCTCGAGAACAATGCAGCTCTCAAGCGAGTGCTTGCATCTTTACTCGTAGGATTGGGACTCGGTGCGGGTATTGCGCTCGTAGTAGCTCGTACGGTTGCTCGTCAGATGACGGCGGGTGAGTTGGTTCTCATTCTGGGAACTATGTCGAGCTTTACTGCGTGTCTGTCGGAGTTGGCCTCCTTACTGGGACAGCAGTGGAGTCAGTCAAAGTCCCTCAAGGATTTGGTCGACTTCCTGAAGGAGCCTGGAACTCTAGCGGTAACGGTTCGTCGTCTGCCGTTCGAGCAGGAGTATGGGTCTAGCAGCAGCGTGACTGATGGCTCTGATACAAGGAGTCAGAAGGGAGCGGTAGAGCTCATCTTCGAGGATGTGTGGTACCGGTATCCATCTGCTCCACAGGAGCAGTTTGCGGTGCATGGGGTATCATTCTCCGTGAAGCGGGGCTCGGTGGTTGCTGTCGTAGGGCCAAACGGAGCTGGAAAGAGCTCGGCTATGGCGCTCATGCTGCGACAGCTGAATCCATCCAGGGGGCGTATTCTGCTCGACGGGAAACCGATCGATCGGATGTCGGCCGAAGAGTTCTCTTCGCACGTCGTCATGTTGCCGCAGCAGCTGCGGCACTTCAACTTGACGCTGCGTGAGCTGCTCAACTTGGGGCGCCCAACAGCGCCAGCGAGTGACGAGTTGCTGTGGAGTGAGCTCGGACGGATCGGAGCAGCAGGGTTCGTTCGCAAGTGGAACTTGGGGCTCGATACCTGCTTGGGGCTCGATCGCCGAGAGGCGATTGAACCCTCAGGTGGTCAGCTCCAGAGGCTTCTACTGGCAGCAGTGATCGTGGCTGATAGAGGACTTATCGTCCTCGATGAGCCGGTCTCGGCAGTTGATCCTGAAGCAGCGAAGCGATTCTGGGACGCTCTGTTTGCAGAGACAACCAATCGCACCGTGATCTTCTCGACTCACCATCTCGGAGCTGTGAGGCGCGCTGATATGATCCTGTTTGTAGAGGATGGTCAGATCGCCGCTCAGGGAACGCATGATGAGTTGATTGAGCGGTGTGCTCAGTATAGGGAGCTCTTTGAGGCCCAAGCGAGCGAGTATCGCTAGGTCGAAAATAGGTATCCCCTTGAGTCATCGAGGTGGAGTATCGGATCTCTCCGATACTCCCCTTGATGGTTCTCGTTACCGCGGTTCGCGCAAAGGTTTTACTGATCCTCGCTCTGTCTCTCCTGATACCTTTCTAGAAAGCCTCTGCCATCCCTCCAGTCGAGAACGACTCCATGTCGCTCTCGTCGAGGTTGTCGAAGCGGGTGTATTCCCCGGAGAAGGCTACGCGCACAGCTCCGGTCGGACCGGTCCTCTGCTTGGCGATGATGATCTCTGCCACACCTCTATCGGGTGATTCCTTGTTATAGACTTCGTCACGGTAGATGAACATGATGATGTCAGCGTCCTGTTCGATGGCGCCTGATTCACGTAGGTCAGACATCATCGGGCGCTTGTCATTTCTCGATTCAACAGACCGGTTGAGCTGTGAGAGCGCAATAACAGGTACGTGCAATTCCTTCGCGAGAGCCTTGAGTGAGCGTGAGATGTCGGAGATCTCTTGCTCACGAGAGTGGCTGTACGTTGGGCTTCGAAGCAGCTGGAGATAGTCAACCACGATTAATCCGAGCGGATGATCGCGATGAAGCCTACGAGCCTTTGCTCTGAGTTCGGTAATCGTGAGCGCCGGGGTGTCGTCAATGAAGATTTCAGCCTCTGAGATACGGCTTGCACCGTCTACGATGCGCGCAAAATCTCGCTCGCTCAGGTCTCCGGTTCGGACACTCGAGTTGTTGATCCGCGATTCGCTGCACAACATTCGCAACACGAGCTGCTCCTTCGACATCTCCAGCGAGAAAAAAGCAACCGGTTTGCGGAAGTAGATACCGATGTACTGACTCCATCCGAGAACGAGAGACGTCTTACCCATTGATGGGCGTGCAGCAACGATGACCAGGTCAGACGGTTGAAAGCCGGCTGTCATCTTGTCGAGCTTGTCCAATCCGCTCGGCACCCCAGTGACTGGCTCCTTTTGATCGTAGAGTTTCTCGACCAGCCGTATCGAATCCTGGACTACATCGCCGACACGATGGAACGCCTGGCTGACGCGCAGGTCAGAGACGCCGAGGATTCGCTGCTCTGCGCCATCCAAGAACTCCTCGATATCGCCCTCGAGCTCGAAGGCGGAGCTGATGATGTCAGTTGATTCATGGATGAGACGACGGCGTACCGACATCTCTTTGATTACCTTCGCGTAGTAAGCGACATTCGCTGCATTGGGAACACTCGAGGCGAGTGAGGAGAGGACCTGCTGTCCCCCTACGTTCTCTAGTTGACCCATCACCCGTAGCTGTTGCCCTAATGTAACGATGTCGATCGGTTCACGTCGGTCCGAGAGTGTAGCCATCGCCGCAAAGATCGTCTGGTGACCCGCCTTGTAGAAATCTTCCGCTCTTAGCCGTTCGAGGCAGATGTTAATCGCTTGATTATCCAGCAGGATACTACCCAACACCGACTCTTCGGCTTCGATGGATTGTGGGGGAACCCGTCCTTGTGGGTACTCGCGTGACTCAGTGCGGTTACGGGGTTCTTTGAAACGACGGGAGTTTTCCATGGTACCGATGTGGGCGAACAACGTGAGATGCTTTGGAACGATTCGATGCACAGATCGCTAGGGTCAAAAAAGCTCTCTGAGATCGAAGGCAGGAGTATCGTTCAGGGGCCTGGAGAGGTCAACAGCAAAGGGATAAGGGCGGATAAAAAGGAGGGGGTTTTACCTCGCTTTCTTAGGCCCCAACCACAAACTTCCTGTAGTCCTCCATGCTCTGCCGAATGACTGTGTGAGCTACTTTCCGATTGTACAGGTCCGTAACTTGTACTTTGGGGGTTTTACGTACTCCGGGGATCTCTTTGTAGGTGAGGAAGTAGTGTCGCAACCGGTCGATTATCCCCTCCGGTAGTTGGGACACGTCGGTGACGTTACGGTACACATCATCTCCCTCGAGCACTGCAATAACCTTGTCATCGGCCTCGGAGCCATCAATCAGACGGAAGCCGCCTACGGGACGGGCTCGCACCAGGATATCACCGTGAAGGATCGGTCGTTCGGTCATGATACAGATATCCATGGGGTCCCCATCGCCGCGAATTCGGCGCTTTCGAAGCGCTTTCGCAGAGAGCTCTCCTACACCGTTTCCGCACAGGGTCTGAGGGATGAATCCATACAGAGTGGGGCAGTGATTGGAGTATTTTTGTGGGCGATCAATCCGTAATATCCCGGACTCCTTGTCAACTTCGAACTTTACGGTGTCGGTTGGGACTATCTCTATATAGCAGGTAACCGTGACCGGTGCGTCTTCACCGATGGGAATCCCGTGCCATGGATGGGCTCGATATACAGGTACTGTTGGCATAAGCCCTTAGCATGAAAGGTGAGGAGCCTCATGTGCAAGGGGTAAAGAACGGGACAACGATTCCCCCCAGCAGAGCTTGCGGTGCAAGCAGTATGAAGATGGTTCCTCACACACTGTTCGAAGCGAATCGTTTACTTTATCGGCAGATTCCTAAAGTAAAGCAGACGTGGTGCCGACCCCTTCATATAGGCTCCACGGATACAGGTTCCTCGATGCAACCCCTCAAGAAGGCGGGTCTTTTCTCTATCTCCCTGGCATTGCTCGCATTTTTGAGCAACTCGGAAGTGCTGTGTCAGGAAAGGCAGAGAAAGTTGATGCTTTTCAGAGAGTCTTCCGACACCCAGTCTGCTACCCAAACGCGACCGACTGTGACGACCGACGTAGCCACTGGGGTGGGAACCGTCCTGGAGGGCATGACGACGCGCTCGGGGATCTTCGATAACTTCTACATCGATGGGGTGAGACGGCTTCAAATAGAGGCCAATCCGACCCGCAACCCCAACGATTTCGACGAGCGGGTCTTGAGTCGAGCGGGGCAGCGCGTATTCACTGTTCAAGCAACCGACATGATCAACTCGACACTCAACAACTCTGAGCTGCGCGAGACCTACCGTCAGGTGGTAAAGACGCTTCAAAAGGCGCGCGACACCGTAAAATTTAGCGTCCGCAGCGACCAGGACGGCTATCATTTCACTCAGAAACCAAAGGGGGCCAAGCTCGTGGAATTCCACCTCGAGCCGAATGACCAAACTGTTGTTGCACCACATCTTACCCTGATCGACACAGGACGGCTTCGCTACGATCCATCCCGAAAGGCCGTGCTGTTCGAGATCAGGAGGGACTGGTAGATCACTGCACCCGGCCAACTACCGTCAGTTCATTCTTGTTGTGAGTGAGCTGCTTTCCGTCCCACCACGCGCAGTGTCGCGCGAGGAGCTCCCTGACCCGCGTCAGGCTTGCAAAGTCCGGCTCTCCTTTGAACTTGATCGTCACACACAGGTTTCGGCACAGTTTACGAGTAAGCCAGGTGGAGAGTAGCTCCAGCGTTCGGTCAGGGGTGGTAATGACATCGCACAACAGCCAGTCGGTTGCATTCTCCGGTAGCCACGTCAGCGCATTGCCTTTGACAAAAGAGACCAGCTTGTTTCGCATGAGTCGGCTATCGAGTGGCGAGCGGTCAACGGCGGTGACGCTACAGCCATATGCGAGCACGACGTGGGTCCACCCACCAGGAGCAGCACCGAGATCCACGCAGGTTTGTCCCTTTGTGAAGTGCAGGTCGAAGAGCTCACGAGCCTCGCAGAGCTTCTTGAAGGCACGTGAAGGAGGGGCGGCATCGTCTGGGACAGAGATGTAGCCAGCGAGGTACGGGACGAGAGCGCTTCCGAGCCTGAATCGAACCTGAGGGGGTGTAATACTTATGAAGCCGCGGTCGGCTGAGAGCGTAACAACCTGCACGAACGTAGTATCACGCGCAGCTCTCTCGACGTGTTTGCGCAGGAGTGAGCGGCGCTTCTGTTTCAAGAGGGCAAAAACCTCTTCGCTGATGAGGCGCTGTCGAGCGTATTGTTCGCCGGTTTCGGCGCTGCGAGGTTCGAACGCTTGGAAAGACCACGTCGTGGCCGCATCATCGAGGGTGTCAATCAGGTGTTGCGTAACGGTCTGAGCCCACAGCCGAATAGAGGAAGCTTCTATGTGCGTTACCTGGGGTAGAATTTGACGAGTAAAGAAGAGCGGGAATCCGTACAACGCATCGAGAGGTACTCCGGAGAGCCCTACCACTCCGGGGGTGAGCCGTGTACACTCTGTCGGCGAGGCGGTCGGGAGCTCGGAGAGCTCGCGCACAGCATAGTCTTCCTGGCCGTCGCGAGTTATACAGATATGCATTGTTGCTTCGAAAGCCATGGCACCACGTCCACCACACCGTCAGGGGAGACCTACTAAATCACCCCGCTCCCAAACGAGTACCACGAAGCCTCGCGACGAGCGAGAGGTTAGACGACCGCATCCAGCTCGAGCCGGTGAAGAGATCGTCAAATTCATCGGAGTCCAATCGTGCTTGACGATAGCAGAGTTGCGTCGAAACGAGATACGACGACTCTTCGTCGCACCTGAACAACGAGAAACCTTCGCACGACTCCTCGCGTGGTGTGCCAAACGCGATATACCAACCAAGCTTATCGAGGATGACGAGTTGGCGCGAGTCGCTGGCACCGAGCATCACGAAGGGGTGTGTATCGAGGCCAAGCCGGTCAAGATCTTCAAGGCAGCTGAGTTCGTAGGGCGTGTTGCGGATATTCAACGCGGAGTCATCGTACTCCTGGAAGGGGTCGAGAATCCGCACAACGTTGGGGCTATACTGCGGACCTGCTGCTTCTTCGGTGTCACGGGAGTCATTGTGCGGTCCGAGGTTATGAGCACTCTTTCGGGTGCGGCGTGCCGGATTGCGGAAGGGGCAGCCGAGCACGTGCAGCTATCAATCGTACGTGATGCGCGTGCTATCGTAGAGTATCTCAAGGAAGCGGGGTTTGCGGTTGTGTCGACTACTCCACACGAAGCACGAAGCCTGTACGGGATCAGCTGGCCCGATAAAGTAGTTGTCGTCTTCGGCGCTGAAGGAAGCGGTGTTTCCGAAGCGATGTTGGCGCTCTCGGATCTCAAAGTCACGGTTCCACGCCTTGGGCCCATCGAGAGTTTGAACGTGGCGACCTGTGTTGGATCAGTGCTCACGGAGGCGCGCAGACAAGCTGTCGTGAAGGGCTTAGTGCGTCGATATTAAACCCTGCGCGAGTGATTTTTGAAAAAAATCACTCGCAATAGCAGGGCGAGC
>JBBAUR010000069.1:0-17946 GCA_040398075.1 Bdellovibrionota bacterium | reverse complement strand
CATGTTCACGTCATTATCAGACCGATTTCTACCCACTCGATTCCGCGAAGACCCAACAAGAGGTTATGCTCTCTCAGTGCTCGTTACTACCCACCCGACAGTCGGAAGCACCTTTGAAAAGCTGGGTCGAAATTGCTACAACGCCGTTTTCAGTGGGAGCGTAAGTTGGCCTGAAAATGACGCGTTACTCAGGTAACTAGCGTCAATCGTCGCCTGAATGCGATTGAGGGCGGACTTCCGGAACATTATTTTCTGACGAAACGATGTCGGCCACTGTAGGTTGTGATAAAAGGGGACGAGCAATTCGGCACATACGATGTCGAGCTGATGATGACGACAGTTTCCGCGCAATTACTGACATGACCTGTACAGCCGAACAGCTCCGTCTCCAAGGTGAACTGGATGGAAGCGCTTATTGGAAGCGCTGGGGCCCCTACGTCAGCGAGCGCTCATGGGGAACCGTCCGCGAAGATTACAGCCCCAACGGCGATGCCTGGAGCTACCTCACTCATGATATGGCGCGAAGTAGAGCGTACCGGTGGGGAGAGGACGGTTTGGCGGGGTACTGCGATCGGTATCAACTTCTCTCGTTTTCGTTGGCGCTCTGGAACGGGAAGGATGCGATCCTCAAGGAGCGGGCATTCGGAGTTGTGCCGTCGGAAGGTAACCACGGCGAAGACGTCAAAGAATACTACTTCTATCTCGACAGCACACCCACGCACAGCTACATGCGGTATCTGTACAAGTACCCGCAAGCTGCGTTTCCGTACCAGCAATTGATTGAAGAGAATCGCAAGCGGAACGGCTCAGGCCCAGAGTACGAACTTCTCGACACCGGTGTATTTGCCGAAGACAGGTACTTCGATGTCTTCGTAGAGTTTGCCAAGAGCTCCCCGGATGCGACCTTCATCACAATAACGGCACACAACCGGGGACCCGACTCGGCAGAGATTCACTTACTCCCGCAGCTCTTGTTCAGAAACACCTGGTCTTGGGGGGAAAGACCTCTCCCCCGCCCTCGTATCAAACTCAAAGGCGCCTCACCCTCAGGAATAGTACTCGAAACAAGGGAGGCTCAGCACGGTCATACGCGATCACTTCCGCATGACTATTCCCTCGGCACCACACACCTGATGGGACCTGCGGGCGGAACAGCGCTCTTTACGGAAAATGAAACTAACAACGAAAAGCTGTATGGGACCCCAAATTCATCGCCGTATGTAAAAGATGCTTTCCATCGGCACATTATCGCTGGGGAAGCTGCGGTCAATCCCTCCCTCGAGGGCTCCAAGGCTTGTCTTCACTACCTCCTTCAGATCGAGCCGGGCGAGAGTGCGAGTATCACGTTGTATCTCGGTCCGCAAACTAGCTCGAATGTGCTGACTGAAGGTGCTCGCTGCCTGGCCGACAGACGCCGAGAGGCTGACGAATTTTACGCAACCGTACATCCCCCCAAGGCAAGTGAGGACGAAAAGCGCGTTCAACGTCAAGCTCTGGCAGGGATGTTGTGGTCGAAGCAATTCTACTACTTCGACGTAAACAAGTGGGTTCACGGAGACGATCACCCCGTGAAACCACCTTCGCATCGAGCAGGGAATCGCAACCACTCGTGGAAGCACCTCAACTCGATGAGGATCCTTTCGATGCCAGACAAGTGGGAATATCCCTGGTTCGCAGCCTGGGATCTGGCGTTCCACACGATTGCACTGGGGCTCGTCGACATGGACTTTGCGAAGAAGCAGTTGTGGTACCTGCTCTTCGAACAGTTTCTTCACCCAAACGGTCAGATCCCCGCGTACGAGTGGGAGTTTTCGGATCTCAATCCACCCGTTCACGCATGGGCGGTATGGCGCCTCTTCAACATGGAGCGAATTCGAACCGGTCAGGGCGATAGGGATTTTCTCGAGAGATGTTTTCACAAGCTGCTCATCAACTTCACCTGGTGGATCAACAAAGTCGACTCAGAGGGTAACAATATCTTCGAAGGTGGCTTCCTTGGACTCGACAACATTACGGTCGTTGACCGCAGTCAGCGCCTCGGTGAAGGAATCAAGATCGAACAAGCGGATGCAACCGGATGGATGGGGATGTTCTGTCTCGTTTTGATGCGTATTGCGCTAGAGCTTGCGAAAGAGAATCCGACGTACGAAGCCCTCGCGACCAAGTTCTTCCAGCACTACGTATACGTCGGGGCTGCAATGAAGAATATGGCCGGAAGGCACGTATCGCTTTGGGACGAAGAGGACGGATTCTTCCATGACATCGTACGCTTCCCAGATGGCTCATACAAACAACTTAGCGTGCGCTCGCTCGTTGGCATCATCCCACTGTACGCTGTCGAGCGTCTCGAAAAGGCTTGGCTCGAGCCCTTTACCGACTTCCGCAGGCGATTTGCGTGGTTCCTAAACAACCGGCAAGACCTCGTACAGAGCTGCTGCTATCCCGTGACTCGTAGCACTGGCGAAGCACACGTGCTGGCTGTATTCGATCAGCATCAGCTACTACGGCTCTTGGAGCGCGTCTTTGATCCCCGTGAGTTCCTCTCCGATTTTGGAGTGCGTAGCCTCTCAAAGATACATCTGGATAACCCCTTTCGAATGGATTCGTTCGAACTCCGATATGAGCCGGCGGAATCAGAATGTAAACTAAAAGGTGGGAATTCGAATTGGCGTGGACCGGTCTGGTTCCCGACCTCGTTTCTCGTCATCGAGTCGCTCAAGAAGCTGCACAAGGCCTACGGGCCTGAGTTCATGATTACCCTGGCAGACGGGAGAGTCGTAAACTTTCAGGAGCTCGCCAAGGATCTCGCAGAGCGCATGATTCGTATCTTCACTCGCGACGAGTCTGGCCGCAGGCCGGTGCACGGCGCGTCCAAGAAATTCCAAGAGGATCCACTCTGGCGCGACTACATCCTGTTTTACGAATATTTTCACGGCGACGACGGCAGTGGACTTGGGGCTTCTCACCAAACAGGTTGGACCGGCCTGATAGCCACCCTCATAGATGAGTGGCGGCAATAGTCTTTACCGACACCATACAATCCGACATGAATTCATCGAAAATCTCCGGAACCGTTTCGAGTATCGACGCAGGAAGGAGCTATGGATTCGTGCGTATCGAAGATAGTCCCGAGAGTATCTACTTTACATGTGCCGATGTGCCTGGGGACATCTCGCGACTCCAAGTTGGTAGCATCCTCAAGGGCGTCATTATTCAAGCACCGAAAGGTCCCAAGCTCACTCAGATAGAAATTGTCGCGCTGCAGGGTACCAACCCATACGTTTTCTTTTCGACACTGGGCGGTAGCTTCGTGATCCTTGTTGCCATCCTCCTGTGGTGGTATCCCCAGCTGTCGGTTTTTACCTGTATATTTCTGGCGCTCAACGCGGGTGCCGTATTTTTGATCGGGCTCGATAAATCATTGGCACGCTCCGGTTCGTTACGCACCCCTGAGGTCGTTTTTTTCGTCATCGCTCTTGTAGGTGGCTCCGCGGGCACACTCTTGGGGATCCATGTATTCAAACACAAGAGCCGTAGAGCCTCGTTTCAGTTCGTTCTTCTGCTCATTGTAGTCGCACAGCTCTGTGTTCTACGGATACTGAACATCGATATCAGATCGCTCACGGAGATGGCCCGGTAATAAGGAGCTCTACACCAGCTGCTCAGCGAGCTGTACCAACTCCATCAACACCGGCCCACGACAGAAGGAGAAATCCCCAAAACGAAGGATCTCTTCGCGTACCTGGGACATACGTCCGGTAAGCTCGAGGAGCTTGCACCGAAGCAGGAGAGCCATCGGATTCCGCGGCCAGTGTGAGAACGCTGCAGCAACCCTCTGTAGAGCAGCTTCGAACTCGCCTTGTTGTCGAAGCTTATATGCCTCCATCAGCTCGCTCATCGAGCGTTTTGCTCTCTCCGAAGAGGTGGTTTCCGAGGAGTCCTCCGGCGGTCCCGGCCAGACACCATCTTCGAGATACCAGCGGTAGTCATCCCAAGCGATTGCCAAGCCCTCCCAACGTTGATTGAACTGCATCTGAGAGGTGATCGGAAAGGTCCCCGGTACGCTGTTGGTCAGGGTCACCGAACCGTGGTGATACACGGTAGATGCAGGCACATAGCGACTACTGAAGCCTGCACTACCGGCTTTGAGGCAGAGATCAATATCCTCGAGCCCGTCGAGTGAGAACGCTCCGAGCGAGAAGAACCGGTCTCGCGACATCAGGATACAAGCCCCTAGGAGTGCCTGGTAGTCGCGCTTCTTGTTCACCTCGGGAGCTGTGGGCCCATGCTCGTGATATATGCCGTAAAAATAACCAAGCCCGAACACATACCCGGCGTGGTTGATACTTTTACCATCAGGATAGACGAGTTTGGGACCAACGATCCCGACACCTGGTTGTCTGAGCTCGTCGATAAGCGGTTCGAGCCATCCAGGCTGAGGGATCGTGTCGTTATTGAGAAACAGCAGATACTCTCCACGGCTGACCTGGGCTCCGTGATTGCAGGCGGGTGAGAACCCAGTATTTTTTTCAAGCGTTTCCACCCTCACCAGTGGCCACTGAGCCTGCCATTCACGCAAACCTCTGACGGTCTCGTCTGTCGAAGCATTGTCGACCACCACAACCTCGAACGGAATAGTTGAGCTCGTGTGTACCCGGAGAGCTTCGAGACACTCGGCGGTATAACGCCACTGATTGAAAACCGGAATGATGATTGAGACCAATGGAGTCGACATAGTTTACGCCCAAAAGTACCAAGAGTAGTACACCTTGAGCCTTCTGTAAGCCTAAATCTCCCACGTTCCTTGACCTGTATCCTCTGGTTGGGTGACTATCTTTCCGACTGGAAAGCAAAGTCTCGCCGTGTGGGTACCTCTGCGTAGGCGCAGGTAACCGCACCAGTGGGTCAAAAAGTGCTAATTTTAGGGGGAATTCTACCGCAGGTAAGCGAGGCTCGTAGCGCCTCGAACTCGAGGTCTCCCCTCACTCGTCTACCCAGGGTGTCGCTATGCAAGATTCTCATAAAACGGTTGGAGTAATCGGTTTCGGGGTCATGGGGGCCAGTATGGCTCGGAACCTCGCTCTCAAAGGGTACACCGTCTTTGGATACTCGCGAACACCGAGTAAAGTCGCAGAACTCGCTGTGCAGGGAATTACTCCCGTCGCATCTCCTGCTGAATTAGCTGCGCAGACCTCTACGGTGCTCGTGTCTGTAAGCGATGGACCTGCGCTCCATGATCTCCTGTGGGGAAAGCCACAGCTACTCTCGCTCCTCTCTCCAGGCTCGTTGATTATCGATACGACGACCACCTCTCCGCGCGAAGCTGTTGAAGCAAGCGTTCGCTGCGCAGAGGCCGGTATGGATTTCTGTGATTCCCCGGTGACCGGAGGAGACGTTGGGGCGCGCAACGCCACACTCACTGTAATGTGCGGGGGATTGAACGAAGCCGTAGCAAAAGCTCGGCCGATCCTCGAGTGTATCGGCACCAAGATAGTGCACGTCGGTTCTGCCGGCGCGGGCCAAAGGACCAAAGCTGTGAATCAGATAGCTGTGGCCCTCGGAATAGTAGCCATGACCGAGGCCCTGCATTTTGCGCAAGCGCAGGGGCTCGACGTCACAAAGACGCTCGATATCCTACAAGGGGGCGCCGCTGGCTCCTGGGCGTTGTCGAATTACGCGCCGCGGATCCTCAGAGGGGATCTCGCACCGGGTTTTGCGGCCAGCCATATGCTCAAGGATCTCAAAATAGCTCTCGGCGAGGCACTCCCGTTATGCGATCTTCCCGGCACTTCCACCACCGCAGAGCTGTTTGAGCGCTTGGTCGAATGCCATCCAGGCGTGGGCAATCACGCGCTGATTGAGGCGTATAAATCTCGGCCCGCTGCTTCTCCTTAGCGCTACTTTTGCTTTGATTGTCCAAGAAGCTGCCCTCTGCTTGTTCTGAATCCATTACTCCCAACAGGTGGCTCGGAAAGAATTCGTATGGTAGCGTAACAGCGTGTCCGTTTTTTGGTTGGATTTTATGAGTAAGTCGTTTTTCGAGAATATCCCCGCAGCAGCTCCCGATGTCATCCTCGGTGTGACCGAGGCCTTCAGAAACGATCCCGCCCCGAAAAAGGTGAATCTCGGGGTCGGTGTTTATCAGGATGGTACCGGCAAGATCCCCGTGCTCGAGGCTATCAAACACGCCGCAAAGCAGTGGCTCGAGACCGAAGATACGAAGACCTACCTCCCGATTGATGGCCTAGCGCAGTACAACTCCGCAACTCAGGCGCTCTTGTTCGGAAAAGACTCACCAGTCATCGCCGAGAAACGGGCCGTAACTGTTCAATCTGTAGGTGGCAGCGGTGCTCTAAAACTCGGAGCCGACCTCATCCACCGTTTCTTGCCCAACCCGACGATCTACATCAGTGACCCGAGCTGGGAGAACCACCGAGTCGTCTTCGAGGCTGCTGGTATCAAGGTCGAAACATACCCGTACTACGACCCCTCCACTTCGGGTCTCAGAAAGACGGAGATGTTGGAAACCTTACGAAAGATACCCACTCGCAGCGCTGTTCTACTTCACACATGTTGTCACAACCCGACCGGAGTCGATCTGGATCTCGATACCTGGCGAGAGGTCGTAGAGATCTGTGCCGAGCGGGAACTCCTTGCATTTCTCGATTTCGCGTACCAAGGTTTCGCGGAAGGTCTCCAAGAGGATTCCGCACCAATTCGGATGTTCGTCGACAAAGGCCTTACCTTCATCGTCTCGAACTCATACGCCAAATCGTTTTCGATGTACCGCGAGCGGTGCGGAGCGCTTTCAGTTGTCACTGGCTCGTCTCACGAAGCTGCAGCGGTTTTGACGCAACTTAAGAGGATCGTGCGCTCGATTTATTCGAGCCCTCCGTCGTACGGAGCACAGCTGATCTCAATCGTACTCAACTCACCAGAGCTCAAAGCGCTGTGGGAACGTGAGCTCGGTGAGATGCGGGATCGCATTCACTCGATGCGCCACCTCTTCTGCGCGAAATTGGCGACTACCGTCCCAGATCGAGATTTCTCGTTCATCCTGAAACAACGCGGAATGTTTTCGTATTCCGGACTCTCAGCCGAAGCAGTTCGTTCACTGAGGGACCGGTATCATATCTACGCAATCGAAAGCGGAAGAATATGTGTCGCCGCTATAAACGAGGGTAACGTTGATTACATCTGCGAGGCCATATCGGGCGTACTCAAAGGAGCCTAGGAGCACCGAGCACACCTTTCACTGGGTTGTGAGACTCGCGCTGGTGAGCATTGCCTTCCTCACGCTCGTGCTGTCTCTACAGGCCCAGGAGAAATCCTCGCTCTCTAGCACGGAATTCCGACTTGAACCCATAGTGTACGGCCTGGATCAACCTGTAGGGTTAGCAGTCGCTCCTGGACAGAGTGATCGTATATACATCATCGAGAAGGGCGGATTGGTGAAAATATTTGTCGATGGTAAAGTTCGACGCTCTGCATTTCTCGATATCGAGGATCTCATCAGCACCGGAACTGAACAGGGGCTCTTGGGGCTCGCCTTTGCTCCGACCTATCCGAGCGACAACCGGGTTTTTGCCTACTTTACCGACCGCCAAGGTGATTCGATCATCGGAACTTTCCGGGCTGAACCAGCCGATCGCCTCGATGCCGAGTCGCTCTCCGTCGTGCTCAAGGTCGTACAACCCGCTGCGAATCACAACGGAGGTCAGCTCGCGTTCGGACCGGACGGCTATCTCTACATAGGGCTCGGCGACGGAGGCGGACAGGGGGATCTTTCGGGTAATGCGCAGAACAAGCGCTCCATGCTCGGTAAGATCCTCCGTATCGATGTGTCGGGCTACGGAGCTTACAGGGTGCCCAGTGACAATCCGATTCCTCCAGGGAACCACACATTGGCTGAAATATGGGCGCTCGGCTTTCGAAATCCATGGAGGTTCTCCTTCGATCGAGCTACTGGAAGACTCTTCGTCGGAGATGTCGGTCAGAACTCGCGCGAGGAGATCGATATCGTCGAGCGGGGCAAAAACTACGGATGGAACATCTTCGAAGGGACAGCTTGCTTCAATCCACCGTGCGACGTATCAAAATTCACTCCGCCAATCGCTGAATACTCCCGTGACGAGGGAACTAGCATTACAGGGGGCTTCGTATATCGCGGAAAAAAAATCCCGGAACTCTTTGGACGATATGTATTCGGCGATTATGGTTCTGGAACTATCTGGTTGCTCACTGAACAAGACGGCGCATGGAAACGCGACCTGTTCTTCAAGACGAATCGGCATATTACATCATTCGGTGAGGATCTCGATGGTGAACTGTATGTAGTTACCCTTGAAGGAGAACTTGCAAAGATCACAGCCAAGCACCCATAAGTATCAGCCTCTCGAGATGGCTGTGGGCACATGTCTGCATTTTCTCGCGTTTCAATCGACGCCGCTCAGCTTTCGTAAGCTCTCGGTCGACCAGACACCAGAAGAGGACTTTTGGCGGAGGTCAGGGGGAGAGAGCTGTTGTATCTCGTCCTAACCTCCTTTGATGGATTATGAAATTAGATCCATCCCTTTTCTTGAAAAAAGTTTAGGATTTCTAGGCATACCCCTCGGTAAAAGGGGTTTTCAACAGTCTCCATCGTGCCGTATGTTTGGGCGAGCGATTGCCAAATTTTGCTGTTTGACAAAAACCCGTCCACACCTTCGTTATAGAAGGCCATGGAGGCTTCCAGCCTGTCGTTCCCCTTCTTGTTTCCTACGATACTTAGAACTTCCCTAAAAGACCCCTCGGAGTCGATCTTGAAGGCCCACAATCCAGCAGCCTGAGCGCTGCATTGCTCTTTCGAAAGA
Organism: Bdellovibrionota bacterium; assembly: GCA_040398075.1. Lineage (GTDB taxonomy): Bacteria > Bdellovibrionota_C > UBA2361 > UBA2361 > OMII01 > OMII01. The sequence continues at coordinate 9,094 of JBBAUR010000069.1, read as the reverse complement.
GCGACCAGCTTTTCGGTCAGCACCAGGTTAAATGTTCCATCCTCCAAATCATAAATCTTGTTCGGAGGATTTGTGTGAAGCAGGGTTGGTTGATCTTTTTCAACCTGCTCCTCCATCCAACAGCGGAATTTCTTCCAATTTTCGGTTTGGAGAAATTCCTTGACCTTTTCCGTAACCACCTCATCAAAGATTTCATCTTCTGTAACCATTTTTTACCTCCTGAGAAAACCCGTACGCATCCAGTATGCGCTCCCTGATTCGCCCACGAGGCAAACGAGGGAGCGCACACAGATCGTATTAGATTCTCTCAAATGAAGGTCCTACAACCTTTCAAGCTCTCTTCCCTCCTGATCCTCTTTTCTGCCGATTTTGCATCGGTACGAAAGAGGAACCAGGTGGAATTGTATCTGCCCGGTATATGAAGCCCCTCGAAGGTTCAACCACGAGATGCTGATGTCAAAGAACAGAACGGAAATCCGCTCTGGGAGCCCTCAAATACACGGAGTGCCCCGAGAACTACTATATGTACTACTGCGACAAGACTCTAGGAAGTGAGCCCAGGTTGAGAAAAAACAGAGAGCGTCGGAGCGTCAGCACTACTCTTGTAAGCGCTGCCTACTATATCTCCAAGGACTCGCGAGAGAAGTGCGAGAGACGCCGGTTCAGGCTGGTAATGTCATAAGCCATTTCCAGCACCTGTTCGACAGTTTAGCGCGACTTCCAGTACAACTCAAGAAAGACTAGAACTGGTCTCAAAAGTAGCTTCGTAGCGAGGTTGGCGAGAGTCGAGACGAGGAAAACAAGCGAAAAAACCGGAGGTGTATCCACTGAGATACACTCAAGGATTTTTTCGCGAAGTTTGACGAAGTCGCAGCCCGCATATCGTCAACCGCAGCAGAAGATACTTTTGAGACCAGTTCTAGTTATACACGTACTTTCAAGCCTTTGGGGGTAAATCATATGCGGCCACCTCCGAACAGAAGCCACACTGCCCGTGTGAGCCGTCGCAGAACGGCTGCTTCTGCGAATGCCCACAGCGACAGATAGAAACAGCCGTACGACCACCGAGGTCGAACGTCTTTCCGGTGGCGTCACATATCTCGAATGCGCCACCCTCTACACGGAGCGGACCGTTATTCTTGATAGTTATCTTTACTTTCTCTGTAGTCATGTCGGTCTCCTCACTGTTTACCGTAAAGACTTAATGAACTGATTAAGCCTGGCGATCGATTCACGAAGCTCACTTGCTTTGTCTTGGGTCTCCTCGACCAACGCAGCCGGGGCGTTAGCAACGAATTCGGAATTGGCCAAGTTTCTCTCGACACCTGCTAACTGCTTTTCGAGTTTCTCGATTCTCACTAAGAGCTTCGCCGTGATCTCTTTTACGTCAACTTCAGCCGGTACCTGAACGTATCCGATTCCTCCGTTGAATTTCAGAGGCACATGACCCGCAGGGATCCCCTCCCCCTCGTGGTCTAAAAATGCTTCTACGGCACCGATCGATTGCGCGACCGAACGCACCGGCTCGAAGTTTCCGCGCGCGATATCATTGAGAAACAACACGCGCACCTTCAGCGGAGCCTTGGCAGAGATGTTCAAGTTCTGACGAATATCCCTAATACCCCTCACCAACGAGGTCATCAGATCAATCTGCGATTCGGCCGCAGGATCCTTTGCGAGAAGCGCTGCGTCTGGCCACGCAGCAACACAGATGGAACGTTGGTCACTGAGGTCTGCCTTATCCACAACTCCACGGGTCTCGAGAACTTGCCAAAGCTCCTCGGTGACAAACGGCATGTACGGATGTAGGAGCTTGAGCAGCGTCCGCTCGCAAAGAGCTGCCACTGCCAGGGCCGTACGCTTGGACTCCCCCTCTCCCCACAGACGCGGCTTGACGATCTCGAGGTACCAGTCGCAGTAGTCGTCCCAGAAGAAGCTGTTTACAGCGCCACACGCATGCACGATGTCGTTCTTTTGAAGGTACGAATCATGGGCACGAACTGCTTCTCCGAGTCGGGACACAACCCAGCGATCCTCGAGCGCAGTGAGTTGCATGGCTCGCGAATCGAACGCGAGCACCTCTTCACCGAGATTCCCCAGGAACAGCTTGGTGGCATTCCATAACTTGATCACCAATCCCTGCCCGTTCTTGAAGATCTCTTCACTCAGACGGGTATCCTGCCGTCCCATCGGGTAATTGAGCGCTATCGCCACACGCACTGCGTCCGTACCGTATTTCTCAAACAGGTCGAGTGGATCAGGTGAATTGCCGAGCGACTTGGAGAGTTTTCGCCCCTGCGCATCGCGGACCAGCCCGTGCAATACGAGAGTTCTGAACGGTATGTCACCGAGAAGCTCGAGCGCAGACATGATCATGCGCGCATCCCAGAAAAAGAGGATGTCCCGACCGGACATCAACCACGTGTTGGGGAACCAAAAGTCCAATTCGTCTGTCTTTTCTGGCCACCCGAGGGTAGAAAACGGCCACAGCTGAGCGGAGAACCACGTATCGAGAACATCATCGTCCTGCTTGAACGATGCGCCGCCACACTTCTCACACCGTTTCGGTGCCTCTACTGCTGCCATGATGTGAGGACAGCTCTGACAGTAATAGACCGGGATTCGGTGTCCCCACCACAGCTGCCGCGATATACACCAATCCTGAATGGAGTCCATCCAGTGGAAGTAATCGTGCTTCTCGGATTCAGGCACAATCGTCAGCCGACCATCGTTTACTACCTGCTTTGCTTTCTCCGCGAGGGGGCGCATCTTGACGAACCACTGATCGGAGACCTTCGGCTCTAAGACGCTCTTGCACCTATAACACTCACCAACTGCGTGTGAGTGCTTGTCTATCTTCTCCATCAGCTCGAGAGCCTCGAGATCTGCAACCACCCTCTTACGGGCCTCGTAGCGATCGAGCCCCTCGTAGGCCGAGCCTGCAGCCGCTGTCATCTTTCCGTTATCTCCGATGACAACCTCGAGTGGCAGTCCATGCTGGAGACTTGCTGTATAATCGTTCGGATCGTGAGCAGGCGTGAGCTTTACGACTCCTGTCCCGAATGCGGGATCTACGAAGGAATCTGCAATGATCGGGATCAGGCGATTCTGAATGGGCAGCATGACCTGCCGACCAACGACCGCCTTGTAACGTTCGTCATCCGGATGCACCGCAACGCCGGTATCACCGAGCATCGTTTCAGGTCTCGTAGTCGCTACAACCACAAATTCGTTCGTAGGTTTTCCGTCCTTGTCGAGCAACGGATATCGCATATGCCACAGATGGCTCGCATGGGTGCTGTGCTCGACCTCATCATCCGACAAGGCTGTACCACACACAGTACACCAATTCACCATGCGCTTCCCGCGATAGATGAGGCCGCGATCGTAGAGCTGTACGAAGGCCGTCAGGACTGCTTTCGCCAACCCTTCGTCCATTGTGAAGCGCTCACGCTTCCAATCGCACGAGCAGCCGAGCCGCTTGAGCTGCTGAATGATGATGTCGCCGTGCTTCTCCTTGAATTGCCAGACCCGCTTGAGGAACTCCTCCCTCCCCAGGTCGTGCATCTTGATGCCTTCCTTCTCGAGCTGCCGCTTGACCACACTCTGGGTAGCGATCCCCGCATGGTCAGTACCTGGGATCCACACTGCAGCGAACCCCCTCATCCGGTGCCAACGTGTCATGACATCTTGCGGGATATTATCGAGAACGTGACCCATATGGAGGATCCCGGTCACATTCGGGGGCGGTATCACCACGCAGAAGGGCTTCTTGGACCGATCGACCTGGCCGTGGAAGAGGTCCAACTCCTCCCAGAATCGATATATACGTTGCTCTGCCTCTAGATGATCGAACTGCTTCGACATACTCTCCGTAGACATCCGTACCCCCCGAAAACTAGGCCCTTTTTCCTGAAACCCGTCCCTCAATCCAGAGCCTGGACCGTACCATTCTCCGCGGTTCGTGTCACCGTTTGGAGCTTTCTACCCCCGCTACCATACATTGGGCCTACCCTTTCTTGCCACAAGATATGGTGCTCATCACTCAACTGTGCGGTATGAATGGTATAACCGTAGCTCAACAAACAGCTCGTAGACTTCGTTCGAAACACGCTATGAAACAAACCTCTCTCTTACTTGTCATCGCTGCTCTAGGCTCCTTCCTCTTCACGACCCAGCTCGTTAGGGCCCAAGAGGTCAAGCAGGGTATGCATGCGCTCCTGAAACCTCTGCGCGAGCTGCAGCCCTTCATCGCGGACCAGGAGCTGTTCTCTGATCCGTCCAACAAAAAGAAAGTAGGCGCCCTTCTCCAAAGCCTGCGAACGAACTTTCATTCACTTGAAAGTATCCCTAGCCGGTATCAAAACGTGCCGGGCTTCAAGGAAAATCTCACCCTCATGAGCGACCTCCTCGACGACTCAACGCGGCGGTTCTCCGAGGGTAAGGTCTCGTACTCGTGGTGGCGAGCGCAAGGGATACCCTCGAATTGCTTTGCGTGCCACGCCACGTATAAGGTTTCGACCACCTATTCCAACCAGGGCGCCATCGACCCATCCCTGAACAGCCTCGAACGAGCGCGATTTCTCTTGGCGACACGGCAGTTCCCCCAAGCTCAGGAAGCGCTGCTGCAAGTTCTGAAGGATCCGAATTTCAGATTCTCCTACGACGAAGCTCTGCGTAGCCTCTTGATCGTCGTCACGCGAATAAACAAGAGCCCCAACGAGGGTATTGCGCTCTTCAAAGACGTGCTCGCCACATCCAAGCTCCCCGAAGAGGACGCGCACGAGGTTCACGGTTGGATAGAGAGCCTCGAGAGGTGGCGTGACGGCAAAGCGCCTGCCGATAAGGGCTCCCTTGCTGTCGGAGAAAAACTTATCGTGAGCGGTGCTGCCCGCGGCCTCGAGTACTACCAAGATGACGTCTCGCTCCTACGTGGAACGGCGATGATACACGATGTGCTCGAAAACGAGGTTGTTACCCCCGAACAGCGTCGCCACGGGCTGTATCTGCTCGGGTTCGCGTACAGCTCGCTACCCGGTTACTTTGCAGAAAGCTGGGGCGGGATGTACTTCGAGCAGTGCATAAACGAGTTCCCCGGAACCAAAGATGCCCAGCGCGCCTATCGTGTCTACCGCGACATGATAACCGAGGAGTTTACCGGTAGCGGTGGTACCAGCTTGCCGGACGAAGTTAAGCTTCACTTGGAAAGTCTGAGACAGAAAGCTTTCGGGGAGCCCTCGTTTGCAGGCCGGGTATGAGGTTAGCCTAGGGCAACGAGGCGAAGGAGTGCGTAGGGGAACTTCTCTAGGTGGCCGCAGGATCGTCATCGAGCTCGCTGAGAATAGCCGCTTCTTCCTGTGTGAGCGTCTCGGGTATCGAAGACACGATACTCTCAACGTCAACTGCGCCACTTCCGGAAGTATCGACTGGCGGTTGCTTCAGTGCTTCAGGTAGGACCGCGGATTGCGGCGAGTTACTCAGCGTATCGCCACAATCGTCGTCCTTTTCAATGCCAGTGGAGGCCTTTGACAGGTGATCGCAGAAAAGTTGTGGGGCCGTCTTTGGGGTGAGGAACGAGTGATGTGCCGAGAGCCAATTCGTTATGCGTGGCGTACAGTTCATCAGAGCTTCAGCTGAAATCTGATCAATGCGCTCCTGATTCAGATAGTACGAGGGCTGCAGCGGTATGGAGGGCGTCTGACGTACCTCGAGGAAGTAACGCATCCACACCTCGACTACTTTGTATGAAAGCTCCCTCGGGTCCTTCGAAGGAATCGCGGAACGGGTGGTCATTGCCCGCATGAGAGGCACGAGCTTGCCCATGCCGAATCCCAACCGTTGTAAGAGCAGCAAGCCAACCTGTAGTGAGGTGCAGCACCACTGATCATACTCGAATGCAGGATCCGTAGCGGCCCGGTTCGACGCTTTCAAGTGCGCTATGTATTTGTTGAGCCCCTTCGGATCAAGTCTCGCAAAGGGAAGCAAGCCGATCCACCGCAAGCTTCCAACCAACATGCCTGCCTCTGTCCCGACCGGTTTCAAGGCTTTCCCGATGTACCAGCCGAGATTAACCTCGCGTTGCAACCACTCGTCAAGAGTAGCCAGACTATCGCGGTCTGCTCCTCGACGGGCCATGCGGTGCAAAAAAACCATCCCTGTTAGAACTGCGTGCTCGGCCCCAGAGAAGGACTCCAGAAAGTCTCTGGTGGTGAAGGGCTCATCCTCTGGTTGTAGCCTCTCCTTTTTGAAGAGTGAGATTGCGTGAAAATACGGCGACTGGAAAGAACGGCTATTGAAGAACCTACCAAGAAAGTACCTACCGACCTCACTGAGCTCCCACGGGTCTGCCTCTGCATCAGCCAACAATCTCCTGATCAGAGATTCCACGGATACAGGCGGGCGACCCAGCGCATCAGCGTAGTTCCGCGCCTGCAGCCAGGATGTCTCCGAAAAGGTGGTCGAATCCTCGTATATCCTTTCAGCCGCGTTCATCAGCCCCTTTCATTAAACCAATTGAGATCACGTTCGGTCACATTCAAGGCTGCCTGCACACTACGGATTGAAAAACTACCCCTGGCTCGCACTCTGCCCCACGTGGCTACCGCAATCAGGAGCTTACGACCGCTTGAATAGGGGAATCTCACAAGGACACAGAGCCAGCGAGTACCGTTTCAGACAGCTCTGGCCTCCAACTCAATTTGGAGCTATACCCTCCTCGGAACGTTAGAGAACCTCGGAAGGAACAGCACATGGAGACCTCTTTTCTCGTAGGCAAAGGACCAACCTTACCCGTGCACCTCGTCCCTGGGATGGCAAACCGCCACGGGCTCATCGCCGGCGCCACTGGCACCGGAAAGACCGTCACCCTACGAGTCCTCGCCGAAGGCTTCAGCCGTATGGGAGTTCCTGTCTTCATGGCGGATGTGAAAGGTGACCTGGCAGGCCTCAGCCAGCCCGGCGCGATGAACGACAAAATCTCCCAAAGACTTGCATCCCTCGGGATAGAAGACTGGGCGCCCTCTGCCTTCCCAGTAGTTTTTTGGGACGTCTTCGGTGAGCAGGGACATCCGGTCCGAACCACCATATCTGAGGTCGGACCCTTTCTTCTCGGTCGCTTACTGAACTTGAACGAAACACAGTCCGGTGTACTCAACCTCGTATTCAAGGTCGCGGACGATGCAGGGATGTTGCTGCTCGACCTAAAAGACCTGCAAGCGATGTTGGTGCACGTGGGTGAAAATGCCAAGAACCTCACCCTGCAGTACGGTAATGTCTCGCCTGCCAGCATCGGAGCGATTCAGCGTGCACTTCTCTCACTACAGGAAGCTGGTGGTGACAAATTTTTCGGTGAACCGTCCCTCAACATCGACGACCTGATTCAAACCGATCAGAAAGGTCGGGGGGTGATCAACATCCTCAGCGCAGATAAACTCATGATGTCGCCCGCCATCTACTCGACATTTCTGCTGTGGCTGCTCTCCGAGCTTTTCGAGCGCCTACCGGAGGTCGGAGACGTTCCAAAACCGAAGATGGTGTTCTTTTTCGACGAAGCACACCTGCTCTTTGATGAGGCTCCCAAAGCCCTTCTCGACAAGATCGAGCAGGTCGTTCGACTCATCCGATCCAAAGGTGTCGGCGTATACTTCGTCTCACAGAGCCCCCTTGATATCGCGGATTCGGTGCTCGCTCAGCTCGGTAATCGGGTGCAACACGCGCTCAGGGCGTTCACAGCCAAGGACCAGAAAGCGCTCAAAGCAACGGCGGAAACATTCCGTGCTGACGGTTCAATCAGTCTCCAAGAGGCGATCGGAGAACTCGCAATAGGAGAAGCTATCGTATCGCTGTTAGACGAGCATGGAACACCGACCGTTGCTCAGCGAGCTCTCATAGCTCCCCCTTCGAGTCGGCTGGGTCCAATTACCCCTGAAGAGCGCACGGAGATAATCAAAAATTCGCTCGTCCACGGCGTGTACGAGAAGAGCATCGATCGCGAGTCGGCCTACGAAATTCTCACGAAGAAGGTCGAAGGGGCAGAGCAAACCGTTTCGAAGGATAAGAACGACCAATCATCTTCAGGTTCAATACTCTCCACCATCCTTACTGGTGGGGGTGGAAAGCGCACACGCCAGAGTCCACTCGAAGCGATGGTGGTGAGCACCGCTCGATCAGTCGGAAACCAGTTGGGTAAATCTATCCTGCGTGGGATCTTCGGCTCGTTGACCGGTGGTAGCAAGCGGCGCTGAAACGTCCAAGGCCCGTACGTGTGCATTGATTCAACCCCACTTGTTGGTACAGACTTCCGTTCCACGTGGATAGTGAACACAGTCCTGACCTCTCCCCCTACTCTGCTGTCGACATACAGCTGCCACCTATAGCTTCCCCAACACATCTCTCCGAACATGATACCGTATCCACCGATCTAGCTTGTTCTGGAGTCTTTCCCTTTTCCTTCTCTGACATCCCTTAGTCCGTACCACCGAACCCGTATCATACGGGTGAGACAGCCCCTCTGTTACGGTCTAGAGCCATTAGAGGAACCGTCGTATACGGAGGTGATATGGCAAATAATAAGAGATCAGGTCGTGGTTTTGCGTCGATGGACGCAGAGAAGCAACGCCAGATAGCCAGCAAAGGGGGCAAGATAGCACATCAACGTGGTCATGCCCATGAGTTCACACCAGAAGAGGCCCGCGAAGCGGGTAGAAAAGGGGGTGAAGTAGTCAGCCGCGATCGTGCGCATATGGCGGCGATCGGTCGATTGGGGGGAGAGGCGCGTAGTCAGAAGGCATCTCGAAGCCAACCGGGCGGGGAATCGGTAAATCGATGAGACTTCCCGGGGGAATAGATTGTTTTGGCTCATCGGTGAATCAAGTGGGTAGAATTGGCGTTTCCGGACGTGAACATGCACGTGCACGTGAACGTGCCCGAAGAAGTGTGGTCACACGCCCTTAAAGGCAAAGTTTAGAAAGCATGCATGGCACCAATCCGTGTAAGCAAAAGCTTTCCGGCGCGATAATCGTCTCAGGGAGAGGTGGCTAAAGAGTGCGTAACAAAAATGCTCCTCTGCTTCGGATGGCTGCAATCGGCAGCCACT
>JBBAUR010000068.1:0-18478 GCA_040398075.1 Bdellovibrionota bacterium | reverse complement strand
GAGCTGCCGATTGCAGCCATCCGAAGCAGAGGAGCATTTTTGTTACGCACTCTTACTTCCCTAGACCCCCAAAGCCCGATAGATCCGCCCAGAAACCTCATCGACCGAGCCTACCCCATCAATCTCTCTGAGCAGCCCACCTTTGCGATAGTACTCCGAAAGTGGAGCAGTTTGAGCCCAATATACGTCGAGCCGTTTCTTGGCTACCTCAGCATTGTCATCGGTCCTAGCCTCGCCCGACGACACCCCTCTCTGCTTGATACGCTCGAGGATGATCCCTTCGGGTACCGAGATGTCGACAACATGCAGCAGCGGAAGATCGAGTCTACCAAGCATGACATCGAGCTTCCCGGCTTGAACCAGTGTGCGGGGAATACCGTCGAGGAGGAAGCCACTGCTACAATCAGGCTGGCGCAAGCGGTCGGCTATGACCTCCATAATCACGTCATCTGATACCAGCTCTCCAGCATCCATGATCGACTTGACCCTCCGGCCAAGCTCAGAGCCAGAGGCTACAGCCGCTCGAAGCATCTCACCCGTGGAGATATGCGGAATTGCGAATTTTTTCGAGATGAGAACGGCCTGCGTACCCTTGCCCGCCCCCGGTGGACCCAACAATACCAATCGCACGATAAGGCCTCCTTTCGTAGCTCGTCCCTCTAACGACGGAGAAGTCGGCCACGAGCGTAGCTCATAGAACCGATCCCTCCTCGCACCTTGGACGAACGCGCCATGAAGTTCTCGTAGTTTTTCGCCAGCAACATCGACTCGATCTGCGAAGCGGTATCGAGCGTCACACCCACCACGATCAGTACGGCAGTACCGCCGAACACGTAAGCAAACTGCGATGCTCCGATGCTGAAGTAGACCATCTGCGGAACGACACACACCACCGAGATGTATACTGCTCCCCACAGCGTGAGTCGATTGAGCACGCTGTAGAGGTAATCTGCAGTCTCTGGACCCGGACGGACGAGCGGAATGAATCCGCCATTTTTCTTAAGGTTGTCGGCAACCTCAACCGGGTTGAACACAACTGCGGTGTAGAAGAAGCTAAAGAGCACTATCAAGCCCACGTAGAGCAGCTCGTAGCCCCACTGCCCAGGGGTCAACAGCTGCCCCAAGAAGGAGAGGTTGGCAGCTGGAATAACCGTCATGATAGTAGCGGGAAGCATCATGATAGCCGATGCAAATATCGGCGGAATCACTCCAGTCATATTGACCTTGAGCGGCATGTACTGTGTTTGCGCTTGAGTCATCCTCTTACCGACCATGCGTCGCGGGTACTGAATGGGGATTTTACGGTGCGAACGTTCGACGAAGATGATCGTGTAGATCGTCAGCAGTGAGAAGAACAACAGAAAGAGGATAGCAAACGGGGATATTTCACCGGTGCGCGCGAGTTCAACAGTCGACCCGAAGACCTGCGGCATGCGCGCTGCGATACCAGCAAAGATGATGATACTGGTTCCGTTACCGAGCCCTCGCTCAGTAATCTGCTCACCGAGCCACATTACGAAGGCCGTACCTGCCGTGAGGGTCAGCATCGTGATGATCTGAAACGAGAGCCCCGGTGCGGCAACCAAACCCCTGCCCTCTAAGGCACGCGCGATCATGAAGCTCTGCACGAGCGCTAGTAGGATAGTTCCCTGTCGTGTGTAACGCGTGAGCACTCGGCGACCCGCGTCTCCCTCCTTCTTCAGGTTCTCGAGGAACGGAATACTCGGAGAGAGGAGTTGAATGATGATTGAAACGGTGATGTAGGGGGATATTCCCAAAGTGAATATGGAGAACTGCTCGATAGCACCTCCCGAGAGGAGATTTATCAGCCCGAACAGAGTATTTGCGTTATCCTCGAACATGCGGCGAATCGCAGATACATCGACCCCGGGAGTCGAGACGAATACACCGAACCGGTATACCGCCAACATTCCGATCGTGAACATCAAACGCTTCTTGAGTTCAGGTATCTGAAAGACCTGCAGGAGACCGTTCATCGAGTCCTCTTTCCGACTTAAAGTGAATACTATCGCTGCGACCGCCGCACTGTGTGCAACTACCGCACTATACCTATGATTCAACGAGCCGGAAAAGCCACCACATCAGCAGCTGTAGATCTTCCGAAACTCAAAAAAACTCGAGGGCATGACCCGGAGCACGTGAACCTCTGGGAGGCTCTCGAACTACGCGACTATGCCCTCGCCTGTGTCGACCTCATGCTCGATCTACTGAGCCGAGATGACTTCTACGGTTCCACCAGCAGCTTCGACCTTGGCCCGCGCACCGGCCGAAATAGCGTGTACCTTCAGGTGCAGCTTCTTGCTGAACTCACCCGCATCCGACAACACCTTTACACCGGCCCGCTTGGTTCGCTTGGCGTATCCCAGCGAGCGAATGGTGTCGATATCGACCGTAGCGCCATCATCACAGTGCTGCAGAGCCGAGAGGCGCACGATGTTGAACACGTTCTCGCCCAGGGTGCCCTTGCGAGATACGAACCCGACCTTCGGAAGACGGCGGTAAAGAGGCATCTGACCTCCCTCGAAGCCGGGACGAACACCGCCTCCAGTGCGAGCAGTCTGACCCTTACCGCCCTTGCCCGAGGTTTTTCCGTGACCGGAGCCCTCTCCACGCCCTACGCGGGTGCGGAGTTTGCGAGAGCCTACGTTCGGCTTCAATGAACTGAGATTGATATCTTTACTGGACATAACCGTCCTCACCACCAACTACGTTACTTGACCGGCTTGACTTCGAGCAGGTACTCGACCCGCTTGATCATGCCTTTGACAGCGTCGTTCAGCGTGAGCACACAGCTCTTGCCGATCCTACCGACACCGATCGCCTTCAATGTACTTCTGACGGCCGGATTACGACCGATCGCACTTCGAACCTGCTTGACGATTACCTTGCTCATACCTACCACTCTCGAAAGCTCATTCCACTTAGTACGGATGGTACCCCATCTCCTCGACCTTGACGCCACGGATAGCTGCCACCGTCTCCGGGTCCTCGAGCGAGAGCAACCCCGCTATCGTTGCGCGCAGTACGTTCTGCGCGTTGCTCGAACCGATACACTTGGTGCGGATATCTTTGATACCGCAGACGTCCATGATGGCACGCACGGATGCACCGGCAATAACGCCAGTACCCGGACCACCTGGTTTCAAGATAACCGATGAAGGCCCAGCCTTTCCGAGTACATCGTGAGGTATTGTAGACCCCTTGATCGGAACCTTGATGATACTCTTACGCGCTTGCTCGGAGGCCTTACGAATGGCATCAGGAACCTCGGCAGCCTTACCGAGCCCGAAACCAACGTGCCCCCGGCCATCGCCAGTCACCACAAGGGCGCTGAAGCTGAAACGACGGCCACCCTTTACCACTTTGGCAACACGGTTGATGAAAACCGTCTTGTCCGTCAACTCACCGCAGTTATCTGCGGGAACCCTGCGCTTATCGAGAGAATCCTTAAGAGCCATACATCTCCGAACTAAAACTCAAGCCCACCTTCACGAGCACCATCTGCCAGAGCCTTCACGCGGCCGGCATACAGGAAGCCGTTACGATCAAACACAACTCTCTCGACCTTCGCGGCCTTCGAACGTTGAGCCAACACCAAACCAACCGCCCGAGCTGCCACCACTGACTTGGTGCTACCCTTGGCGTCCTTCACCTCTTTCGACAACGCCGCGATATGAGACTGAACCTCTTTATCGAGGGTCGAGGCGCTCGCCAACGTGCGATGCCCTTCGTCCGAGATCACCTGTGCGTAGGTGTGCTTGGAACTTCTGAAGATACTGAGGCGCGGACGCTCCGAGGTCCCCTGAACCTTCTTACGAATCCTCACCTTGGTTCTCTCACGAGCCCCCGAAGTTTCTTTTTTGCTCTGCGTTGCCATGTGGCCACCACTCCTAAAGCGTGCAAATACCCAGACTACTTCTTACCGGTCTTACCAGCCTTGCGACGTACCTTCTCGTCCGAGTACTTGATACCCTTTCCGAGATACGGCTCAGGAGGCTGAACACCGCGCACCTTAGCGGCGAAACCACCGAGGAGCTCCTTGTCAGCCGCTTCGAGGTCCACGATGTTCTTGTTTATCGTGCACTTGATCCCCTGCGGGATCTCCATCACCACGTCGTGCGAAAATCCAACAGCAAGAACCAGATTAGTTCCCTGCAACTTTGCAGTGTATCCTACTCCGTGCAACTCGAGGGTCTTTTTCCAACCCTGGCTAACACCCTTCACCATATTATTTACGGTCGCTCGCGCAGTGCCGAAATCAGCCTTGGCCTGCGTGTCACTACCCGACTGGGTAAACACGAACTGCCCGTTGACCATCTCGACACCTACACCTGATCGCATGGAGTACGAGAGTTTCCCCTTTGGGCCCTCTACCGAAACGACTCCGTTTGCCACCGCGCCCTTTACTCCCGAAGGGAGCGCCACTGGCAACTTACCGATACGTGACATGTAACACCTCGCTCACTATCTCAAATCAGTTACCAACTACCCGAACAGGGCGATTACCTCGCCTCCAACTCGCGCCTTACGGGCTTCGTGATCCGACATGACCCCCTTGGATGTCGAAACAATCGAGATACCCAGACCGCTCGAAACACGCGGCAGCTTATCTGCTGCATAGTAGCGACGGCATCCAGGGCTCGACACTCGCGACGCTCTCGAGATGACCGGACGCCCACTCGAAAAATACTTCAGAGCAACACGAATATCACTCTTTCCACCTCCGAGGTCGACGACCTCGTAACCCTCGATCATCCCCTCTTTGGTGAGAACTTCAAGTACGCTCTTGTTGAGCTTCGAAGCGGTCACCGTCACCAGCTTGTGGCCAGCACGCTGTCCGTTCTTGATGCGAGCGATCATGTCCGATACGTGATCATTAATCATAGTACTCTTCCCTGCCTACTACTTGCGAAACGGCATACCCATTAGTTCCAACAGCTCCAATCCCTCTTCGTCGGTCTTGGCCGTCGTAACGAAGGTGACATCCATACCGCGAACGGTATCGAGCTTCTCAATCTCAATCTCCGGGAACACGATCTGTTCCTTGATACCCATCGTGTAGTTGCCACGACCATCGAATCCCTTGCGTGGGATACCGCGGAAGTCACGTACACGTGGGAGCGCAACTGCGATTAATCTGTCGAGGAACTCATACATCCTCTTCTTGCGCATCGTTACCATCACCCCGATCGGGAGCCCCTCGCGCAGCTTGAAAGCCGCAATGGACTTGCGCGCACGGGTAACGACCGGCTTCTGACCCGAGATACGGGTCATCGCATACTCGACGAACTGAATGGACTTCGAGTTGCTGACTGCATCCCTGACACCCGTGTTCAGTACGATCTTTTCGATCTTGGGCACCTGCATCGGCGAAGAATAGTTGAACTTCTTCATCAGAGCAGGAACGACCTTCTCATTGTAGTGGTCTGCCAAACGACTCATAACACCCCTAACGACTCTTCACCTATGCATCAAGCTGAACGAACTGCTTCGTGGAAGGGTCCTTGTATCCACGAACCCTCTTTCCATCCGACAAGATGCTCTTCACCAAACGAACCGGCTTCTTGAGCTTCTCGACGTAGTACATAACGTTCGAGATGTGTATCGAACGCTCTACTTGAATCCTGCCACCCTCCTCTCCCGGAGCGGTTGCCTTCTTGTTCTTCACGAAGAGATTCAATCCCTCGAGGACCACTCGGTCATTCTTCGCCCCGCAGATCTCCTTGATCTTCGCGACTTGGCCCTTGAGCACACGCTTGTGCTTGTTGCCACCGGCGATCACCATGACGGTGTCACCCTTACGTAGCGACGTGGGGACTCGCTCGGTCTTCTCATTGTTCTTGGCCACGTTACTTCTCCTCCAGGACTACAGAACTTCAGGTGCCAACGACACTATCTTCATGAATTTCTTACCACGCAGCTCACGCGCTACCGGTCCGAATATGCGGGTTCCGATAGGCTCTTGAGACGCGTTAATCAGAACCACGCTGTTGTTGTCGAATCGGATAAACGACCCATCCTCGCGTGAAACCTCCTTGGCGGTTCTCACAATGACTGCCTTGTGCACCGATCCCTTGGCGATCTTGGAGTTCGGTATAGCCTCTTTGACCGCTACGACGATTACGTCTCCAACGCTCGCATAGCGACGTCGCGTACCGCCGAGGACCTTCACACACACCACTTTTTTTGCGCCCGAGTTGTCTGCCACTTCGAGCAATGACTTAAGCTGGATCATATCTCTTCACTACCAAATAGACGCTACAGCTACTCCGCCTTGGTCAGAACCGACTCGAGCTTCCACCGCTTGAGCTTGCTCAAGGGACGGGTCTCGACTATCGATACTCGATCGCCGACACCACACTGGCCCGCCTCATCGTGAGCGTAGAACTTCTTCGTCTGCCGGATGAACTTACCGTATGTGCGATGCCGAACCTGTCGGACAACGGAAACAACGATAGTCTTCTCCATCTTGTTACTGACAACGATACCGGTCTGACGCTTGCGGAGCCCGCGCTCGGAACTCTCCCGTACCTCGCTAGCGCCCTGCGTCGCCTGCGCGTTTTTCTTTGCCTCTGCCATACTCACTACCTTCGTTTTTGGCCCCTACTTCGGTGACTTACCCTATTCCCTACGCCTGCTGCGCTCTCTGACGGAGTATCGTCTGCACGCGCGCAAGCGAGCGCTTGGCTTCCTTGAGCGCACTGCTCTTCTCGAGCTGACGAGCCGAGAGCTTAAACCGCAGCCGCATACACTCCTCAGCCAACTGCTTTGCCTTGTCCTTCAAGGCACCTACGTCGAGGCTCGCGATCTCTTTGATGAACTCTTTGCGCTTCATGTCAACAACACCTATACGTTACCCCTGTCACAGCGGCCAAAACGGAGGCCGAACTATGACTGTTTCCGCCCCTTAAATCAAGCTGTCGCTGCGGACAACGACCTTGGTCTTGATAGGCAATTTAGCCGCAGCTAGCTTGAGAGCCTCAGTGGCTACCTTCTCAGCAACCCCGGTCATCTCGTACATAATCTTGCCGGCCTTCACCTCAGCAACCCATTGCTCTACGGCTCCCTTACCCTTACCCATGCGCACCTCTGCGGGCTTGGAGGTCAAAGGCTTGTCTGGGAACACCTTGATCCACACCTTACCGCCACGCTTTACGTGACGAACCAGCGTTTGACGGGCAGCCTCTATCTGGCGGTTGGTTACCCAACCGGCTTCCATGGCCCTCAAACCAACCTCTCCGAACTCCAAGGTGCACCCGCGGGTCTCCTTGATTTTCAGGTGCCGGTACAACTTCATCTGCTTGCGATAGCGTGGCTTCTTTGGCTGCAACATACATCACTCCGACGAAAATTATTCACCAACCGGCTTACAGGTTTATCGCCTCTGCAGCGGTTTCTTCACCTGGTGCAAACTTCTCACCCTTGAACACCCACACCTTGACACCGATGATGCCGTAGGTGGTGCTCGCCTCAGCAAAACCGTAATCGATCTCAGCGCGCAGGGTGTGGAGCGGAACCCGCCCCTCACGGTACGCCTCTGTACGAGCGATCTCAGCTCCGTTCAAACGACCCGATACACGCACCTTGATACCTTCCGCGCCTACTCGGAGTGCGCGATTGACGGACTCCTTCATCGCACGACGGAAATTTACACGGCGCTCGAGCTGGAATGCGATGCTCTCAGCAACGAGCTGTGCATCCATGTCAGCCTTACGAGCCTCGATGATGCTCAGGTTCACATCGCGCGACACCAACCCCTTGAGCTCCTTGCGGAGATCTTCGATATCTTTCCCCTTCTTACCGATAACCAGACCGGGCTTAGCGGTGAAGATATTCACCTTGACCCGCGAAGCAGCGCGCTCGATCTCGATCTTCGAGATACCAGCAGCCTGCAAGCGGCTCTTGACGAAGCGACGTATCTTTACGTCCTCACCGATGTAGCGACCGAAATCCTTGGTGGCGAACCACTTTGAACCCCAAGCCTCGATAATCCCAAGCCTCAATCCACGTGGGTTAACTTTTTGACCCATATCCGAGCTCCCTTACAAATTCCTTACTTCTCACCGAGGACGATGGTCATGTGCGACGAACGCTTACGAATCGGCGTTGCACGACCGTGCGCGGCTGGCATGTAGCGCTTGAGGGTACGCCCCTCGTTGACCCAACCAGCAGTAACCCACAGGCTATCTACGTCTGCACGCGCCTGCTCGCGAGCGTTGGCGATAGCCGACTCGAGAAGCTTCTTGGCGAACGAGGCGCCCTTCTTCGGCGAATAGCGCAAGATGTTGAGCGCTGGCTCGACCTTCTTACCCCTGATCAGATCGATCACCAGGCGCGCCTTGCGGGGCGACATCCGGATGTGACTGAGCGTTGCACGAGCTACCTCGCCCGTCGTTCCTGTCTGTGTGTTTGCCTTCTTAGTCATACTAGCAACCCTTACTACTTAGCCCTCGCGCCACTCGCTTTGGTACCTAGCCCTTGGCCGAGTGCCCGTGGTACGTACGCGTCGGCGAAAACTCGCCGAGCTTGTGCCCTACCATGTTCTCCGTCACGAATACCGCATTGAACTTCTTGCCGTTGTGCACGGCGAAGGTCAATCCGATCATGTCCGGGGTGATAGTCGAACGACGCGACCAGGTCTTAATCGGTCCCTTGTGAGCACCCGACTTGGCCCTTTCGACCCACTTCAACACGCTAGGTTCTACGAACGGTCCTTTCTTAATCGAACGAGCCATAGCTCCCTTCTCCTAAACTACTTACGACGACGTACAATGAACTTCTGAGTGCGCTTGTTGACACGCGTCTTGAGGCCCTTGGCCAAAACGCCGGTCGGCGAGCACGGATGACGACCTCCAGAGGTCTTGCCCTCTCCTCCACCCATCGGATGGTCGACTGGATTCTTCGTTACACCACGGTTGTGAGGTCTGCGATTCAGCCAACGGCTACGACCGGCCTTACCGATCACCAGGTTCTGGTGATCAGAGTTGCCGACCGAACCGATCGACGCGTAGCACTCGACCGATATCTTACGCATCTCACCCGACGGAAGCTTCACGGTCGCATAGTCACCCTCTTTTGCAACGAGCTGCGCCGCGTTGCCGGCTGAACGAACGAGCTGTGCTCCACCGAAACGTTTGATCTCGATGTTGTGAATATTCTCTCCGAGCGGCACTGCTTTGAGTGGAAGCGCATTACCAGGCTTGATCTCAGCGTCTGGTCCAGAGCTGATCACCTGCCCTACCGCTAGACCTTGTGGTGCAAGGATGTAGCGCTTCTCACCATCGGCGTACACCACCAAAGCGATGCGAGCGGAGCGGTTCGGATCGTACTCAATCGTAGTAACCGTACCCTTGATACCGACCTTTTCACGCCGGAAGTCGATGATACGGTAACGACGCTTGTGCCCACCGCCCTTGTTGATGTTGGTATTACGACCGTAGTTGTTACGTCCGCCAGTACCGGAATACTTCGCCAGCAACCCCTTTTCGGGCTTCGCCGTCGTGATCTCCGAGAAGTCTGCTACCGTAAGGTAACGCCTCGAAGGTGTGAATGGTCTGAAACTCTTAACAGCCATGACTGTACCTCACCTCGCTTACAAGCCTTCAACCAAGTCGATCTTGCTGCCCTCTGCGAGGGTCACGTATGCCTTCTTGTAGCCGGCACGACGTCCGATCGAACGAGCGGTTCTCTTAACCTTTCCGAGAAAACGACAGGTACGGATGCTCTCGACCTTCACCGAAAACACACGCTCGACCGCGCCACGAATCTCATCCTTCGATGCACGTGGGTCTACACGGAAGGTAACCACACTCCCGCTTGCACCAACCGTTGCACTCTTCTCGGTAATGACCGGGGAGAGAATAGTTGCGTAGTCGCCTACCTTCGCTGCCGTAGTACTCTTTTGTTTCTTAGCCATAAGTCCGTCCTACTGATTTCCCGCAGATTACCCTACACGAGCCTCGAGCTCCGCGAGCGCTGCGCGCACGCACAACACCTTCTGGCTGTTGAGCAGGTCGTACACGTTTACGCCAGCTGTTGGAACCACGTTGACCTTCGCGATGTTCCTCAAGCTACGCGAGAAGAGCTCTCTCTCGGCAGAAGCCTCATTGGGAACGATCACGAGCACCTTCGAGCCGCTCAAACCCGTCTTTTCGAGCAGGGCTGCTGCATCCTTGGTCTTGCCAGTGCAACCGTCCATACTCTCGAGAACCACAAACCCCTCCTGCGCACTCTTGACCGCCAAAGCTGACGCGAGCGCCCCTTTCCTCATCCGCTTGGAGAGGCGGAACTCGTACGAGCGCGGTGTTGGACCGTGAACTACAGCACCACCAACCCACAGCGGTGACACACTCGAACCGGCGCGAGCACGACCCGTACCCTTCTGCTTGAAGGGCTTCTTCTTACCACCCTTGATCTCACTGCGGGTAAGTACGTCGTGCGTACCAGCGCGGCGTTTTGCGCGCTGCCAACGAACGGTCCCGTGCAAGAGCTCCTTTTTGATCTGTGACTTGAACACATCCGAAGAGAGGGGAACCAGGCCCTTCTCCTTACCGGAGGCATCGAATAATTTTGCGCTCACAACATCAGCTGACATATCTCATTCACCTCCAGCTTAGCTTCCCTTCAAGGCTTTACGGATAACCACGAGGCTACCGCGAGCGCCCGGAATTCCACCCCGTACGAGGATGATGTTCTCTTCTGGCTTCACCCCTACTACCTTCAGGTTCTGCACCGTCACGTTGTCTCCGCCCATACGACCCGGCATCTTCTTGTTCTTGAAGATACGACCGGGGAACTTTCGACAACCGACCGCTCCGACGTGACGACGAACCTCGTGGGTACCACGGGTCATCGGCTGTCCCTTCATGCCGTGGCGACGAACGACACCCTGAAATCCGCGTCCGATCGTTACTCCGGATACATCCACGATCTCACCATCCTTGAACACATCTGCGACCGTTATCTGCTTACCTACCTCTCCCCATCCGAGGGTCGGAACATCGCACCGGACCTCCTTGACGTGGTAGAAAGCGCCCTGTCCAGCCTTTTTGAAGTGCCCAGCCTCTGCTTTCGAGCAGCGCTGCGCCTTCTTCGGCTCAAAACCGAGCTGAACTGCATCGTAACCGTGAAGATCACGACCGCGCACTTCGAGGACCGTGCATGGTCCTGCCTGAATGATTGTTACTGGAATACTCTGACCTTCGGGGGTGAAGATCTGGGTCATTCCCAGCTTCTTCCCTAACAGTCCTTCGGAGTAATTTTTTGCCGTGTTCATGAAGAGGTCCCTACTTTAAATTGGTACTTTCATCTCCTACTGGAGCTTGATCTCGACGTCGATACCGGTCGAGAGCTCGAGCTTGCCCAACTCGTCGATCGTCTGCTGCGTGGGCTCCAGGATATCCAAAAGCCGCTTGAACGTGCGGATCTCGAACTGCTCACGGGACTTCTTGTCGACGAAGGTCGACCGATTCACCGTGAACTTGTTGATGCGGGTAGGCAGAGGAATCGGACCAGCAACGCGGCCGCCCGTGCGACGAACCGTCTGAACGATCTCTCCAACAGCTGCATCCAAGAGCTTGTGGTCGTACCCTTTGAGTCTGATTCTAATTAACTGCCCGCCAATCATGGCATCATCCTTTTACTTTCACGTTTAGCAACTTTCGCGTTTCCGAACCTCTTGGAGAAACCCTTTGATTGAGCGCCGGAGGTCCCCCTGGACCTCCGACGCTCACAACCGTCGAAACTACTCGACGATCTCGGTTACGACGCCGGAACCGACCGTCTTTCCTCCTTCGCGGATCGCGAAGCGCAAGGTCTTCTCGATACCGATCGGCTGATACAGCTCGACATCGAGGTTGATGTGGTCGCCTGGCATAGCCATCTCGACACCCTCAGGGAGCTTGATGGAGCCGGTCACGTCTGTGGTTCTGAAGAAGAACTGCGGACGGTAACCCGAGAAGAAAGGCTTGTGACGTCCACCCTCTTCCTTCTTGAGGATGTAAGCCTCGGCCTTGAACTTCTTGTGCGGCTTGACGCTGCCAGGAACACAGAGGATCTGGCCACGCTCTACGTCGTCACGCTTGAGACCACGCAGGAGGCATCCTACGTTGTCACCAGCTTGACCCTGATCGAGAAGCTTCTTGAACATCTCGACGCCGGTTACGACGGTCTTCTGAGTGTCACGGAGTCCTACGATCTCGACTTCGTCACCGACCTTGATGATACCGCGCTCTACACGGCCCGTTGCTACGGTACCGCGGCCTGCAATCGAGAACACATCCTCGACCGGCATGAGAAACGGCTTGTCGATCTCACGTTGCGGAACTGGGATGTACTCGTCGATCGTAGCGAGGAGCTTGTCGAAAGCACCAACACCGATCTCAGAAGCCTCGCCCTGGAGCGCCTTGAGGGCTGAACCACGGATAACCGGGGTCTCTGCACCTGGGAAGTCGTACTCGGAGAGAAGGTCACGGACCTCCATCTCTACGAGGTCGAGCAGCTCTGGATCATCAACGGTGTCCACCTTGTTGAGGAACACGACGATCTTGGGAACACCTACCTGACGAGCCAAGAGGATGTGCTCACGGGTCTGTGGCATCGGACCATCTGAGGCGCTCACTACGAGGATAGCGCCGTCCATCTGAGCGGCTCCGGTGATCATGTTCTTCACATAGTCAGCGTGACCCGGGCAATCTACGTGTGCGTAGTGGCGATTTGCGGTCTCGTACTCTACGTGCGCAGAGGCGATCGTAACGGTCTTCGAATCGTCACGAACGGTACCGCCCTTGGCGATGTCCTTGTACGATTTGACGGTTGCAAGCCCCTTGGCAGCCTGAACGGCTACGAGCGCTGCAGTCGTCGTGGTCTTACCGTGGTCTACGTGGCCGATCGTGCCGACGTTGACGTGCGGTTTGCTTCTATCAAATTTATCCTTTGACATGCTTTTCTCCGGTTTAGTTAATCAAGACAGATTAAAACATCACTGTTTCGCTATGCTCTATCACTTTTTCGCTATGCTCTCCGCGACGTGCGTCGGCACGGGAGCGTAGTGATGGTACTCCATAGTGAAGGTGGCTCGGCCTTGTGAGTTCGAGCGGAGGTCCGTTGAGTATCCGAACATTTCGGCAAGCGGAACCTCTGCCTTCACCGTCTGAGCGCCGGCCCTCGGCTCCATTCCGAGAATACGGGCACGTCGTCGGTTAAGGTCACCCACGATATTGCTGACGAAATCATCGGGGCACACGACCTCAACAGCCATGACAGGCTCGAGCAATTGGAGCTTCGCCTTGTTACAAGCGTCCTTGACACACATGGAGCCTGCAATTTTGAAGGCGATCTCACTCGAGTCTACCTCGTGGAAGCTTCCGTAATAGAGCGTTACCCGGACGTCGATAACCGGAAAGCCTGCGAGGATACCCCCTTCGAGGGCCTCTTCAACTCCGTTCTCGACGGCTGGTATGTACTCTTTCGGGATGATGCCTCCCTTAATCTCATCAACAAACTCAAATCCTTTGCCAGGCTCGAGCGGCTCTACGCGCAGAAGAACGTGCCCGAACTGTCCACGTCCACCGGTCTGCTTGGCGTACTTGCACTCCGCTTCGGCCTTCTTCATGATCGTTTCGCGGTACGCGACCTGCGGCTTTCCTACCGTGGTGTCGACCCCGAACTCACGGAAGAGACGCTGCTTGATAATGTCGAGGTGGAGCTCACCCATGCCTGATATGAGGGTCTGACCAGACTCCTTATCCACGCTCACCTTGAGCGACGGATCCTCCTTGGCGAGCTTCATGAGCGAGAGGCCCATTTTCTCCTCGTCAGCCTTGGTCTTCGGCTCGATGGCTACCGAGATAACCGGATCAGGCGCGTGAATGCTTTCGAGAACGATCGGGTTGTCGATATCGCACAGGGTATCTCCGGTGATCGTCTCTTTGAGACCTACCGCAGCTCCGATATCTCCCGCGCTCACCTCTTTGACCTCTTCACGCTTGTCGGCGTGAACACGCACCACACGGCCGATGCGCTCCTTCTTTCCACGAGTGGAGTTGAGAACGCCGCTCCCTGCAGTTACTGTTCCTGAATAGACGCGGAAGAAGGTCAACACGCCGACGTATGGGTCAGTAATGATCTTGAACGCCAGAGCTGCCATAGGAGCATCGGGGTCGGTGGATCGCTCGACCTCCTCCCCTTCCTTGGAGTCCGGATTGGTTCCCTTGACGGGGGGGATATCGATTGGGCTCGGCAGATAATCGATAACTGCATCGAGCAATGGCTGAACGCCCTTGTTCTTGAAGGCCGATCCGCACAGCACAGGGAAGAGCTCCATCTTGAGCGTACCCTTGCGGATACCGGCCTTGACCTCTGCTTCAGTCAACGCCTCGCCGCCGATGTACTTCTCCATCAACGCCTCGTCGACCTCAGAGATGCTCTCGATCAGGTACTCACGAGCTGCGTTGGCCTCGTCTTGAAGCTCTGCTGGAATATCTGCTACCTCGAACTTCGCGCCCTTGGTCTCGTCCTTGTAAAGGATCGCCTTCATCTGAACGAGGTCAACAACTCCGAGGAACTCGCTCTCTGCGCCGATCGGAATCTGAATAGGAACTGCCTTGGCACCGAGCTTCTCACGGATCGAGGCAACGCCCTTGGCAAAATCAGATCCGATACGGTCCATCTTGTTGATGAAACAACAACGCGGGACTTTGAACTTGTTAGCTTGACGCCAAACAGTTTCGGACTGAGGCTCTACTCCGCTCACTGCGTCGAACACTGCTACCGCGCCATCGAGTACGCGCAGCGAGCGCTCTACTTCGATGGTGAAGTCTACGTGGCCCGGTGTATCGATCACGTTAATCTGGTGCTCCGCGCGATCACCGTGCGAACCCTTCCAATTACAGGTGGTCGCTGCTGAAGTGATGGTAATACCCCGCTCCTGCTCGAGCTCCATGTAATCCATGGTGGCAGCGCCCTCGTGCACCTCACCGATCTTGTAATTGATACCGGTGTAGAACAGCACGCGCTCTGTGGTCGTCGTCTTACCGGCATCGATGTGCGCCATGATGCCGATGTTACGAACTAAACTGAGATCCTTCTTGGCCACGACAAAATTCTCCTAACGAACGCTACTATCGAACTACCACCTGAAGTGCGCGAAGGCCTTGTTAGCCTCTGCCATACGGTGCGTGTCCTCACGCTTCTTGACTGCAGAACCCCGACCCTGGGTTGCATCGAGCAGCTCATTGGCGAGCCGATCTGCAAGGCTCCGCTCACTGCGGCTCTCTGCAGCCTCCTTCAACCAACGCAGCGCAAGCGACTGCGCGCGCTCTGCGCGAACCTCAGTCGGAACCTGATAGGTTGCTCCACCAACGCGTCGCGAACGAACCTCCACGACCGGCTTGATGTTGTTGAGCGCCTTGTGAAACACCTCTACGGCATCCGAACCTGTCTTCTTCGCCATCTCGTCGAGAGCGCCGTACAGAGCTCGCTCGGCGACACCCTTCTTGCCACTCTCCATGATTACGTTGATCGCCTTACCGATGACCACATCTCCGAACCGTGGATCAGCAGCTATCGGTCTTTTGAAATCGCGCTTCTTTCGTGACATAGCACCCTCTTACCAAAAACTTACTTAGGCCTCTTGGCGCCGTACTTCGAACGACCCTGTTTGCGGTCGGTCACGCCGTGAGTCTCCAACACACCTCGAATGATGTGGTAGCGCACCCCTGGGAGGTCGCGCACGCGCCCTCCGCGGATGAGCACCACTGAGTGCTCCTGCAAATTGTGCCCAATTCCTGGGATGTAACTCGTCACCTCCATCCCGGTCGTCAATCGCACGCGAGCTACCTTCCGCAGGGCAGAGTTGGGCTTCTTCGGGGTCTGAGTGTACACCCTGGTGCACACGCCACGACGCTGTGGGCACCTTACGAGCGCCCGCGACTTACTCTTTCCTATGTTGCGGCGACGTCGACTGCGAACTAACTGATTAATCGTTGGCATCTGTTACTAGCCCTTACTAATCGAACTCTCTTGTGCACTCGCTCACGCGAGTACATTCTCTCTCAAAGCTATCCTTTCGGTGCGCATCGCTGACGCTCCCGCGCACATCAAAGAGAGAGCTCCTACCGGACCCCCTCCTCCCACCATAGCGACGATGCACTACGGCAGCTCACCAGCGGATTCACTGGCGAGGCGCGCTGATTACCATATTCCGCCCTCGATTCAAAGGTTCTGGGCCCTAAAACAGGCCGCGAACCGATCGAAGTACAGTCAGGCTGCCCGGAGGACACCCTCAGGACATCCAAGTCACCTAGCGTGGCTTTGCTGTGCGTATTCCCGGACAGAACGGTTTTGCCGAATCTTTAAGGACTCCCTAGTTCTGGGAGGCTACCGCGAACCCTAAGGGTAACGCGGAATCTCGGGTCCTTTCTGACAACTCTTCAGCCAAAGATGGTACCGACCGGGATACGGCAGTGCATCTCCTGCAACCTACTGATACTCTTACAGAATACTCGTGGGTTCGTGCTTCGGACAGCACTTGGTTTCGTGTGAAATCAGGTGCGGAACTCAAAGCGGCGGAAATTTGTTGCGCCGGAGGATTATCATGTGGGTATTGGTGAGTCAAGCTGGTGGGGGCATGCTTTGAGTCATGATTGAGTTCAAGAGCGCGCCGGTTTTCCCCGGGTTTAGCGCCGCTGGCTGGCCACCCGGGATTCATACCGCTCCTTGAGGCCCCCCGACCCCTAGCGGGCGAAGTGATGGCGAGGCAAAAGCTACCCGGAGTAAGAAAATGGAGAACAAAGTTGATATTTGATCACTGTGACAGCAACCACCGCAGCCGACTCCGCCGAGGCGCCACATCGGAGCCCGCTGGTATCGAGGCTTCGCATCGAGACCGCGCCGAGGCGTTTGCGAAGATGGGGACATATCCACCCTGATACATTGAGGATTTTTCCTCGTTGCCAAAATCGAAGAGCGCCTTTCGAGGAGTCGTTTTTGCAGCCGGGATGGGTTTTCCCTTGCCTCCCTTTACCTCCTCCCTTCCCCTTCCTTAACGATCTCACACTGCGCGCGAGGTGCCGCTTCACTTATGCCACATCATGATGTCAAAAGCTCATACCCTTTTTTAGTAACTTGAGCGGATAAAGCTACTTCAAACGCTCAGATGGCCCCCGCTGGCCATCGCAGCTCCGAGCATGGAGGTTCGTGGGCTGGTTTTTTCGGTTGTTGGTGGAGATGTATATGAAATCCTATTCGTGGCTCGCTTTAGGAGGTCAACTGCGGACCGGTATCTTGATTGCTGGTGTGGTGGTTGGGGTGGTGGTTCCGCGGGTGGGGGTTGGGCAGATATTTCCTCCTTCAGTTCCCAGCTTTAACCTCAACCCGGAAAATAGGGTGTTAGCAGATGGAGTTGCCAGCGAATTATTAAGTCAGAAGATTTTCGAAGTCTCAACAGCGGATCCCTCGAAGTTGGAGCCCGCGCCAATACAGAAGGAAACAAAAGAAGAAAAAAGTGCACCATCAACGGAGGAACACGGAGCTCAACCTGAAGAAACCGAGCAGGAGGAAGAGAAAAGAAAGAAAGAAGAAGAAGCAGAGGCAGCACAAAAGGCACTGAAGGAACTGGGAGACAGCATGGCGGAAGTCCCAGGAACTACTGTCAACGACCAAAAACTCTATAAGGCGACTGTGAACGGAAAGGACTATGAGTTTTACCACCTGAATGGAGACCAAAAGTCAAATTACATATCCATGAAGACGTCAGACGGTAATTTCAAGTGGACTACGAAGAATGAGATGCTGGGATTAAAGAACACAGGTCCGGGCGGTCTCACGGAGACCGGGAGTCTCGACATCGGAAACGGTCGGGTAACGTCGATGTTCGAAGATAACATTGGCAACCGCTACTATTCGACCGGCCAGGGGGGTAGTTGGTTTAAGTCGGAGGCTGGTAAGAACAGTTATGTGGCGAATAAAGAGCTGGTGACGGGGAGGGAGAACAACCTGAGCCATTACATCAAGAATCCCATCCGCCGAGGTGAATATGTGACAATGCCGCCCCAGCAACCTTCCCAACCTTCCAACCCAGCGAGTTTCTACGCACAGCCGCCTCCTGGGCAGATTGACTTGACCCGACGGGTTTTCCAGCCCGATGCAGTCCAACCTTCAACGTTCAAAGATTCCCCTTTGGTGCAACGGATGGACTCCGGAAGCATGAGCTCGCTTTTGGGAGAAGTGCAGCGCGCGCCGTCCGGGGGTTCTAATGCTTTACCTCCGAGAACGGGACCGCCATCTGTCCCGTCGGGGGGGGCGGCGACCCGCTCTGGAGGACGGTTGATGCGGGTGTGTGGGGGGACAACCTGTCAGCAGATCTGGGTTCCCGATTAGTAATTTAGACACATCCGACTCAATCGAGACTGTAACGAGAACTGTGTACGGGAGTGGAGCGTTCACAGGTTGTCGATAG
>JBBAUR010000067.1:0-18689 GCA_040398075.1 Bdellovibrionota bacterium | reverse complement strand
CTGTAACAGGCTGTTAACGTGTGGGTGCCTAGGGGTTCAAACCAACCAAGGGCATCTGTTCTATACGTAGGGATGAATCTACAAAGAGGGCGGGAGAGCAGCGAGGGGGGGGGGAAAGGAATAGGGAGCGTCATGGCCCTGGACCGCGGAGCCTCCGGCTCCGCCTACCATCAGCAACCCGGACCCAAGCAGCAAGCGGACGAGTTCAATACACAGCCTACGTACTTTCCTTCCAGAAAGTCGCCCACTCGCCCGTCTTTAGCCAATATTCGTAGATCTGATTTACTTGCCTGAGCGTAATCGCCGATTCGCGAGCCTCGGGCGACATCGTTGAGAAGACCACAGTATCCTTAGGTAGATGTCCGGTCTTGTGTCCGTGGTCATGAATGAGCTCGAGAGCGTGAGCCTTGACATCTTCAGGCAGATACTTCTGACACGCCTCTGCAATACCACCACCCAAAACGATCTTCCCCGGCGCTACCCCGTCCTTTTTCATCTGCCTGTAGACCGCCCCCAAAGCTTCGCCTACCTCCTTGAAGTACATCTTCCAATGTTCTATCCACGCCAGGTAGTTCAATACGTGCTCAGGTTTGGCACTGGAGAGCCATTCCTCACTCTTGCCTGTACAGGGCGTCACTTGCCATGCCTGGACAGGATCCGGCACAAGAATGTACTTGTTGATCGCCGTAATCAGGGCGCTGGAAGAATCCATGGCCCAGCGCGGTCTCGAACTCACCTGTCTATCTCCCAGAAAGAAAAGAGCTTTGTGAAGGAGATCTTCGGGGGATAATTCTTCCTCGAGATGAGCCTTCGTTTGCTCGGCGATCTTCGTCTTTTCTGCGCTGGTGAGTTTTTTTTCCAGTTTTTCGGCAAAAACCTTCAAGACCGGCGCCAATTGGTCCGAGGTGAGTTTTCGCACGAAATTAATGGCAAACCACGGACCGGCAAGATGATTTTCGATATAGCTCTTACCGAGCTCGAGCTCCTTGAAATTGCCAGTACTGTCGAGCAGCTCGGATATCTGTGCACCATCATGAAGCGAGAACCGCTTTTTGAACTTCTCGAAGTTCACGATGAGGGAGTGACCAAGTTCAGAGAATTTCGGATGCGGCCTTCCCTCAACGAGGGCCATACTACCAACACCCGTTCCGATTATCACGAACAGCCCGTTGGCAAAGTCTCTGAGCGCTCCTGCATAGTACTCACCGAGAGCGCCTGCGGCGGCATCGTTGAGCACTGCCGTGGATCCGTGTGGAATGTTCGGCCACTTACGGTCGCTGAGTTCGCAGTTGATAGCTGCTAGCAAACTTAACGCAAGCGCCTCACCCTTCAAATTGATCCCGGTATTGGTCGTTGTGACTGCAGCCTCAGAACCTTCACCCGTCACGATCCCGGCAACTGAGAGATCGAATGCACAGATGTTGTGAAACGGGGGGGGTGATCCATCTTCTGGAAACTGTTTCTTAACGAATTCAGCAAATCGCTTTGCTATCTCAGATAGTACGAGCTCCTTTGAGTCCTCGAACTTGAGTTCCTGCGCCTTCAAACCGGGGCCGAGCTCCGTTTCGAGATCCTTCCAGGACACGCTGTACACAATCGGTTCTCGATTGTGAGGAACGGAGAGACAGAAGCGTACGTTGGTCCCACCGACGATAGCTGTAATACCGAAGGGAGTCTCGCGAGTCAGTCGGACGGGTTCCGGTACGACCTGTGATTCGTGCGTAGGGGTGGTTGGAGGGGACGGATTGGCCCCTTCAGCCGCTGTATTACGGTGAAGGTCAGGAAAGACGACCCTATCTCCCCCCAAATCAGAACGGTCGACTGAGACAGTCCCGTTATAGTTAGCCGCTCCGGGAGCCCCTTGATCGTCGCCAGCAAAGTTGGCATCAGGGTTCGCGTGCATATGTACCTCAAAAAGTGTCTATCAAGCACCCAACAGCAGTTACGCAAAAGATGGTGACGACTCAGGAAGGATACCCCCTTCGTGAAATTAAACAACTAAAAGTGATGACGCTAACCGAGAAAAAACGGGCAAACCTGGCGAGAAATTTCAATTTAGAACAAAAACAGCTCGTTACCGTCTACGCCGAGATGGGACAGATCGGGGTTGAGGATAGGTAGCCGAGTTGGTTGCTGTGCACCGTAAGCGTCGACATACGCTCGAGGTGCGTTTTTCGTTCAGGCGAGACGGGGTAACACGCTTCGCTGAGAAGCACCTATACCGCCTTCGGGATAAAGCTCCTCGAGCTTCTTCAAGATCCGCCTCTGGGCAGCTTGCACATCAGAGACGCGCATCGGCGGAAGGGTAGAGAAATCTTCTTCCACTAGCCGCTGTTTAGACTCCGACATATTCTCGAGTAACTTCTCCTTCACACGCTCCCCAGCCGCCTTGAGAGAGATAACGATATCGCGGTGAGGGATCTCCTTGAGAAGATCCTGCACAGCGTGATCATTCAATTGAGCTATACGATCGAAGTTGAACAGGGAGTCCTCCAGTTTAGCGGCGATTGAGGGGCTTTTAGCCTGGATCGATGACATGATCCGCTCCTGATCCTTGGCAGGCATACGGCTCAAGATAAGGGCCGCTATCTTTGAACCATCGATGGTCTCATCCTTGGACATACCCCTTAGGATGAGCGCCGAAGAGAAAGGTTCCAAAAAAAGACGGCGCTTCAAAGGAGTGAGTGGGTAGTTTGGCCTAGCACCCAAGTCGGCTACCGGAGGAGCGCTGTTCAGAAAGAGATCGGAGCGGGCGATGAGGGAAGGAAGTGCCAGTAAAAGCAATCTTTTATCCCTAGTTGGCCTGATTGCCCTGCTTTATGAAGACGTGAACCTTACGAACCCGTCGACACCAACTCTTTTTGCGGAGAGATCAAACACCTCACCATCCGCTGGAGAAGCCACCGTTTCAACCGACCCATCGGCGCTTTTACGAACAATGAGAATCTGACCCGGCCGAACCGCAGTTATCATTCCGTGGCCGCTCCACACAGCAGCCATCGAGTCGTCTATCCCCACACCCCAGCGAATGTGAGGAACGCTTTCCGCCGCACGCATCGGCCACTCGACGCGCCCCTTTCGTAAGAGATGCTGCTCGAGCAGCACATCGTCGGGTACGACGCCCAGCCCCTCACCGACAAAGAACTGATGCGATTCCTCCGCTCCTTGCTCGATCAATCTCACTGAGGAGATCTCCGCGAAGCGTTGCTCGAAAAGCTCTGCTGGTGGAGATCCGTATCCGCCTATCATCGTACGCGAACAGATAGCAGTACCCGCGCTCGTGCCGGCTTGTACGACAACATCCGGCTCACACAGATCTCATAAGACAACATCAGCCCCAGTAATCTTGAGCGCATGCATCAAGCGCACCTGATCGCCTCCGAGTACGAAGACCCCTGTTGCGTTCCTCAAAAAAAGATCAAGGGCACGTTTGAAACCTCCGGCGAGCTCAGCGATATCTGGTAACCTCTGAATATCGAGCTTGAGTGACTCGAGACCTCCTCGAGCATCACGAGGGTCCCTAGTTCTGAGGACCCTAGGCCCCCGGCTGCAGCCGTTACCACAGAGAGTCCAAGACCCAGCCTCCCAAGAGGCTGAGACCACGGGGCCCCAGCGCTGTTAGGCGTCACCGGCGAGGTCATGACAGAAGAGCAAGCTGGAGGAGCGGTCCATCAAAGGGGAAAAATTACCTGACAAAGAGCTCTAACCCCCTTACCGGCCTCAGGAAGCTGAGGCCTTCTTGGCCTCGGCCACTTGCAATTTTTGGCACTTTAGGGCAGATAAACCACTCGCACGCGATATGCCCACGTAGCTCAGCTGGTTAGAGCGCAGAACTCATAATTCTGAGGTCCCTTGTTCGATTCAAGGCGTGGGCAGTTTCTCTGCCGATTAGCAGGTGACTTCGCCAAGATGCCAATGACGGCCAAGATCTTCCCCCAGGGACCGCGGAGCTTCCAGCTCCGCCAGAAGTCCGGAGCCATGACAACTCCCAGCATGTAGGCGGAGCTAGAAGCTCCGCGCTCCACCCGCACCCCAACCCCATAAGGATCTCGATCCCCAACCGGACCGCGGAGCTTCCAGCTTCGCCAGCAGTCTGGAGCCATGACAACTCCCAGCATGTAGGCGGAGCTAGAAGCTCCGCGGCCCAAACCCGCACCCCAACCCCATAAGGATCTCGATCCCCAACCGGAGCGCGGAGCTGCCAGCTCCGCCAGAAGTCTGGAGCCATGACAACTCCCAGCATGTAGGCGGAGCTAGAAGCTCCGCGCTCCACCCGCACCCGGCACCATGCAGCTGGAAACGTCAACACTTTTGTCGACCCTTCCCTGCAGGGTAACTACTCCTTTCTACGCGCTGCTATTGCCGATGTGCCGCTTGGTTCGAGAAAACTGTAGGGTACGTGTGGTCGTTATCTGACTGTTACCGAGTGCGATGACGGAACGCTACCCCACCTCACGAGTTGATTCACATCGATAACCCGCCGCATGATCTTAAATAAGGGCTGAGGACCCACTACCGACTAATCAACCGCGCAAACCCGATTAGAAGTTTTAATCTTTTGTACGCATCGTCCCGACAGCGAGAGGAATCTACCATAAACTACCCCGAACGTGTTTCTTGTGGTTGTGGAATACCGGGCGCTAGGATTCGCATAACGCTCGATACCCACTCAACACTTGCTGGCATCGTCCGTGCAGGGGTCTGGCTCAGGTTCTGGAGCTGGCTCGGGAGACTGCGGTGCGGGAGGAGCGGGGCCAAGACATATCTCTACCGCCGCGTCATAGGCAGCTGAGCATGCGTCGAGTATTACGCCTGCAGTGACTAGGCAATAAGAACGGTAGGGCTCCTGGAGCTGGTAGCAGCTATTCATTACAGGAATGATAGACTCGACGCAGCTTTCCCAGGCATTGTAGGCCATATTAATGCAATCATGGACCGGATTTGGAGGTTGAGGCAGTACGCGGGGTCCATCGAGTGGCAGGGAGCGGTCAATGTCAGCGTGTGACCAGAGAGGTACACACAGAAGACTAGTCGTAAGAAGCAGCACTAGGAGGGCACATCGAAACAGCTTAGTCCGCATACCACATTAAAACCTTTCAAGGAATGCACGCCTTCTACAGGGAGGCTCTGCATATAAAACTAAAACCGACACTTAGACGTTTCCCGTCTCTACACTAATCGAGCCTGACCCACATATTGCTTCAGCTTAACCAGCTACTACGTGTCTCGAGTACAGGCAGGGCAGCCCATGTACACGCAAACAACGGCTAGCTGAATCCTTGAGAATTGCGAAGATGCTTTATCTTTACAAGCAACAACCCGGATGTGATAACCAACCGCGCCACGCGTGAATCGTTCTAACAACGGTGAGGATGACTAAGAGTGCGTAACAAAAATGCCCCTCTGCTACGGATGGCTGCAATCGCCCAGCGACGTCGTCTTCGACCAAAAAGGTGCTCAACGTGCCGCAGAGGGCTCGTCTCCGCGCCTTTTTAGCCTGCATCCTCGTCGCTGCCGATTTCGCTCATCCTCGCTACGAGGTTCATTCTTGTTACGCACTCTTAGAAGAACGTCTTAATCCTTCAGCGACTTTTTGTGCTTAGACAATCCTCGCTCTCGTGGTAGGGTTCCGATAGCGGCTTACTTGAGAGGAGATATGCTTTATGGGTGACATGCACAAGAAGGATGAGCGAATTACAGAAGGTACACACGAACTTGATGCGTTCAAGGGTCTAGTTATTCGCCAAGCAGGGAATCCTGTCGTAACACAGGAGCTGCAGCACAAGTATGCCGGGCAGTTCGTTGCGTTTTCTATATCAGATAACAAGCCGCAGTGGGGTGAGAAGGGTGCTGCTCTTACAAGGAAGGAATTGTCAGAGAAAATGGATCCTCTGAAGAACGGAGTTGATTACTACGCCCATTCCATCGAGTAGAACACCGGAATTCGAGCCGAGCAAAGCATTGAGGGCCTCGCTCCTGGCCTGGGGTAGCCGCGCAGGTTGTGTGTATCCCGGGTAGGATTCAATCTGCGACAAACAGAGCGTATTTCCTTGATCGACTTCTTGTTTTAGACTTTGACTCTATGAGTCGAGTCGCGGTTGTCATGCCCGTTTTTAACGAAGAAGATAATATTCAGGAGCTCCTTCAGAAGATTGAGCGACATCTGACACAACCACTCGAGCTAGTTATTGTCGATGACGGGTCAACAGACGACAGCATAGCAAAAATAAAAGAGTATTCCGCCGGCGCGCAAACCCGAAAAAAAACCGTCAGGCTCACCAGGAATTTCGGTCAACAACAAGCTATTATGGCCGGGCTGAGCAGCGTATCCGATGACTGCAGCGCTATTGTGGTGATGGACGCCGACTTTCAAGATGATCCCGCAGATATTCCGGCAATGCTTGAAAAGCTGCAGAGTCATGATTGCTGTTATGCGGTTCGTAAGCCCAATTCGGGAAGCTGCTTGATTAATGTGTTGACCGGCCTTTTCTACCGAATTGAGTCCCTGCTTCTCTCCTTTGCGATTCCTCGGCATGCAGGCAATTTTTCGGCATTTAATCGGGCGATGCTCGATAAAATCAGAGCCTTCAACGAATTTGAGTTTTTTTTCCCCGGTGCACGCGCTTATGTCGGCATGCGTCAGGTCGGACTAGAAGTAACGCGCGGAGAGAGACGATACGGCACCTCTAAGGTCGGTCTTGCCGGATTGTTGCAGCTTTCGTTGGCCGGTCTCTTCGGTTTTTCTGCAGTGCCGATGCGGGCAATCTTACTACTGGGGTTCATAGTAACCGCTATGTGCGCAGTGCTCGGATTCCTTATTCTAGTACTCCGCATTACCGGGGTCGTGCAGGTGCTCGGCTTTACCACACTTGCCATTCTTATTCTCGGACTTTTCGGTGTGCAGATTATGTTTATCGGCCTGGTCGGTGAATACGTGGGAAAACTCTTTATTGAGTCGAAAAGGAGGCCGCCCTGGATTATTAGAGATGTACATGATGACTGATGATTACTACGCCCTCGGCAAACACTCCTACATGCGTTATGATAACGCGCGCTTTGCATCCTATATTTATTCGTTGGTTCACCACCCGCTCTTCCAAAAATACGATGTTGCGATCGAGCTCGGGGCAGGCATGGGCAGATTTTCTCCACCCCTTGTCGAAAATTTTAAAAAGGTATTTTTGATTGAGCCTTCCAATTCCTATGCCGAATTTTTAAGAAAGGAATTCGCAGAGGATAAGGTCAGCGTGCTGGAGACTGTTTCCGATGAATTCTTCTGCAATCCCGGGGATGCCGGGCGCGGCCCCGCGGCAGTATTTTGTTTCCATCTCATGCACCATATAAGCGCGGCAGAAAGACGAAAGATATTCGACTATGTGCGGGAGGGCTCCTCGCTCGGCATCGTCGTGGAGCCGAATCCAATTAATCCGCTCATCCTTATTCAAGTGCTTTTGACAAAGGATATGTCCTTCAAGGAAGAGGCGCAGTATCTACAATTAAATTACAGGAAATATAAGAAAGAAATTGAGGCTGCGGGACTGCGCATTATCACGTATAAGCGCCTCTGCATCTTCCCCCCCTTTCTCGGAAATTTCCTAGTACAGAAATTTCCGCAAAGGTTCTTGAGGTCATTCGAGTTTCTGAGCTCCCTTCTCCCTTTTTTGGGGTCTTACCAATTGATCATCTATGGCAATCCTCGCTAAGGCAAAAACTTTTTTTCATTTGCTCACTCATCCGGGGCTATTGTTTTACAAACTCCATTCCTCGATCCATCTCCCGCCGAGGCTCAAACGAGCCAGAGATGCGATTGTTCGTGTTTCGGGTGACTCTGCAGCCCAGATGAGAATTATCGATGTCGGTTGCGGCTTGGGCGAATTATCTGAGGCAGCGCGTGAGCTGGGGATTAAATACGCTGGAATAGAAGTCAGTGAGGAGAGTCTTGCTTCGTGCCAGAAGCGCTACGGCCAAGGAGGACAGGTAACTTTTCTCTTGGGGAGTGCGGAAGAATTACCGTTGCAGGCTGAGTCGACCGATCTAGTAATTCTAAACGGAGTTGCGCATCACCTTGATGATGAGCAACTTAGAAGTTTTTATCAAAGCATCACTTCTGCGCGCGGATTGATAATTCTCGATCACGACAAGCAGATGCGTCGCGGGAGTTTCCTCACCTTTATGCAGCGACTTATTCAGCAGATGGACAAGGGAAAGCATGTAAGAGAGCTCGCATTGTTCGACGAGGTACTGGGCCATCATTTTGTTTCTGAAGAAAGATTCACGATAAAAATAGCTGGATTTCCGCTCTGGCCTTATTTTTGTCGAACCTACTTATTTTAAATGAAGGAGAGACGGGAATGATCAGACGAGCTCTTCTCGCTCTTGCCCTCGCGCTCCTCGTAACGGCTCCCGATTTCATCATAGGCGTACGGTCTTCGTGGCATAGTCCGGCCCTTCTTTCCGATTGGGATGAGGCATACTATTTGGCGCTACCCTATGAGGCGAGCAACGTGCCGCTTGAAGCCCTCTTCTCCTTCGAGCATGGACGTCTTCGCGCATATAATCTGCTGCGCTCCTCTCTTCCTCACGCCTTGAGCGACGCAGTAGTGGGAAAGTTGGCAAAAATTGCTGCATTGAATCCGGCACAGTTCGGGACACTGCTCGATCTGATTTTTTTCTTCGCGTCCTTCCTATTGCTCATGAAATTATTTGGTCTTTTTAACCAAAAGCGACGAGGGAATATTGGAGCCACTCTTGTGAGTCTACTTGCACCGTGGCTGGCTTCTATTTCTGCTTATTTTTCCTGGAGGGCTGGTCTGCCTGACTACATAACGGTGGTGTCGCATCAGTTTTTTCCAAGCCCACCCGTTTTTCGCGGTATTTATACACAGATCAGTCAGCCTCTATTCTTTCTCTCTTTATGGCTCTTGCTGAGAGAAATCGTCCCGAAGCGACTCGATTTGCGCTGGCTTGGCTTGAGTGGATTTCTGGCCGGATTGCTGATCTATCTCTATTTTTTCGCTTGGCTTTCTCTCCTTGCAGTGGCTGCTTTGATGCTATCCCTCGATTTTTGTCTAACGCGTCACCGACTAGCTACCTCCCTGCGCATGTTTGCTACTCGGCTCGGCGTTTTTATTTTGCCCTCCCTAGCTGCTGCCTCTTTTGGTCTAACAGCACTGCTCTCCAATGGGACCATCTACGCGCCGGGTCCCGATAAGTCATTGGCACAGGAGAACCTACTTAATTTTTCGGGTTACTATTTTTTTTCTCCTCTTCTTGGGCTAGCCCTGATCGTCTTTTGCGCGTTGGCTTTTCGATTCCGTCATGCTCAAAATCGGCAAACCTACACGCTACTGTTGATTATTTCATCCGCCCTTCTTGCTGAATTTCTACTCATGAACCTTCAGCCGCTGCTCAATGCTTGGGTTACGCCCTATCATTTCTCGCTGTTTTACCTCCATCCACTCATCAGCGGATCAATTGTTCTCTTAATTCTGAATAGTTTTCGGGAGCGAGTAGCCTCACGTGCGGTCGTCTTGATTGCCTTCACAGTCTTTATCCCGACTTTTGAGAAGGCTATGCGTGCTCTGGGTGGAGAGGTGTCCGCAGATTCGAGGACGGAGCTCCTGCGAGAACTTTCAGGGAGCCAGTATGAGAAGTCAGTAGTTGCGACTATGCCGTTTGGGCAGCCCTTCCAGTCCTTACCGCGCGTGCCGGTGTATCAGCTGCTGCCTTATTTGATCAAAACACTCTCCCAAAGGGAGTCGCTGTCTCAGTTTATGAGCTTCGATGCTGAGAGGATCGCTTTTGTAAGGAGGGAGTTCTTTCTGAGCTGGCTGTATTCGGGAAAGCTCGGTCCGATTGCCGGATGTCCTTCGGCGCTCGATGAGGTTCCGACTGCTGATATCATGTTAGGTGCCGAGGCATTTCATGGTTACCAGCGACTGGTGGATTGTACAATAGGGGAGGAAATTCTACCCAAATTAGAAATCTGCACACTTCTCAGGGAAAATCACGTTGACTACATCGTCTGGGAGAAGCAGTTTTCATTTGCGCGGCCCACATGGTTCAGTGAGTTGGCCCAAACCCAGTGGCGTTCGACTGATGGAGAGTTTGAGATCTTTAACTTCGATAGTGTGCGGGCAATTGAGAGATTTTGTGGCTAGTATTTCGCTCGAATAACCCCGAATTCCCGCCGGATACTACCGTCAGGACGAACTGTGAACCTCCCGCTTACCCCCCTCGACCTCGCGCCCCGATGCCAGCACACCTCGCAGACAGTGTACGCCCTCAAAGGCGCTACACTGATCTCTGCTCAAAGCGAGCTGCTTGAGCATATCGACTACGAAGAGCCCGTTGACCTTAAGCGATTTGCCGAAATGTGGGGTACATGCGCGCTCAAATTCAGTCGCAGCCCTCGAGACTTTTGGGAAGGTATACCATACCGTGAGGGGGAAACTTTGTAGAAACTGATTTTGCTACATGATGTCACGAAACCCGTAGGAGCTTAGGAACGGAATGGAAAGCTGGTGCTCGTTGAGCACTTTTCAAGGCCCTGTGCAGATTCTGGGAGGAGGTATTGATGAACAGCCTGTTGATTGATCTGTTTATGAGCCCAACTGTGAGGGAGCGTAGATCGAAATCAGGTGACCCCACAACGAGATCGAGACTGACGGTTGTCATTCCTTCAGACGCAAAGCTCGTGCGCAGAGAGTCTAAGAACGCCTCAGTACCAACATCCGCAGCTCCTCATGACAGCCCTGCGCTAGCGAAACAAGCCGTCCTGGCTCTCTCGGGTTCACGCGCGACTACTATCGAAACTCCATCTGTCCATTACCACCCTCGAGAAGCGCCTGCACAGCCGAGAGGTCCACCGGCTTGGTGAGGTGTGCATTGAACCCCGCCGCCTTGGCACTCTCCTTGTCCTTGTCTCCACCCCAACCGGTGATAGCCACCAGGCAGGTGTCAACTCCATGCGGAGAAGCTCTCACACGGCGCGCTACTTCATAGCCGTTCATCTCAGGGAGGCCGATATCGAGGAACATGATGTCTGGATGAAATTCCTCGTGCACAGTCAGAGCTGCTGATGAGGAGTGGGCAACCCGAGTAGAGTGCCCATGCATCCGCAGGAATATCGCAAGGCTCTCTGCGCTATCAACGTTATCATCAACTACCAAGATCTTTTTCGGCCTCCCTTCGGAATCTGTGGTAGGGGATGCTGCATCGCGGGTGCGCTTTTTCTCATCTTCCTGCGAGAGACGAGGCAGCAGCACGAGAAAGCTGGACCCGCGACCCGGCCCCGCGCTCTCGGCGTGGACGGTGCCGTTGTGTAGCTCTACTAGCTTGCGTACCAAGGCCAGACCGATACCTAATCCCCCTTGAGCGCGATCGAGCGTGCGATTCACCTGACCAAACATATCAAAGATGCTCTCGAGCATCTCCGGAGGTATACCAACGCCGTTGTCGGAGACCTTGAACAGAACCGTATCGGGTAATTTCTCCACCTGAAGCTCAATCCGTCCTTTCTTAGGTGTATATTTTGCAGAGTTATTGAGCAGGTTGCTCAACACCTGCGCGAGACGGGTCAGGTCACCGTCGAGCAGGATCGGTTCGCTCGGTAGATCAATTGAGAGTTTATGTTCATTGGACTCAATGAAAGGAGCACTTCCCTCCACCGCAGTGTCGACGATCTCCTTGGCCGTAATATGCGTTTTTTTGAGCGTCAATCGACCGAGGCTTATCCGGGAGATGTCGAGTAGGTCGTCGATAAGTCGCAGCAAATGGAGCAGTTGGCGCTCCATCATAGCGCGCGCGTGACAGGCAGCATCACTTGTCGGATCGCGCTTTATAATCGCCAGGCCGGTGCGTATTGGCGCCAAAGGATTACGAAGCTCATGAGCTAAGGTAGCTAGGAAGTCATCCTTCTGACGAGCGACTGCTTTCAGCTGCTCACGAACCTTGCGGCGCTCGTTGATATCCTCGATGACACCAACGTGTCGGCACACTACACCTTTCGGATCTCTCTCGATCACTCGGCCCTTTGCGGAAACCCACAGAAAATCCCCTTTACCTGTCTTAAAACGGCACTCTACCTCGAACTCAGGTATCTCTCCCCACAAATTGCTGCGCAGGATATCCATGACTCTCGGCGCATCCTCTGGGTGTAGCAGGCTCTCCCACGGAGATAGGGCCGGTGTGAAATAATCTGCTGGAAGACCAAGCAGGCCCGACCAATCGCCCCCGTATTGAAAGCTACCTGAAGTCACGTTCCAATCCCAGAAGCCGAGGCGAGCCGCCGCTAGAGCGAACTGAAGTCGTTGTCGATCAATACATGCAAGCTCTGCGTTGTTTTTCCATTCCGAGATATCCTCAGCGAGATAACAGAACTGTTGAGCAATCAGCCCTTGCTCCATGACTGGACACACCGTGACAGCGAGCCAGCGATTTTCCCCACCCTTGAACTCGAAACGAATCGGACATCTGCGCAGGAGACTCTCCTTGAGGTTCTTTATCCACAGAGCGGTTTGTTCCTTAGAGACCGCTAGATCAGCTTCGAGCCTCCCGCGCGTCTGGCCAGGGAGGACACCGAAGAAGCGACACGCAGCGGGATTGTCGTAGATGTGATAGATGTCGGAATCCGAAAGCTCAACTATCCCTAGAAGAGAGGGCGCATGCTCGTAGAAGGTCTGCAGTACACCGAGAGACTCCTGTGCGCGTTGTCTGAGTACAGCGCCCACAAGGCGAGAGCGACAGAAGCGAAGTACTGCATACGAGACCAGAGATAGGAGTAGTCCTAGAACGATCCCAACTGCCAACTGCGCCTCCATGAGGTCCTTCCTGTACAAATAAACCGCGAGCAGCGACCTCTATAGGTTTTTGAAAGCTGAACCACGAAAAAAATACCGCGGAGTCCTAGGGGTCTGCATGAGCCCCATCACGATTACTTATGTAATACTTAAACGGGTATCGGTGTAGAACTACAGCGCGGGATCTCCCTGCTTTATCGTTGTAGATCAATAGGTTAATAGGCTGTTTCCCGGTCAAATCCACTCTCGACTCGCGCAAGTACGCCGATGTTTGCGCGCGGCCCAGGCGATCCTCGAGCTTTATCGTTGATTGCCCCTCTCGTGATGGTATCGGAATCGAGCGGGGAGTACCTCGGTACTGGATTACGGAACTAGTACGGGATACCTCACACATGCAGCAGCTATGCGTATATGCTCGAGCCGAGAAGAGGGAAATTGTTGATTCAGTTGGCGTAGACGCTACACTATGGGTCCAGGAGCTACCACAGAGCAACTGCAGAGCTGCGGAGACTTCACGCCCGTCAGTTAACAAAGCGTCAGAAATCGATAACAACATCAGGAGATAGAACAAATGCGGAGAATAATAGCTCTCTCTCTACTAGCAGCTTTGACAGCGTGCGGTGGCGGAGGAGGAGACGGAGCTGGCTCCTCGAATGCGTGCAGTGATCTCAACGTTAAGGTCTTTGGGGGCGATCAGTGTAACTTCAGTCGTAGCCCGGTGGTATCAATCGTAGGATTCTCTGAGTCTGGTATGCCGATCGCTGTTTGTTCTGCCACGATGGTAACCGTAAACGATGCGCTCACAGCGGCACACTGTAAAGCTGTAACAACAGCTCCTGGAGGAGCAGGCGTGTTCGCAGACGGACAATTCTTTGCGATTTCGGGAGGTCTCAACCATCCCAGATATGATGGAAGCTCTACCTCACCATACGACGTTGCGATGATAACGATCGATGGAGTGCTCGATATCGGCCCAGTACCCCTGCTCCTATCTGATCCGATAGCAGAAGGTGAGCGGATCACGGTTTTCGGATACGGGAAGAACGAAGAGTCGATAGAAATACCTCAAGCGAGTGATTTTCGAGCAGGGTATATGGAGCTATCAGTAGTGACCCCATTTCAATTCGCTGCTCTGTTTGACAGCACAGGAAGTGCTATCTGCCAAGGAGACTCCGGGGGTCCCGCTACTCAGACCGTAAATGGAGTAACGGCAGTAGTGGGGGTCACGAGTTTTACCGTCAGGGGGTGTCAGGCCGGCTCCGCCTCAGGTTTTGTGAACGTTCAGAATCCCGAGATATCAAACTTTATTCGGTCTTATGCGCCGGATGTGGCGATAAGATAAGCACAGGGAAAGCAGCGTGCTCCTCAATATGAGGAGCATCGAACCTTCCACCGCGCGGCGCACCCGCGACTTACGTAGTCTTGGTAATTTCATAAGTGAGCGGTGGGAGGGAGCTCGCGTCGGTCGCCGTTCATCTCAACAGGCAACCCCCGTCGTAAAAAGAGAAACTCAAGGGCCGCACCCACAGCACCGTCTCCCAACCCCAACACCGAACCCCAGGAGGGGCGACACACTCTACGTCCGCAAAAATTCCAATCATCACATAGACGACCGAAAAGATGGGTAATATCAGATAGATGAATCTCGGTCGCCCGCAAAGTCTTGAGAAAGCCAGACACGTCATGACATCATGAATGAATGGCTCCACTAAAAAGTTCAGCTCTAAGATGGACAACGAGGTCCTCGCGCGCCTGCTGCGACTGACAACGCAGCGATCAAAAGCAGTATACTGATTTCTGCTCTGAAGGCTCAGCACCCCGCTGATACACGCGGGGTGAGGTATTGAGACCCCAAAGTAAGCAAGCAGTTCAGAGGCTTTATGATGCACCCCGAATTCAATAGTCGCATTCCCGCTAGTAGTCCACAGCAACCAGCAGTGGAGCCTAGACCGCGAGAGCTCGTACGCCAGTGGCTCAAGGCTTCATATTCAGAGCCTGAATTGCGCGTCATTTCAGCTGGAATTCGAGCCGGGGATCCTAATCTAGGCAACTTCATACGAGCTAACTTCGAGAAGAGCCCTGGGCTCGCGCGGTTGTCCGCTGAGCTGGGAAACATTAGCGCTCTCAAAAAACAGCGCACTAATGCTTGGAGTGCGACCGACAGGCATGCAACCGAGGTTGGTAAACAGCTCCAGCCTCGGCCCATCTTCGCAGCTGACAGGCGTTATGGCTCTATGAGCGGGGGCTATTTCGGCCACGGGGGTGGTTTCGATCAATATGGGCCACCCGTGGTGGGTGTAGAGGAGATACCCTACGAGAAAAAAGAAGCGATTAATCGGAGGATAAGGGAGATCTATGATCGTGGTCGTGAGGACCAAGTAACGTTCTTCCGCTCGAGCGCTCAAGCGCTGGATACCTTGGAGGATGCCTTGAAGCAGCCCCTAACGATAGGGTTTATCTCAAAGCACGGAGGCTTTTGGCTCCCCCTCGATTCAAAGCTAGAGACGCTACGAGAGGCAGTTGTAGCGGTAAACGCGCCTTCTATTGAGGTTCAAAATCAGGCACAGCTCTCGAATAGTTCGGTTGGTATCCCGGCCGGGCAGCTCTATGATGGAGTAATGCGGGTAGAGAAGTTAGTCGATGCATGTATCGAACGAATTACGACAACCGAGCGGACGCTCGCGCAGGATATAGCGCTAGAGTTGGGTATGCCGAGCACGCGCTCTCTCGGTCGAATAGATCCCCTGTAGTCTGCGCCGCCATCTGCAGCATTATAGCGATCGTCTAGCTTCCTTTGCTTTTCGAAGATCGAGCTTGCCAAATCCACACTCAAATCAATCGTTGATACCCTCTCAACCGTACGTTGAACGAGGGGGAGCAGGTCGCTTTGAACTCGTTGCCGACATAACAAAAACGTGAGCAGAGCTATGACGGCCTACATTTTTCTATAGGTATGTCGATATGTTATGCCGTATTGCCGACCGCTGCAGGGATGTATTTCATGGCACGCAAGAAATATTTGACAAGAAAAGCAAATCACTGCATCTTAGAGACATGGGAAAGTTTCCCATGCACCGAGTTCCTCAATAGAGCTACTCTCGGTGGATAACGAAACTTTAGGAGATGGAGCGATACTATGAAGCAGAAAAAAAAGATGTATGCCTACCTGTTGTGCGGTTTGAGCGTGATTCACATTCACGGCGCTTCAGCGCAAGCGAATGCGAGTTGCGAGAAGCGAGCGGAGAAACTCAGTGATTATTTCGCTGCCAAGTATATCGAGGTGGATGCCAAGTGTTACGGCGTGGCTGGGGGTGTTGAACCTTCGTTCCGCGGGTCAGAGGTGAAGGGGGGCGGAGTAGCAGTGAAGCCACAAAGCTCTGCGCCTCCGGTGGTCGACAACTGTAAGGTTCCTGAGCTCTCCCCTGAATGCCAGGCGCAGTACGAAGAGTTGATGCAGGAGGCTGCTAAGGCATGGGACGCCCTCTATGCGGATTGTCCTGAGTTGGCCCAGCCTATCCCGATCTCGGGAGGCATTCCAGTAGGTCCGACCTTCAAGGCTCCGAGCAAGGTCGAGTTGCTCAAGCAGGTAAAATCTCTCCAGAGGCAGCTGCGGCGTACTAAGACCAAGAGACGTGAGACGTCTGGGTTGTGCCGAAAGTAGTAGGTTAAAGATGAAGAGCACCCTGGCGGAGGCGAGGCATACTGCTATTTGGTATGACGGTAGCCCGCAGGGTGCTCAGTTAATCTCGACAAAACGGAAAAGTGTAAGGCCTCCTGGATGGCCAGAATGTTCGAAGACGAGAGGGCGGAGGCTATGAACTACAGCAAGGGGGTCGGATCAACAACTAGGTTGTAGCTGACCCCAGGGTCTCCATCTCCAGCGGCAAAGCAGCTCCCGTTTACTTGTGCGTCAGCTCCAGAACC
Source organism: Bdellovibrionota bacterium (assembly GCA_040398075.1). Taxonomy (GTDB): domain Bacteria; phylum Bdellovibrionota_C; class UBA2361; order UBA2361; family OMII01; genus OMII01. Next base: position 1,965 of record JBBAUR010000067.1, on the reverse strand, counting down.
ACCGCTTCCGGCAGAAGCGCCTCCACCTCCACCTCCAGAACGATTGGTAGCCGTAATCGTACCGGCACCGATAGCCGCTCCACCGGCACCTCCAGCAACGTCCCTAACTCCCACACCGCTGATTGATGGGGAAGCAAACAGTATCAGCCCACCCCCGCCTCCACCTCCAGAGGCCGATTGAGCACCTCCGGCAAGCCCAGCACCTCCGAATGCTGCGATGGTGCCCTGGTGAACTATCTCACCCTTAGCCGCAAGGATTACGACCCCGCCGCCGCCGCCGCCCATTCCTGTATTTGAACTGAAGGAAGGTAGACCTGTTGCTAGAATCGACCCACCGGAAGCGATAGTGATCCTTCCCCGTGCAGCAATCAACAAACCACCACCGCCAAAACCGCCTACGTTTAAAACCTGACCGGCACCGCCCCCACCTCCCCCTCGCAATAGGTTGGTGTTTAAAACATAGACCACTTTACCAGCAGACTGGCCACCAGCTCCGCCATCCCGAGCTGCTAGATTCGACCCGAACTCCCCCATACCCGCCGGTGAGTTTGCTATTCCTTCGGCTGCGATCCGGAAACCAGGAGCCCCTCCTAAGCTGCCTGGGAACTGCCCACTGAACGTGTTGAAAAAGCCTCCAAAGTTGGAAGAAATTACTATAATTTTCCCAGCAATCGTCACGTCCTCAGTCGCTCGAAGAATCGTACCGCTTGGAACAAGAAGCGTCTTGTTGCTGGGGATTGATATGGAGGTGAACTGAGTATTGAAGTCAGTCACCACCTCAGTGAAGAGCGTTGCGTCATTCGCAACAAGATTGAAGGGTCCAGCAGAGCCGTCTCCATAAACTCTCAAACTGCCATCTTGTCCCGGGCTACCATCTTGTCCTGGCTTTCCGTCTTTCCCCGCTGGGCCAACGGATGGATTTGGAACCTCACCTTTATTGCACTTATTCGCTCTTGTAACGATTGACAGGACCGGAACCGCCTTGCCCTTTACTCTTTTATTTGATGCTGCGATGCAGGTGACCTCCGCAACAGCGCTGATTGAAAGCATCGGCACAGGTAGCAGGCAAAGCGCTAGAATGTACACAACCAAAGATCGAGGTTGAGCTCGGACCAGCATAAGAAATATCTCCTGGCTACAATTGATATCTTAAATCGAGAGTCTTGCACACCACGCTCTCGCATCACAATTAGGTTTTGCTGACACATCAGGGATTCGATCATATGAGTGATAGGAGGGAATTTCATCAAGTGGGTGGGGAGCTTGTCGAGCTCGTCCAACAAACGTCCATTTTTGTGGGATTATCCGGTTTTTTTAGGGCTAACTCACTGGGTGATACACGCTGATATTTTTCGCGTAGTTTCATTGTTGGTCGGCGTATCCTGTAGGAACGCATCAGGAGGCGGGAGTCATATTCCCGCACCAACCGAGCCGGAGCGGCCACGGTGGTTTTCCGCAAATAGTGTGGAAGATGGGGGGAGCTTATGCTCTTACAAAAACGCCCACCAATGCCTGGTACACCCCAACTGTCGCTAACTCGAGATCCCCCAATGCCTGGTACACCCCCAATGCCTGGTACACCCCAACTGTCGCTAACTCGAGATCCCCCAATGCAGAACTGCGACGTGAGATGTTAGTAATTCACAACGAAGTGACCATTTCTGGCTGTGACAACTTCTTTATGATGGTGCTTGAGTGGGAATCTGAAGCTAGGAACCCGATTCTGAAAACCACCAATGCCCCCAATGCCTGGTACACCCCAACTGTCGCTAACTCGAGATCCCCCAATGCAGAACTGCGACGTGAGATGTTAGTAATTCACAACGAAGTGACCATTTCTGGCTGTGACAACTTCTTTATGATGGTGCTTGAGTGGGAATCTGAAGCTAGGAACCCGATTCTGAAAACACCCCCACCTGTGGCTACCAGTGTAGCAGTGAGATTTAAGTAGGGAGGATGGGGTAG
>JBBAUR010000066.1:0-18831 GCA_040398075.1 Bdellovibrionota bacterium | reverse complement strand
GTGGTGCCCTCGTTTGTTCTGTTCAACGCTCTTTAGCCACCTCTCCCTGAGACGATTATCGCGCCGGAAAGCTTTTGCTTACACGGATTGGTGCCATGCATGCTTTCTAAACTTTGCCTTTAAGGGCGTGTAACCACACTTCTTCGGGTACGTTCACGTTTACGTGCACGTCCATGTTCACGTCCGAAAACGCCAATTCTACACACTTGATTCACCGATGAGTCTTAGAGTGCGTAACAAAAATGCTCCTCTGTTTCGGATGGCTGCAATCGGCAGCTACTTCGTCTTCGGCCAAAAAGGTGCTCAACGTGCCGCTGAGGGCACGTCTCCGCGCCCTTTTTGCCTGCATCCTCGTCGCTGCCGATTTCGCTCATCCTCGCTACGAGGTTCATTTTTGTTACGCACTCTAAGAAAATTCGGAGAGGATTCCGCTAACGGTATCGGAAAGCGTGCTCGGCGTAGTTTGTACGACGAGAGCCCCTAGTGCTCGCGCGTGAGCGTCGAATGCCGCATTTTCGCCCGGCTTGTGTTCTATCGAAACTACATACACAACCGTTTGCGTGCGGTTCAGCCGTTGAGGGACGATCTGTTTGAGAGCAGTGAGTGCAGCAACGTTTGACGTCTCACGCCCACGGGTCAGTACGAGTATCGTTTTGCGTAAGTCTCGCACCTCAGGTTCACTGGCAGACTCGAGGGCACCAAGTACGCAATCTCCGAAGGCGAATCCACCAGAGACTCGTAACTTCTCGACCGCATGTAGCGCAGCGGCGCTGCTCTTCGTTGCCCTCGACAAAACTTCCGGCGTAGTCGAGCATGACATGATAGATGTCAAGGAAGTCAGTGGTGTAGTCTTGCGAAGTTGCTCTGCTAGTAGCTTCCGGATCGAATCAAGCAGGCTACGTTCAACCGCTAGGGAGGTGTCGAATACGAGGTAATTCCAGCTTCCCTCTCGCAGCGTGTCACGTGAATCCACGAGGCTCGCTAGAGAAGGCTGCGATAACTGTTCGGCGCTGGGGCGACGCGGGCGTTTATCCGAAAAGCCTGTAGCCTCGATGAACGGGGACACGTGCGAGCTTGCGAGAAATCCGCGCGCAATTCGAGCTGCTTGTTGTTGTCGGGCGGAAGACTGGGCACTTTCAAAGACGCACAAAGGGTAGTCGAGATCGAAGGGCGACACCGAAGCTATGGCCTCAGAGAGCTGGGCCCGCGGGGAGCGCTTGGAAAAGCTGCGAAGTTGTTGTCGAGTGGTTATGGCGAGGATCGGTATCCCGCCCTCGCGACTTGCGAGCCACTCCAACATCGCCTGGTCGTCACCGAATTGGTGGATTATGCGGCCACCGAGGCGCTTTAGTTTGTCACGGTATGGCACAAGAGTATCGGCTGTCATATCAGCGTAGGAAACCCCGCTAGCAGCCGATGCCAGCATCGAGAGGGCTACACCGCCAGAGGGTGACAGGAGTGGATGCCCGGTAACCAGCGCCGGTTCTGGTATACTCGAATCGTGCGGCCGCTCGAGAAAGAGCGAGAGGTCAAGGGGCTGACCCTCCGCACCAAAAGCAAACGAATCTACCGAGCGATACGCAAAAGCGGGGGCCGTAAAGAAGAGCGATTCACATGATCCTCTTCCGATACCATTGGATTCGAGCTGAGCCCGAGCCCCCTCGACTTGCAACGATGATTGGGCAAGCCACAGAAATGACTGGGAGGGTTGCTGGTCGAGGAGACCGGGCATGCCGTCTGTGGTGACCGATGTCGGGTACAACTTGACGACGGCTCCGTCAACGAGCGTGTTTCTCACTGTGTTGAAGGCGTTGCTGGCCTGCTGTGCAAACTCCTTCGACTCAGGTGTATGAAGAAGAGCTACTGACACCTCTTCGACCTGGGTTAGCCCGGGGTTTGGAGCTAGGGTAGAATTATCCCCATCTGCGCATCCCAGCATGGAGACAGTAGTCCACAGAAAGAGAGCTACCGCGCTCCTTTCGGCGTATCCCGGCATCATGAGGCAGCACTCCCGGAACTACGACTGCCGTTTTTGCGACGGACATTCCTACGCCATTCCGCGGTCCGCCGTTGCCAGTCGCGCGCCTTCATGGCCGGGTATCCGATGTAGTCCCCCGGCTCTGAGATATCTTCTGTGACAGATGTGCCACCTCCGACTCGAACCCCTTTGCAGATCGATATGTGATCAGCCACACCTACCTGACCTCCGAGTACCACACCATCGGCGATAGTAGTGCTTCCAGCAATCCCTACCTGACCGCAGATGATACAAAACGCACCTATTCGTGCGTTGTGTCCGATCTGCACCAAGTTATCGATCTTGGTGCCACTCCCGATCACCGTAGAGCCGACAGCTCCGCGGTCGATGCAGGTGTTGGCCCCGATCTCGACGTGGTCTCCGATCTCGACTCGCCCCACCTGTGGAACCTTTCTGAGCCCAAGCACTTTGTCGGGTAGATACCCGAAGCCATCAGCTCCGATGACTGAGTTATCGTGGACGGTGCAGTAGGACCCGAGGAACGATCGCTCCCTGATCACAACGCCGTTGTGCAACACGCTGCACTCACCTATCGATGCTCCTTCAGCAACAGTAACGTGGGAGTGAAGTACGCATTTGGGGCCGATTTTGACGTCTGGGCCGATGAAACAGAAGGGTCCTACAGACGCTGTCGGGTCTACCACAGCTGTCGGATCGATAACTGCAGTGGGCGCGCAACCTGCTGCAGGTGTCTGCTCTTCGAAGAAAAGCGAAATTGAATCGAGAAACGCCGCATAGGGCTCTTTGACCGCGATGAGCGAGGTAGTACCTACCTGGTGCTCTGCCGGAAGAACCCCTTCCTGTACGAATGCTATTGCTCCCCCGAGTTTCGAGACGAAACGCCCGACTGCGATACAGCTCTGTGCTCGTATGAAGGTAAGATGGTCCTCGCGCGGCTCGTCGAGGGTGCACACTCCGCGCACGATGCGATCAGAGCTGCCAATAATGCGCCCCTGGGCGCGCTCACAAATAGTTGTTAGTGGATATGAAGAGGACCGCACACGCATCTCCTGATTGTACAGTACGGAGAGGAAACGGAAAGTATCTTTGACTACAGCTCACAGCGCGCATATTCGCGACTCAAAAAAAATGGCACCTACTCGTTTCCGAGTAAGTGCCCCCAGTTTCGGTGGACTCCACTCTCGTGACAGCTAGCCATTCGGGAAGCTAAGTACATGGGGAGGGATTTGATGGCTAGCTCCCAGACAGTGACGTCTTACCTTTTATGATGCGCGAGAATGGTGTTTGGGTCAATAAAACAATGCGCCTGAGATAGACTTTCGTATACGGGGTTCTCTGAGGTAAGCGTTTGCGATGACTCGCGCCGGTCTGCCGGGGTTCGTTTAAGGCTTGCTATTTTCGAACACGAATTGGCGCTTGGAGGTTTTCCACACCTTGCCCTTTACGGTGGTCTGGCGAGGGCTTGAGAGCAACCTTATGGTTGCTTCGTAGCTGTCCTTGGGAAGATGCCACATCCAGTCGGAGCTGTTCAGAGCGATTTCGGTCAACCAGGTCGGTACATGGCTGGTTGGGACGTGGGTATCACCCTGCGCTTGAGGGATATCACCGTTTGCTGCGGGCTGTAGGAGGTGTTCAAATGCTGCGCATGACTCTACATCGGCAGGAAACGGTGCTCCGCGACGTATGGCATCAATCCAGTTAAAGGCCGCTTTCCAGCGCTGGACGACAGGCACAACCTCTACGAGCTCGTGATGTAAGTTGCCGCTTGCCAGAGCGGCTGCAAGCGCTATCTCCGGACCGAACCCGAGCTGCTGAAGAGTCAGTGCTCCGACCTGATATGGCTCGCATCCAAACAGCTCGAGCGCCCTCAGGTGTGAGTTCGTGTCGCAGCCGTTGGAGCGCCACTCGGAAAATCGTTGGGAATCGTGCGCCAGCAGCACCATCTGTCCGGCATAGCTCGAGAAGCCCATCAATGCGCCGCCCTCTACACCGATATCCGATGAAAGCGCTCCGAAGCGATAGCCTATCTCAATGGCAGTCATCGTATCGCGGAACAGTGGCATCCAGAGGCCTTCGGCCGGTCGCTGCGCGAGAGCTGCTTGGGACACGAAGTTAATCGCAACGATTACTGATGAAAACCTTACTCCTAGGATCGCCACAGCGCGCTCGACATCTGCCGGAGTGTCCTCTTTGTTGAGTGCTACGATGTGTGCAGCGCGCATCAGGGAACGGGGGTTTGATCCCGGGAAGCCTATGGCATGCATGAAGTCCTTGGATTCGTAGAGTCCGGACCAGCTGTTTTTGACCAGCGGTGGCAGCACGGTAGGAATGTCGAGGGTGGACTTTACCAGGTCAAGTGCAGACGCCCACGTCGAATCATAGTGCGTGGTTCTGAGGTGAGGGTCCTGTTGGCTCATGACGCGATCGATACACGTTCCATCTTTAGTTCAAAGAGGCGGCAGAACTGCGCCTCCTCTTTAGAAAAGTGGCCGATTACTCTGCAGAGACCGAAGCTTTAGGGGATTCCACTAGGCTCGAATCGGCAGATTCTGGAGTGCTACGAGGTGCTGCCCACCAGGCGATAAGGATGCTGAGGCCGTAGAGTGCTACGAGCGGACCAGCCATGAGGATCTGCGTGAATACGTCTGGAGGTGTAAGTATCGCCGCAACGATGAATATGATCACGACCGCATGACGGAACCACTCCAGAAGAAATCGATGATCAATGACACCGGCTCGCGCGAGAAAGTAGCTCAAGAGTGGTAGCTCGAATACCGCGCCAAATCCAACTAGTGTCGTAATCATCATCGAGAGGTTGTCTCCAACCTTAATGGTTGGTGTCACCCCGATTGACTTGAACTCGTCGTGGAAGAACCCGAAGCTGTAGGGGAGTACGAACCGATAGCAAAACATCGCACCCCCCACGAAGAGCACGGTGCTGCATACGACAAACGGGAGTACAAGCCTCCGTTCATGAGAATAGAGCCCGGGACTTACGAACGCCCACAGCTGGTAAAAAAGCGCGGGCGACATCACAATCGTGCCCGCGAAAATAGAGACCTTCAATTTTAGAACCCAGGCCTCGGCCGGAGATGTTCCGATCAGTGGGCTATTGCCGAACGCCTCAAAATACGGAGCACTCAGCCAGGTAAAGAGCGGTGCCGCATACAGGTACGCCCCGATTGCTCCTAAGGCGATCAGGCCTAGCGAGATGATGAGCCGCTTTCGGAGCTCGCGCAGGTGCTCCATCAAACCCATCTGGAATGTATGCGGGTCGGATGACGTAGTCACTTAGAGACCCCCTCGGGTGCGGGTCCAGGTGGCGAGTCTACCGATGGCACATCTACCGATGGCGAATGAGCCTGTGAGCGAGGGTCTTCACTACTCACGCTATTAGTTCTGCGGGGGTCGCTCGTTGGAGTCGAGCCGAGCGGGGGGCTTGAGAGCTGCGCCTTGAGAGCTTTCAGATCACGGCTGTCGGCGATAAGGTCCCGAGTTACCTCGTCAGCTGGGGTGTACACCGAGTTGTAGAATTCACGCCGCACCGCGTCCGAGCCTTTCTTGAGCTCGCCCATTATCTTTCCGAACTGTCGAGCGATGACCGGAAGCTGTTCCGGCCCGAAGAGTAGCAGAAGCACTACGAATATGATGATTAGCTCGGTAATGCTGATGCCCATGGTCTACCTCGATCCCCTGGGATAATGACAGCATCGAACAAGGGGTGCAACGGTGGTGTGCTCGATGTCGTCAGGCATACACGGCTTGAAAGGGGGGAGCGTAGCATTTCGTGATTACAAGATGAATTTCTGGTATACGTATGGTGATGGGTGTAGCCAAGATATTCTTTATCATAGGCGCGGTTCTGATACTTTTCGGGTTCGTTGCCCTTTTTGTCCAGCGTATCCCGTGGATCTACTCGTGGTTCGGCAATCTTCCTGGTGACTTCCGGTACGAGAGCGAACGAACCTTCGTGTACGTACCGCTTGGGTCGATGCTCGTGTTGAGCATTGTATTAACAATAGTGGGCCAGTTGATGCAGCGCTTTCTGCGCTAGGTTACTTCACCTTTACGACCGTGAGGATCTGGTAGGCCAAGAGGCCCGGCAGGAGCTCAGCGAACCACTTGCGAACTCTCGACAATCCCCTGAAAAGTAGAGTACCGGAGACCCAAGCGGGAAGCGCTAGCTCCAACGGCTCGATGCTGACTGATAGGTTCTCCATGATTGAGTGAGGAACAGAAGCGCACAGCTCCCGTACCCGTTTGCGTGTGAAGAAAAAGAGGTGTGTCTCATCCAGAATACCTCGAGACCGGTACTCGAATCGCCCCAGGAAGAACAGTGGGAAGCGTACGCTCCAATGCGCTACGTTGGGGACTGAGATGATCAAACGTGCCCCAGGGGCCAAAAGTGGCTGCAGCTTGCGCACGAAGTCGAAGGGATCGCTTAGGTGTTCCAGTACATCGAGCAGCAAAACGTAATCGAACTGTCGCCCTGAGAGCGGTTCTATGGAGGTGTACACCTCAGAGTACGTACGAATCAGGAGCGGATGTGCCCGTGAGTCGATCTCTACTGCAACCAGCTCGGCCGGTCCTTCGGGACTGATCATCCGCCCGATAGTGCCCCCTCCGGCACCGATGTCGAGAATCCTCCTACCCGTCATGCGCCCACTGAGCTGCGCTAACGCCCACTGGTGGCTGGAACCAAATGAAGGCTTAAAAACGTAACGTTCTTGAGGGGATGCCTCGGCGGGCAGAACCATTGCAGACAACATCGTGGTGTATGCTCTCCTTTGAAGCCTAGTCGCGTGCTGATCATTTCCTGATCTTTTGCCACATGATACGGTGCTTACGCAATGCGGGCGGTAGTAATCGCGCTATCGCTCGTGCGGGCTCTCAGCTCGGTGATTTAGCGGGACGGGTGCATGTACAATCCAGATCTTCATTTCTATTTTATTGGTATCGGCGGCTCGGGGATGTCTGGATTGGCTGAGATCCTGCTTACATCGGGCTTCAAAGTTTCTGGCTCCGACATCAAAGAAAGCGAGGTTTCGCGGCGTCTGCAATCGCTTGGAGCTCAGGTAGTAATCGGTCATGCAGCGAGCAACATCCCCGAGAGTGCCTCGCTGGTGGTGTACTCCTCTGCCGTGGTCAGCACCAATCCGGAGATGCGCGAGGCGAAACGGCGCAAGCTTCCGGTTGTTCGAAGAGCCGAGGTGTTGGCGGAGCTGATGCGCCTGAAGTACGGGGTGGGGGTGGCAGGATCGCATGGCAAGACTACCACCACCAGCATGTGTGGAACGATCCTCGATGCGGCCAGGTTGGATCCGACGGTTGTCATCGGCGGTCAGGTCAAAAATATGGGTACCGGAGGTCGGCTGGGCAAGGGGGAGTTCCTAGTGGCTGAGACCGATGAGAGTGACCGCAGCTTTCTGCTACTCAAGCCGACAGTAGCGATCGTAACCAATATCGATGACGAACACATGAACGCATATCGGTCCCGGCGAGATCTCGAGGATTCCTTCCGGCGGTTCGTCGATTCAGTGCCGTTTTACGGGTTAGCTATTTTGTGTATCGACGATCCGGTAGTGCGCCAGATCGCTGACGACTGCAAGAGGCGGGTGTTGCGCTACGGGTTCGGAGTCGAAGCGGAGTTGCGGGCAACGCAGATCGTGGCCGGCCAACACGGGATGGATTTCGAGGTTAGTTACCGTGAGGTAAATCTCGGCAGGTTCCATCTGCCGATGTTCGGCCGTCATCTCGTTCAGAATGCGCTCGCTGCGATCGGTGTGGCGCTCGAGTTCAAAGTACCGGTCGATGTGATGAAAGAGTCGTTACGGTCGTTCGGTGGAGTCAAACGGAGGCTGGAGGTGGTCGGAGAGGCAGGCGGTGTAACCGTCATGAACGACTACGGGCATCACCCGACCGAGATACGCGCCACCCTGCGAGCTATCAAGGAGTGTTTCGGCGACTCCATCGAGCGATTGATAGTTCTCTTTCAACCTCACCGCTACACCAGAACCAAGAGCTGCTGGGACGATTTCCTGGGGTGTTTCGATGATGCGGATCTGCTCATGGTCTCTGACATATACGCTGCGAGCGAGCAGGCCTTGGAGGGTATTACCGGAGCGTCGCTGTGTGCCGCGATTAGGCACGACACCAAGCACTTCGTAGGAAACATCGAGAGCGCGTTGAAGGAGGTCGTTGCGATAGCCAAACCTAACGACTTGGTCCTGTGTCTGGGGGCAGGGTCAATAGGAGCGCTTCCCGAGCCTATCCTTCAAGCGCTCACACAGGGTTGTCGTGCCGAGCCGGCCGGTCAATGCGCCGATGCAAAACCAGCAGTCCTCGCTGAAATAGCCCAGTGACGATGTCGGCAATCTCTGATTCTAGAGCCTGCAAAGCAGTGAACGTGGAGTTGATCGCGTGGGCCTCTCAGCGCCTCTCTGGTCGTGTTCGTGAGAACGTGCCGGCATCGACGCTCACGACCTTCGCGGTTGGGGGGCAGGTGCGGGTTGTAGCTACGGTCGAGAGCATCGAAGAGCTACGAGAGCTCACGGCACAGCTGTATCGTGAGGGGCAGCCTGTACGGGTGATCGGTAACGGCAGTAACGTACTCGTAAGCGATGATGGGCTTACGGAGTGGCTGGTTCGGCTTGGAGCAGGCTTTCGAGGATTCGAGCGGCTTGCAGGAGATGAATTCGTAATTCAAGGGGCTGCCGGTCTGATGAGCCTGGCGCGGAAGCTTTCGGAGGAGGGGTACTCGGGGCTGGAATTCGCAGCCGGGATACCAGCATCGATCGGAGGCGCTGTGTTCATGAATGCCGGTGCGCATGGAAGTGAGATCGGGGAGCGTATCGTATCAATCACCGGAGTTGCATCAGATGGCTCGGTGCACACGTGGCAGCGTGACGAGCTGCCGTGGCGCTACCGCTCGTCCGGACTTCCGCTAGGGGTGACAATCACAGGCGCTCGAATTCGACTCACTGCGGGTGACAGGGAAGCGATAGCAGGTTTATGCCGAAGGAACCTCGAGCATCGCAAAGCAACTCAACCACTCTCTCAGCCCTCGGCGGGGTCCGTGTTCAGGAATCCCAGCGCGGATACCCCTGCCGGGCGCGTGCTCGAGGCTGCAGGTCTCAAAGGGGAGCGGTGCGGCGGCGCAGTGGTTTCGGAGCTACATGCCAACTGGATTGTCAATCCGGATAGGCAGGCGAGCGCTGACGATATCCGCACGCTCATGCAACGGTGTCGAGATCGTGCTCGCGAGGTGAGTGCAGTGACATTAGAGCCCGAGGTGAAGATGTGGGGCATGGCAACTCTCAAGTAGCGCCGTCCTCGGAGTTAGATGGTCTCATCGCGATATCGAGCCGATGCTCAATCACTGAGCAACTTCGACCAAAACCCGCTCTTTTCCTCCTCTCTGAAGATCTGTGAGATGAAACGGCAGGCGTCTGTGGTCGTGAAGATTCCGATCGGTGTCTTGTCTCGCACCACGATAACGGCATCGAGTTTCCTCTGCACCATACGCCGAGAAACTTTGTCCAGTGGTTCGTCTTCTTTGGCTGTGCACGGTTCCATCAAACACACATCCTTCACGAGAACTTTACCGTCGAAGGTGCGATTCTTGTAGGCGTTACGGGCTACAACGATATCTCGGTCGGAGATGAGGCCGTACACCTTTGCGCCGTCGACCACCGGCAGGTGGTGAATACCCTTGGAGGCCATGAGCTTTTCGGCAGCACTTGCCGAGTCGAGGATGTCGACCGTAATCGGATTGCGCGTCATGACTTCACGCATAGGCGGCGCTTTGAGCATAGTACCCTCGAGGCGATATTTCCACCGAGAGTATACCCTGGGCCTAGTTCCGAAAACAGACGGTATCGACCACAAGCTACGGCGTACTGGCCCTTGCAACTACTAAGCCGAGCGTGATCCATGCCGGAGCGAAAAACCTCCCCTCCAGGTCGGCCTCATTTAAAGGGTTTTAGCGATCTGGTTGAAGAGCTTTTCGAGCGCTGGGTGATGCTGCCCGTCGACCGCGACTCGTTGGCTCTTGTCCTCTCGGTCGCTGAATTCGGCGCTGTAGGAGGTGTTGTCGAAATGAACGCGGGTTCGGTGCGAGTAGGAATTTACGCGTGTCTTTCTCAGAACGATGTCGTAGTTCTCGGTCGTAGTCGAAAGTGTTTCCAACTCAACAGTATGCCAGTCGATCCCGGTGTGGCCTTTCATCGGTTGCAAGCCGTGGTTTCTGACCCTGGAATCATGACGTCGCATCGGGCGTCCAATATCGTCTAAATCACCGAGAAGTGCCGTGGTTGGATCCTGACCGTTTATACTGTCCCACGTCACGTCGTCGCGAGCTCTGCTTGCGTTCCATGCAAGCGATGGGTCGGACAATAACTCCAAAAGCACCTGTTCCCGAGAGGGCAACGGCGTTGTATTGCCTCCTGCGAGTTGTTGCAGAGTGTCAGGGGAAAGGCTCGATACTTCAATCATGGTAGACTCCTGGTCACTTGAAACGAGACGAGTCCTAATAGTGATCTGCAAAGGTCCGTGTCAGTAAAACTGGCAAGCCTTTTGCCGTAAATCACTGTAGGGTGCTCTTTTGATTTGCCGATGCGAATCAATAGCGTTCTCTAAAAGCCTGGATTTCGCTTCGGCCTTTAGAAGAACGATGTAGCACACAAGAGCCCCGAGAGATCCCGGAAGACACTTCAGATTTCGATTCGGATGAGGACTGAAATTTGGGGTCAGGATGGCGCTCAAGGTCCCCCGAAAGCACGCTTTTTCTCCTCGAGCTCCTGCCACCTCTCGTAGAGGCGCTCTACCTCAGATTTATAGCGCGCTAAATCAGCACAGATCTGGGTGAGCTTCACGCTGTCCGATGAGATCTCCGGAGAGAATATCTGAGCCTCGAGCTCGCCAACCCGCTCTTCGGCTTTCAGGATGGCGCTCTCGATACCTCCCAATTCCCGCTGCTCTTGATACGTGAGCTTGGTTTTTGGTCTCGGAGTGGAAGAGGAACGCAGTGCAGGATCTCTCTCAGAGCTCGAGGCCGGGGAGCTCCTGGATGCCTCAACGTAAGCTTCATCCCACTGCGAAAATTCGGCGAAGAGGCCGCTGGCGCGATCTGAGATGCCGAGCACTATGGTGGATGTTCGATCGAGGAAGTATCGATCGTGGGTCACGAGCACGATGGAACCTGGGAATGTGACGAATGCCTCCTCGAGCACCTCGAGTGTGGGGATATCGAGATCGTTCGTTGGTTCGTCGAAAAGGAGCACATCGGCGTCGCTCAGCATGAGACGCGCCAGCAGCGCTCTGGCGTGCTCCCCGCCCGACAGGCTCGCTACGGGCAGTGAGAGCTGTTGGGGGGCAAACATGAAGCGAGCCGCCCACGATGCGACATGCAGCGATTGCCCTTGGAATACCACCGAATCTCCGTGAGGGCAGAGGGCCTCCTTGAGCGTCACACCGCCGGGGAGCTCTCGCCGCGCTTGGTCGAAGAGGGCGGTTTTTAACAGAGGCGCAGTGACCACTCGACCAGAATCCGGCTCCTGCTGTCCCAGGAGCACCTTCACGAAGGTGCTTTTACCGCTCCCGTTCGGCCCAACTATCCCTAATCGCATACCGGGTGAGAGAGTAAGAGAGATGTTGTCGAAGAGCTTTCGCCCCGCTATCGATGTGCCCACCCCGTCGAGCTTTATGAGCTCCTTGGTTTTACGTCTGCTCGCCGAGAACTCCAGAGATGCGCGCTCCGCGTCGAGTTTCATCCCTTGTAGATCCTTGATCATGCGGTTTGCTGCATCAATACGCGCCCGGGATTTCGTAGTTCGGGCCTTGACCCCCTGCCGAAGCCACTCGACCTCTCGGCGCACCTTGTTCGCAAGCGAGCTCTGCATCTGCTTGAGCCCCTCGAGGAACGCTGCGCGGTTCTCGATGAAGTCGCCGTACCCACCGGTGCTCTCGAAGGTGCCCATCGGATAGCGCTTGTCGATCTCGATGATTCGCTCGGCAAGCCGCTCGATGAACCAACGGTCGTGACTGATCAGCACGACGGCGCATCCGATCCGTAGGAGATAGTCTTCGAGCCATCGGATGCCGTTGATGTCGAGGTGGTTCGTGGGTTCGTCGAGCAATAGGAGATCAGGTTCGATGGCAAAGGCTCGGGCCAGGGCTAGGCGCTTTCGCCACCCTCCTGAGAGGCTCGATACCTGCAGCTCTCCATGTGGGAATTCACAGCTTCCGATCGTGACGCTAATGCGCCGTGGAATATCGATTGGGTCGACGCCACCGTCGAGCAAGGTTCGTTCGAGCGTCTCGCTGATCGTGAGGTCATCGTCGAAGGAGTCCTGTTGGGCCACGTATGCAGTGCGTAGGTCTCGGCGCGAACGGACCTCGCCTCCATCAGCCTCAATGATGCCAGCCAAGATCCTCAGTAGGGTGGACTTCCCCGAGCCGTTTGGCCCTATCAACACCACACGCTCCCGCTCGTGAACGACCAGGGAGAGCTCTGAGAAGAGGGTTCGACCACCGAGCTCTTTGGTGAGCCGAGTTGCACTTGTGAGGGGGGTCTGCGCCATGAGGTCCTAAAGGACTAGCGTAGCATATCCGAACTTTTTCTCCACCCGTGCCGAGGGGGCTGCCCATGCGCAGGTCGTGCCACGCCGAGCTGAGCACTTTTTGCATCTCGGCTTAGCACGCTAATCCGGCTATAGTCCCCGCATGCGGGCGCTCTTTACGGCTCTAATAATCACGGTATTTCTCGTGCTCCAATATCTGGACAACCCCGGCCTGTTTCGCGCGGGTGCGCAGGTTGCTTCAGAGTGGTGGCAACGGAGCTTTCAGGACAAGGAGGTGCGCCTCGAAGGTCTCAAGTGGTTGTCTCGTACGGAGATCGAGCGTGTGCTGCCCTTGGAGAGGTCGGTTGTCTGGTGGATGTTGAATGGCCCGGTTATCCAGGCCAAGCTGGCAGAGAGTCCGTGGATCGGTGCCGCATCGGTCGATCGGTGTGGAGAGAGTTTGCTCTCGGAGTGGGGGTGTTTTGTGGTCTCCGTAAGGGAGCGCGCACCGCGGTTTCTGGCGGTGGTCGACGACGAAGCTTGGGTGATCTCTGATGATGGGAGCTTTTTGCTTCCGGCCAGGAGCGCCATGCAGGAGAACTCCGAGGATCGTTATCGGGGGCTCGTGACGATTGAGGGCCTTGCGTCGCGGCAGCAGTCGCCAGACCTTGTGGCTTCACAGGTGGCTCTGGCTTCGACAACGATCGAAACCCTCGAGAAAGCCGTTAAGTTGAAGGTGAAGGGGGTAGTTTTCGAGGGTCGCGGGGATCTTTCGGTTTCGTTTGAACGGATCTCCTTTCCGATAGTTTTCGCCGCTGCGCGAGATGCTTCGGTCCCGCTCGGTGAGCAGGGGCAACGCTGCACAAAGCTGCTCGCGCAGCTCAACGGAAGATTGAGTGAGGTCGAGCGGATCGACCTCGCATTCTCTCAGGTGGGTGTAGTGAAGTTCAAAAGCCAGCCACGCTGAATACGCAGCCGCCACGGTGCATGCAGGAGGGGGCGCGAAAATTTGAGAGAAAGACACTTGCGAGAGCCTCAAACTGCGTTTACGCTCCCACTAGAACCGTTTTTCTAGTAGAGAGTTCAAATGCCTACGCCAACAGCGCTGATTGCCGGTCTGGATATCGGAACATCGAGCATCAAGGTCGTGGTTGGAGAGCGAAAGCCCGAAGGGAAGGTTGATATTATCGGCGTCGGCAGGACTGCATCGCGTGGTTTGCGCAAAGGGGTGGTAGTCAACATCGAGGGCACGGTAAGCGCCATCGGTAAGGCCGTTGCACAGGCGGAGACGATGGCGGGCTGCGAGGTGAGTAACGTTTTCGCTACGATCTCTGGGAGCCACCTTAGATCCCAGAACAGCCACGGAATAGTCGGGATCAAGAACAAAGAGGTGTCGTTGCACGACATCGACCGGGTGATCGAAGCAGCTAAAGCGGTCGCTGTCCCCCTGGATCGTGAGATCTTGCACGTGTTGCCCCAGGAGTTCGTCATCGACGAACAGGATGGAGTACGCGATCCGATAGGTATCTCAGGGGTGCGTCTGGAGGCGCGTGCACACATCATAACCGGTGCCATAGCCAGTGCTCAAAACATCGTAAAGTGCGCCAACCGTTCCGGCCTCGCCGTTCAAGATATCGTGGCAGCGCCGCTCGCTGCAGCCAAAGCGGTGCTGTCGCAGGAGGAGCAGGAGCTCGGTGTGTGTCTGATAGACATCGGGGGTGGAACGTGCAGTATCTCGGTGTTTCAGAATGGGGCCGTCAAGTTTACGGCCGTTTTGGCGGTTGGCGGCAATCATGTTACCAACGATATCGCAGCTGGTCTGCGAACTCCGCTCGCAGCGGCTGAGAAGATTAAATGCGATTTCGGTACGGCAGTAGCGGGTGGGGTAAGCAGGGATGATACGATAGAGGTCCCCTCGGTGGGAGGACGTCCACCCAGGGTGCTCTCAAAGTTGATTCTAGCGGAGATCATCGAGCCGCGAGTATCGGAGATCTGTGCATTCGTGCAGCACGAACTGGTGAAAGCCGGCTGCGAGGACGGACTTACGAGCGGAATCGTCATCACCGGTGGAACAGCTGATCTCCCGGGTCTCGTCGAGGTGGCAGAGCCGATCTTCAACCTTCCCGTTCGTGTCGGTACACCGGTGGGAGTGGGGGGGCTGGTCGACTTAGCCAAGGGCCCTGAGTATGCGGCAGCGGTTGGATTGGTGCTGCACGGCGCCTCGCATGTAGCGAGTGGGCGTTCGGCTTCTGCCAAGGGGACCGTTGGTCGCGCCGTGCAGCGTATGGTTGGCTGGTTTACGGAGCATTTTTGATAGAAAAAGTCGAGTGGGTGCGGCTGGTCCTCTGTGTAGTGCGAGGGTACTATACGGAGCGCAGTGCCATACGGTACACAAGGGGTTACTCGCTAAACCACGGAAGGATTGGACGGGGTGAGGGGCATGGTCTCCTCAAAAATGAAAACACCTTTTGTAAGGCTTTACTTTTCGCCTCAAAGCGGAATAATGGGTCCCATCCGGGGTCCAGCGTGTCGGCAGGAGGGCGGAACAGGGGTCACTCGATGAAATGGGCTGTGTGTAGGTAAAGCTCTGCACGAAGTCGGTGAAGCGAGTAATTACTGTGTCAGATTGGCAGCAACTGGATTTCGATTTTCAAGGCAGTGCGGAGGCGGCGTGCATGGACGATACAACTGGTAAGAATCAGATCAAGAATTCGGCGTTGAACAACGCTAACATCAAAGTATTCGGAATTGGTGGTGGCGGACTCAACGCCGTCAACAACATGATCCGAAGCGGACTCACGGGAGTTGAGTTCTATGCGGCCAACACCGACGCGCAGGCGCTCGCCTCGGCGCTTCCGGAGCATAAGCTGCGTTTGGGTGATGACATAACCAAGGGGCTCGGTGCTGGTGCTGACCCGGAGGTTGGCCGCGCCGCAGCGCGTGAGAGCGTTGAATTGATTCGGCAGGCCTTGACCGGTGCCGACATGGTGTTCATCACCGCGGGTATGGGTGGAGGAACCGGGACGTTCGGCGCCGCTGTCGTTGCTGAGGTGGCCAAGAGCCTCGGATGTTTGACCGTGGGCGTAGTGACCAAGCCCTTCATGTTCGAAGGCAAGCGCCGTATGCGCAATGCCGATAAGGGTATCGAGGAGCTCAGGAAGCACGCGGATACTCTGATTACGATCCCCAATCAGCGTCTGCTCTCGATCGCCGGGCGCAACACTTCGTTGTTGGATACCTTCCGCAAGGCGGACGACGTTCTCTTCCAAGCCGTCAAGGGCATCAGTGACCTGATCATCTGCGAAGGTTTGGTAAACGTCGATTTCGCCGACGTTCGCGCTGTCATGTCCGAGATGGGCATGGCGATGATGGGTACCGGTGAGTCCAGTGGTGACAACCGCGCTATCGAAGCCGCTGAGAAGGCGATCTCCAGCCCACTTCTCGAGGATATCTCGATTCATGGGGCGCGCGGCGTGCTCATCAACGTCACGGCCTCGCCGGACGTTACCCTGCAAGAGGTCAACGAGGCAGCAGAGCTCATCCATTCGGAAGCTCACGAAGATGCCAACATCATCTGGGGTATGGTCATTGACCCGAACCTCGAGGATAAGGTTCGTGTAACCGTGATCGCAACCGGGTTCGGAAGCGAGCATGCCTTTGACGACTCATCTGTCACGGTAACGCCGATGGCAGCTCAGGTAGGGTCGGTAATGGTGTCGGGTGGTGTGGATATCCCGGCCTTCGCGCGCAAGCAGAAGGAGAGTGGGGCATCCGAGGTAATCAAACTCAAGAAGCTCTCCGTTCTCTCTACCGCAGAGGACGATGAGAAGTACGAGATCCCAACCTTCCTGCGTAAGTAGGCGGACTGAGCGCTACTCGAGGCGCGCCCGAGGCTCACGCACTCGGGCGCTTTAGGCTTCTTCTTACGCCGTCCTCCTCGAGGCTGCGACCCAGAGCTTCGAGGCGCCTAAAGAGGTGTCCTGGTCGGATGTATGGCAACCGAATCGATTCCTAAGTTGGGATATGTGACGGGTGTGAGCTTGCCGGTGTCTCCATCGATGCCCATTATC
This sequence comes from Bdellovibrionota bacterium, assembly GCA_040398075.1. Taxonomy (GTDB): domain Bacteria; phylum Bdellovibrionota_C; class UBA2361; order UBA2361; family OMII01; genus OMII01. The sequence goes on along the minus strand of JBBAUR010000066.1, from coordinate 2,203 downwards.
TCGTACCCCATTGAGCGCAGATAGTTTTCGCATGCGCGTATCTTGTCGTGGTCGAAATACTCGAGCGCGGTTTCAAAAAGCACCGTAGGGTGGAAGCGGGACAGAGTCTGCTCAGAGCCTTGCAGAACTTCGAGCTCCATCCCTTCCACATCTACCTTGATGAGCCCTACTGTGGATGTCGAAACGAGCTTATCTTCTAGAAAAGAATCAAGACGCATCACCGTGCAGATGGTAAAATTCTCTTCGCCACCGATCGTCCAAAGCGTCTCGTTCACCGAGTCACTAACGTAAGCGTTGCCGGGTTCATCACCTGCTTGATACACACGCATCTCTCCTTCCTTATTGGATAGGCCGGCCTGTACGCACGTAATGCGCTGATTGAAGACTGGATTGAGCGAGAGATTCTTGAGAAGTTTGGGATAGGTAATCTCGTTTGGCTCGAACGCAAACACCCGCCCGTGTACCCCTACCGCACCCGCCATGGCTAGTGTGTGATAGCCAGCGTTAGCTCCTACATCGATGCAGATATCCCCCGGTCGAGTGAAACTGTTGATGAGCTGAACAATATGGGGCTCCCAGGCACCATTCTCGAGGACGAAACGATCGAGGGGAAATGCCTCATCGAGTTCAATCGAGAAACTCCCGAGGTAATCGTTGATTTGTTTCATGCAGCATCTCACTGGTTACGCCGATTGGAGTTTACAGTACTGGCCGGCAGGCCGAAAGCCGCAACGAGCCCTGGCCAGTGATGCGCCTAGACAGCTCACGATAATCCCCATTTTCTCCAATATATTCAGCATATCACTACGGTGAGCACCACTCGGTCGAGTGTGGCATCGAATCAGGAATAGCTTTTCGACACGGCGCATTCGCGTGCTGCGGCGTGTATCGGATGAATCCATACAGGAGGGCTTATGCGAGCAGAGCAACCAGGTGGTAGTCAATCAGATACGTTGAGCCCGCGAGACGCTCAGAGAGAGGCGCTGCGTAGGACGGTTCCACTCGATCTCGAGGCGCTTGCCCCCCCGCGCATCCGTATAGACCCTCAGCTTCTCATGGAGTTTCTGCGCGACCCCATGCAGCGGGCAAGTGACCCGGTTGCAGAAACCCTCAACACGCAACGGCGCAGGCTTCTTTCTTTAGTCGATGGTCATACAGCACAGGAGAGCCGCGTAGGATTTGGGATGCGCCCTGCAGATCCGTTGGATATCACCGAGCTACGTGACCACATGTCCAGGTCTTTAATGCGCCTGGAAGGTCTCTACGAGCTGGGTCGTGGAGCTGTGTCGCTCACCCAGATGCAGCGTGAGATCATCCTGCAAGCCAATACAGTGCTGCGAGAGTTCTTGATCTCTATGTCCGAGATCGCTCGTGATGGGATGCTCAACGCAAGTGATACCGGTGGGTTTTTGAGGCAATGCGTTGGAGTGGGGCAGATTCTCGGCCAGATGGCACTTGCGCTCGAGTCTGCGAGGTCTGGGGTCGGGCGAGCGTTTGCGGAGGCCGAGCTTTCCGTTGAGGCTGTTGAAAACCTGACGCGCGGGCTCGACCGTGTCGACCAGGATTGATGTAGAGCTCTCGAGAGCGCAGCACTGAGGTCTTACGGAAGCGAGGCGTAGAGGACCGAGGTTTCTCCCCAGCGTGACTCAACGAGGACGTTTCCCTGACGATCAAGGACAAACGAAGGCGCTGCGTTGTTTGCAAGAACGAAAGGGGTGCGGCTTTGTACAGCATGAACCCGCGCCAGTTGGAGGGTCTTCCAATACAGAATCCTGGAGTTGTGGAACCAGAATTGATTTGCCAGGTTCACTAATACCTCTGCAGAGCCCTCCCGAACAAGGCTTGGATACAGGGATGGAGAGAGAAGATCTGAACACAGGAGCCCCCCGATTTTGACCCCTTTCAACGACACTGCAGGCATGGCTTGCACATGGCTTGGGGTGGAGAGACCCTACACACTGTCGAGAAATAGCGCTGTTTGTCCGCCTGTTTTAACTTGGCCGGCACCTTCGGCAGTGTTGAGCAGTATCGAGAAAGATGCACGCTTGAACTGGTCCACGAACGAGTTGCCCGCTTCCCCTGGGAAGACGCTCACGAATCTCAATCGTAGAGGTGACGAACTCGAAGCGCTGTTCGATAGACGTCTAGTTTTTCATAGTCGAGCATATATCCCTATTTCGGACGCAAGGGGATAACGTTGCTC
>JBBAUR010000065.1:0-19173 GCA_040398075.1 Bdellovibrionota bacterium | reverse complement strand
CGTGGAGTTCTCCGTTTCCCCAGTAGTGACGACGAACTCCAGAGCTATGCGGTAGACATCCAATTTTTCATAATCAAGCATACTCCTAGATATCGATCGCCGGGGCAGGAAGTTGCTAGGTCGGGTACGTTCACGTTTACGAGCACGTTCATGCGGAAATACGTGATTAATCACTGAAAAAAATGGGTTATGCCCCATCAGCAGTCATTGGCACCCACTCGATTCCACGATGAGCCCTTTCTCAGAACTTGGCATTCACAGCTGCACCTCGAGCACATGCCCCGAATGAATCACTCGCTGCCCCTGCTCAGAAGAGAGAAGGAGCGCACCGCCAGCGTCGATCCCTTGAAAAGTACCCGCGATTACCTCGCGCCCGAGATCGACCTTCATCCGGCTCCGATTAACCATGAGGCACGAACGCGCCAGCCAACGCTGACGAAATGCCCCAAAGCCTCCCGCAGTGCAAAAGCTATTGTGCGCTCCGAGTAATGAAATTGCTAGTGGAGAGATTATCTCAATGACGGACTCTCGGATTCCAAACGCTTCGAATAGCGAGCTTGCTCCGGGAACCTGCGCTGGTGTGTCGCTGACATTGAGTCCGACCCCCACCAGCACGGCGCGAAACGTTGGTCGCTCCTCGACCTCGATCAAGATCCCGCCAACCTTCAGCAGCCGTCCGTTACGCACCGCTACGAGGTCATTGGGCCATTTAAGCTCGAGACAGCCTCCCAAGGTAGCAACAGCCTCGGCTAAGGCGACACCGATTGCAAGGGAGTATCCCGATAACGCAAGCGTCGGCAGCTCGGTACTCAAGACGAAGGTGCCCATGAACGTTGACTGAGACGAGCTCCAGCTTCGACCTTGACGGCCGCGCCCTGCGCTCTGCTGCCGAGCAATGATCAGCGAGTTGGCTGGCGCATCACACAGGGTGCGCGCGACATCCATAGTCGAGGAAACCTCGTCGTAGACCCGCACTGTATCGTACCCAGGAATGGCGAGCTCTTCGTACATATGACGTCACGAGATCCGCATCGATATGTCAGCATTCGGCGCGCGCGTCGTGAGCGCACCTATCGATACTGCATCGACTCCGAGCGTTGCCAGAGCCGCCAACCGCTCCTTGGTTACACCCCCCGACACCTCGAGCAATGGTGACGGCGTCCGAGCTCTGACGATCTCGACAGATTGCCGGATCATATCATCTGGAAAATTATCGAGCATGATGATGTCGGGCGAGAACTCCAGCGCGACCGCGAGCTCCTCGAGATTGCGCACTTCTACCTCCCACCGCATGTAGGGAGGTTTGCCCGATTTGACCGCACAGAGGGCCGCCCTCATTCCGTGCGGATGCGCATCGATATGGTTGTTCTTGACGAGGATCATATCCCCTAGCGAGAAGCGGTGATTACGTGCGCCGCCGGTGCGCACCGCATATTTATCCAGATAGCGCCATCCAGGCATCGTCTTACGTGTGTCGAGTATGGTCAAACCTGGTGCAACGGCACAGACCTGACGGACAAAGGTGGCCACTCCACACAGCCGCTGCAGAAAATTGAGGATCGTTCTTTCAGCTGCCAACAACGCACGCGTCGGTCCCGCAAGCTCGACGAGCACTGTTTCATTATCGACCTCGAGCCCATCCTGACGAAGCACATCGACCTGGATCGACCATCCACCCGCCTCGACCACCTCGTGTACGATTGCAAGACCGCACACGACGAGCTTCTGACGCGCCACTACATGCGCACGAGAGGTACGCTCTTCGGGAACAGCAAGGCTCGCGGTAATATCACCGAATGCAAGATCCTCCTCGAGCGCAAGAGCGACCAGCTTTTTGACAGCAGGGGTACCTTCCATAACTGCTCCTTTATCTATCGAGCACCCACTCATACGAGTGTCGCATGAGAACTCGCAATGCGGCCGCAGTGGGAACTGCCAAGAAGATCCCAAGTAATCCAAAGAGCTGTCCGCCGGCAAACAGAGCTAGGATTATGACGAGCGGAGAAAGCCCTACCGATTCCCCCAAGACTCGAGGAGTTATCACAGTACCTTCGAGCGCCTGAACCACAGCGAACACTCCCCATACGTAGAGCACATGCGTAAAATCTCCGAAGGTAACCAAGGCCATGAGTGAAGCGAGGCAGATACCACTCAGGAACCCAACGTACGGTATGAGGTTTCCGAATCCCGATACGAAGGCCAACAGGAGCCACAGATCGACCCCCACGATACCGAGCCCGATCGCATACAATACGAACAAGATACTGCAGACTATGAACTGACCACGCACGAACGAGGATACATAGATGTCGATTTCACCGAATATATGGGCAACCTTGTTGCGGCGGGTGATCGGGAATATACCGAGGAAAAACCGATGAATTCGGGGGAGATCAATCGCCAGATAGTACACGATGAACGGCAAGAGGGCGATGTTGACCAACGTCAAGGTAATCGAATACCCCTGTAAAACGGTGCGCAGGACAGCTCGTCCTATCTCCTTGATCGTCTCACCACTGACGTTCGAAAGTAGGGAGGGCAGAGAGGATATCACCTCGTTTACGTCATGACTGTCACGCGCAGCCTCCGGGAGGTAGTCTCGAAAGCTTTCTAGTAGTGGTCCCAGGCGCTGTTTTCCCACCTCGATATAGTGATTGAGATTCTCACTGAGGCGCTTTGACTCATCCACGACAGTCGGTACCGCTGTCACCCCCAAAAGCACTAATCCCCCGAGCACCACAGTAAACACGAGAAACACGCCGAGCATGCGTTGAAGCCCGCGTCTTTCGAGAAACGACAAGATCGGATCAATCGCGTAGGCAAGAAAGTACCCAAGCACCAGGAGCACCACGAGCTCCTTGAGCTGAAAGACCACCCATCCGAGGGCAAGCAGCGCGGCAATGGTCAGAACCCACAAGGGTGGAAGGAAGCTTTCTCGGGTCCGCATTGCGTTTCACCCACCTCACAAAAACGTCAGCACAGGACGTCCAAACACCTGCTCAACCTCTTCACATAACGCTTCTGAGGGAACCACACAAACCGGAGAATTCGCTCTATCGCGCAAAACCATCGCAACTTCACCAGTATCGAGCTGTAACCGAACCCGCACCGGGCAGGTGCCAGAATGCCTCTGAAAGATAGACTGCACCTTGGGGAGATCGCGCTCGATATCGTCGCTAGCCGTTAGCATGAGTACCCCTTGCGTAGCGCTCCTATCACGTAAAGCGATCAGAGACTCCATCTTATCGACGATCAGCGCACACCGCTCCTCAGTTACATCGGCCCTGCCCGTTACGAGCACGGGATCGTCTGCTACCAACAAGCTGTGTATGAGGCGATAGGTGTCGGGCCAAACAATCGAATCGATCGTTCCGAGCCAGTCTTCCAGCGCAAAGGTCGCGTAGCGGTCGCCCTTCTTGGTGTTCTTGAGCTTGAGCGCAGTGATGACACCGCCCAGTCGCACCTCCCGCACCTTCTGGCTCTTGACGTCACTCGTGGTTACTGCCCCCATGCGCTTCAGATCGCCCCGAAATTTTTCCAGTGGGTGGCCCGATATGTAGAACCCGAGTGCCTCACGCTCGAAAGCCAATTTCTGATTTACCGGCCATTCAGGGAGCGTCATGAAGCGCTTTGGAACGACGGGTTTGGCTGCCGCGCCTCCGAAGAGCGACATCTGATTTGGGTCGACGTTTTTTGCGGAAGAAAACGCCTTCAAGAGGTCCTCGAGCCTCTCGAGCATTTCACGACGACTCGTGCCCGAGAAATCCAACCCCCCGCTCTTGATCAAGTTCTCGAAAACTCGCTTGTTCACACTGTGAAGATCGACACGCGAGACCAGATCCTCGAGATCCGTAAAAGGTCCATCTTTGCGGGCCGAAACTATCGCCTCTACCGCCTTTTCACCGGTGCCTTTGACTGCTTCGAGCCCGAAGAGGATCTTATCCCCCCTCACGGTAAACCCCGCAGAACTTTCATTTACGTTCGGCGGCAAAACCTGGATCTTGCCGCGGCGACACTCGTTGAAGTTCTTGAAGGTCTTGTCGCTATCCTCCATGTCGTGCGTCATGAGCGCAGCCATGAACTCGACACCATAGTGCGCCTTGAGGTATGCCGTCTGAAACGACACCAGGGCGTACGCGGCAGTGTGACTTCGATTAAAGCCGTAGCGAGCAAAGGTCTCCATCTGTTGGAAGATCTCGTCAGCCAAGCGCTTGTCGATACCACGCTCCACTGCCCCGCCGACGAAACGTCCTTTCTGCTTCGCCATCTCTTCGGGATCCTTCTTACCCATCGCCTTGCGGAGCAGATCCGCTTCGCCGAGTGAATACCCCGCAAGCGCTCGTGCGAGCTGCATGATCTGCTCCTGGTACAGAATGACCCCGTAGGTGTCAGCCAAGATATCTTTCATGACAGGGTGCAGATAAACGATCTGCTCACGGCCGTGCTTACGTTCTATGTACCTGTCTACCATGCCAGCATCGAGCGGCCCTGGTCGATAAAGCGCCAAGATAGCAACGATATCGTCGAAGCAACTCGGCTTGAGCCTGACCACCATTTCGGTAATACCGCTCGACTCGAGCTGAAACACGCCGGTGGTGTTACCCGCACAAAGCAGCGAATACGGCTTGGGGTCATCCAACGGGAGCGTATTGAGATCGACCGATACACCGCGACTCTCTTCGATAATTTTCACCGCTGTGTGGAGTACCGTAAGGGTCTTCAAACCCAGGAAGTCGAACTTCACCAAGCCGATCTTTTCCACATACGTCATCGAGTACTGCGTCAGGTCGTTCCCATCCTTGTCGACCATCATCGGCAGTAGATCGCTCAACGGGCGATCCCCTATCACGACTCCCGCCGCGTGCATCGAGGTGTGTCGCGTCAGACCCTCGAGCTTCGTCGCGAGCTCGATTAACTGCTGTCCCTCGCCTGCTGCGTATTCAGCCAGCCTTGGTTCCATCTTCAGAGCTTCACTAAGAGGGTAATCAAAGCCTTGTCGGGGAGCGGGAACGAGCTGCGCGATACGGTCAGTCTCCGCGTAACTCATACCGAGTGCCCGTCCGACGTCCTTGATTGCGGCTTTGGCCTTGAGGGTCCCGAAGGTAGCGATCTGTGCTACGTTTTCCTTACCGTACTTTTCGACTACGTACCTGATGACCCGCTCGCGTCCGTTGATACAAAAATCAACGTCGATATCCGGCATACTGATACGTTCCGGGTTGAGAAAACGCTCGAAGAACAACTTGTTTGCGATCGGGTCGACCTCGGTGATACGAAGTGCGTATGCCACGAGTGACCCTGCAACCGAGCCACGCCCAGGCCCTACCGGAATACCGTTATCTTTCGCCCATACGATGAAATCTGATACCACGAGGAAGTATCCGGCGAATCCCATCTTACCGATCAGCGCGACCTCCTCCTCTAGGCGGTCCCAGTACACTTGTACCTTCGCAGCGTCCCAACCAGGTGCGCTCGAGAGCACCTCGAGCCGCCTGTTGAGACCCTCACGTGCCAAAGCTCCCATGATCTCGATGAGTGGCCGAGTATCATCGGTCTCAAACTTGGGCATGAAGTACGTCTTGGAATCGAGTGAAAGCTCGCACTGGGAAGCTATGAGGCCCGAATTACGCACTGCTTCATGCGCAATGTCGAATCCAGAGAGCTCTTCGAGCATCTCCTGCTCGGTCTTCAGGTGCAGCGTGAAGCCCTCGTGCTTGATGTGATCAGGGTCGAGCACCGTCTTTCCCGTCGAAACGCACATGAGCACCTCTTGCGCAAAGTGGTCTCCCTTTTCGAGATAGTGACAATCCGTCGTTGCGACGAGCGGAACACCGAAACTTTTTGCGAGGTCCATGACCGCCGAATTGTGCTTGATCTGCTCCTTTATCGGGTGCGGCTGTATCTCGAGATAAAACCGATCCTTGAAGACACGTGTATAGAATTCGACAACCGCTTTTGCCTGGGTGTAGTCGTCCAGCTCCGTAGCCGACGCAAGTTCTCCTGCAAGACACCCACTCAACACGATGAGCCCGTCGGAATAACGCTCGAGAAGTTCGTGATCAACGCGCGGTTTGAAATAGAACCCCTCTTTGTACGAGAGACTCGAAAGCTTGCACAGGTTATGGTAGCCAGTCTTGTTGGCTGCCAGGACCGTCAGGTGGCACGTACCTGCTCCTCCATGAGCACGCATCTTTCGGTCGTGCCGAGAACCGGGGGTCACGTACAGCTCACATCCGATAATGGGCTTGATTCCGATCTTTTTGGCAGCCGTATAAAATTCAACCGCCCCGTGCATGTTACCATGATCGGTCATGGCGATGGCCGGCTGTCCGAGTTGATGTGCTCGCTCCAGGACATCAGGTAGCTTGTTAGCTCCATCGAGGAGGCTGTACTGCGTATGAAGATGGAGGTGAACGAACTGCGACACGCCGCCTCGACGAGAGATTTTGTATTGTTCCTGTGCGATTCGAGCGGCACCATCGTGAGAGGATGAAGACCACTTCGAAAGACCGTATCCTACCCTCTCGAAGTCATCTGCTCAAGCGTTACATTGCTATCTCTACGACATCTTCCTCACCGGACACTATCCGACGCACCGCTGGAGTGACGGCAGTAGATCCCTGCCCGCAACACGCAGGATATCGGAATTGCGGTAAAAGCGCTCCAACGCCTCCAGGAGGCCAAGGTCCTCCTCGCAGTGCTGCGCCAGGGCGGCATCCTTGAGCTGCTGCAAGGTCGAAAAATAGGACTGGAGAGTATGGTGAAATCCCTCGGTGTCTCCCTCTTTCGGCGTAGCACGCGACATTTGCAACTTCCCTCCGTATCGGTAGGTTGCGTACTGTGCGAGCATTTCGGCATTTTTCGGTTGATTCAGATCAAGATCGGGTCGCGCCAACTGATAACGCACCCACAAGGTCTTTATGTCCTTGGCGTATCTGGGATTGCACTGCTCCAGAATTGACCTGTTTCCCGTCACGATCGCCTGATTGAGAAGATCGCGTGCCGCGAAATCGGGGCGATACACATCGAACTCGACATCACAGGTAGTCGGCGAAAAGAAGTTCTTGAGAGTTGTTCCCTTGAACTGTGTCAAGGCAGCTCTGGCCAGCCGTTGAAGCTCGGGCTGCTCCACGCCTCTCCCAGAGGTAAACAACGAATGTTTGCCGACACTCCGCCACATGATACAGGTGGGGTCTTGCTTCATAGAGTAACGTTCGAGGTCGACCCACAGCGCCGAACGACCATCGGCATCTAACAAGGTAGCCGGTATCGAGACCTTGTAGTCTGGCTGGGAGAGGTCGTACTCCGGTGTTTCGAGCATGTAAACTGTGCCACCGCGCGCTGTTGAGTGCAGTCGCAGCCCCTCATAAGGCTCGAAGGAGGTCACATCGATATCGAGATTGCTTTTTAGCCACCTCGCAAGCTCTATCGTGAGCACTACATCTGCCCGCGACTCGTGCAACTGCACCCCTTCCAAGAGCCCAAGCGCATGACATACGGTCTCGAGCGAAAGCGAGAGCTTCTTCTCGCCCTCCCGCTGTCTTCGTATCAGCGATCGAAACTGCTCGGAGCTCAAGTACGCCTTGTGGACAGCGTGTAGCAGGTCACGCGGTAAGGTCTTACCCCCGAAAAAGGCATCCTGTCCATTCCTGATGAAGCTCGTGCGAAGATATCCAAGATCGAATTTAGCGGAGTTGTACCCGACTAGGGCCACGTTGCCCGAGGCTTTGCGCGCACACTCAGCAACAAACCCACGGATGCGCTCGAGCGCTTCGGGCTCGCTGTCCCGAGCCAGCTCCTGATGCGCTAGCACGTTGGTCCTATTCGCGAGTATAGCCCCAGCATCCGGCAACTGCAGGCGAGATATCCGCACCAGGCCCGAGAGCTCGTCGACTATAGAGAAAGAATCGTCGACGAGGATGAACGAATAGTTGAGGATCTGTCCTATGGCGTGCTTGTCGGAGGTCTCGAGATCGTAGAAAACCGCGAACATGATTTCATGAGGCTACACCAGATAGAGAGAGGGGCAAAGTTGAAAGTGCCCTTGATCCCCCGGCCTATCTCGCGCTGGCCTGCGCTAGGGCTTCACCTGCTCGAGGAGAGTCGACATGATACCCTTCTGTTCGAAGGCATGCCGTTTGGTCGAACCGGTTGCCGTTGCCGCCGAGCTGGGACGACCGATGTAGGTCGGTCTCATGCCGAGCGAGTGCTCAATCAGTGGACTCACATAGCTCCACGCACCCATATTCTGAGGCTCCTCTTGAACCCACGTCACGGTGCGAGCCTTACTCGACCGGAGAATCTCCTGAAGCTCCTGCTCTGGAAATGGATAGAGTTGCTCTACCCTGACCACCTTTGCCGAGCACTTCCCGGCCGACGCCAACGCAGCTGCTACGTCGTAGTAGACTTTGCCGGTGACGAGCACGAGGTGGTTGACCTCCTTACCCCCCGAAAAATCGGTCTCTAAGACGACCCTGAAACCACCGCTCGTAAAGTCCGCCAGGGGACTCGTTGCAGCCGGAAGCCGCAGGAGGCTCTTGGGAGTCATAATGACCAACGGCCTCTTGAGAACGGAGAGCCCCTGACGCCTCATGAGGTGAAAGTGCTGTGCAGCCGAAGAGGGATAACACACCGTCATGTTACCTTCTGCGCACATCTGCAGGTAACGCTCGAGCCGAGCACTGGAGTGCTCAGGCCCCTGACCCTCATATGCATGCGGTAACATCAAGGTAACACCGGACATCTGCGCCCACTTTGACTCGCTGCTGGTGATGAACTGGTCGATAATCACCTGTGCGCCGTTGGAGAAGTCTCCGAATTGCGCCTCCCAGATGACGAGGGCATCAGGTGCCGTTGCGGAATAGCCGAACTCGAAACCAAGAACGCCGGCCTCGGACAGCGGGCTGTTGTAAACTTCGAAACGACCAGCCCCCGCTTCCCGAGAGGCCAAAACCTCTAGTGGACTAAACACCCGCGGTGTATCGAACCCGTCCAATACCGAGTGGCGCTGACTGAAGGTTCCACGACGACAGTCCTGACCGCTCAAGCGTACGGATCGACCCTCGAGAACCAGTGAGCCAAACGCCAAGAGCTCGGCTACGCCCCACTCAATGCCGTCACCAAAATCAACGGTCTCAACACGTTTCTCGATAATCTTCGACAACTTCGGATGCGGAACGAAACCTTCAGGATACTGAGTGAGCGCATGCGCTATGCGCTTCAAAGTATCAGCGGCAACACCAGTTCGTGCCGGGGCGGATACCACCTTGCCATAGATGGGGCACGCCTCTCCTTGCACTGCTGGCCGCATGCGCTCGTGTGCTGCTGCAAACTGCTGCTTGTATTCGGCTACAGTGATATCCATGAACTCCTGCGTAATAACCCCTTCCCCGACGAGCCGCTCCCCGTATTGCTGCCATATCGGGCGCTTGCCCTTTACCTCACTGTAGGTTAGCGGCTGCGTGAAACTCGGATCATCCCCCTCGTTATGGCCGTGCTTGCGGTGACCGATCAGGTCGATGAAAACGTCTTTGCCAAACGTATTACGGTACTCGACAGCCAGCCTGGTTACCCAGCACGCTGCTTCCGGGTCTTCGCAGTTAACGTGGAAGATCGGAGCGTCAACGCCCTTCGCGAGATCGGTGCAGTAGCGGGTCGAGCGGCTTTCATCTGGTGTAGTGGTGAAACCGATCTGATTGTTGATCACGAGATGCAAGGTTCCACCGGTCGAATATCCGTCTATACCGGAGAAGTTTATGGTCTCGAATACGATCCCCTGTCCGGCGAATGCCGCGTCTCCATGCATGGCTATCGGTAGCACTCGGGTACGATCTCCCTCGTATCGGTAGTCCTGCAAAGCACGCGCGATACCTTCGACTACCGGATTGACGAACTCTAAATGAGAGGGATTCGGCACCATCTTGACGCCAACGCTCGCACCGTCGAGGGCGAAACAGCTGTCCCATCCGAGGTGATACTTCACGTCCCCAGCACCGAGCACGGTCGCCTGTGTCTGGTCCTCAAACTCCGCAAAGAGAAGCTCGAGTGGCTTTCCGACAATATTCACCAGCACATTGAGGCGGCCACGGTGAGCCATGCCACAGATAATCTCCTGTATGCCACTCTTGGCAGCATCTTGAACAACCGACCGTAGCACCGGTATGAGGGTATCGGTACCCTCGAGCGAAAAGCGCTTCGTGCCCACATACTTCCTGTGCAACTCCGACTCGAACAGGTCAGCTCTCACGAGCTCGCGAAAGATCCCTTTGCGCTCTTCGACATTAGGAACGAACGGGAGGGCGCTTCGTCCTTCGATCCGCTGGCGCAACCATTCGCGCTCGTCAGTGCGGACGAGGTGTTGATATTCATATCCGATTGACGAGCAATAGATAGCTTCCACATCTCGCTGAAGCTCAACAAGCGATGCATACGATGCACCTGCGAAGGAGTATCCATTGAGGGCAATAGCTGCGGCATTACGGCTCTCACCGTAGTGAGCCGGGGTCAACTCCAGCGGGCTCTCAGGAGCTATCCCCCCCTCTAACAGTGGACTGAGTCGCGCCTTTACGTGTCCGTAGCGACGATACGCATCGACGAGCTTTTCGACAAACGCATGAACAGAACTCTCCCGAGCTGCAACTGCCGCACCCGCGGCTTGCCCAAGCGCTACACCCTTGGGTTGTCCATTGCCGTGCCCGTTCGAGTGCCCGTTAACAGCTGAAGCACCGTTGGACCCGTCGAGCCCCTTGAAGAACTCTGCCCAGGTTGGATCGACCAGCGAGGGGTCGGAGAGGTAGAGTTGATACAGTTCAACCAAATAACCGGCATTAGGGCCAAAAGAGAGTAAGCTATCACCGTTCATAAGTATCCGACGTACAACGCAAAATGAGCCCGCGTAGCTTAGCAGATAGCGGGCAATCCTTCCAGGTCCGGATACGGTAGGGATCGGTTGGAAAACCCAGAACCTTGAAGAATCGTTTTAGAGGTTCTATCACTCGCGTAAAAGGGGCGACAGCACGCTGATAGCAGCTAAATTTCCTCAAATATTCCAGGGGGTAAGCCCACCCTGATGTTGCGAGTGTAGGCTACTTCTTGGCCTTTTCGGATTGGTTGACCATCGTAAGACCGGCCACCATGATGCTCGAGAGATTGCTCGACTGCGAGAGGGCGCTCGGCGCAGAGTTCGTGATCTGTTGTCGTAAGCGTTCGGCTATCTCCTCCGGAGATTCATCTCCACGCACCGTTTGCGATATCTCCAGCATGGCAAGCCCTGTAGCACGGGTGAGCCGTACATTCTTTCCAAGTACATCCAGGGTCTGGTTCAGAGCCGTGATGTTACCTTCCAGCTTTGCTCGCGTTCCCCTCAGCTCGTCTCTGATGCGACGGAACGTTCCGGCAAAGAGGTCCATCTCACTCGAATCCTGGTCGATGCCACCCTCGAGCTCCGCTACGACGCGTCGAACGGCATTCGAAAAATCGGAAACTGGAATGAAGGTGCTCGTCGATGTCACCCTCCCCTCGTCATCGACAGTGGTTTTGCTGAGCGATGTGAGCTTTCCGAAAGCTGCTGCTAACTCCTGTATCTTCTCGGGATCGAGACCGCTCTGTGCGAGCTGCGCCGAAAGCGCTTCGGGATCTAAGATATCGCTGTCTTTGACCTTGGCGTCCTTAATCGTTTGTTGGAATTTGCGCCCCAGGTCTTGAAACTCCTTGATCACGGCTTTCGCCGAACTCGAACCCAGTCCCCCCTTGGCGGCTTTGGCAAGTAGGAGATCCAAACGATCGACAACACCGAGGAGTTTTTCGTTTGTCTGCTTGGAGACCTGCACATAGGTTATACCCGCGTTTATCGCCTGCAGCCCCATCGCAAAGTTACGCGCTCCGCTCCTGAGCGATACATCGACGGTAGCACCATCATCCTTTTTCCCCAGTGGAGATTTCGAGGTCTCCCCGCCAGCCCCACGCGCGAGACCCGAGATGAAATTGCCGGTCAATACCTGCTTGAGGCTCGATATGCTCATGAAACCCACGTCCTAAAAGGAAAGACCCAGACGCCCTCGTACTTAGGATGAAAAGCGCCGACAGAGGGCTTCGAAATACAGGTAGTGTAGTGTCCGGCTTCAGGAGGTCCTCGCGGCCAGCCACTCTCTGAGTGCGCGCGTTCCTTGAATGCCTACCTTGTGGCCAACCTCATCCTCAACGTAAGTCACTGAAAGCCCAAGGTCTCGCAGATACTCAACCCCACTCCGCGCTCGATCTATCCTCACGACTTCGTCCTGTACGCCGTGTGCCACGAACACCTCCAGGGGCTTGAGAATCTGAACCTCACCTTCGACCTTGGGTACGAAGCCTGCAAGCAACGCTAATCCGTCAAGACCTATTGCGCCGGTCAAAACTGCTGTCGAGAGCAGCACTGCACCTTGCGAGAACCCTATTGCATAGAACTTCCGTGGGCTGAGTTCAAAAAGCTCCACCACCCGTTCGATGGCAAACGAAACCTTATCTGTTGCACGCCCGATCGCAAGCGCGCGGTCCTCGGTGGACTCCATATCCCACCAGCTGAAGCCGCCCAGACGATCCGCTGAGAACGCCTGGAATGAAACCACATGAGCCGCAGCAGGAATTGAGCGCTCGAAGGTCCAGATCACCTCGCGTGTTCCCGCGCGACCATGCACCAACACCACCAGTGGTGAGTCCCTGTGAGATCCTGCGCGATAGAGAAACTTGAGCCCGACGAAATGTTCCTGTTCCGAGGTAGAGCTGTGCCGCATGCGATACTCTATCGCACAGATCTCACGGCTTGTGAAAGAGAGGCCTCCAAGGGCGTCTCGAGAGAAGCTCTTGCGGAGACGCGTCCCTTAGAACTCGATACGCTCGCTGGTAAGCACCTGGGTTTCGCTCGACATGCTGTGACCGGCTCTCCTATCTTCCTCCAAACCCACCAAGATCAGGATGTGGTGGGGATTGATGTTCAGATACCAGCACACAGATTTGAAGGCAAAGATGTAGTCGTCCTCGGTGCTCAGGAAGTAATCCCGTGCGCGTCGCGAAAACTCACCCGAGCGTCCCATATCGGCGATCGCATTGATCAGCACCGCCCTCAAGAGGTTCTTTTCAGGCGTAGCCAGTTCAGGTTGCTCGTAGTCATCGAAAGCGGTGAAGATTGCAGTGTTCTTGTGTTCTCGTCCCATATCCTACTTTTAGGATGCCCCCCCAGTACCATCTGGACCGGCCCAGATGTTCATTTCGCTTGCAATGATTACTATCGACCGCGAGGCACGATCCTTGAGGTCAAAACGCCGAGACCCTGTAACAACCCTTTGATTTTTCTAAAGGAATCACCTAGCCGAGGTGAACTGCAGAGCTGCTCAGTGTTGCCACTGCATGCGACCCTCAATCGCTCGACCTGGATTCAGCATCTTAGCTCTTAAGAGTTTTTGCACTTTAGCCGACCACTTTGGTAAGGGGATTTCCCCGCAAATATGCCAAGGAGGGCACTATGAAAGTTGAAAGGATTCAGCTCCCGCCGAGCTCTACGTTCGGATCACCAGACGCTAAGGACAGCGGTCACCGTGTCAACAGTGCTGGAGATTCGATGCAGCATCGGCAGAACGGTCAGCGCATGCGCCAAGATACCGACCAGGACGAAGGCGCATCAAAAGATCAGACAAGCAGCGAGGCTCAGCCCGCCACAGAGGTCGCCGCGAAGCCGGCGGTTGCTCAACGCGTGCTAGACATCACCGCCTGACGAAGTACACGCCGGAGAACGCCGAGATCAATTAGATCGGAGCCTCCGGCGTCTTATTTTTGCGCTCAAGATAAAACTGAGAGATGTGCTCGCTCCCAACTCGACGGTACCGCAGCTTTGAAATCAGTCGCACCTCATCTTGGGGAATCGGCCCGAAGGTAATCGAGCGCTTTTCGACACGCGCGGGCTAACTCGGCCAGGCGTACAGGCTTGGGCAGGCATCGGTCCACGTCTTCTCGTAAATAGTGCTCCACGTCGGCTAGAAATGCTCGGCGCGTCAAGAGCAAAACTGGAATGTGCCGGTCCTGCTCCTCGTCGCGCACGAATGAGGCGAAACGTCCACCACTCGTCGGCACAAAGCGATCGGTGAGAAGCACGAGCGCGATGCCACCTGCGCGGAGATACTGACGAGCCTCAATCTCCATTGAAGCGAACAGGATGGTGTACCCTATACTTCGTAGGTATCTCGCCACCACAATTCGCTCTTCATCCTCGGGAGAAACCATCAAGATACGTTCCCCTGAGGCGAGCGGAACACTCACATCATTCTGCTGCGAGAGGACCGGAGCCGCCGACTCATCGCGTAGGATATCGATCCAGAAGGTAGAACCGAAACCGAGCTCGGAATGGAAATCTATCGTGGCTCCGTTGAGTTCGATTAACTTCTTGGTGAGTGAAAGCCCTAAACCCGTTCCCGCCTGAGCGCGCGCGTAGGGGTGGTCGAGCCTTTCGAAGGCCGCAAACACCCGGCCCCTATCCTGTTCGGCTATTCCGATACCGGAGTCTCTGACACAGATGCGGAACTTATCGTTTGCAGCTCGCTCGACCCACACTTCGATAGTCCCCCCTTCAGGTGTGTATTTGCTGGCGTTCGTGAGTAAATTGAGCAATGACTGGCGCAGATGCCGCCGATCAAAGCACACCCCGAACGCCTCTGAAGAGGGGCGACATCGGATAAACTGGCGCTTCTTGGCGATCTGACTGGCCACCATGTTTGAAACCTCGGCCAGCTGCTCTGCCAGCGAGAGAACCTCGGGCTCCGGCGTCAAAGCTCCCGCCTCGACGCGCGCATAGTCGAGCACATCGGTGATGAGCTCCATGAGATGCTCTGCATTCAGTTTGACCATCGTGAGGGTTTCCTGCTGATCCGAGGTCAATGTTCCGCACACCCCTTCGAGGAGCAGTTCACTGGCATTCAGCACGATACCGATCGGGCTACGCAATTCGTGGCTCAGATTTGCCAAGAAAGCACTACGAGCCCGCACCTGCTGCTCGCTCTCGCGCCGCTGTGGCACCAAGGCCTGCGTGTAGCGCGCGTTTACCATCAGCATGGTACACTCGTGGATCAGTGCTCGAAGCCATTCGGGGTCGCGATCCGTAACCGCACGAGCGGTGGCAAGCTTCATCGAGAGTCGACCCACAACTTGGCCCGCAAAGAGCAGCTGCTCTCGGTAGACCGTACCGTCGGGGCTCTCCGTAACGGGACTTCCGATGGAGATTGACGTACGCATGCCATCGTGCTCACCCTGAATGACCTCCAGCTCTATGCCGAGCGCCTGTGAGTGGCCCCAGGCCCGCGTCACAACCCGTTCCAAAATCTCCCGCAGAGCAGCGGAATCACGGATCTCCTCGCGGATCCACACAGGTGCGTTGTCGCCGTGCGAGGGTTTGCTCAGTTCTTGAGCACCGCCTGCGCCACTGCGAAGCCTCGCTACACTCAGAGCTACACCGCTCAAAACGAGAGCGGCGATACCAAGCAGGGACGCCACCGTAGCGAGGTCCCATGCGAGCAGCAGTGCACACACGCACCCAACAAGCATCCCCGCCATCCCCACGCTGCTCACCTTGTCGTATCTCATCGATACAGCTCCTCATCTCCGATATCGGAATGCTGCTCATGCAGCTGGACGAGAATTAAACCCTGCGCGAGTGATTTTTGAAAAAATCACCGGGAAGAGCAGGCTTGCTACTCTTTTTGAGACCGTGTTCGTTGAGGAGCAGAAGAGCGACCGACCTCATCGAGCCTGATGGAGTGCGGTTGCGCCCCCAGTTGGGACAGGCCCAAACCATTTCACGGTCGCTTTCTCTGTTGTAGTCGGCGTTCGGTGATCGCTTGCTTTATCCATTCGAGTGCCGCCTGCTCCCCTAGTCCGAGCTCTCCGAAGCTCACCATCTCACCGTCGATTGCGACGTGAACCTCATAACCCTCCCGAAACGGCCGGCGAACGAAAACGACTCCGTACGATTCTCCGTCTACGGTGATGGTACGCTCGAAGCTCTCCATGCTCTCCGACGAGGCCTCACAGGTGCGCTATCACTCCCACTCGATGGTAACGCAAGTAGAAGTTTGTTTATTAACAAGCACTTGCGCCTCCGTAAAGTGAGTGTGTAAGTTTTGTGTGAAATAACTTTACAAAAACAAAGTCACGCATTGAAAGTTAAGCGTATTCTAAGACAAAACCTACACTTAGTGTAACGGAAGATTTACAGAAGCGTGGATAACGAGTTACGAATCATCTGTAAATGATTCGCATAAGAATTTGATTGAGTTTTATTCGCGACTCGCAGAGGCAGCTGAACAGCGAGCGAAAGAGACAGTCAAATATGATGGAAGTTATATTTCAATCCAATACCCTGGAGGAGATGTTCCGCCATCGATAGGGGTGTGTTTAGCTGAAGTCATTCGCGTTTATCGAGCCCTAGCAATCGACCTTCAAAAGGACGTTCATGAAGATATGGTAGGGGCGTTCTCAGAGTATCCATCAATATGGGGACTTAGCGGGCCGGATACGAACATTTATCATCGCCGAGTCCCAAATCTAATGACATTCTTTAAGCGGAGCGGCGAGACGTGGCCAATTACGAAAGAACCTGAATCCTACTCCGCCGGTGATATCATCGCCTGGGAATTACAAAACAAACTCCTCCATATCGGAGTTGTTGTGAGACGTCGCAGTAGTGATGGGAAACGCCCTTTAATCTTGCATAACATTGGAAGAGGCCCACAGATCGAGGATGCAATATTTGTGGGTAAAATAATCGGACACTTTAGGTATTCTGGTCTAAATACTGGGACATAAATCCGTGTCCAAATTGACTGACATCCATACCACAGAGCGGCTCAGTGAAGAAGGCTCCTGTTTCCAGGAGCCTGATGAGAAAAAAACCCTCATTTAGAGAAGCATCAGAGAAGATAATTTTCCTCGCTGGGCCTCCCGTGACAAACCTATCCTGTTGCCAAGAGTAGTAGCGTTACCCGGCGCAAGGGGCTTTTCCTGGACTGTGTACAGAGGGTGCTAGCGGGAGCAGAAGCGCTGCTATCCCAACGCACGCCCCACCTGCCCACTCAAGGGTGGAGGGTACTTCGCCATACAACATAACCCCTAAGATGATAGCCCACACAGCCTCTAGGGTGACTATTCCCGTGGCGATACTTGCTGAAAGGCGAGTATAGCCATAGAGGGAACACGAAGTACTCACCAACACTAACACTCCCACGAATGCCGCAACTGGGACGCGAGTAAGAGTTGGAAATGCCAATCCACCTTCGAAGATAACAGCACAGAGGGTTGCAGCAAGCGCGGTTACTAAGAGTACCCAACTTGCAGCTGCGGTGGTGTGAACACCTCGCAACGCATCTTTTCCCACAATGAGTGCGAAACCAATAACCAGGGTCGAGATTAGAGCAAATAGTTCACCCCATCCCAGACCCGCACTCATTGAGGTGCTCTTTACAACGATTAGCCCGACTCCAGCACATCCTGCCGTAAGCAGGAGGCCCTGACAGACAGAAACTTTCCTTCCCAATAGAATTCGATCAAAGAGCACCGATGCTGGTAGCGCAGATATCCACGCTACGTTTCCAAGGGGAGCGTGGACGCAAGCAAGGACAAAGAAGTAGGATCCGAATAACCTCCCTACCAACGCTCGCATTAACACTGCAAACCATACGCCACCTGTGAGACGCGGTAACGCATACGAACCAGTACTCCATCTATGAAACAAGATTGTTGCTGCAAAACCTACCCAATTGACCAAGGCTACCTGCTGCCAGGTGTTGAGATCTTCATGGAGTATCCGGGCAGTTACTCCTGCAACTCCGTAAGTGATACTCACCAACACCATGGCGCCCAGAGCTTTGAAATCATTTGAACCATTCATGATTAACCCTTTCAACTGACAAACATTGACCATTTCTATGGTTGGTACCCAACCATCACTAGGCACGTAATAAACAAAAATAGACAAAATATAGAAATCGATTATAATTTGACTCGATTATAAAGATGTAACGGGTCATAAATGGAATTTGGCTTGCAGGCTGATGATACTGCCGTAACAGGAACCACTAAGATTAGTGAGAGAGAGCGCCAGCTCATCGCTGCTGTCGAGTTTAATCTTGAAAGCTCTGTAGAGAGCTTAGCGCAAATACTTAAAATGCCCACCGCAGCAGTGAGTTACTCTTTGAGAAAGCTGGTCGATAATGAAATTATTCGGCCTAGATGTTTTGTTAATTCGTACAAACTCGGGCTTGAGGATGTCGGATTTTTCTTTAATCTAGCCGAGCAATCTCCTACCGCGCGCACAAAACTGATTAAAAAATTTCGAGAGCATGAGAGTATAGCGTACTTTGGTTCACTTCTTGGAGACTACCAATTTATAGCTGTAATCCTCTCACGCGGGATACAACACGCAGCTAAACTGGTGCGAGAACTCACCGAGAGTAGTGGCGATATAGTAACCGAGAAAAAGATCGTGCCGAGGATAAGGGCAGAGAGATTCGTCAGAAAGTACCTTAGCCCGAAGCACGCCAGTAAGACGATTTTTCAGCTATATTCTGATGGAGTACCTTTTGATGCTGATGAGATTGACCAGAAAATCCTACTCACCTTGGGAAATACCCCTTTTGAATCTCTACGACATATAAGCCGCGTGTCGGGCCTGCCCTTTGCTACCGTAGATAGGCGGGTCAAGGGGCTTAGAAAGGCTGGGGTTATTCAGGGATTTTTTTACGACTTGAATACGACTAAGTTAGGCATTCAGTCGTTCCGTGTTCTTATCGAAGTCAAAGGCCTCTCCTGTCCCGTACGGGAGATGGTGCTTAGAACGTGCAAAAACCACCCCGCTGTTACCTATTTGATTGAAACACTTGGTTCGTGGGACTTTGAACTTGGGGTAGAGACAGTAGATGCACGAGTTGTTTCCAAGGTAGTTGAAGAGTTGTACGGTGCTACAGAGCGACGGATTGGAAGTTCACAGGTGCTAATGGAACTTGAGGACTTTATGTGTCGCTACTATCCTGGGAAATTAGGGGTTGGAGCGCATCGAAGTTAGGGTTGAGATTCAACGCCGCTTACATCTGCTGCATGAACGAGACTGTAACGAGAACTGTGTACGGGAGTGGAGCGTTCACAGGTTGTCGATAG
>JBBAUR010000064.1:0-19266 GCA_040398075.1 Bdellovibrionota bacterium | reverse complement strand
TGTAACCACACTTCTTCGGGTACGTTCACGTTTACGTGCACGTCCATGTTCACGTTCGGAAACGCCAATTCTACCCACTTGATTCACCGATGAACCCCTTTTTACTTGTCGCTCAGGTCCATGAACTCTTCGTGGAGCGCTCGTACTGCAACCTCTCCGTACTTACGTGGGACTAACACCGAGATCTTCACCTCCGACGTATTGATCATCGAAACATCGATGTTCTCTCGAGCAAGCGCCTGAAACATGCGCGCGGCCACTCCGGTGTGGTAGCGCATCCCTATTCCTACCACCGACACCTTTGCGATATTACGCTCGAGTGTGACTCCATTGGCTCGCAGGCTCGGGATGATCTCGCGGATCGTTTCGAGCGCACGGGAGCTGCTCTCGTCAGGGACGGTCAGGCTCACTGTTATGCATCCTGCGCTAACATGCTCTTGCGATATCATGTCGATATACACCCCTCGTTCGCCCAGAACCTCGAAAAGGCGCGCCATGGTAGCGATATCCGCAGGCATACGCTCGATGATCACCCGCGCTTCATCCATACGGTGCGTTATCCCCGTCACAACCGGCTTCTCCATAAGCTCTCCTTCAGGCACTATCCAGGTTCCGTTCTTTCCCGGAGCCAGCTCACCACTAAACGTCGAAAGCACTACGAGCGGTACGTTGTAGCGCATCGCGAAATACACCGACCGTGTATGCAACACCTTTGCTCCCAGGCTCGCCATCTCGAGCATCTCTTCGTGCGAGATACGTTCGAGTATGCGCGCATTCGCACAGGCGCGTGGATCGGTAGAGTACACTCCCGCAACATCTGTGTAGATATAACAGCTTGCCGCGTTGAGCGCCGCGGCCAAAGCTACCGCAGTGATATCTGAGCCACCTCGTCCGAGGGTGGTCAGATCACCGCTCTCATCAACCCCTTGAAATCCGGCAACTACGGGAATGCTCCCCTGCGCGAGCACCCTGCGAAGCTCCGAGGTGTCGATACCTTCGATGTGTGCATTGGTGTGCCGTGAATCGGTTAGTATCTTGACCTGCGGAGCAAGCAGGCTCTTTGAGGCGATACCGAGTGCCTTCAGGCGCATTGCAAGAAGCGCTACCGCTACCTGTTCACCACTGGCGAGCAACACATCCAACTCGCGCGGGTCAGGCTCCTCGACACACCCCTTCGCGAGCGCCACGAGTCGGTTGGTTTCCCCGGCCATCGCTGAAACAACGACAACCACACCGATATCCGCATGAGCCTCACGAAACTGTGCAACGATATCTGCAACGTGCTTGATGTTTCCGACATCCCCAACCGAGGTACCCCCGAACTTCATCACGACGATCGGCGCACGCGTGCCAGTCATGCCAACTCCGCGTTCAAGCGCGTATACAGCTCTTCAGCAAGAGCTCCCTCGAATGATACTCGACGTGACGTCTCATCGATCGCTTCGAGGTACACATGCAGATCGAGCTCATCGGAGAGCTCGGGACATCGTTCCGGCCACTCTATAACGCGGATCGTATCAACGCCTACTGGCGCATAAAGCTCCTCGGGCAAAGCCGTGATACGGTAGAGATCCCAGTGATCGACCAACACACGAGAGGAGGTGCGGTATTCGTGCTCGAGGGTGTAGGTCGGGGATGCCACATGACTCGCCTCGCCACCTAGACCTTCGACGAGGTAGCGTACCAGGGTGGTTTTTCCAGCGCCGAGACCACCGCTCAAACCGACAGCATGCCCACCTCGGAGAACGTGTGCTAGATCGTGGGCAAACCTCTCAGTATCCCCCTCGGATGCAATGTGCCACTCCCTCATCGCTCGAGCGCTCCGATGACGCCCGGCACGCAGGCTGCGACCTCACTGGCGAGGATCGGCCCACCCGAGAGGGCGCTCGCGCGTTCGCCGGCACACGCATGAACATAGGCGCCGAGCGCAGCCGCATCGAGCGCGCTGTTACAACGGTGAAAGCAGGCGGCGATGACGCCACTCAAAACGTCACCGCTGCCTGCAGTCGCCAGATAGGGGGTACCCCGAGGTACGAGCCGGCCCCTACCCTCTGCATACACCAAGGTCCCAGCCCCTTTGAGGAGGGACACCACTCCGTAGCGCTCCCAGAGAGCCCGTACGGAGGAGAAGCGATCAGCCTGCACATCACCATCGCGACCGCTCAGCAAACGTGCGGCCTCTCCTGGATGCGGGGTTATGATGGCCGGAATTCCGCGCAGATCGACCCCCGATCGGGCGACAATAGTGAGCGCGTCTGCATCGATCACAGCCTTGCGTTGAAGTGTCCGGAGCCCCAGCAACACCCCGAGCACGAACTCGTGAGCCTCAGGTGTTGTTCCGATACCAGGACCGAGCACCACGACATCGGCAGCGTCGCATGCCGATACAACGCGCGGGACATCCCTGACGGTATAGTGCGCGGAGCTCCCCTCGAGCACGATGTTCATACCCTCTGCAGGCGCCTGTGGCCCTACCCACGACGAACGCACGACGCGTAAAACTAAACCAGCGCCACTGCGCAGAGCTCCCAGAACCGCCAAGATCGGCGCTCCCGGCATATCAGCGCTACCACCGATCACCAACACGCGACCCTGCTCGCTCTTGTGTGTGTCGGGCTTCCGAGCGCCGAGCTTGGGGACGTTTGCCCCTGCCACTGCCAAGAACTCGATACCCTGCGAATCCCGCTGAAACGCGGCTATACCGATGGGCGCTATGACTATCTCTCCGCACTCAGCGCGCGCGGGAAACTGCAGCAGCCCGCGCTTAGCACATTCAACCGCTACGGTAAGGTCCGCTCGAATGCAGGGCTCAAACACCGCCCCTGTGCCTCCCGAGACCCCACTGGGAATGTCAACCGCTACGACCAATAACGAGCTCCGTCGCTGACGTTCAGTGTGCACGAGCCGAATCAGATCTGCTACGACACCACGCGGAGCGGAGTGTTGCCCCGTACCGAGCAGCGCATCAACCACGATGGTGGCCTGTGAGCAGATCTCGTGCAGCTCGTGGTTCGAAATTGAGCGAATGTCCGGCACTGCTGAGCGCAAAACCGCCGATATATCACCTGTGACTCGAACGTGCGGATACCGACGGGCTTGAGCGATACACTCCTGCGAGTATCGCTCAGCACCAACGATTACGCAGGTTACTGGGATACTGCGCTCGGACAACAATCGCGCAACCACCAGACCGTCCCCGCCGTTGTTACCCGAACCACACACAACCAGTACGGAGCCGACCGAAGGTGCGCGTGAAAGAAGCGCTTCAACCACCTGTGTACCTGCTCGCTCCATGAGCTCAAGCGATGCAAGCCCTCCCGCTATCGCTTGCTCGTCCAAGATTGCCATCTCAACCGGTGAAGGCAGCGCCCACTCCAGCCCAGTGCCTGGAGCTACGCTTATCCTCCCGAAGCTACCGAGGTTTCCGTCCGTCACGCTGCGCCGATCTCCTTCTCGAGGATTTCGGCCAGATCGTGCGCGTGACGCTTGCATTGATCCTCGTTCTCGCACTCTACCATGACACGCACCTTGTTTTCGGTGCCCGAGTAGCGTACGAGGATCCTTCCTGAACTACCGAGCTCGCGCTCTTTCTGCTCGATAGCTTTCACCAGTGAAGCGATCGTCTCTAACGGTGGCTTTTGCGTTACCTTCACATTGATGAGCTTCTGCGGGAAACTAACGAAGATCGACGCCAACTCTGAGAGCGACCGCTGTTTACGACACATGACGGACAGCACCATCAACGCCGAGAGGATCCCGTCTCCCGTCGTAGAGTAGTCCGAAAAGATCGTATGTCCCGATTGTTCTCCGCCGACTTGACACCCCTGTTTGATCATCTCCTCGAGAACTGCGCGATCGCCTACGGCGGCACGAATGACGGAGATGTCGTGCTCTCTTAGAAGCTTCTCCAGTCCGAGATTGGACATCACCGTAGCCACCACAGCGTTGGTGCGTAAGAGCCCACGCTCCTTGAGATCGAGCGCACAGATAGCGAGTAGCACGTCACCGTCGAGAACTCGCCCTTTCTCGTCGACCAAGATGCACCGATCTGCATCACCGTCGAGCGCGATCCCCAGATCCAAATTCTGCTCGACCACCAGCTTCGCCACCACTTCGGGATACAGGCTCCCGAAGCCTGCATTTATATTCCGCCCACTCGGACTGACTCCTCGTGACGTGACATCGGCACCGAGCTCCGAGAGCGTCTGGGGGCCGACTATGTATGCGGCACCGTTTGCAGCATCTATACCTATCTTGAGCCCTTCCAGCGCACACTCACGCGGAAACGCCCCTTTGAGAAATACCGTGTACCTTCCGACTGCATCGTTGATGCGAGTAGCTTTGCCGATCTCGCCCGCCTCCGCCGTTTTGCCATCGAGGATTCCGGGTTCCAACAGCTGCTCGATCTCAAGCTCGAGCTCATCAGGGAGCTTAAAGCCATCCGAACCGAATATCTTGATACCGTTGTCTTCGAACGGATTGTGGGAAGCAGAGATGACGATACCTGCATCAGCGCGCATACTCTTAGTTAGGTACGCCACTCCAGGGGTCGGTAGCGGTCCTACCAGCATCAGATCAGCCCCCATAGCAGTGATACCGGCAGCCAGCGAGCTTTCAATCATGTATCCTGACAGGCGTGTGTCCTTACCGATCAGGATGCGGTGCTTGCGCTGATCCTTCATGAATACCTTTGCGACCGCCTTGCCGAGCCGCACCATGGTCTCCGGATCGAGCGGGGGCGTACCTGCAACCCCCCGAATTCCATCCGTGCCGAAATACCTCCTCTCTCGCGTCATATACAGCGTGCTCCAACACCAACGACTCCCTAACGAGCCTTTTGTGACTTACCTTTGACCCCTGTCTTACTGCCGAGATCCCGGCGCAGCTTCACCGTTTTAGGCTCCACTTTTACCAATCGAATACCACTCGGCAGCTCAACTGCCACCTCAGCCGCCTCATTCTCTACGTGTGTACCCTTTGGTCTCACATATGGAATCACCGCAGCCGGGAGAAGTTTTGCAATCGCTTCGCGGTCACCAGCGACCACTATCGATACCTCAGAAGGCTCGAGCTTCAAACTGGGGAGCTCAGGGGATGCACGGATCTCTACCGGTCGGGCATCGAGCATGCGCTCGCGTGGCATGGACTCGACGAATATTGCAGCCGTAACCGAAGGGGCTGCCACACTCACCTGACTGCTAGGCGGTCGCACACGCACCGTAAGCGTTCTGTTCCCCTCTATGCCGGCGAGATCAACGGGCTCGGTCTCCAGAGCTCGTAGCTGACGGAGCTCAGACCGTGGTCCCTTGACGACCAGCATGCTGGGCTCTATCTGGATCCGCTCCAGAGTCAGCTCTTTGGGAAGCTGCCCGACACGCGGCACCTCTACCTTGACCTCACGCCGCTCAACGCTCTCGAAGACAAACTCCATCTCTGGTGGCTCCACGCTGAGCACATCGACCGTAGGCGGCAGCGAGAGATCGGAGCTCTTGAGGTTGACCAAGAAACGATCGTCGTTGGTTGCTGGAAGCTTCACGCGCAGGGTTGGCGGAGACGATGCGATCGGCCCCACGAGAAACGACGGTCCCTTGATCGTAACCTGCGCCGCCCGTTTGGTTGGCCTCACGAGTATCTTCTCTTCAGGGGTGTTCTGCACCTCAATCGGAACGACCAAGCTAACGACGCTCGAATTACTGGCACTGTTGACCGCATACGCCAACAGCACGGCGATCAGGAGCGATGCTGCCTTGAGCGAAATGTTACTCGTCATACATCGACCCTTCTCGAATCGGTGTTGGTGTGGGTCCGTTCGCCCGCAGCCGTCTTACTGTGATGCTCGAGCATCTCACGCAGCGAGCTTGCGTCGAGATTTCGATGTAAGGTCCCATCACTGACCATCGAGATTGAGCCGGTTTCCTCTGAGGTCACAACCACCACGGCATCCGACCGCTCTGTGATTCCCAGAGCTGCCCTGTGCCGAGTGCCAAGATTCGGGTCGAGATCTGGATTGAAGCTTAGCGGCAGTACACAGCCCGCCGCCTTGATCCGGTCACCCTCGACTATCACCGCCCCGTCGTGCAGGGGTGATTCCTTCACGAATACACTGTAGAGCAACTTGCGGTTGACGCGCGCGTCTATCGCCACTCCCTCCTCCAGGAACTCGTCGAGCCCGACCTCGCGTTGGATCACGATCAAGCTCCCGAGCTTCGCCTTGGCGAGCTTACTAGCAGCCAAAGCAATATCCTCGAAGGTCTTGTCCGATACGCCGCGACCGTTCTTGAAGAGAAACGGCTGTACACCAACCTTGGTGAGGGCACGCCGGATCTCGTCCTGAAAAATAACCACGATGACCAGGATGATTGAGCTTAAAAAGTTATCTATCAACCAGGCGAGCGTTACCAACCCGAGCGGCTTTGCGAGGAAATACACCACCGCTATGAGTGCCAAACCCAGGAGCATCGGAACCGCACGAGTTCCACGGATCACCAGAAGGAGTCGATAAATGAGGTACGATACAATCAGTACGTCCAGTACTTGAACGACGGTTCCTAACGAGATCTCGAAGTCCGCGACCCTCATCTTGAAAAGCTACGCGGCTACTGACACCCCACCACTGCTCTCTCCGCCCTGGGGGCCAGAGGGTCCTCCCTGTGGGCCAGGTGAGAGCGTCTCTCCACGAATAATCCGCTCGATATCGTCTGCGTCGAGGGTCTCCTTTTCGAGCACAGCCTTAGCCAGAGCGTGTAGCGTATCGAGGTGCTCCGAGACTATTTTCTTTGCCACCTCGTAGCGCGAATCAAGGATGTTCTTGACCTCTTGATCAATCTCTTCCTGTATCGCTTCCGAGTGCTCGCGCGGTTTCCCGAGTTCGCGACCGAGGAACACGTGTTCCTCTTTGGTGTTGTAGTGAACCGGCCCGAGCTTGTCGCTCATCCCCCACTCGCACACCATGCGCCGCGCTATATCGGTCGCTCGCTGAATGTCAGAACTCGCACCGGTGTTCATCTCATCGAACACGAGCTCCTCTGCCACGCGACCACCGAAGAACACCGCTAGTTGGTCCATCCAGTACGACCGAGAGTAGGTGTGCTTGTCAGCCTCTGGAAGCTGTTGCATCAAACCGAGCGCCATACCGCGCGGAACGATCGTCAACTTGTGCACCGGATCGGCGTTACTGAGCTTCTTGGCTACCAAAGCGTGTCCAGATTCGTGATAGGCGGTCGTGAGCTTCTCTTTCTCGGACAGCAACATCGACCTCCGCTCGGCGCCCATCATGACCTTGTCCTTGGCGTACTCGAAGTCGGTGCGATCAACGACCGATTTATTCTTGCGCGCTGCGTACAGGGCCGCCTCGTTCACGAGGATCTCCAGATCTGCGCCGGAGAACCCCGGCGTTCCACGCGCTACTACGTTGAGGTCGACATCATCTGACAACGGCACCTTTTTCGTGTGTACCTTGAGAATTCCGAGCCTACCGTTGAGATCCGGTCGCGGAACCACTACCCGTCGGTCGAATCGACCCGGACGCAACAAGGCCGGGTCGAGCACATCGGGGCGGTTTGTAGCAGCGATCAAAATGACACCTTCATTGCTCTCGAAACCGTCCATCTCTACGAGCAGCTGATTGAGGGTCTGCTCCCTCTCATCGTGTCCACCGCCCATTCCCGCTCCGCGGTGTCTGCCGACAGCGTCGATCTCGTCTATGAAGATGATACACGGCGCATTCTTCTTCCCCTGAATAAAGAGGTCGCGCACACGCGATGCACCAACTCCGACGAACATCTCCACGAAATCCGACCCAGAGATGCTGAAGAACGGCACACCAGCCTCACCTGCGATGGCTTTCGCCAGCAGGGTCTTTCCGGTTCCAGGCGAGCCGATCAAAAGAACCC
The DNA here is from genome assembly GCA_040398075.1 of Bdellovibrionota bacterium. GTDB lineage: Bacteria > Bdellovibrionota_C > UBA2361 > UBA2361 > OMII01 > OMII01. Next base: position 11,374 of record JBBAUR010000064.1, on the reverse strand, counting down.
CTTTGGGGATACGACCGCCTAGGCGTGTAAACTTCTTGGGGTCCTTGAGGAAATCGATGATCTCCTCGAGTTCTCCACGTGCCTCATCGATACCGGCTACATCGGCGAAGGTAACCTTTTGCTGACTCTCGGTGAGCAGCTTTGCCCGTGATTTACCGAAACTCATCCCCTTCCCGGCGCCCATCTGCACCTGGCGCCAGAAGACGAACCAGATAGCGAGTAGCAGCAACATCGGGAGCGCATTGAACAGGAAGAACAGGTAAGACGACTGATCGGCCGGTTCGTTGACCGCGATATCGACCCCTTTCTCGACGAGCTTCGGAATGAGCGCGTCGTCTTTCGGTAGAGTGGTGTGGAAGGGCTTGGCTTGCGAGCGGTATTCACCGATGAGGTTGCTGCCCTCTATGCGCACCTTGAGCACGTTCTGCTTGTCGACCTCCTGGAGGAACTCGCTATAGGTGAGCTCTTCATTCACCTCTCCCTTGTTTTTGACGACGCTGTACACCGTCAAAGAGAGCAGGATTATTCCCAACCAGAAAATTCCGTTTCGCGTTATCTGACCCAATCTTCACCTTCCCTGCGAACCGCGCGGTTCGCTCAATCCTTACGTACGTCCGTGATACGGAAAACCGCGAGGTGTTTTAATCACCCCACAACCATATCGACGGAATTAATTTAGAAACTTGAACTATTTATTTACCCTAGACGGCCCTTGCGGACAACCTTCACCACGATTCCGTCTGCGACCGTGACCTGCTCTCCTCCTGCAAGCAGCGCTTCCACCACAGCAGACGCAAGTCGCTCTCCAATGCGGTGGCCGATTCGTGGCGCAAAGGCCTCCTCGACCATCCGCCACCTAACGGCTTCAGGTACACCCAGAAGGCCTTCAGAGAAACGTGCAAGCCAGGTCTGGCACCCCTCCTGAAACACCCCAAAACGGCCGCTCTCCCGGTGCGCCCACTCCCTGAGCGCCTTTGCGTCAGAGGCCAAACTCTGCGCCTGCTCGCTCAAGGTCCAGACAAGGGATTTGTCAAACTGTTGTTCTATAAATGGAATTGTGTGCTGCCGGATGCGGTTCCTGGTCAGGCTTGTATCGGCGTTGGACGGATCCTCTACGAAAGACAACCCGTGCTGCTGTACATACTCGTCGATCTGCTCGCGTGAGATATCGAGTAAGGGGCGTAGGCAGCCACGCTGCGGATCGCGCTCCTCTATCGAGGTGAGCTCCTTGTTGGCAAGCAGCCGAATCAACAGGGTCTCAGCCACATCGTTTGCCGTATGGGCCGTCAAGAAGAGATCGAGGCCACGCTCTGTGCGCAAGCGCCTGAATACCGCATAGCGCTGCTCGCGTGCCCACGCCTCCATGTTCACGCGCGCCGGCTTGGGCCCCAAAACTTCAACATGGCACGGTACGCCGTAGGACGCACACCTATCCGCTACGAAAGCTGCGTCAGCGGCGCTTCCCGCCCGCAATCGGTGGTCGATGTGACACACCTCGACGCACAGCTCTTTTAATCGCTGAACGCGGGTCACGGCATCGAGTAATACCATGGAATCGCGACCACCCGAGACGCACAATAGAAGTCGCGCACCCTGTGGTAGGAGGCCTGTAAGAGCGGAACGGATGGAGGGACGACGTCGAGCCACACCTTCACTATACTCGATTCTCGAAAAAAAACCCTCCAACTCATGCGAGCTGTCGACTGACAGCGCTTCCCCTGGCCTTACTGCCAGCTTTCTAGGTTGGCCGGATGGAGACCTTTTTCGGGCTCACCTGCGCAGATTCCTTCAACGGCAGTGTTATCGTCACCATGCCCTTTGACGAAGTGGCGGTCACCCGGTCATCATCGATAGCGAGGTCCGAAAGCGGGACGATACGCTCGAAGGCGCCGTATGAGGATTCCACGTAGTTCCATCCACCCTCGCCCTTCTCCTCATGCGCCTGCTTGCGTTCGCCACGAATTGAGAGCCCTTCCTTGGTAAGTGACAACTCGATGTCTTTCTCGTCCATCCCTGGGGCCTCTACGGTGACGATCAGAGAGGTCTCTGTCTTCGACACATTCACATTCGGCACGAAGGCTGTCCACCGCTCTCCGAGCTGCGTGAGCGGTTCGGAGAAAAACTCCGGGAGTATCGACGACCCGGACAGGAGGTCGTTGAAGACTCGGTTCATCTGTCGCTGCAGCGCCGAGATCGATTGCTCGTCTTTTCCGACCGGCACGCGCTTTCTCTTCCACGTCCACGGAACGATGTTCATCGACATATATCCTCCTGCTTGCCTCTCTTAGTGAGCGCTCCGTATCTCGATCTTTCGAGGTTTAGCTGATGCAACCCGCGGGAGATCGAGCGTCAGAACCCCTGCCTCAAACTGTGCCGATATCTTCTCAACATCGATATCCTCTGCCAATCTGAATCTCCGCCGATATGAGCGCTGGGGGGCCTCGCAGAGAAGAACGTCTCCCTCATTATCGCGCCCCCCGACACCCGCTACGATCTCTAGCTCCCCGTCGTGTGCCTGAACCTCGACATCTGCCTCATTCACCCCGGGAAGGTCTACTACGATTCGGTAGGCGCCCGTGGACTCGTCGAGAGCGATGTCCACCGCTGGAGCTACCTCCTTGGTAGCTTTGACGTCATTGAGCTGCGAACCACAACACCCTTGCTCGTTCATATTTCGCCCCCCTGCTTACGGTTGATCTGGATCTTTCTCTCCCCCTGTTTGGCTGCCGCTGCGAGATCTATGGTCAAAACTCCCTCACCGTAGTGCGCCTGAACCGCGTCTGCAGCTACAGCGAACGGTAGCTGCACGGTTCGCCGCCGCTCTCCGCACCAACGCTCGCTGCGCAAAAGCCGACCCTCCTGTTTCGAAACTCGTCGCGCGACTATCTCAACCCGCTCACCCTCGACCGTAACCGATATATCATCGAGCGCAACTCCGGGTAGCTCGCAGTGAATTGCGAGGTTATCTCCGCGCCTCACAACGCTGACCGGGATCTCGCTCCGACGCGTTGCCACCGGCATCGAGCGCTTCAGGCGCACCCTATCGGATGCGTGCATTAACGCTCTGGCAGGCGACCCTAGGCTCGCGAAGAACGGGTCGTTAAAGAGTTCTGAGAGTGCCAATCTTTGGTAGCTCATACTCGTATGGTCCTCCATGTCGGTGCAACCAATGCTCTGCTCTTTACGTAATCATTGCGCAGAGAATTTCAAGTGCCCGGCGTGGTTCGACCCTACGCTGGAGTAGGTGTCTTGCGGAGATTGTCGACGCTGTAGGCTCCAGGGCCACTAAACATGAGCGAGAGAGCAGCCCCCGCCAAAATTATGTCTTTGCTGAAGATCTGGTACTCACCGGGGAAGATACCGAAGGCGATCACAAATGAGAGTAGCATCAGAGCTGCCATGAGCCCTGTTAGCGTTGTCCATAACCCGAACATCAAGGCTCCACCAACGAAGACCTCCAGGTATGGCAGCAGGGTCGCATACAGCGTGGCCATGTTGTCCGGCGCCACACCCAGCAATTTGACCTGCCCGATGAAGGCGTGCAGGAGCGGAAGCTTGCTGATACCCGCTAGAACGAAGTACCCTCCCAAGGTCAGGCGAATAAGGAGCGGTGCGTAGATCGAGTTACCAATTGGTGCATTTATCTTCATACTTGTTACTCCGTTGCCCGAAGTTTGGAGGTCAGCGACGCACCAAGCCCCGGCGGGGTTGTTCCCCCACCCTGGTTAGGGGCTTGCGTCATGAACCGTTAGACGTACGATCAGAGAGTTACCGCCACTTCTCGCCCCTGATGAATACGCGAACCTTGCGCGACCGTCCAAGCAGGGTAATGAGCCCTAGGATATGCTGAGTCGGGCAGTGCGACAACTGAAGAAGTGACGGGAAAGGGAGCACGAGGATTGGAGAACGATATGCACAACGAAAACCAGGGGGAGCTCTTTCGCCGCATCAAGAGCGAGATACATCAGCAGATCGTCGGCCAAGATCACCTCCTAGACCGACTGCTGGTCGCGCTGCTGGCCGATGGCCACGTTCTCCTGGAGGGAGTGCCGGGTCTGGCCAAGACCAAGACCCTTACTGCCCTCACGCAGGTTCTCGATGCCTCAATGAGCCGCATTCAGTTCACCCCTGATATCCTGCCATCCGACGTGGTTGGCACCGAGGTGTACCGCCCGCAGACTGGGGACTTCGTCATTCGTAAAGGGCCCGTCTTCACGAATCTGCTGTTGGCCGATGAGATCAACCGTGCTCCAGCCAAGGTTCAGTCTGCGTTGCTCCAAGCGATGCAGGAAAGAGAGGTAACTATCGGGGAGCAAACCTTCAAACTTCCGTCGCCCTTCCTGGTTTTGGCTACACAGAATCCCCTCGAACAAGAGGGTACCTATCCACTCCCCGAAGCACAGGTCGACCGCTTTCTGATGAAGGTGAAGGTGGGCTATCCTTCGTTCGACGACGAAGTTGCCATCGTGGGCCTCGCTGCTCATACCGGAGGGAGTGGCGCCGGTATTTCGCGTGTACTTCCCCTGAGCGAACTCATCGCGCTGCGTCGGAGCGCCGAGGAGCTCTACATCGATCCCAAGATAGACCGCTACATCGTGTCGCTCGTACACGCTACCCGCAACGGAGCTGCCTACGGACTCAAAGGTCTGATTGAATGGGGGGCCTCCCCGCGCGCGAGTATCGCGCTCAAGATGTGCGCTCGTGCACTTGCCTTCGTCCGCGACAAGAAGTTCGTGACCCCAGACGATGTCAAAGAGGTTGCTCCGGACGTGTTACGCCACCGGGTGTTGGTTACCTTCGAAGCTGAAGCCCGCGGCGTCGACAGCGACGAGATCATTCGGGTGCTGCTCAATCAGGTGACCGTGCCCTAAATTACGACACAGTGGACGCATGACTACCGCGCCAAGCGACATCATTTCACCGAAAAGCTACGAGCTGCGAAGGATCCAGATACGCTCGCGTCGCCTCATCACCGGCGATCTACTCGGTCAGTATCGGTCAGCATTTCGCGGCACAGGATTGGTGTATACCGACATACGTGAGTATCAACCAGGCGACGACGTCAAACACATTCATTGGAAAGCAACTGCCCGTACTGGGACCGTTTTCGTCAAATCGTACGAAGAGGATCGCCAACTACGGGTCGTCTTGGCGGTGGACGCTAGCGCCTCGATGCGTGCCCCCTTCTCGTATCAAGCATTCTCCAAGGCCCTCGAATTCAGTTCACTGGTAGGGGCGCTTACACAACGTGGCAATGACCTCTTGGGATTGTCTATTTTCGCGCAGGAGAACCTCGTATTTCTCCCTCCGCGCTCGGGTCTGAAGAGATACAACCAGATCGTTGCTGCACTTCTCTCTAACTCTGCTCCTGCGGCTGGAAGCAACGTGGCCGGCGCACTCGAAAACCTCTCAACCACGAACCGTAAGCCGAGCATCATCTTCGTCGTCTCGGATTTTTTCGTACCGCCGTTCGAGCAGCAACTCACACAGCTCTCCATGCGCCACGACGTAGTGCTCGTTCAGATCCAACCTAGTCTCGAGGCGCTTCCAAGCGCGGGCTTGGTGTCCTTCAGGGATGTTGAGACCGGCGAACACATCACCATTGATTCGGGTAACACCAAGGTGCGCGGCCAGTGGCAAAGGATCATCGATGCTCAGCGCGACGAGCTCCGGGAGATAGCTCGTAGCTGTCAGGTAGACCACATCGTCCTGCGCGAGAGCGCCTCGCAACCACTCGTTGAGTTGATGCGTAAGCGCGCAACGAAAAGGGTGAGGTAGGCGATGCCACAACCCCTTCCTACACCGTATGATATAACGAACATCCCATTCGTACCGTGGAGCCCCGGTACCCGCGAATGGTTGCTGTTGCTTGTTGCCACGTGCGGAGCGCTCGTGTTCCTCTCTCTATGGCACCTACTCAGACGCGGGCGCCGACTCAGGCGCGTGGTGGACCGGCTGCTCGAGGAGATCGAACGCAGCTCGCATCAGAACTCCGTAGCGAGCACCGAGCGGATATCGCGTGCTGCACGGCGAATTATCGAACACACCACCCGTCATAACCTGGGAGGGCTCTCGCCTGAGGAGCTAGCTGCGTATGCCAACCAGTGCCGAGACCCGGAAGAGGGTGTTGCGCTGCGACTCATCGCAGACCTCGAATCACACCTCTACGCCCCACCATCAGATGCTCTAAACGAGCGCAGGCGCGCCATCGCCCAGGCGCTGCGACCAGCCCTCACCCAGCTGATCAAGGCGAGGAGGAGCAGATGACCTTCGCCTATCCGTGGCTGCTTGTCTGCCCGCTCCTTTATGTGTTGCTTCGATTCATCGGTAGAAAGCGGCCTCGGACAGCACAGTTTTCGAGCGCCACGCTGCTGCGGCAGCTGCCCTCGAGCCTACGCCTCAAATTTCGCGAGCCGGTGCTGTGGAGTCTGATGCTTGCCTCGGTGGTGCTGCTCTCGATAGCGTCGGCACGCCCACAAAAGGTCACGATCCTCGAGCAACCACTCAAAGGGCGAAACATCATGCTGGTCGTCGACGCCTCCCGGTCAATGCTCGCGGAGGATTTTCCGATGTCACTCCGAGACGGCTCACGTATGGATGGGGTGCGGACGGTTGTTGCAGAGTACGTCCGCAATAGACGCTACGATCGAGTTGGTCTGGTCGTCTTCGGTGAGGCAGCCTATTTGCAGAGCCCGCTCACGAGCGACACAGCCCTCGTAGAGGACCTCGTGCAGACAATTCGACCGGGAATGGCAGGTGATGGAACTGCGATCGGAGACGGCCTGGGGCTCGCGCTCAAGCGACTTAAGGAGGTCGAAGAGGGCTCAAAGGCCATCATCCTCATGACCGACGGTGTCAATAACGCTGGTCAGGTGAGCCCTCTCAAGGCCGCTCGTGTCGCTAAGGATCTCGGAATTCAGGTGCACACTATAGGGATCGGCTCAGGTACGGCCCCGATAGTCGATCAGCGGCGCCTGGGTGGAATTATGGGACTCAGCTTCGGACAGATGGCAGAGTTCGACGAAGCCACGCTCAGGCGCCTGGCGGAGATCACCGGGGGGGTCTACTTCAATGCCAGTAGCCTCGAAGGCTTCAAGGAGGTCTATCGTCAGATTGAAAAGCTGACTGAGACCGATATCGATCGACCCGACCGCACCGTCATCGAGGAGCTCTTCTGGGTCTTCGCCGTCTCTGGTGCCCTGTGTTATCTACTGGCGCTGCTGCTCAGTGTAACTATCTTCATGAAGGTTCCCTGAGGAGATGAGCATGTCACATTCAGGAATACTAGAACCTGCAGCACTACTCGCCGTTCCACTCCTCGTACTAGTACTCGTGCTGCTCGTGATGCGCTCGCGAGTAAGGGCCCGCAGAATGACGGTGCTCGGCTTAGACGCCCATCGCTCCACAGTCGTTGCCCTCACCCTCGCAATCCTTCCCTTGGTGCTTCTGGCTCTTGCAGCCCTGCGCCCGTACTGGGACAGTGAGGAGCTCGAACTTACCGTTCCGGGTGACGACTACATGTTTCTCGTCGACGTCAGTCGCAGCATGTACACCCGTGACGTTCTCCCTTCGCGTATAGAGCTTGCAAAGCGTAAGCTCAAGGATCTCATCGCAGCATTCTTGAAGGCCGGGGCGCCACATCGATACGGATTAACCCTCTTCGCCGGGGACAGCTACCTGTTCTGTCCCGTCACCACCGACGTTGCAGTCCTGCGTCAATTCATCGATGCCATCGATCCAGCGATGGTGACGGCCCTCGGATCGAATCTCGAAGCAGGTATTGCAACTGCTCTCGAGCGCTTCGACAAGAGCAGCTCTAAGAGCGGGCACATACTACTCCTTTCGGATGGAGAGGATGACGATGTAGCTCTCGCTCAAGTGCTCTCGCTCGTCTCATCCCGAGGCGTTCGGCTAGACGTACTCGGCGTTGGGACCCCTGATGGACAGCCGATCGAGCCAACGCCCGGAACGTTCCTACGCGACCCAGGCGGTAAGATAGTCCACAGTCGACTCAACGAGGCTTCACTTCAGGCGCTCGCCCGTGCCGGAAGGGGGGTCTACGTTCGTGCGACACTCGACGACCGCGATCTCGATGCGTTGGTAAAGGCAGGGATGCCGCAGACTGAAGTGGGGGTCGGAGAGCACCGTCGCACGATCACCAGCTATCGCGAGGTAGGTTCGTGGTTCGTGCTGGCGGCGCTCATTGTCATCCTGCTCATGACTCACACACCACGCTCTGGGGGCCTGCTGCGCGCAAGCGTGCTGGCGCTTCTGTTTCTTCCCAACACACTTCACGCTCAGAGTTCCGCGACGCAGAAACCATCGGCACGCATGGCATACGAGCTCTACCAGAGTGGTCGTTACGCCGATGCGACCTCTGCATTCGAATCTGCTCTCATCGACGATCCTTCGAACCTGGCTCTCAAACAGGGGCTGGCGAGCGCGCTCTTCAAAACCGGTCGCTTCGAGGAGTCCCTGAAGTTGTTTTCTGGCCTCTCGGAATCAGCGAGTGACGGCAAGAGCTTTTTCGACAACGAGTACAACAAGGCAAACGTGCTGCTTGCGCTCCAGCGCTATGACATGGCGATCGATGCTTACACTCGCGCTCTCGATGTCAAGCCAGGTGACGAACGCGCACTCCACAACCGTGCTATCGCGCGTGCCTTACGCGACGAGGCACAGCGCGCGACCCCCACGTTCACCCCAACACCCACCCCTACAGTGACGGCGACTCTGAGCCACGAGCCGAGCGCGCCGACACCGACATCAACGCCAACGCCAACGCCCAGCGCGGCCCCTGAGCCCACACCGACCGGCGATCCGAGCCCCTCACCCGCGTCATCCGACCCGACACCCACGCCATCACCCGGACCTAGTAGCGAGGCCTCGCAAGCCCCTGAGTCGCAACCGTCGCCGCAGGCATCTGCCGTCCCAAGCCCCGGCTCCTCAGCCTCGCCCAGCGCTGCCCCGAGCCCTGCTCTATCACCCAAGCCCACTGCGAGCGGCCGTCCAGACGAGGCGCCCCGAACGCCGTCCCCCGATAACCAAGACCTCTCCACCCCTACCCCTGAGCCTACGCGGCTCAAGGAGGCGCGCGATGAGGCACCTCCCGTCGAAACGAGCGCTCCTTCACCGCAAGCCTCGGCTCCGCGCGAACCTGCGGATACCAAGGATCTGCCTCTATCTGAAGCCGAAGCGTGGCTAGAGTCGCTTCCAGATTCACCACTTTTGATACGAAAAAAACGGAGTGAGAGGAGAGTAGGTAGGCAAACGTGGTAAAATCCTACGATATCGGTTTTATGGGTAACACGTGCTCCACATCTCAGACACGACTGCGTCGGCTGCTATGGCTCGTGGTGGTTACTATCGTCTCTGCACTCCCCATCCTCTCTTTTGCAGCACCCGTGGTGCGTACCGAGATAACGCCGCAGTCGGGCTTGATCGATGATCTGTTTCTGTTCACCGTAAGCGTGGAAGGATCGGCGCGATCGGGACCTCCTGTGCTCTCTGGAGCAACCGATTTCTCGGTCGAACTCCTCGGTTCTCAGACCGCTGTCTCAATCGGAAGCAACGGCGTAGACCCGAAAGCTTCGTATTTTTACAACCTGAAACCCAAGCGCGAAGGCGAGCTTCTCACGCCAAGGATAGAGGTGGATATCGGTGGCGAAAAACTTTCAGCCGAGCCGATCAAAGTTCAGATCCGAGCGGGCACCGCTAATCGCTCTGCTGCAACGAATCCCGCCGACTCGCCAGAGACGGGCAAGGTTTTTGCACATCAGTCTGCAGCCCCAACCTCCGTGTTCCAGGGGCAACAAGTTGTCAATACGGTTGCCCTCTACACACAGGTCGAATTGCCCCATGTGGTCATCGATGACCTCGGGTCCGATGGTTTTTGGCAGGAGGGGCTCGTTGATGACGATCGCTCGACGAAGGTCATTAACGGCATCGAACACATGGTCATGCAGGTCAAGAAAGCGCTGTTCCCGCTCCGCAGCGGCTCCCTCGAGCTGCCTGCTCGCAAGGTACACGCAAAGATTCCAGTCCGGCAACGAGCGCGGTCGCTGCGCGGATTTGGGTTTTTCGACGACGATATCTTGGGGGGCTTCTTCGATACGGTGGAGCTCAAAGACATCGAGCTCTCTTCGAACACCACCTCTGTGGAGGTTCTTCCACTTCCTCCGGCTCCGAGTGATCTACAACCTTTCATAGGGACGGTGCCGGTGGTTGGGGCCACTACCCTCGAGCTCTCCTATCCTCCGGATGCGATCAACGTCGGCGAGAGTAAAACCATCATCTTGACAGTGGTGAGCACGGGAAACCTCAAACCTCTCAAGTCGCTCCCCCTGTCGTCCCAGCCCGGGGTGAAGGTGTACGAGGAGCGCCCAGAGTCCAGGAGCGATCGCAGGGGTCCGCAGCTCGTTTCCCGCCAATCGTTCAGATACTCGGTGGTACCGCTCAAACCGGGCTTGATACGGATTCCGAAATTGCAGCTTGCGTTCTTCGACCCGCAGAAGAAGGCCTACGTGCTCGCAAAAACTTCGGATATCGCTTTTCCTGTGAGCGGTAAGGGTACAGCAGCCATGGACCTGACCCCTGAGCCGACGAGCACTCACTCGCTGGCATCACTCACCCCTTCGAGCGATAGCGTTCGACCGCGCCTGGTGCCGACCCTACCCCCGGTACCGGTAGGTCCGCCGCTACGCTACGAAGAACCGACCATTCTACAGGATCTCTCGCAGCAGCTTAGCCCTCAGCTCGCTTTACTCATGCTGTGCGCACTCGTTGCGCTCGTACTGATACTCCTCGTGGCGGCGTATCTCCGCGCCAAGCGTAGGAGCTCTTCGACGATCGCGACGTCTGAGATTGAACGCGGCACCTCGGCTAAGGAGCTCGAGCGCGCTCTGCGTCGACTGGCTGTCCAGCGGCTGAGCGGTGTTGGTGAGGATAGTACCTTCGACGAGATACGCTCAATGGTCGCCAACCAGGTTCCCGATAGGGAGCTTGCGCTCGCAATTCGCTCGCTTCTAGACGATCTCGAGGTGCTTCAGTACGGCAGTGTTGCGCAGGATCATGTAGACGAACTGCCAACCCTGCGTCGACGACTCAAAGATCTGGCTCGACAGTGGCGCTAGGCACGGGCAAGGCTTAGCTTTTTCCACGTTTCGTGCGCGTTGTTGTGGTTTTGGTTGCTTGTGCAGAACCTTTGAAAGGAACCCGTGAACCTGCGGCCTAAGTAGTTTCTGTCCGCCAGGACAGAAACCAAAGACAACAAGACCTTTTTTGCCTCTCGAAAGGATTCAATATTCACCAGCGACATTCACTTAGAGTGCGTAACAAAAATGCTCCTCTGCTTCGGATGGCTGCAATCGGCAGC
>JBBAUR010000063.1:0-19565 GCA_040398075.1 Bdellovibrionota bacterium | reverse complement strand
GTGGTGCCCTCGTTTGATCTGTTCAACGCTCTTTAGCCACCTCTCCCTGAGACGATTATCGCGCCGGAAAGCTTTTGCTTACACGGATCGGTGCCATGCATGCTTTCTAAGCTTTGCCTTTAAGGGCGTGCGACCACACTTCTTCGGGTACGTTCACGTTTACGTGCACGTGCATGTTCACGTCCGGAAACGCCAATTCTACCCGCTTGATTCACCGATGAGCCCTTCTTGTTTGTATACCCCTACCCAAGCGCTGAGCCACATTACCCACTCGATTTACTGAGGCGCCGTTATCTTTTCTACCACGGAGAGCACTGAAAGCTGAGTTGAGGGGTCACAAACCCTTACTTTTCCTGTTCATCCGTCTCGCTAAGGGTGAAAACATTTCAGATTTGCAGGTCACCTGCTCTTTATCTGAAGCAATCACGAACCACCACAAGATAGAGGGGTGTAGGTTGTGGTTACTCTTTTCGAGGTGTAGAGATGGAGCAAAGTGATAAAGATCAGAACTTCTTCGAGAAATTCGGTTGTGAAGTTAAGTTTGGAGATGTCGAAGTCGGCACTACGTATCCCCTCTACGGAATGATTACGAAGATCCTCGATGACACCCCAGGGCATGTCGTAGTGGAGATTAATTTCTCCATCAAGGCCAATATGACGATCCCTGACAAAGACAAGGTAGAACTGTTGAAGGAGCGTGCTTTCGAACCAGGTATCTTCGTCTCGACGGTTACGACTAAGGAGCCGAAGCTCGAAGTCGATTGCAGCACCGTAGTTTTCGGAAAGCGACAGTCGTTCCAGGCTTGAGAGAGACTCTAAACTACACCTTTAAAAATGAAGAACGGCGTCAGAGGTTGATCTTTCTGGCGCCGTTTGCGCTTGTAGCGTGAACTAGGATGCCTTGGCCTCTGGGGCGTGTAGCGAACAACCCATTTCAACTCCCCCCCCCCCCCCCCCCCCCCCCCCCCCCCCCGGCTGTCTACGCCTTCGAGCAGTTTCGTTGCGAGGTTTATCCCTGTTACTGACCCTTTCTCTTTCGAGGTGCCTGTGCGTTTTCACTATTTTGCTTACCACCAGGGACCTTGATAGTGACAGTGGTCTCCTTTGAAGTTACATCACCTAATCGTACCGAGTACTTCAATGTGTAAGTGTCGGCGGGCACCCGGAATCCGATGATATGCCTCCCTTTGTTGACTGTCTTGTCGAAAGACGTTTTCTTACCTTTCATTGTGACACGGTAAACCACTCCGTTACCGAACTGCTGAAGCTTGGTTAGTACTTGATATGCAGAGCGATTACCTTGCCGAATTCGGGTTATGTCCACCACCGGCTCGGCAGGCTGGGTATTGGATGTCGGATCGAGGCAATCTGCTGTTCCGTTTCCGTTGGTATCTCTATCCGCTACGTTACAACCACACACCCCTGGATTGCTCTTGAGGTCTGAGCACGCACATTGCCCCTGCGCTGTTTTGGCTGGATTTGTTGGGCAGAAATCGATGCAATCAGCGGTACCGTCGGAGTCAGTATCAGTATCGGCAACACCACAACCACACGCGCCAGGAGACGATTTGTTACGATTGCCTGGGCATCCATCAGTACAATTTGGAGTGCCGTCGCCATCATCGTCGGTTTCAGCCTTGCCACATCCGCATGCTCCCGGGGCAATTTTTGCTGCATCGGCGACACAGCCATCGATACAATCTGGGGTTAGATCCTTGTCTGTGTCAGTCTCGGTCTTTCCGCACCCACAGACGGCAGGCTCGGTCTTTTTCGAGTCGTCTGGGCAAAGATCGAGACAGTCGGGTACCGCATCTCCGTCGGTATCTACAGGACAGCTGTTCTGCGCAAGGTACACGTGCTGAACGGTGGTACCTACAGCACCTCCGTTAATAGCATTTGCAGGTGCTGCATCGGATGCCCTAGTCTGATATGCAATCACGAGACCCGAAGGGCTGACATCAGTGATAGAGGCATCACGGTTGAGGCCCTGTCCACCAGTACCTGGGGATACTAGGTAAGTTTTCTTTTGTATCCGGTCATACATGAAGATGTTTTTGACCGCCGTTGTTTGTGTAGATCCGAGATTGCGTGCCTTACTTTCATAAATGATATAGTGCGCATCATCGCTTATCCACGGGTTTTCACTGTCCCCATTTCCGCCGCTCGAAGAGTTGTTAGCACGGCTAATTAACTCGATCTTCCGATTTAGGTGATCATAGAGGTAGATCTGCTTGAAGCCCTTAGTGTCCACATACGCAAAGTTCAAAGGGTGCGGAAAGTATTTCTGTCCGGTGGTGGGATCCTTGCACACGAAGGTCGGCACCTCCTGTACGTTCTCATTGATGACGAGATCAGTCGCGAGTGATTCAAAGGCGACGTAGCGCCCCGAACTATCCACTGTCGGATTTCGGCTGTGAGCATTCGCAGGATCTTCGGTTGTAGTTATCGGGAGCAGCTTTCCGTCCGGACTACATCGCGGAATACTTGCTGAGCCCGATATCCGCATGAATCGATTGTTTTTGTGGTAATACACATCGTAGAAATCCAACGTATCCGGTTTGAAATGCACCGGTGAGGTGGCTAATGTGTCGAAGACAAGAACTGATTGGTCTTTGTTCATGTCAAGATTGGCAGCGTCTCCATCTAATAGGTTTACGACCGTCTCCCCCGCATGTAGGTCGTATTCATCAAACGCCACAGACGTTTTACATTGCCCGCGGGAATTTGTGTTGCAATCCTTTCCATCGCGTATGAACACATCAGAGATTGCAGGGAGCCCGTTGTCTTGGCATGCCGGGGAGAGATTATCGTACTGATTGCTCGCCGCTGAGCTGAAAAGTACCCTCTGTGCGTCGCTACTGATGTCCCACAGCCTTACATCGCGGTCGGCACCCTTGGCAGCTTCGAGACATTTCGAGGTTGAAAGCCAGGTCTCTTCCCACTTGCGATCATGCACAACGATCTGCTGTATGCCGTAGGGAGCAGTTCGGTTACCCCACAGATTCGGCTGCTCCTCAGGATACGGAGTAGGATTGATTCCGGGTGCAGGGGTGGGGGTGTTGACTGCGGTTTGAAACACGACGTATCGCCCCTCGTCCCCCGCGGGTCCCCCTATCTTGGGACGTGTGCTGTCTCCGTCTGCACCGCCCTGAGTGAAACCCTCCTTGTCATAGCTTACGCAGACAGGAATTCCATTGAAGGTATCGATCCAATAGACATGCCTCTGATCGTTGTCGCACTGCCTCGGAGAGCCAAAAACATCGTCTATTGTCTGGTCCAAGGTCGTGAAGGCCAGAAAACGTGGGGTCGTGAGGATGGAGCTAGAGCTATCCTGGCTCGAGTAGCGGAATTCCTGGAAGGATAGATCCTGGCTGTCTCGATTCAGAGCTCGATAGGTGTGATTGAAGAAAGGTGCCGCTCCGGGGGTTGCCACAGCCTTGCTCTCGCGGCTAGTTGTATCAGCAGAAAACGGGATCGCATTGCCGCTGTCTACCGCACCGAGCACACTGAAAGCAGCAAGTAACCATGTCCGGCAAAGTGGTGTATTAAAGACGCTAGCCATATGAGCTCTCCAGCAACCTGTTGTCGGTGTAGTAGTCGTCATCATTGCAGCGAGGGATAAGCCAAAAATTCAGAGTGACTGGCTGGTCGAATTATCGAACGCTGTATAGAAGACGATTGGTCTGTAGGGAAGGGAAGTTTTCCCCACAACGAGAAGGGATAGAGGCGCTATTTTCCTCCTCAAACTGGGGTTTTGACGGCCTTGGGGAGAGATGATTACAATCAAAGGCCGGTGAGGTAGCCTCGCGACTTAGGGAGTTTCGTTGTGACGACAGAGAAAAAGGGAGTTTGGGGGGAGTGTGTCTCATTCCTCACCACGTTAGGAACGATACTTGGTATCGCCGTTGCTTTAAGAGTCTGCGTAGTAGAGCCTTTCAAGATCCCATCGGGCTCGATGATTCCTACCCTTCAGGTCGGCGACTATATCCTGGTTCTCAAGTTCTGGTACGGATTCCGCCTGCCTTTCGTAACGGACTCAGTTGTAACCTGGAACGACCCGAAACGGGGAGATGTAGTGGTTTTTACCCGACCTGATGAGGTGCGAACTGCGGATGAGGACGAGTCCTCAATTCACATAATCAAGCGGGTTATCGGCGTGGCGGGAGATAGGGTAGAGGTACGCGGAGCCCAGGTTCTCATAAATGACGAGCCTCTACAGGAATCGTATTCGCAGTGGGTCGAAGGCGGAAGCTTCGAAGGAAACTTCGGTCCCACCGTGGTACCACCGGGAAAGATCCTGCTGCTCGGAGACAATCGCGACCAATCGAAGGACTCACGCTTTTGGTCAGAGCCCTTCCTCGATGTGCGTCGAGTAAAGGGAAAGGCTGTCTTGATCTTTTGGTCGTGGGACAGCCTCTCTCGCATCGGCACCGTGATACGATGAGTTGTGCCTGGATTCACCTCGATCCTGCCGTAGTTGTGCGTGTTTCTGGTAAAGATGCACGTCGGTACCTCAATAACCGACTCTCGAATGATTTGAGAAGTGTCCAGATCGGATGTGTCGTTCGTGCAGCTGCTCTTACACCGCAAGGTAGGGTCGAAGGGTTGTTTTCGGTTTTTGTCGAGAGGGAAGATGCTTTCTTGTTGGTATGTGATGGTGGAAGACGCAACGCAATTCTTGCTGCCCTGAGCCGTTACATCGTGGCCGATAGGGTTTCTATTGAGGACATCTCTCTTCAGACAACGGTAATACATGGCGTTGGGGCAGATCCGACGATACTCGAGGAAGGGAATGTCCGAACTGTCCCTCTCTCGCGTATTTCGACTGGCGGGTGTGATTATGTAGTTGAGTGTGTTAGCCGAGAGCAGCTTCTCGTACAGTGCACGCAAGCATGGGGAGCACCGCTCACTCGAGAGGAATACTCCTTGCTTCGTTGGATGAGGGCGTTTCCCACATATCCTGAGGAGGTCAACGAGAACATCATCCTTACCGAAGCAGGTCTCAAGGAGGTCGTTTCGTTCACCAAGGGGTGTTATGTCGGTCAGGAGGTGATCGAGCGGAGTGATGCGATTGGAAAGCTGCCGAGAAATCTCGAGAGAATTCAGTTCGAAGGCCACCATGAAAATCTGAGCGGCGAGCCTGTCACTACGACGAGCGGTCAAAATATCGGTAAAATAGTTTCGAGTGTGATAGATACCAAACATGCTCGCACGGGAGCTTTTGCTCTCTTGAAAAGCGGAGCATACAAGATCGGGGAAGTGGTCAGTTGTGCCAAAGTTATAGGTAGTATTTTGTCAGCAGACGGGGTGATTTGATGACGAACACGACGTTAAGTAAGGGTGAAGTTGTAGACTTTCTCATACAGAGCCAGGCACTCAAATTCGGGGAGTTCACCCTCAAATCCGGGCGCAAAGCCCCCTATTTCATCAATACCGGCTGCTTTGACGATGGAGCCAAGATATATCAGCTTGCGCGTTTTTACGCGCAGCAGATCATGACGCTAGGTCTCCGGAATATCGACGCCATATTTGGCCCTGCCTACAAAGGTATACCGCTGTGTGTCTCGACGTCGATGTGCTTATCGCGTGAGTTTGGTGTGAACGTGGGGTTCTGCTTCAATCGAAAGGAGGCCAAGACGCACGGCGATGGCGGAGAGTTTGTAGGCCTCCCTTTGAAGCGTGGGTCGAGAGTGGTACTGGTAGAGGATGTGGTCACAGCTGGTACCACTCTCAACGAGGTGATCCCTGTGCTGCGTGACAAGATAGGTGTAGAGGTGCTTGGGGTCATCATTCTGGTAGACCGAGCGGAGAAAGGAAAAGGAACGTGCTCTGCCGTTCAGGAGGCCGAGCAGGACCTCGGTATAACCGTCTCTTCAATCGTGTCGATTCACGACATAATTTCATACCTTGATAAACCCAATTCATCTGGTTTCCAGATCGATGACACCCTGCGCACTCGAATCGAGGAATATCGGGCTCAGTATGGTGCAGTATGTGTCTGAGTGTGAGAAGCCTAGTTGCCCTTTTATGGTTGTTCGTGTGGGCTATCGTAAATGGAGCCACTGCTCAGCAACGTTCGCCGACTGAAAATACGGAACTCGACAGACAGGCTGCTGTTCTTTACCAACAGGTGATGAGTCCTTTTTGTCCGGGCCGAGCTTTGGGGGATTGCCCAAGTTCCAAGGCGCATGATCTGAAAGCCGAGATGCGGCAAAAACTTGAAGCGGGTACCGCGCCTGAGAAGATTCTTAAGGAGGTCTTTGCCAAGTACGGTGATCAGTATCGAGCCGTACCTGGCTTTTCAGGGTTTGCGCTTCTGGCATGGATCGCTCCGATAGTCTTCCTTGTGGGTGGATTGCTCTTGGCACTTCGCTTGGCGGGCGCCCGTCGCACGAATGCTAAAAGAGCACCGGACGAAACCGATGCGGAAATCAGTGAGAGTGAGCAGCGTGAGATCGAAGAAGAGCTAGCGCGGATCGATTAATCGCCAGAGGAGAGCAGCTGGCTGCAGAGAGCTGCAGCCTTTCATCTCCTTAAATGCTTGCTCACGCCTGTTTGGAAGTGGAGCCACCTCGAATTTGGCTCTTCAAGGGGTGTTGTAAGACTGCTGCTACTCAACTCGCCTACCGAATCGATCGGTTGTTTTCGAAAATACCCCGAGCAGTCCGTGCTCTATGTAATTACAGTAGTTTAGGGGCGTTTTTCATGCCCGGACATGTGCATCACCCTGTCTGAAACAACTCATAACACTTCTGAGCGATTCGAATCAGGCTGCTTCGAGGAGTGATGGGTACAGAAGCTCGAGAGGTATGGAAAACGTCCCGGCCGCCGGCTTTGGGGGTCCTTGCGCCCGCAGTTTCCCCAAGAAGCTCTTCCACAGTTCCGTGGATTTTGAGTACTCTCAAGTTCAGCTTTTTCTTTCTAATCCTTATTGTGCTGCTCAAAGGTAGCGTATTCGAGGCTTTCTACATCCCTTCGGGATCGATGCTGCCAACACTCAGGAAGTCCGACTACATTCTAGTGCCTAAGTTCGCCTATGGACTGCGCCTACCTTTCTTGAGCGGCACTGTACTTCCTTGGTCCAGTCCTTCGAGGGGCGATGTTGTTGTTTTTCTACATACGTCCGATTCCGGGCATGAAACGGTTCCGGCACGCAAGGGTAACTTAGTAAAACGGGTGATCGGGATTGAAGGCGATATTGTCGAGGTGCTCGGCGCGCAAGTTGTGGTGAACGGCGAGTCTATCGACGAGCCGTATGCTGTTTGGGGTCTCGGAGGAAGACAGCTCTCTTTCGGGCCCGTTCGGGTTCCCCAAGGTAGTGTGTTCGTTATGGGGGACAATCGCGACGATTCACAGGATTCCCGTTTTTGGAACGACCCATTTGTTGCCATCAACGCGATCCAAGGTCGTGTGTTACTGATTTACTGGTCCTCGAGCGATATGCGGCGGAGTGGGACCTTCATTCGCTGAGCGCCTAAGGGGAATCATTAAGGGGCTTCCTGACATCGACTCCTCTATCGGTGTAAAGGTTTCAGAGACCCTCGTGGCAGGCTCAGAGAAGCTTTTGGTAGTTGTTCGCTATGGCCACACTAGTGAGCAAGCCTTGCTATTCGCAGGAGATAAAGCACGCAAAGCGCTAATGAAGAGCGTGAGGATGCGATTCTTGATGCGGTTGTGCACAGTGAGCGGGCCGTCACGATCCTGTGTATGGGAGCAATGCGTCGATTTCAGGACAACGCGCTCCGTAGGAGTGAGTTACCCAAATCTCAACGTATCTCAGTGATTGAGTACAATCCTCGTGCTTTGCCGGATGATATCGAGGAGCTTTTTAAAGCAATATCACGGTAGCTTCTGGTTTTCCACCGCACTTGGAGTGGAGGTAGGTGGCCGTACGTCTTCCTCGAAAGGATAACAGAGGACATCCGCAATGAATGAAAGAGGAAGGTCTATCAGAGCGGGGATTAGAAAAGCCACCATACCGGGGTCGCCCGAAGTAACCCCCCATTTAATCAACCATGAGTCGAGGGTTGTTCCTGCAAAATGCCCGGAGGGCGCCGGTGGATCGCTGAGCCCGATCTTTGCGACCGTCGTGGCACAGCCAGAGAACGCTACTAATGTTGTGACGAGGAACGCCCTGTGCGTGACCGCCAACAAAGGCCTTGTGCGCCACTTTTCAAAAATCATGCTGGTTCACTCCTACACACGTCGCAAGGAAACGCCGCACCGCCCGCGAAGTCTTCATCGTTTGATTTGGCTCATCCAGCTCGCGACATTCTCATATTCCCATGGTCAACATCGTCTTGGTAGCACACTTCTAATTTTAGTGCTCTGTAATAATGTGCTGATTATTTCGCGAGCAGCTGAGCCTTTTTGAGTGCTCTTGCCCCCGATCGGATGCCAGCGGTTGGAGTGCTCAGTTGGAACTACCATCTGCTAGCGACCCATACAGGGTTATGACTGCGAGGTGTGTTAGGGAGTTATCCGGAAATGTGCCGGGCCTCCGTTGACACGCCAGCGTGCAGCCCATAACATTCTAAATATTATGACCATGCATGTTCGCACTCACAACGAGAAGGTATCGGCTTATGTGTGCCTCACGAAGCCGCGCATCCTTGTCATGGTTTTAGTGATGAGTGCAGCTGGCTTCTTTCTCGGCGCCAAGGGGTTACGGCCGCTCGATACCTTCTTACTCATGCTGGTTGGAACTGCACTTAGTTCCGGCGGCGCAGCAGTACTCAACAATTACATCGAGCGCGACTGTGACTTGAAGATGCACCGAACCAAGAAGCGCCCCTTGCCAGCTGGTTTGGTGACCCCCAGTGAGGCGCTTTCCTTTGGCTTGGCGCTGGTACTGCTTGGTGTCGCGCTCCTTGCCTGGCAGGTTAACCTGCTTACTGGATTTCTCTCGCTGTTGACGGTGTTTCTCTACGTGCTGGTGTACACACCGCTCAAACGCATAACGTGGTGGAACACGGTGATAGGTGCTATTCCCGGTGCCCTTCCTCCGATGGGTGGTTGGACAGCGGCGACCGGTAGTCTCGATCTCGGTGCCTGGGTGCTCTTTCTCATTCTATTTATTTGGCAGCATCCGCATTTCTACGCGATCGCTTGGATGTATCGAGATGATTACGAGCGAGGTGGCTTTAAGATGTTGCCGGTCGTCAAGCCCGACGGTAAGAGCACTTTTTTGCAGGTGATCTGGTTCTCGGTCATACTCATACCTGCGTCTCTCCTCCCCACGTTGTTCGGTATGGCAGGTGCGTTGTATGCTTGGGGTATCGCACTTTCCGGGCTCGTGATGTTCGCGCTCGGTCTAAACCTTTGGCGCACGCGCTCGATTCGAGACGCCAAAATTCTATTGAAAGCATCGGTTGTCTATCTGCCGCTGTTCTTCATCTTGATCTTGAGTGATAGGACCTTTTGATATCGGTCGTGACACCGTTCAAAACTCACGTTTAAGCGGACGGGTCATGAGGGCCGAGGCCATCTGAGCGGCTTGAATTTCAACATTCAGAAGTTTGACTACGTGCTCGGTTATAGGTACCTCGATTCCAGCCTTGCGAGCGAGCTCGAGTGCCAAGGGTGCGGTAGTTACCCCCTCAGCTGTTGCACCGAGCGAGGTTGTTATGTCCGCTATCTTCTCCCCCCGGCCGAGTCGTAGCCCGACGGTGCGGTTCCTACTCTGATCCTCAGTTGCTGTCATGATCAGGTCGCCGAGCCCTGAAAGACCGAAGAGGGTCTTGGAGTCTGCTCCTAGTGCACACGACAGCCGCATCATCTCGGCCAAACCGCGCGAGATGAGTGCTGCACGGGCTGAGGGGCCGTATCCTAAAGCATCAGAGACCCCAGCAGCTATTGCGATGACGTTTTTTAAGATTCCCCCGAGCTCTACACCGAGCGGGTCAGTGGAGGCGTACAGACGGACTGAGGCGCTCGATAGCATATCGGCAACCTGCATCGCAGTCTCGTGAGAGTTAGAGGCTACCACCATGGATATGGGCCTCTGTCCTGCGAGATCTGAGGCGAAGCTCGGCCCAGAGATTACTGCAAGCCGATTGGGAGAGTAGTTTAACTCCTGTGATACGAAGCTCAGGGGAGTTCGGCCGGTTTCGCTGTCGAGACCTTTGGCAGCACTGATGATGAGTTGAGCCTGGAGTTTAGGGATGACCTGACGCCATGCGCGGGCCGGTAACGCGATAATCGTTGCGTCCGCATTGCTACATGCAGCTAGATCGCTCGATATAGCGAGGTTACCCGGACATGCGATCGAGCCCCCTAAGAAAGGTAGGGAGCCCGAGCTCGACATGCTGCTAACAAGATGCACGTTGCGATGCCAGCCCACTACGGAATGCCCGAGTCGCGCGCAATACACGGCGAGCGCAGTTCCCCACGCGCCGAGGCCCACGACGGCTATTCGCTTGGAAACCGCAGGGCTCTCAGCGGGCATACACTTCACCGTGTCAATTCACCGACCCGTTTTCATTCGTAGGAGTAGGGGGTGGTTCGCTGCCCTCTGAGCCTTGTCCATCCGAACCACCCGGCTCTGAGCCGTTAGAGTCGAGAGGCGCCGGTGCTACCGCCACGACCTTCTCGTCGGTATCGAGATCAATCAACTTTACACCGCGGGTGTTTCTACCGATCACCGACACATTCTTCGCGCCGGTGCGGATAATCTTGCCCCCTGAGGTGATCAGCATGATCCCCGTGGAGGAAGCCACTGCGAGCGCCTCTATCACTGGACCGTTGCGTCCCTCGGTTTGAATATCTATCAGCCCCTTACCCCCGCGGTTCTGAGACCGATATTCAGAGATGTTGGTGCGTTTCCCGTAGCCATTTTCACATACCGTCAACAACGTCAACTCTTCTGCCTGTGGGGCATCTTCGGTAGCTTGAGGTGTTGTTATGATCGTCAGGCTCACGACTTTATCATCACCTTCGAACCTGATCCCGGTGACACCGCGTGCCCCTCGGCCCATCTGACGAACCTGATCCTCCTGGAATCGAATCGCCATGCCATCGCGAGTCGCAAGGATGATATCATCACCTGTTGTCGTAATTGCAGCACCGATGAGGGTATCGAGCTCGTCGAGGGTGCACGCCATGATGCCGTTTCTTCTCGAGCGCGAGAATTCCTCGAGGGCGGTCTTTTTCACTACACCACGCTCGGTCGCGAGTACTACGAAGCTGTTTTCCGTCCATTCGCGGATAGGCAAAATTGCGCACACTTTCTCCCCCTCTTTGAGTTCAAGGAGATTGACGAGTGCTCTACCACGGGATGTCCGGCCGGATTCAGGTATGTCGTAAACCTTGAGCCAGTAGACGCGCCCTTGGCTGGTGAAAACGAGCAGATCGGACAGTGTCGATGTGACAAAGAGGTTCTGAATGAAATCCTCATCGTCGGCAGCTGCGCCAATGATCCCCTTGCCTCCGCGACGCTGTTCTCGGTACTCAGTGACTGAGGTGCGCTTGATGTAGCCTTTGTGGCTCACGGTCACGACCATCTCTTCGTCTTCGATGAGGTCGGTCATGTCGATGTCAGCCCCGTCATCGACTATCTCGGTGCGCCGCTCATCTCCATACTTCTCTTTGATATGCGTGAGTTCTGCAGCGATAATTCCATCGACTTTTTTCGGATCTGCAAGGATAGCGAGGAGTTCCTCGATTCGCTTGGCAAGCTCTTCATACTCTTGCTCTATGGCAAGCCGCTCCATCCCGGTCAGCTTCTGGAGGCGCAGATCGAGGATCGCCTGTGCTTGAATGCTCGACAGGCTGTAACGCGAAATGAGCTCGTCTTTGGCGTCTTTCGGGGTTGATGCGGCTCTGATGAGCCGAATGACGTCATCCAAGTTCAGGAGCGCTATCCGGAAGCCCTCCAAGATGTGCATGCGTTCCTTGGCCTTCTTGAGCTCGAACTCCGTGCGGCGCGTGACGACATCGCGACGGTGGTTGAGGAAGTAGGTCAGAAGATTGTGTAGTGAACACACTACGGGGCGCCCGTCTACGATAGCAAGGTTGACGATTCCGAAGCTCGACTGCATCGGTGTGAGCTTGTAGAGCTGGTTGAGCACTACCTCTGGAGTTGCATCTCGTTTGAGCTCCACGACGATACGCATACCGGAGCGGTCGCTTTCGTCTCGTAGCTTGGAGATCCCTTCGATCTGCTTTTCGTTGACGAGATCGGCTATCTTCTCGATGAGGCGAGCTTTGTTGAGTTGATAGGGAATCTCGGTAACAACGATAATGTCTGCCTCTCGAGATTTAGTCTTGAGCTTTTCGAAGTGTGCCTTCGCTCTGACCTGGATAATTCCACGGCCGTTTGAATAAGCACTGATGATCGCCCCGCGACCGTAGATAGTTCCGCCTGTTGGAAAGTCTGGTCCTGGGATTATCCTCAGGAGTTCAGCGAGCGAAATCTCGGGGTTCTGTATGACCGCCAAGGCTCCTTCAATCACCTCCGTGAGGTTGTGAGGAGGAATGTGGGTGGCCATACCTACGGCGATACCGTTGGCTCCGTTGACGAGTAAATTCGGGATTACAGATGGAAGAACGGTCGGTTCCAGGGTCGAATCGTCGAAGTTCGGAGCGAAGTCGACAGTCTCCTTCTCTATGTCTTCGAGTAGGCTCTCAGCGAGCGCGGTCATTCGACATTCGGTATATCGATAAGCTGCAGGGGGGTCCCCATCCACCGAGCCGAAGTTGCCTTGACCATCGATGAGTGGGTAGCGCAAGTTCCACGGTTGAGCCAAGCGCACCAGGGCTTCGTAAACCGGCATGTCTCCGTGTGGGTGATAGCGCTTGAGTACCTCACCCACAACTCCCGCGCACTTGGAGTGCTTGCGAGATGGGACAAGGCCTTCCTTTAACATGGCGTACAGCACGCGCCGCTGCACGGGTTTCAATCCATCTCTGACATCTGGGAGAGCGCGTCCGACGATTACGCTCATCGCGTAGTCGAGGTACGACTGACGCATCTCTGATTCGATGGTTATGGGACTGACATTTGGTAGGTTTTCCATTTCATAACGATAGGTTAAGAGGGTAATTCATTCAAGGGTTTAAGATCTATAACTGCAAGAAAAGTTTAGGTTTTTGGCTCTTTTTACGGAGCTGGCTAGCTGCCCGCAGTCTGTTGATAGCGAGGGCTGCAAAGGAGCCCTAAGGCAGGTGTTGGGAATATTCGAAGAAAGATAGCTATAGGTTTGAATATATTGAAGTATTTAACCCCTTTGATACCTCCCTGCGGAAGCCAAAGCTTCAACTCCCCCTTTGATAAGTGAGCATGGAATGCTATACGCACTCCGTCATCCTCGGGTCATTCAATGAAACTCTCCATCGTAATCCCCTGCTACAACGAAAAAAACACGATTCAGGATATCGTAAACGCCGTCAAGGCAGCCCCGGTAGCCGACAAAGAGATCGTAATCGTCGATGATTGCTCCACTGATGGCACTCGTGATGTGTTGCGCGACCAGATAGCCCCCCAGGTCGATAGAGTTGTCTATCACGAGTTCAACCAAGGTAAGGGTGCCGCGCTACGAACCGGTTTCCGGCATGTGACAGGGGACGTGGTCGTTGTTCAGGATGCTGACATGGAGTACGACCCACAGGAATATCCCCTGTTGATGGACCCGATTGAGAAAGGGCGAGCTGATGTAGTCTTCGGCTCTCGATTCATGGGTGGAGCACCACATCGAGTGGTTTATTTTTGGCACATGATGGGTAATCGTTTCTTGACCCTTCTGTCCAACATGTTCACGAACATCAACCTCACTGACATGGAAACCTGTTACAAGATGTTCCGTCGAGGGGTCATTCAGAGCATCACCATCGAGGAATCTCGCTTCGGATTCGAGCCGGAGATCACCGCTAAGGTCGCCGCACGCGGATATCGAATCTACGAGGTAGGTATATCCTACTACGGACGCACCTATGCTGAAGGGAAGAAGATAGGCTGGCGCGATGGATTTCGGGCCATTTACGCCATCTTGAAATACAACCTTTGGCGGCGAGACAGCGCCAAGGTCGCCTGAGGAATTTGCATGGCTTCATTACCGCGTCGGATGCGGCGGCTCGGTGTAGTGGTCGCGATGGACGAGGAGTTCATTCGGATAGCACGATGCATCGAAAACGCCCAGGTCGTGTATGTGGGGTCCCGAGAGTTTCTGTGTGCGCGATTGCACGACGTGGACGTTGTGTGCGTTCGATGCCGAATCGGCAAAGTCGCCGCCGCCTCAACGGTGACTACTCTCATCAATCGCTTTGCGGTAGACGGGGTTGTATTTACGGGAGTCGCAGGTGGCGTTGCTCCTCAGGTGCGGGTTGGCGACCTCGTTATTGCCAAAACCTTGATGCAGTACGATATCGATCTAAAGGGGGTGCTCGGATGTCAGCGTTTCGAGATACCAATGTTGGGTCTGTCACGAATGGCGTCCTGGCCTGAGTTGCTCGATATAGCTGACGCAAGCGCCCAAGCCGTTGTAGCGAGCGTAGATTATCAGTCCTCGATAAAGGGGTTTTCTCCTCACGCTCCGCAGAGGCATGTCGGTACCATCGCAAGTGGCGACACGTTCATCTCTTCGTCTCAAGAGCGCGAAGGTCTCGTCACCGTTATCCCCGATCTCTTGTGTGTCGAAATGGAAGGCGGCGCGATCGCGCAGGTATGTCTTGAGCATGAAGTTCCGTTCGTCGGTTGCCGCATAGTATCCGATACTGCCGATGCGGAGGCGCCCTCTGATTTCGGTTCATTTTTGGATTCTGCTGCCGCAATCGGCTCCGAGCTCTTTATTTCTGCGTTCCTATCTCGGTTTGCCCAGTGCAGCGGTAGAGACAGATAGCGTGTCAAGAGACGAGGAGATATGACCATCGATATCAAAAAATACATCTCGGATGTTCCGGATTTTCCGAAACCAGGGATCATTTTTCGTGATATTTCGCCACTACTCACGAATCCAGACGCATTTCGGCACACGATCTCGTTGATGGCGAGCGAGGTTTCAAAGTTATCGGTGAGTGCAATCGTAGCGATTGAATCTCGAGGCTTTCTATTTGCTGCTCCAGTGGCGCACGAGTTGAAGCTTCCACTCGTTCTTGCCCGAAAAGCAGGTAAGCTACCAGGAGATCTCGTTTCTGTTTCATACGGTCTCGAGTACGGTGCAGACACGCTCGAAATGAAGAGCGGAATCCTCAATGCCGGTGCTCAGGTGGCGGTCATCGACGATGTTTTGGCTACTGGTGGTACTGCGCTGGCGGCAGGGGATTTGGTCCACAAAGTTGGGGGGCGGGTCGTGTCGTACCTCTTTTTAGCTGAGCTTACTGCCCTCAATGGGCGAGCAAAGCTCGGCTCGACAGTCGTTCGAGCGCTCGTCCAATACTGAGCACTTTTTAATAGGCTCATTGTGTAATTGAGTGGGTAGTGTGGCTCCCGGGACTCTGGTGGGGTTATCCAAGAACAAAAGGGGACACAAAGAGAACGGGAGCACAGCGAGGGTGTGAAGCATAAGCCCTGCGCGGGTGATTTTTGAAAAAAATCACCCGCAATTGTAAGGCGAGCGTAATCTTGGTGTAGCCAAGTTGCGCCTCGCAGGACTCACTTTTTTTGTTCACTTGCATGCTCGAGCAATCGATCGCCCTCGTCCGAGGGCCAATCAGTTTCGACGTAGCGTTAGAGAGGCGGAATGTGTGAGTTGTTACGAGGGGGTGGGATACGGAGAGGAAGGGATTCGAACCCCCGTTACGGTTTCCCGTAAACCTGATTTCGAATCAGGCGCCTTCAGCCACTCGGCCACCTCTCCAGAGGAAAGGACCAAAGGGTATGTATGATGCGTTGAAATGTCAATTCGGTAGCCTGATTCCGTTAAAGTTCAATGGTCTGGCAGAGCTGGAACACTCACCAGATGTTCTCGAACATGTCCCCGGTGAGCGGGGTCGTCGTGAAACAGGTTTTTGCGACTAGGCGGCTATCCCTCGACGCGAACTAGAAATGGACGTTTGCCGAGTTCTTCGATGCCGAGTCGGCGCGGAGAAAATTCGTCTTTAAGCGCAGGGGATCGTTCCCACAACTGCGCAAGTGTCTCTTGAGCACCGTTGGGAATGAAGATGCAATCGAAGCCGAAAACGGTGGAGCCGCGTGGCTCCGGTGCGATCGTTCCTTCTACTGAGCCGAGCCAACACTGAGGCTCATCTTCAGAGCCGTTCCACGCTGCGATAGCGACGATCGCTACTGCCCGAGGCGAGCGCTTCTCCCCATCTGCAGGATCGTGAACATCGCGGCAGATGCTTTTTAAGCCACGGTCAGAGGAGCAGTGTGGTTTGACGAGTGTTCCCGGTAAACCTTCTAAGGCATCGCAGTAGAGAGCAGTGTCTTCCACAAAGCAGGGCTGATCGTTGTTTTTCCGGTAGGCATCCTTCGCTTTTGCTCGCGCGGTCATCGCTGAGCACTCGGCGTAATCGCCGCGTTGCATCATCTCGTAATCGGGCTGGAGCTCGATGACCCCGTGTATCTCCCTCTTCTCTATCTCGTATCCAAGGATTCGGGAGAACTCTACGCGCTTCTTTTCATTACCTGTCATGAGTACGCACAGCCTAACGGAACGATATTGAGCACTCTGTGCGCCATTCATCTCTGGAGACCCTGAAAAGGATTGCACATTCGTCATGGTAGGCACCTCAGAGCGATCTATATCAGATAAATGAGTTAGAGTCTCGACTGTGCCGAGCTTTGCTATCCCATTCGAGATGGTACTGATCGTTTTAGTTCGTATGTGAACGGATAGGTTTCGAGGTCGTCGGTGGGGGGTGCAGCAGTTGATTAGGTCGGTTGAATGGTGTTTGATCCCGCCACCCTCCGCAGCCCGTAGAGAGTTGTGGGTAAGTAGTATAGCTATGGCAGAGCCCCTATTTAAGCAGCAGTTAAACACGTCTACCGGTCAACCGCTCATCATGCCTCCGCGGCCAGGTGTGCTCGAAGCACATGGCTATGGGGCGCTTCTTGAATCGTTTAGTCGTGAGTTGAAGGAGAAGCCGAGCGACAAAGCGTGGCGTGATGTCGGCGGGATCGTCTTCGAAGGTGTGATGAAGGTAGCTGAGCGTCTCAGGCGAGATGCTGAAAAATGTGATGCTCTCAAGCGGCAATTAATTGAAGTCGGAGGATTCCTCCCGAGCAAGCAGCTTGAGTTGATGAACATATGTCCCTCTCAGATCGAAGATTTACCGAAGTCGCTGGAAGTAGAGATGCGGCGAAGAGGATTCTTCTATCTCCAGGCGCTCACGCATCCTGCAGCACTTCAGTCTAGGATCCTGATGCAGCAGGCGGGGTATCAACCACTTCCAGGGAAGGAGATTCCGCTGTTCGAAAGGTTTCTCGAGCAGGGCGTCGCCTGCACCTACGAGGACTTCGGTTTAAAGCCGCGCGGGGCGCTTCCGAATGATGGAGTTCAAGAGAGCTCGTCGAAGATATTAGCTCAGGGGTGTTTCTCGTGGATCTCACGGAACCACGTCGGATTCCCAACCACGTCAAATTCCATGCCGTCGACCAATTCAGTAGAAGCGCTGGCCTCGTTAGCGATCATGGGAACGTTTGCGTGCATTCCGACAGATGGCCACCTTGTTTCAATAGAAAGTCGAGTTCGCTTCGCGCAGCGTCTACGGGAAGCTATAGACAATCATCCTGTTGTGCTCTTTCACAAACACCGAGAGCACATTCTCAGCAACAGCAATACGGTGCAACAAGAGCTTTGCTCTCGAAAAGACTTCATTGTTGCGACGCTCAAGCAGAACCCCAAAACCGTAGTCGACGAAGCAAAGGCGCTCTATGATGTCGGAGTGCGCACTTTCCGCGTGTATGATGCCGGCTCCACAAATCAGATGTACGAGGCTGTGGCCCTATTGCGACAGAAGCTTCCGAAGGACATAACAATAATTGTCGGGCAAGTTACGAGCGTTGAGCAAGCTAGGATCCTCGTAGAGCTGGGAGCGGACGCAATTATAGTCGGGATCGGTGAGGGAGGGATCTGTACCACGCCTGTAGTCGGTAGTTTGGCGCCCGATAATATTCTTGTTGCTTACGAGCTCTGCAAGGCTGGCTTGGGTGTGCCAGTATTGTGTGATGGTGGAGTCGGACGTGCGGCTGGAGTGATCTTCGCCATGGGGGCTTCAGGCAGCATGGCATCGCGGAGAATTATCGGTGGAACGCTCGAGCACTCACCCACGCTCTACTGGGTGCGTCGTAATGGTCATCTCGAGAAGCCGTATGCTGGCGAAGCTTCGGGAGTCATAAAGATCCTCGGTGGTAACACGACAATGGCGGGAGATCCCTACAACCTCGAAGGTATTTCGAGTTACGTCAGGCTAAACGAAGAGTATCCCACGGTAGCGTCGCTCTACAGTGGATTGTTGGCGGGATTTACGAAGGTCGTTCGCTTTAGTCGGGCTCATTCGCTAGATGATCTGATGCGTCGGCCTGATGCGTCCGATATCAAAGTGTTTTCTGACGGAGCGCGCGATGCAGCGGGAGCGCATCACGTCCAGGATTCTGTGCAGCTCGTTCTTTATGGGATGCCGGTTACTGAATACCTCGATAACCGTCATCTTTTTGCGTAGCTCTCCACAGTAGCGGAAGGGCGAGATACATACGCGTGAGATTTCTTCCTGGTTTCTGTCATGGTAGACAGAAACTAGGAAGCAAAAGGATCCTCATCGATCATTGGAGGTCGCTAGGGGAAACGTACGCTTTTCGAAGGTTCAATGACTGTAAGCGAATGCCGCTAGTGAGTATTGAATCATGTCGAGATGCGTAAAGGGCCCTGTTTTCCAGAGTCGGATTACGTTTCATCTTCGAAGGGATTCGAAGAAACGCTTGAGCGCGCCTTCGCACTCGTCCTTCAAGATTCCCGAGATAACTCGCGGTAGCGGCCCCAGGCGGTCATCTAAGCTTAAGTCGTACAGCGAGCCCATTGCCCCCTGCTTTGAATCTCCCGCACCAAACACCACGATAGGTAAGCGTGCCAGTCGTATAGCCCCCGTACACATGGTGCACGGCTCTAGGGTTACGCACATAATGCAATCAGAGAGTCGCCAATCTCCGAGCTCCCGAGAGGCATGCTGGATAGCGTGCGTTTCTGCGTGAGCGATTACGTTCTTATCATGCTCGGTGGTGTTATGGCCGCGACCTATGATGGTCTGATTGTGAGCGATGACTGCGCCGACGGGAACTTCGCCGGAGGCTGCGGCTTTAGCGGCCTCTGTGAGCGCCTCGGTCATGAGGTACGAGAGAAGTTCTGGGGACGGAGCTCTAGTCATAGGAAGGAAAGGACCGCGGAGCTTCCGCTCCGCCTGCTATCTGCATCGGGACCTCGGTTGAAAGCGGACTAGAGAGTTCGCGGTCCAGGGGCAGCTCGACCAGCAGCTATTGAAGAAGCTTCAATAGGAACTAAGTGGCCCCGGGGGTCCAGGGCAACTCCCTGGCCGTCATTCGAATCTTGGCGAAAGCCAAGTTCGAATAAAAACACAACGGTGGCGGAGAGAGGGGGATTCGAACCCCCGATAGGGGATTAGCCTATACACGCTTT
>JBBAUR010000062.1:0-20592 GCA_040398075.1 Bdellovibrionota bacterium | reverse complement strand
TCTATCAACTCCCATTGCTCGTCCTGTAACGTATCTCTTGTGCTCATTCATAAGTAAATGACATCACTCAGAAATCTTAGATACCCCCTATTTATGAGATGGCTTCTAATAATTTCTTATCAGGCCTTACAGTCGAGTCTAGTCGTCGTATAGCGGCAGGCTACGGCTCGGCATCGGTCGATCTACCCGCCAGGGTACGCTCGCCCTGCGCCGTAGGCAACCTACGAAGTACATCAACCCTGCGCGAGTGATTTTTGAAAATGATCACTCGCAATAGCAGGGCGAACGCAATCTCGCCCACTAGGTCTTTCTGCTGGCGCCCACATCTTTCACGTGCCGCCGCCGAAACACCTTGAAGGCACACGCCTCACCAGCACGCTCGGAGACGAGCTCGAAATCGCTCTCGAAGGGCGGGAATGCAGCATCCCCCTCGTGTACTCCGTGAACGTGCGTGAGGTGTACCTCATCTATGAGCGGAAGGGAGAGCCGATAGATCTCTGCTCCACCGATGACCCAGACCCCTCTTTGCGCCTCTGTGAAGCCACGTCCCATCTCGAGCGCTGCAGCGACCGAGGTCACTAGATGCACACCTTGAGGCACCGAAAGCGCCTCCGGATTTCGCGTCACCACGATATTCACTCGACCTGGTAGAGGCTTGAACTTCGCGGGGAGGGAATCCCACGTCTTGCGGCCCATTACAACCACACCCCCCAAAGTGAGGCTCTTGAAGTGTGCGAGATCCTCGGGCAGGTGCCAGGGCAGCGAGCCCTTACGCCCGATAATACGTGCATCGTCCATCGCAACTACTGCGGCTACAGGGGCTCGCGCCATCTCACACCGCTATATCGAAGACGATACGTTCGTGTGGCTCGTATCCTTCGAGGGTAAAGTCCTCGTACTTGAAGGCAAACAGATCCCTAACCTCTGGATTGATACGCATCTGAGGTAGCCGTCTCGGCTCACGTTCGAGCTGTAACCGCGCCCCCTCGACGTGGTTCGAGTAGATGTGCACGTCGCCGAAGGTGTGTACGAACTCGTGTGCACGCAGACCCGTTACCTGCGCAACCATCATGAGCAGTAGCGCATAGCTTGCGATATTGAAGGGAACCCCCAGCATAAGATCCGCAGAGCGTTGGTAAAGCTGGAGGCTCAGACGATCCCCCGCCACGTAAAACTGAAAGAGGGTGTGACATGCCGGCGGCGCGACCTCAGGGAGATCTGCAGGATTGAACGACACTACGACGATGCGTCTACTCGCTGGGTTACTCTTGATAGTCTCGACCGCGCGCTGAATCTGGTCTACCTGACCACGGGGCCCCTCCCAACAACGCCATTGTTTTCCGTAAACAGGACCGAGGTCGCCGTTGGTATCAGCCCACTCGTCCCAGATAGTCACCTTGTTCTCGTGAAGGTAGCGGATATTGGTCTCGCCTTTGAGGAACCACAAAAGTTCATGAATGATCGATTTTACGTGCACCTTTTTGGTTGTCACGAGCGGAAAACCCTCGTCTAGGTTGAATCGAAGCTGACGACCGAAGACCGAGTACGTGCCTACTCCGGTTCGATCGGGTCTAACGAGTGCGCCACCGCGCTCGACACCCTGCTCTGGTTTTCCGTTTTCGAGAACATCTGCTACTAAATCGAGGTACTGTCGCATATTTTACATCATCTTCAACGCTGGCAGCTCAGAGCATAACCGCACTGCCCACTCAACATCAACCGTTGGTTGTGAACACGTTTGATTTCGACAGATGTAGAGTGTAGCTGCGCCGTTCGTAGGGCCCTTCCCCCCGAGCATCGCGACGATTTTTCCCTGGGCTGCCTGCCACACCACACGGGTAAAGGGCAGAAATCGCGACCAGATCGCAAACGCCTCCCGCGGCGCCTCATCCCGGTTCTCCGGTGCAGCGATGACACAAACCGAGGGCCCAACACGCCTCAGCAGGACACCATTGAGAGTTGATGTGAAGAGCAACGGCTGGCTCTCTATCTCAGGCGGAGCCCCCTCCTCCAAGGAGCGCGCCCGCGAGGCAAAGCGCGGCTCGGCGGTCAACTCCGTAAGGAACCTCAGATTACTGAGCGCGATACCGTTCGGTGCAGGCGTAGCACCATCGATCCACTCGGCCCCACGGACGACGATGCCCGGGGCGGCCGAGGAGAGATACGCTTGAAGATCGGCACTCCAGAATCGCGCGTCCTGCTCATCGTGGAGCTGCGCGGCCCACTGAAGCCAGTGTTGATCACCGGTACATTCGAACAACCCGAGCACTCCGTGAATGAGGTAGGCGTAATCCTCGAGCAGCGCCTCAATGCCTGCGTGCCCGCGATAATACCGCCGGAGCAATCCAGCATCACCCCACATCGTAGTCTGGATGAAGCGTGCAGCTCGCAAGCCCGCATCCAGATAGCGAGAATTCCGCAGCACCTGATACCCCGAACACAGGGCTGCGATCGCCAACCCGTTCCACGACGTCAACACCTTGTCGTCACGGTGGGGCAGCTTACGCTTCGAACGGTGGCGTAAAAGTTCGGCACGCGCCTCTCGCAACTCTGGCACCTCGGCGCTACTCCAGTCGATCTCGCGGTCAAGTATCAATGCCGACGTGCCATGCTCAAAGTTTCCCTCAGCGGTCACACCGTATAGCTTGCACATGTGCTGCGCACGTTCTGGGCCGATTACCCGTTCGATTTCCGCCAGTGTCCAGGCGTAGAACTCCCCCTCCTTACCAACCTCCCCCGCATCCTCGGCTGAATGAAATCCACCACACTCGTCGACCATTTCGCGTACCATGTAGTCGAGCGTGCGTGTTGCGACATCTCGACACAGAGGATCATCGATCAGCTGTGCGCCTTCGAGGTACACCTGCGCCAGGAGTGCGTTGTCGTAGAGCATCTTCTCGAAATGCGGGATGTGCCACCTGGCGTCTACCGAGTAACGGTGAAAGCCCCCTCCCAGATGATCGAAGATGCCACCCTTTGCCATCGCAACGAGCGTCCCCATGAAAGCCTCAATCGCTGCTGCATTCTTCGTCAGGAGGTACATCCGTAGCAGGAATCGCAGCTGCTGAGTCGGGGGGAACTTCGGAGCTCCCCCGAATCCCCCATACTGCGTATCGTAGCGTGCGAGAACCTGTTCCACACCGCGCACGAGCGTGGCGTCATCCACCGACTTACCTCCGGGCTGGTGTTGTTTGGAATCGAGATAGCGGGTCAGCTCATCCCCGGACGCGAGAACCTTCTCACGATCGGAATCCCATGCATGCGAGATACCGCGTAAGATCTGGATAAACTGGTCGCGATAGAAGAAGGTCCCTCCCCAGAAAGGCTTCCGTTCGGGTGTTAGGAATACCGACATCGGCCATCCACCATGACCGTGAATACCGACTACGACATCCATGTAGAGGTGATCAACGTCGGAATACTCCTCACGATCAACTTTAATCGATACGAAGTGCTCGTTGAGCACATCCGCAACCTCGACACGTTCGAAGGAATCGCGCTCCATGACGTGGCACCAATAACAGGTTGAGTATCCGATTGAGAGGAACACCGGCTTGTCCTCACGCCGCGCACGCTCGAAGGCCTCGTCACCCCAGGCATGCCACCACACCGGATTGTCTTTGTGTTGCAGTAGGTACGGGCTTTTTTCGAGCGCGAGAAGATTTTTACCGGTCATCGTGTGCCTTGCGAGATACGGGGTTATGCCCCTACCGCTTTGGCACAATACACTACTTCGGGCCCTACAGAGAGCACCATAGCGAAGGACAGGCTATCAGGCTCCGTAAACACCTCACTGCACACCCTCGTTGCTACCTGCGCTTGCTGCAAAAGCGGGAATCCCTCGGAGACCAACGTCTCCAAACATTCGAACAGTAAGGTCTCGTTCAAAGCGGTAAGTGGTCGTGAAAATACGCACACGATATCCTCTCCTTGTAACCCCACCGATGCTAATTCGACGTCAACGAGCGAATTCGCTCCGACAAACGCCTTGCGGTACGCCACCGATTCGTCGGGAAACTCTGAGGCATCTCCGACGCGAACGCTCTCTCCTTCGGGCAGCTCGAAGAAGGGGAAGAGCTGGTTGTCCCGAAAAAGGTACACACTTCCGGTTCCGACCCGCCCGGTGGCTAGCTTACCGTTCTCGATAACCACACCAAGCAGGGAGGCAGCCATCCGGCCCCCAGCCGCCAACTTGTGTCCGAACGAATATACCGAGGAGTTCGCGCTCCGAAATGCATCCTCGAGCACCCCCAGCACGGCATCCTCGTCCCGCTCGGCCCGAACATCCCTGGGTAGGCCTGCGTAATGAACCTCAACGCCGTGAACGAAGTAGTCCAACGCCAATCGATAAGCGACCTGACTCCCGAGGCCCCCCCGAACTACGGATGAGCCAGCAAAGACCATCTTCGCCGGTTGTGCCACAGGGTTGAGCGCAACGAACGATGAGACATCGCTGGGCGCCTTCTCACCCCGGAAGAAATCACAATCGAGACGGGTCAAAGCCATTACTGTGGAGCCCTTTGCAGATGTCGCCACACCCTCAAAACAAGGTTAAACGGCCCATGAGCCCCTCGCAATGGGCTTTTTCCAAGCATCGCTAAAGTCGCAGAGAAATGATGACAGTTCTGCGTAATTGTAGTACCAGTCCCTCATGGGGATACGCGCCGCGGTTTGGATCAAGCGAGCGTTGGTTCGTGAGTCCCCAAGTGGGGTCCCAGCACAGGCTCCACGTGTTCACAGTTCGGCTCGGTCGGTCCTGCTAAAGGGTCGTTATTGAGCTGATAGCCTTCACTAAAGGGTTTAAATTCATGCGCGTACTTCTCGTCCCCCTAGTCACTCTCGGTTTGCTAGCAAGCTCAATTTTCGGGTGCTCGAAGGATTCCCAAACAACAGCACCTACGGCTCCCGTGCGAAGCAATCAGCTTCTCGAGGAGCCTCTGCTCAAGAAATTACCCGCTACCGCGGTCGGTTTTCTAGTCTCCGATCTAACCGGTGAGGGGTACCAGAAGTTCAAGACGTCGCCGTGGTTCAACGAGATGCCGCTTCAGTCAGCTATGCAGGAGCTGGAGCGCGCAGGCGCGGACGAAGCACAAAAGAAGATGGTAGAGGCACTCTCTCAATTTCTTCAGAAGCTGGGAGCTCTATCACCAGACGGAAAGTCAACCATCGACCAGGTAATACGCTCGATCGTCGTAGTTGCCGATCGCCCCTCTGAAGCTTCCAACGAGTTTGACTTTGCAGCCTACCTATCCGCCGCCGGCTCAACAAACCTCAAACAGAAGCTCCCGGTGCTACGCGATGCACTGAAAGGGATCGGGGCATCCATCAGCGACGACTCCGTTGCGGGGGCAGAGGCCTTCGTGGCACTCGTCACGATCCCAACCGAAAAGGGAGAAGATTCGAACCAGCTCTCGCTGCACGTCGGAGCCTCTGAGAAGCTCCTGGGGATTTCGGATAACAAAGCACTCGTTCAGAACCTCTTCGCGGCGCAGGAGAGCGACGGGCTGGCGGAGCTCAAGGAGCTGGCTGAATTCAAACGCGCTGAACCGGCTGTGCGCGGGGCCGAATCGCCGCTCTTCCTGGGCTTCGTGTCGACTGCGAAGTTTCTACCGACGCTCAAGCTGGCGAGCAGTGAGAAGGTGGAAAGAGGCAAGGCTGCGGAGGCCGCCTCCGAGGATGAAAACAGCGACGAGGAGGAGCATGTCTCAGAGCCTGATTTCAATCCACGCGAGTTTCCAGTTGACTCGTTGATGATATCGCAGGGGATCGATAGGGGTATCGTGACGAGAGGCGGGGTAGCAGTTACTGCCAAGACGGACACTCAGCGCACGGTTTTTGGCGCGTTGTCGGATGGCTCATTGCCCCCTTCTGCTCAAAATCTACCGTCAGATATGGCATTGGCTCTCTCCGTTGACACGAAGTCGATCGCCAAACTCGAACCACTCCTCAAGGAGCTCGAACAGAACGGTGCTGCTGCGGTGCTACCCTTGCTCAAGACACTCAAAGGGCTCACGCTCGGCCTGCGTAACAGCGATAGTGGGTCACCGATCCCGGAGATCGTTGTGGCCCTTGAATCCGAGAAACGAGACGAGTTGGCTAGCACCCTCGAGAGCAGCTTAGGTGAAGGGATGAAGTTAGCTGGACAAGAGGCTATGTGGATGTCCAAGGACGTCGCGGGGAGCTCAACCCGATACTTTACGACACTACTCGGGGTCGGACTCTTCATCAGCAAGCCCCCGAGCTCGAATACAGTGCTCGTAACCTCCTCCGAGCGCGCAGTGAAGGACCTACTGGCAGCGGGTACGCCAAAACTCCAAGGGGCAACAGCGGGTGGCAGCAAGGCGGGATCGCTCTATCTTAACTTCTCCGAAGTTGCGAATGTTATGGACAGCGTCAAGAGCAGCCTCGCGATGTTCACCGGTGGAGGCTCTGACATGGACAAGGTGCTCGATTCGTCGAAGTTCCGTACGATGGGAGTTAGTGCAAGCACTCTCGGATATCAGGATGGAGTTTTCGTCATTGAGTCCACGCTCGAGAAACCCGCAGCGAAGTAAGGGGCTCTTTGCCCTCAACCATACGTGAAGCGATCTCGCGTTACCTAGTTTCTGTCCGCCAGGACAGAAACCAAAGAAAACAAGACCTTTTTCGCCTCTCGAAATGATTCAATATTCACCAGCGACATTCGCTTACTCTGTTTGAAGACGCGAAAAACCTCAATTTTCGAGCAGCGACCCGGAATTATCGATGAAGATCTTTTTGCCTCGCAGGGAATATAAGCGATAGTTCGTATAGAAACCGGTGTTTCTGGACAGAAACTATCTAGCTACAGCGCTGTCTGCTCCTGCAAGGTGAGCCACGCCTTGCATACGTGTACCGTCTGACTCAAATGGGTAGCGTCTACCCTCTACAGCGCATCAGGTGAAGCCCTTATCCGACAACGCTCATCATAAAAGGTAGATAGTCGGATGACGCTTGACTTCGTGAGAGCATACTATGATGAATACACTCGCTCAGGTTCTTGAAATAGCTAGCAGACTCGATCACTTAGGCACCTGTGCCGAGTGGATTGCGCGTGAAACCGTACATACCGATAACAGCATCTCACAAACCGGCACCCTCATATCGGTGCTGGCAGAGGATATCCGCGAAAAGATTAATCTGCTCGTAACCGAGCTCGAGCAACTAAGCGAGATTGAGCAGTCGCATTGAGGATCCCTTTAAAGGAACATAAGCAATTGAAATTACATGGTCTCTCGGAGTAATTCAGCGCCTCTGAGGCACCCTCACCCTTTTTCTGATTCACTTTCCCCAGCTCCCCTGATAAGGGGATATATCGTTTCGGTATGCAGTAGGGGACGCACCATGAATCAGGCAGTTGTATCACCTCGAAGGATTTGGAGCTCGGTCGAAGGACGCGCTCGCGTTCACGAGGTTCGTCAGCCGGTCCGTCGCCCCGTTCTGATCCAATCTCACACCCGCACCTTTGCTTCTGAAATATTGGTTCTGGGGGTTACCCTAGCCGTGCTGCAGATACTCGATGGTCTGCTAACAGGCATCGGAATGGCGCAATTCGGTGTTCACATGGAGGGTAATGCCCTTCTGCGTAACCTTATGAACCACGTCGGCTACATCCCAGCGCTCGTCATCGTCAAAACCGTAGCGCTCGCAGTTATTGCAGGGTTGTGTACCTGTGCACCGAAGATTCGCTGGCTCAAGCATGCGTTCCAAGGAATCATCGCTCTGTACGTGGTTGCTGCGATCCTGCCGTGGAGCGTTATCTTGACCATGGAGTTTCTCGGGTAGACTACCCTGCTCCGTATTCCAGCTACCGACCTTGGACTCCTCTGCTCAAGCCGATTATACTTGGGCTTATTCAACGGTGGAGCAAGCTTGAGATATGCGAGTAACGAAGTGGGGTGAATGCGGTATCCTGTGCGCACTGTACTTAGCTCAGCGCTATGAAGACTCGACGGTTGGAGCTTCTGACATCGCCGAAACTCAGGGGCTCGATCTTCAGTACACCCAACAGATTCTGCATCGCCTCCGCAAAGGAAATGTCATAGAGAGCGTAAGAGGTCCCAAAGGGGGCTATCGCCTCGTGCGGTCACCCGAGAGAACCACGCTTCGGGAGATCCTCTATGCAGCAGAGGGAGACACCTTCCAGATCATATGTGATAACGCACCAATTCACCCCAACGCCACCACCCCCAATCAGTGTGCGACCAAGGAGACGTGCAGCCTCCACGGGGTGTGGCAAGACCTGCGCACGGCGATCGATGGACTGCTCGAGCAGAAAACCCTAGCAGATCTGCTCACACAACCTCAGGGGGGCGAACCGCTCGTTCAACTCGGTAAACGCGAGTCCTCGCCCACCCTCTCAAAGGCCTGATCGGGATTAGTGCGCGTCGGTCGCACCAGGTAGATAGTGACGCGCATCTTCAGCGCTCGATGCTGGTCGGGTCACATGGAGTTGTACATGCGCCACTTTCTCGTTCCCCTTTCAATTGTGCTCACACTCGGCTGCAGCAGCATGTCCACCTTGACGACTCCCGAGACCCCTGATCTTTATCCGAATGAAAAGCTCGCGCAAACTCCCCGTGGGCAGGTTCAAGGAGACGTAAACCACTGCTTGGCTTTGGC
This sequence comes from Bdellovibrionota bacterium, assembly GCA_040398075.1. Taxonomy (GTDB): domain Bacteria; phylum Bdellovibrionota_C; class UBA2361; order UBA2361; family OMII01; genus OMII01. The sequence continues at coordinate 11,952 of JBBAUR010000062.1, read as the reverse complement.
TGACGAGTACATCAAACAACCCAACCGTTACGCAGATATAGCCAAACAGGGCCTGATTGGTGGAGCACTTGGAGCGGGCACCGGTGCCGTAGCGGGCGTGATAACGGGTGAAACCGGCCGCGGCACAGGGGCTGGTGCTGCCGTTGGAGGTATTCTTGGAGTGTTGAAAGGGATGAGCGAGATGAACGAGCGCAGCCCCTCATACGAACGTTTTGTCGAACACTGCCTCCAAAAAGAGGGCTACGAGATAGTCGGGTGGAGTTCGAAAAGCACCTTGGGATAGCGAGGCTAAATCCCTCCCTGCTGCTAAAGCAGATCCTCGAAGTTGCTCTCCGATTTTGGCAATGCGGAACAATCCTAAATGTATCGCAGACTTCGGCGAGCTGTAGTCGAGTCGTGGATACACCTGCGGTTTTTTCGCGCTCTCATCCTCACCCATCACCAAAACCTCGAATTTCTCGCTACGAAGCCATTTTTCCGCAGCCTGTTAAACCTCGACTTTCTAGCTACGGGCAGGTTTTGCCTTACTTCCCTAGAACGGATTCAAGGTAAACCAGGTACGGTCTTCGACGGTGTGATCGATAGGGGTATTGTAGCCCTCGACAAGCTGTTGGGCCCAATTATCGACGGTGGCTCGCGCGTGCGAATACCACGAAAAATCCGAAAAACTGAAGAGTGAGCTCCTGTCCTGCTCTCGATCCGCCCAGGCCACGAGAAGTTCATTCGTCGCACCATCATAGACGTTCGCTTCGATTGCGATACTTCCTTTGGCAGTCGCCTTTACTACACCACCGCCGGGAACAAACATACCGAGTGCGGTGCCCGCTGCATTGATGTGCGCCTTGGTCGCCACTAGTTCGGTGATGGCGAGCGCATAGACGATGGTTTCTGCATCTGGGGAATCAACTACTACGAAGCGCTTTCGAGGATCCTCGCGAAAGGCTTTCTCGAATGATTGTTGGATGTACACCGCCATCTCTGACACCTCTTTATGATAGCCATCCATATCGGCCGTATTGAGGTTGTGCCACCACCCTCTTTCAATGAGAAAGTCGGTCGTTACAGGGCGGAAACAGATCTTCTTGTACTTGTCGCGCTCTTTATAGAATTTCTCACGGTCCTTGAACCAAATCTTATGAACCGGCGCTCTCTCCCTCCACGGGCCGACGTTATCCTTTGCTTGAATAAAACCTGTGTCCGGAGCTGGGTCCGACCGGAGAACCTCCGTAATCCCGCAGGCATTTAAAAACAGCAGGAGCACAGCGAGCGCAGATAACAATCCGGAACGATGCGCTCGCTGCAAACGACTGACTATGACCGCTATAAAGTCCACCATCGGAAATTCGCTCCTTTGAGTTACAACACCTGGATACGCGCTGAAAGTAAGTGAGTCAAATCCGCCCTGAGATGCACGGGTTTACCTCACTTCTCACGAGAGTTCCCCCCGCAATTGAATATCTTGGCCGCACCCTTTGAACCTCAGCATAAACCAGTGGCACAGGAATTGACAATTTGATAGGCGCAGCTGTGATAGCGCTTTGCCTTAATGAGCCGAAAGCAATCCATCTGCGCCACGCTATCGGCTTTCCTTGGTATAGCCTTTGGTTTCTCGAGCCGTAGCTCTTGCTCCAGTACCTTGGGTTCCTGCCTGGTTAAAAACCGGCACACCCATCGATAGTCTAATATTTCTGAGAAGGTAGTCAGTCCCTTGACGCAGGCAGCGTGTTTTTTGTCTTCTCCGGCGCAACTTGGCTAAGGTGCAAGCTTGAAGTAAACCTGCGTGCCAGTTGATGCGATGATTTTTTCTCCCCGCGCGGCTGATAGCTCTATATCGCCAAAGACAGCGATATTTTCGCGAGACTCGATCGGGATCATCGCTTTGAAGCGACTCCCCCCTTCGAGCACCTGGCAATCGAGTGGCGCAAAGGTAGCGGTTCGAAAATCCGCGGTAGTCGAAGACGCTCTCCACAGTGCGCATCGCGAGATCGTTGCCTCCCCTTCCCCTGAAACTATCGCTTTACCGTTTGCAGCGGACGAATAGCGCCATGTGAATCGAGGGAGTGGGTCAGCATTCATCACCGCGCGAACGAAGGAGGTAATCGCCTCCCCGGCTGCAGCCTCGCTCAAGACTCCATGCCCGACATTCGGAAGTATCCGCAGCATCTTTTGTTCCGGCAAGGCATCCCAATAACGACGCACCGAATCCACGACCCAGTACGGATCGTTTGCTCCAAGGAGTACGAGTTTTGGCATGCTGTAACGTGGGAAGAACGTAAGCGGGTCGATCCACGAGATGAGCTGCCCGATACGTGGCTCTCGGAGACTGTTGGTGAGACCGAGGGCAGTGTAAGGTCGGATCTTCTCCGAGTCCCGACCGTACCGCTCACGCATCAAGGCTATCTGTTCCTGCATCGAAACCATCTCGAATACAGCTGGCACCATCGCCGCGATCCGTCGGTCAACCGCCGCGGTAAGATAGGTGGTCCATCCACGTTTCGAAGCTCCGATGAGAACTACCCTTAGCTCCTCCTCTCCCAGAACCTTCTCCAGGGTATCAATACCCCTTACTACACTGGAGACCATCGGAAAGAGAAGTGGCCATGAAGCATCTCCGGAACGGCGGTATTGATCGAGGGAAAATGAGAGCAGATCATCCTCCTTTCTTCCGTCATAAAGGGGTTGATTGGGCACCTTTGTCAACACAACGACACGAACCCCGAGTGCGTCTGCCAACCGCTCGGCAGAACGCTGCTGATCGCTCCCGCCGTCGCCACCGGTCAAGAAAACGAGGACCAGATCGCGTCGAGCCAACATTGTCGGAGTTTTGACGAGAAGTTCGTGAGTCCACGGAATACCCCGCCACACTTGGCTTTGAAAAACTACCCGTGTAGGTCCTGAGGGTGTGGATTCCATCACCTTGATAGCCGAGGCGGGGCCGAGTGATGCAAGATAGCTCTCGAGACCCTCGGCAGATACCTCGCGAGCCAAGGAGAAAACAAGAACCACTATCGATACCAGAAGGGGACGAACCATGAGAACCTCACGAGTGCACGATTGCCTTCTCATTCTACAGGGGGGCACCCGGTTCTGAAAGGCCTGCCCTGCCATGGTGAGCCCTGCGCGAGTGATCCTTGAAAAAAATAGCTCTTCGTGGAATCGAGTGGGTGCCAATTACTGCTGATGGGGCATAACCCATAGTTTTCAGTGATAAATAACGTATTTCCGCGTGAACAGGCTCGTAAACGTGAACGTACCCGACCTAGCAACTTTCTGCCCCGGCGATCGATATCTAGTAGTATGCTTGATTATGAAAACATGCTTTCTAAACTTTGCCTTTAAGGGCGTGTAACCACACTTCTTCGGGTACGTTCACGTTTACGTGCACGTCCATGTTCACGTCCGGAAACGCCAATTCTACACACTTGATTCACCGATGAGCCGAAAAAATGAATAAGGCTGGGTTTAAGAGACGGTGGGCCTCTGTAAAACCTTCCAGCCTTACTTGATCGCTGGCAGGAACGAGTACTTGAGCAGTCGCGGCTCTCCGCCACGCCTGATCTCTATGTTCGCCTCGTTAGCCTTGGCCAGGAGCTGTACGTATAACACGAACTGTTCCGGCTTCTTGATGAGATACCCGTCAGCAGCTACCAAAATATCGGAGTTCTCGACCCCCAAAAGCGAATACACACTACCCGGGCGCACATCGAATACACGGTACTCGTGGGTCTGTCGCGAAGCTACGGACTCGTATATCGGGACCAAGCGGATAGTGTTGTCAGTACCCTTGGAAAGGGAGGCTTGCAGGTCCCTACGCTGGAGCGTGTAGGTAGTTACGCGCAGCGCAGGAGGGATAGGGCGAATCTCCTCGATACGTTTGGGTTCACGGGGAAGAGGGGTCGAACATCCAGCCGCGGTAAGCACCACAAGCGCAATAACCGTAAGTTTTCGAATCAACATATACCGTGTTCCCCTTTGCAGCATACTCATCTAAACCTCCCTGTCCAACACCTCGAGCTCACACATGCGCTCGACCGACCCAGCATCGATTCGATGGAATCTGGACCGTTCGGCTATCACCACTGCTCGAATCTGTTCGTACGCTTGATCGAGCTCGTGATTGACGATGAGGTAATCAACCGGACCGGGCTTCCCAGCAAGCCCCAAAAGCGCCGTGTACTCATCTCGGGTAGTAGAAAAGCGCCGCCTGACCTCCTGAGGGTCGACCGTTCCACGGTTGAACAAGCGCTCCTTGAGTGCCTGAAAGCTGGGTGGAACGATGAAGATAGCAACCGTATTGTCTGGAAACGCGTGCTTGAAGCTGACAGCTCCCTTCACATCGATCTGAAACAGGAGGTCCTTACCGGCATCGATCCCGGTAATGAGGTTGGCCTTGAGGGTACCGTAAAGATTTCCATGTATCTCCTCCCACTCGAAGAACTCGCCGCGCTCTCGTCTCTCTTCGAATTCCTTACGAGACATGAAATGGTAGCTCTTTCCGGGAACTTCCTGTGGACGTGGAGCCCTACTCGTTACGGAGACAGAATAATGAAGGTCCGCTGAAAACTCTGCAGTAAGTCGGGCACAAATGGTGGTCTTTCCACTCCCTGTGGGCCCAATCAGGACGAACAAGATACCTTTTCGAAGCAACCCACGATCCATGTGTACTACTCCACGTTTTGAACCTGCTCACGGATGCGTTCGAGCTCTGCCTTTGCATCAACGACCTGCCCCTGTATCACCGCATCCTGTGCCTTCGATCCGATCGTATTGAGTTCTCGCCCGATCTCCTGAACGATGAAGTCGAGCTTTCGCCCCACTCCGTCGGCGTGACCTTTGAGTGTGTTAGAGAACTGCCTGAGGTGCAATTCCAGTCGCGAGAGCTCCTCACTGACATCGACCTTGTCTGCAAGCAGCGCAACCTCGAGCGCCAGGCGTTGTGGGTCGCCCCGTAACTCCGGCGCCAGCGCCTGTATGCGCGATTCAAGTGCCTCCTTCTGTCGTGCCGGAGCAGCAACCGTTCCGCGAGTGATCTCTGAGCGGATCGACTCGATTCGCGCGATGCGTGCGGAGATGTCGACTACCAGAGCCTCCCCTTCCTGTTCGCGCATAACTGCGAGCGCCTCGCTCGCTGTATCGACCGCATCGAGCAGGTGTGCCACCTCCTCCTCTCCAGGGGTCGCAGTTTCTTCCTCCGCTCCCTGTTCCCGTAGCACGAGCTGGGCGAGAAAGCCGCTGAGCCCTTCCGTTCCGACCCCGTACATCTTGCAGGCTGCTGTGTAACTCTTGACCAGGCGTTCAAACGATTCTGAGCGCTCTGCTGCTTGCATGGAACCCGACGTTACTACTCGCCGAAACACCGAGACCTCGATACGACCGCGCCGATGTAGGCGCTGGAAGATCGCTTTTACATCGCGCTCATAGGCTGCGTAGCAGCGCGGCGCCCGCCATGTTACTTCGAGAAAGCGTTGATTGACTGAGCGTACCTCTATCTCTATCTCGATACCGTGGTTGCCGCGTGCGACACGCGCAAATCCGGTCATACTGCGAACCGCGGTCGACGTCGACATCTTACGCTGCCTCCCAGCGAGAGATCTCCGTACGCAACCTCACCGGATCGATAGCGACCGTTCCTACCTCGGAAACGACGATACCTGCAGCGATGTTGCTCAATATGCCAGCTATGGTCGGGGAAGCTCCAGCGGCAAGAGCCGCGCAGAACAGAGCCGTGACCGTATCGCCTGCACCGCTCACATCGAAGACCTCCTTGGCGGCCGTCTTCAAATGTATACCCTCAGTGGTCTCAGCCATCTTAACGATCATGCCGTCTTCTCCGAGCGTTACCACCATCATCTCTGCATTCCAACGCTTACTGAGGATGTCCGCCGCTGCGAACGCGTCCCGCACTGAAGAGATCGAAACCCCCGAAGCTATCTCAGCCTCTTTGCGATTCGGCTTAGCCACGCTCATGGCTCGATAGTTCGCATAGTTCAGTGGATGGGGATCCACGAACAGCGGTCGGGCTGCGAGCCCCAGGCGCCCGCTTTCCTTGGCCTTGTGAAGGCAATCCAGCACCGCACGAGACACCGCTCCTTTGCCATAATCAGATACGATGACTGCACGGTGGGCATCCATGGTCTTTTCGAGCAGCGCAGCCATTCCCTGGGATACAGATACCGGGCCCTCGCCGCGCTCTTCGCGATCTATGCGTACGATCTGCTGCGTCTGAGCGATGACTCTGGTCTTGAGAACGGTCGGTCGGGTCGAGTCGACGATTACCCCTGAGTGTCCCGCCCCTATTTCCCCGAACAAGTTCAAAAGGCTCTGGCCATCCTCATCGTCACCGATAATCCCGGAGACCTCGACCGTGGCACCGATTGCTCGCAGATTACGCACCACGTTGCCAGCACCTCCAAGTCTGTCGTCGGTCTTATTGACCTCTACAACAGGCACAGGAGCCTCTGGCGATATGCGCTCTACCTTACCCCAGATATAGCGGTCGAGGATGAGATCTCCCGTCACCAACACCGGGATCCCGACAATGCGATCAAGAGTTTGGAGCAGCTCCTCGGTTTGGATCTTTTTCATATCAGCTTTATAGCAAGGACCCTGTTCCGACGCTACCGGGGCTCGGCACCATCAAGCGGCTGTAATTGCACGCTTTAACTGCTCCAAGACCTGCTCTGGAGTTATCAGTCGCATACACACCTTATTCAATCCCGGACAGACCCGTCGTTTACACGGAGAACACCCTACCCTCGACACGAGAGCGAAGCTCTCACAGCCTCTGGGGACGTTACGCGTAACCGAGGTCGGACCGAACAGCGTCACGTGTCGCGTTCCGACGGCGCCAGAGATGTGCGCCGGACCTGAGTCAGGCCCGAGACACGCCCGAGCACCTCGAATCACTGCTACAGCTTCCTGAAGCGAGGTGCGCCCTACGAGATTTACGATTGATACTCCTGCGTCCAAGCTCTGCAACCGCACAGCCATTTCGAACTTGGTGCGATCTCCGATCAGCACCACCTGCTCGATACCTATCGATGCCATCTGCAAGAGCAGTGCTCGATATCCCTCTTCGGGCCAATCCTTCGTATCCCACGAGGAGCCGAGTACTATCCCAACGTATCGGGGCGCGAGCTCCGAGCTCCAATCGGGAGAAAACTGGTCCAGGGAGATCCCCTCGAGACCGGACCTCAGACTTGCTGGCCGAGGGATTCCTATCAGATCGAGGAAGCTCAGGTAGTGCTGTATCTTGGAGATCTCCTCTCCCTGTTCGGGTACGGTGCAGGTATTGAAAAGCCAATTGAACTCCTTGGCATCACGGCGGTGAAATCCTACTCGTTGTGGTGCTCGTGACACCCACGAGAACAAACCACTCTTGAAGTGTCGCTGCAGATCGAGGGTCACGTCGAAGGCCCTCGAACGTAACGCTCGTAAAACTTCATACACCCCTCGCACCCCGTCCTTACGTCGAAAAACGATCACATCGTCGATGTACGGATTGAGCTTCACCAGCGCAGCGCTCGCGGGCTCTACGAGCCAGGTGATGTGAGCCGCGGGCTCAGCATCCTTGATAGCTCCTACCACGTTCATACCCCGCACTACGTCTCCGATTGCACCGAGGAGCACTATCAAGATGCGGCGTGATGGGAGGGACGAGTCTCTCTGCTCGTCACTCATGATAGCTCCGTAACATAAGTGACATCTTCTCGGTCAGAATCGGGGAGAGACCATGCTTGATTACAGCTCGACGCCAGCGCCTCAGGTACAACTCACGCAACTGAGCCTCGGTGCCACGGTACATATACGCCTTGTCAAAATCGACGATGAACAGGGTGCCATCTTTGGCGAGCAGAACATTTCCCGGGTGAAGATCAACATGCAGCACCCTGTTCGTGACGAGGGTACGAAGATGAGGCGCCAAGCTCTCCATACATCCATCCAAGATCTCCGGCTCGTTGGTACTCACCTCGACCAGGGTGCGTGTATGGGGGAGCTCCTCCATGATGAGCCACGTATTGTAGAAGAGGTTCCCTTTGGTGACATATACGAGGGGGCGAGGCGCATTGATTCCCATGGCGCGCACGCGCTCGAGCATCACAAACTCGGTCCGCGATCGTGAGGCTCCGATATTGAGAAACTTTCCCCCCGTCAAGGACCGCAAGAGTCCCCCGTGTGCATAGCGTTTGACGAAAACTGCTCCGAGACCTGCAACATCGGCGGTCACACTTCTGCCTCGCCCCCCGAGGATGCCACGAGGTGCTTCGTCCAACCTCACGCGCACCAGATGCACGAGCTTGTTTGCAACCTCGTCCGAGAGCGGCTCACGGCTGAAAAAGTGATATGGCCCTCGGAAGACGCGCTCGAACGTACTCACGCGCAGATCATTCCGAACGGCAACAGTGGAACTCATACGCCGCCACTCACACTACCTCGACTCCATATCCCTTTTTCTACCATGAAATCCTCCAAAGGGCGAAGGACCTGCGCACTCGAGACCCCCGTCATACACATCCTGGTTCCGGTAGGACACCTCCTCGACCCGTGTCTACTACACGGCTTACAAAACAGCCCCTGCTTCTCGACAACCACTGCTCGATTCTGCCAGGGTCCGAAGCCGAACGCAGTCGAGGTCGCGCAGAATACGGCTACGGTCGGCGTTTGTACCGCAGAAGCTATATGGAGTGCCAGACTGTCATTGCATACCAGAGCTTGGGCACCCTTGATCAACCCAACAATCTCGAGCACACTCGTCTCCCCGCAGAGATTGCAAACGAAATCTCCCGGCAAGTCACGAGACACAGCATCACACGCAGGTTTATCGGAAGGCGCGCCAGTTATTACGACCCGTGTGTTCCGCCGAACCACCTCCGCAGCGAGTTCCCGAAATCGTTCTGGGCTCCACTGCTTGGTCTCCCACGCGCTGCCGGGCGCAATCACGATATATGGAAAGCCTCCACCAAGCACATCACGCACCTTTGGAGAAAGCTCCTCATGGCACGGTTCAGGGGCACGCAGACGGGCGAACTGCGCTTCTGCGTGCTCACCTTTTTCGACGAGGTGTTGCACCTGGGCTTGCACCTCTCCGTGCAGATCCTCCATCACGAGCTGTAGATTTCTGATGACCTCGTGAACTACAGAGGAACGCCGCACTCGACGTGAGTACAGCGCTCCCAAGAAGGCATCACTGTAGGCAATACGGTCCCTGATTCCCGATCTCCACAAGAGGATACTCGTCCGAGGGGAACGATGAAACGAATAGACTCGGTCAAATCGTTCCTCTCTGAGCTTGGCAGCCAAGCGTCTCAGTCCGTTCAGCCCACGATGCTCCCCCTTGCGATCGAACACGATTACATCGTCAACGAGGGGATCTCGGGAAACCAACTTAGCGAGAGTTGGCGAGCACAGCACCGAGATGTGCGGCGTACGTGCAGCTCGCTTGAGCACGTTGATGACGGGGCTGGTGAGCAGGACATCTCCGAGAAATCCCTTGGGAACCAAGAGCAACCGGGGCGTCACAAAGTCACTTATCGTTGCGTCAGGCGGCAGCTTGCTGATCATTCATCACCGGCAGGCGCGAGGCACGCTTGGAGTTGGTAGCGAGCTGTCCACATGCCGCAGCGATGTCAGCACCCTTGGACCACCGGATGAAAGCCTGGTGCCCCTGCGTGTTCAGATACCGCTGCCACGTGTGAACCCACTCCTTCTTCGGAGAATCGAAACCGAGCCCGGCATTGTCGTTATAAGGTATAAGATTAATTTTCACCGGCAAGCCACGCATCATCTTTGCGAGACGTTGCATATCTTCGGTCGTATCATTGATTCCCCCGAGCATTACGTATTCGATGGTCACTTTTTTGCGGGGGCCAACAGGGAAATCTTTCACTGCAGCGAGTAGCTCTGAGATCGGAAAGCGCTCGTTGATCGGCATGACCTGCGAACGGACCTCGTCGGTAGTAGCGTTGAGCGAAACGGCCAAACTCACCGAGACATCGCTCGCTGCAAGCTTGCGAATCGCCGGCACCAGCCCTACCGTGGAAACGGTCACCTTACGCGGAGACATCCCGAAGCCATGAGAATCCGTGAGGAGCTTCACTGCACGAGTGACACCGTCGAAGTTATGAAGAGGCTCGCCCATCCCCATGAACACAATATTCGAGAACGAATCGCCGAAGTTCTGCGCATCCTCGATGACTCCATTGACCTGACGTATTATCTCCGAGGTCGAGAGGCTGCGCTTGAGCCCCATCGTGCCTGTACGACAGAACCGACACGCCATCGCACATCCGACCTGGGACGACACACACAGCGTCATCCGATTCGGCTGCTTGATCATGACCGACTCAACCAGGTCTCCCCCATCGACCTCAAAGAGGTATTTGCGCGTCCCATCAACGCTGATGTGACGCTCGTGAATTCGAGCCTTCGGAAAGAAGAAGTACTCACCGAGCTTCTGTCGTAATTCACGACCGATGTTGGTCATCTGTTCCAGGTCGGTAAGCCTCTTGCGATACACCCACTCGAAGAGCTGAGTGGCTCGAAAACGCGTGGCACCGAACTCAGCGCCCAGGACCTCTGCCAGTTCAGAATAGCTGTAATTGAAAAAATCCTTCGCTGGCTCGGTCACGGATCACCTATGCAAGCTCTGGGAAAAAAAGCTTTATCTCGATCGCGGCGTTAGCCAGGCTGTCAGAGCCATGGACTGCATTGGCAGCGATGCTCTCTGCATACAGAGCACGGATCGTTCCAACATCCGCCTTTTTCGGATCGGTAGCTCCCATGAGCTTACGATTGAGGTTCACCGCATCGGGCCCCTCGAGCACCGAAACTACCACCGGCCCGGACACCATGTAGTCGATCAGCTCGCCGTAGAAAGGGCGGTCCTTGTGAATGATGTAAAACTCTCCAGCCTGTTGGGGTGTTAGGGTCATCATCTTACAGGCGACGATCTTGAGGCCTGCCTCCTCGAAGTGCGAGAGGATCTTCCCCACCAGGTTACGGGCAGTCGCATCGGGTTTGATAATCGAAAGGGTTCGTTCAGTAGACATATCGTTGTTTCCTACACCATTGTTCACAGGGGACCACTCGGTCACCACTGGCTCATCTTACTCGCACGGCTCAATCCGGGTTTGTACGCGGGACTAAGAGCCTCGAGGCTCCCTTGAAGACCCTAACGGGACCTGCTCAGGGAGAGTCCGTGCCAACATTGCTCCAAGGGCACCCACTATAAACGCCCCACGAATCTAACTCAAGTCATTGAAAGGTTGAGGATTCTCTCTACAGATACCGACTGCTGTTGGGCATTTTTGACGGCTTCCTACACGCGCTGTAAAACGCGCTAACTCCGCAGTACGAAACAAGAAGCAGGGCTTCGACGGCTATGAAAACGTCGTTCTTTGGTCACGGGCTCGGAGCGACCAGACCGGCCACAGCGTCAAGGAACAGGGAGAAACACTCGACCCTACCAAGCTGGCTGAGCTCTTTGTTGTGCCAAATAGCGCCTGCTGCGGCAGGTGCCAATGCGTCATCCAAACCTCCTCATACGCTCCCGAGCCCGCTCTTCGATGCGAGCGCACATCATATCTCACGGGTTAAAACCCGTTTGAACCGCTGTAGAGTACCGTGCAAAATTCCCCGGCTGCATGCCTGTAGCTTTCATCAATTGCGACATGTTTTCCTATGGCCCTCACCCTCGCTGTGCTCCCACTCTCTTTGTATTTTCCCCTTTTTGTTTGCATAATCACGCCAAGGGTTTCAGCCACACTACCTACTCGATTCCCTGAAGCGCCGAGATTTTTAAGGGTCTTGAGAGACTCTAGCTCTCACATGGTAGTGTTTGATCTTCGCAAAGAAGCTCTTGAAACTCTCCCTTGAAATTAGCGAATCTCTCGCGCAGGATTTAGAGTGCGTAACAAAAATGAACCTCGTAGCGAGGATGAGCGAAATCGGCAG
>JBBAUR010000061.1:0-20971 GCA_040398075.1 Bdellovibrionota bacterium | reverse complement strand
CTTTTGGCGAGGTCTTCGACATCTGCAATTTGCATCTGCCTTCGACCCGAGCTCGCCGAAGTCAGGCCGAGGGTGGGCACTCGAGCGGGTCGATCTCATATATGCGTTTTATGCACGCGGTCCAACTACTCTGACCTCCTCCAAGGGATTACATTCTCATAAGAGACAGACGGACACTTTCTTTGCATATGAGCCTCGAAGCCTCGCTTTTCCATGGCATCGACTAGCTTTCTAAAATCATGCTCTGGCACCTCATGATTCCCAAACTTGAATGTTGCGTCTCGATTCTTACCCAAAAATGCGATGTGTGATTCGCCGACTTTTTGGCGGCCGAAATAAAGTGTGCCGTCAAATGTATGTAGTGGTTCGCCACCTGCCCCATGGCCGTATCGCTCATCAACGGAATAAGTAACCTTAAAATTCAGCTCTGCCTATGATGTGGTCAGCTCCTCGTACTAGCTTTCGTCCAATCGCCTCTTCTATTTGAAGTTTGAATCCTTGTGGGTCGAGAACGAGAGAACATCCATTGAACCCTTGACCGTAGGTGGCGTGGTTACGAAAAACAAGAATGCCAACTTCACTGCCCGCCGATTCGAGGTGCGGACTTTCTAAGTCCGCCTACTGCTAGGATCGGGGTGCTGGTAGTTAGCGGAGCTGGAAGCTCCGCGCTCCATGGTGACTCTCGCCTACAACCGGAGCGCGGACTTTCTAAGTCCGCCTACTGCTAGGATCGGGGTGCTGGTAGTTAGCGGAGCTGGAAGCTCCGCGCTCCATGGTGACTCTCGCCTACAACCGGAGCGCGGACTTTCTAAGTCCGCCTACTGCTGGGGTCGGGGTGCTGGTAGTTGGTGAAACTGGCAAATAAATACCTAAGCTCACGGCAATCCGTACCAAGCCCCTCGTCCCTGCCCTTGTGGCCGCAGCAATTCGCGCTTAACTAGCTCCGCAAGTCGCACCTTCACAGTAGGGCGCGGCACCCCGGTGATCTTTTCCGCTGCGCCTGTGGTGATACGATCGGTTCGCCGTACTTCGTTAAGAATCTTTAACGCATCGGGATGAAGCCCTTCCGCTTGCGGTTTGCGTGCAATTTTATCAGAGAGTCGATCTTTCCGTTTTTTAAGCGATCGTAAAAAGAACAAGAGCCACGGCTCAAAATCCGGTTGATCTAGTTTTAGCGTTCCCTGCGTCCTACTCAGCGCTACTAGGTAATACCCTTCCTTGTTCTCTTCAACGAAGCTCTCCAGCGATGAATACGGCGCATAGGAATATCCCGCCTGTAGTAACAAGAGTGTCGTCAACAAGCGCGATAATCTGCCGTTACCATCCTGAAAGGGATAAATCTCGAGAAAAACGACCACGAAGTGTCCGATGACAAGCAGCGGATCCCAGGCGCGATCCGCTAGTGCTTCGCGCGTCCAGGCGACAAGCTCCTGCATTCTAAAAGGTGTTTCAAAAGGCGAAGCCGTCTCCAACACAGCTTGCGCGCACCTCGAATCCCAAAGGCGGCTTCGCCGCCGTTACTAACGATCTGAGCGTTCTCAGGCTCAAACCGTTGAAGTGCTTGTGCATCTCCATTAGCAAGACGATTAAGCGCCCTGCCTCCCCTGCCCTGTTGTCTAGCTCTCTTCCCGTCTAGCGCGAGCCCGCCAGCTCGCCCGCTCGAAACCGCTTCAAGTACACGGCTAACAGCGATATCGCACTCGGAGTAATGCCCGGAATACGCATCGCCTGCCCAATCGAAGAGGGCCGATGTTTCTTGAACTTTTCGCGCGCTTCGACACGGAGCTGCTTGATGTCGTCGTATGGGAAATCGTGCGGTATGATCTCAACCTCGATCTTCTTGAGACGCTGCACTTCTTCTTCCTGACGATTGAGATACCCTGCAAATTTGAACTCGATCTCCAGCGCTGCCTCGACATCAGCAGAGAGCGGTTCCTCGTAAGGAAACTGTTTCAGTATCTGACGCAGAGAGAGCTGCGGGCGTTTCAAAAGCTGCGCGACGGTAACGCTGTCCTTTAACTGCGCCGTCTCGTTCTGCTCGAGCCACGCGTTGTTTTCAGCGTTCGGCTTCACCCGGGTCTTCGAGATCCATGCAGATGCTCTGTCGTACGAACCTTGGCGCGCCTCGAAGCTCTGTATCTGCTCTGACGTAAGAAGTCCTACCGCTCGCGCTATCGGACAGATGCGAGTAGTCGCGTTATCCTCTCGAAGGATCAATCGATACTCGGCTCGCGAGGTGAACATGCGGTACGGCTCGTCGACCCCCATCGTCGTGAGGTCATCGGTCATGACACCGATGTAGCCCTGGCCTCGGGTTATTATCAACGGTTCCTTCTCGAGTACCTTGAGCGCCGCATTTGCTCCAGCGATGATCCCTTGCGCGGCTGCCTCTTCGTAGCCACTCGTCCCATTTATCTGGCCTGCGAGATAAAGTCCGCGCACTCCCTTTGTTTCATAGGTCTGCGATAACTCACGTGGATCGACGAAGTCGTACTCAACAGCATAGCCAGGAGCGAGGAACTCGACATTCTCCAAACCCCGAATTTTGCGCACGAACGATTCTTGAACATCGAGGGGCAGAGATGTGGAGATCCCGTTGGGATACACGATGTCGGAGGTAAAGCCTTCGGGCTCCAAGAAAACGGTGTGGCTGCTCTTGTCTGAAAAGCGGAAGACCTTATCTTCGATTGAAGGACAGTAGCGCGGCCCTCCCGACTTAATCTGCCCATTGAACATCGGGCTTCGCTCACGATTCTCACGTATCAGATCGTGAATCGCCTCGTTGGTTGAGGTCATCCAGCACGAGATCTGCGGCCTGTTGATTGAACCGGTCATGAATGAAAACGGCTGTGGTGGATCGTCGCCTGGCTGCTCTTCGAGCACCGAGAAATCGATAGTGGAGCGCTTAAGGCGCGGGGGCGTTCCCGTCTTGAGCCGTCCGAGGGGAAATCCGAGCGCTCGGAGAGAGTCGCTCAACGAATTGGATGATATGTCTCCGAGTCGTCCGCCCTCGGTTTGAGAGGAGCCGGTATGCATGAGCGCTTTAAGAAATGTACCGGTGGTGAGAACAACGGCGCGCGCTGGAAGTACCGAGCCATCTCTGAGACGAACTCCTTGCACCTCCTCACCGGAGACAACGATATCCGCAGCCTCACCCTCTACGATCGAGAGATTCGGAACCCGCTCGAGGTAGCGCTGCACCCAATCTTTGTAGAGATCGCGGTCGGCCTGCGCTCGCGATGCTCTCGCTGCCGCACCTTTGCTGGTGTTTAAAGTTCGAAACTGTATGCCTGTGGCATCGATGGCTCTCCCCATGAGTCCACCGAGAGCGTCTACCTCTTTGACGAGATGACCCTTACCGACTCCACCGATGGCAGGATTACACGACATCTGTCCGATGCCTGCGCGCCTCAGGGACGCCAAAACCGTAGGCACACCGAGGCGTGCGGAGGCGTAGGCAGCCTCTACACCGGCATGACCTCCCCCGACTACAACGACCCGATCTCTCTCTCTACGATCCATGGCCAACTCTAAACGACCTTTAACCGCCTCATTCTACTAGGCTTTGTTGCCTTTCTCAACTGAAGCATGGCACGCTTTGTCGTGAAAACGCCATATCACCTCGAGGGGAAGCGGTTCTATCGGAGTGGTAGCGGCTTCTAATGGCTGTACCGAACCGACCAGAGGACGTAGCAACAAAACGGTGGTTTTGGCGAACTCTTGTCCCAGACGGACGCATGTACTTATGCAAAGTGTTATTCCCAAACAGCGGTCATTTTTTACCGCAGAGAATTTAGTCACTGTTGGGGCTCTTGGTCTCCTGTGCGTCTGCTTTGCAGCCCCTGGGCTACGCTTTAACCGCGTACATAATGCTGATGCGATAGCCGTTGAGCGGGTAACCTTTGAATCCCTCCGTGCATCTCTGGCTCTTGCATCTGCGTCGCGTCCACTGGCAGCAGCAAGCGACTCCGTACAGGCTCTCGCGCCTCTGGTTCCAGCGGCTGTCGTGGAAGCACGTAATCAAGCTGCTTCGTCTCACGACGAGCACGTTCGTTTCGTCTCGAGCCTCATTCATTCTCACAAAGCCCCGCGGCATGAGGCTGAGTCGCTCGCGAACACAATAGTATCCGAGAGCACCAAGGCGAAATACGATCCTATCTTCGTCGCGGCGGTGATCTATGCTGAAAGCATGTTCAAGCGCGGAGCTGTGTCTCACAAAGGCGCTCAAGGTCTGATGCAGATAATGCCAGAAACTGGTCGATATGTCTCTGCTCGAGAGAATATTTCGTGGGGCGGTGTTGGTTCGCTCAAGGACCCTAGGACCAATCTCCGTCTCGGAATCGCGTACTTGAAATATCTCGAAGCTAAGTTCAACGGCAATCGTGAACGGGTCCTCATTGCGTACAACTGGGGCCCTGCAAATCTAGACAGCGCAATTAGGGGCAGAGGTCGTGCACCGATGGAGAGTATCGACTATGCTCGCAAAATTATCTCTACTCATCGTAAGTGGAAGAATAAGTTCACTCAGCTCGCCGATCGCGGTGAGCCTCGCTACGTAGGATAAGCAAAGGAGAGAGAAGACGAGAAAGTTCCGTCCTGCTGCGAAAGCCAGGCCGGTGTTGCTACTTACATGTTGCTCGAGTGATTTGTTCAAAAACACTCGCGTGGGGTTCATCAACGGGGTGATCAATGCACATGATCCCACCGATGTTGTCATAGAGGAAAGTTCCTCCATTAATGCTCAATCGACAATCGCTCTGCTCAAAAAACTGGAGCAAAAAAACAAAAGCTTATCGTTGAATCGAGCGGGTGGCTGCAAGGCTGGGAATAGCGTAAATCCTTGTTTTGACCCAAAAATCACGTCTTTTCACGTGAACGTGCACGAGCATGTTCAGGTCATTATCAGACCGATTTCTACCCACTCGATTCCGCGAAGACCCCATTTTTTTAAGAAATGAATGAGGCTGGGTTTAATTTACCCGTAATGCGTACCTTCTCCCTTTACACGTTACGAAGCCCTCGCGTTCTAATTCTACTAAAGCCTTTGCGACTCGCTCTGGCGCGTATTTCGTGAGCTTTTCAATTGCTCCCCTCGTTGCTTTGCTACTCTCGCTCAAAACTCGCAAGACCGCTGCTCTCACTTGGCGATGAGAGCCCTCGAATCGTGATTGGGGTGCATAGTGTTTGCTACGGTGGTTAACTTTCTTGCGGTGGCGCTTTAACTCGACCCCCAGATCCATGAGCGCGTAAAACCACCTTCTCGGGTCGCGTTTGTAGATCGTCAGCTTCACTAACTCGAGTATCTCCTTGTCACTAACACTTCTACGCCTGCCGAAGAAACTATATAAGTACAGCGCTCTGATATTCGTCTCAATCATCGGGACAGCCTTGCCGAACGCAAAAGTAGCCACTGCTGCCGCCGTATACGGCCCCAGCCCAGGAAGCGTGCGAAGGGTTTCGACATCCTCGGGGAACTGAGACCTGTAGTCTCGAACAACTATCCGAGCCGCGCGGTGTAGGTTCAGAGCTCGCCGATAATAACCCAGCCCTTGCCATGCCGTGATAACCTCGCCAACAGATGCGCTCGCTAATACACCACAAGAGGGAAATTTCGCGAGAAACTGGCTGTACCGTTGAACAACTCGCTCTGTTTGAGTTTGTTGAAGCATGATCTCACTGACTAGGATCTCGTACGGGTCGTGAGTTTCCCGCCATGGAAACGAACGTTTCGATCGCTTGAAGAAGCCGAGCACCAAGCTTCTAAAAGTGCTGGCTGTGAGCGCTTTCGATGCGATCAGTTCGTCTAGTTTTGTGATAGCATCCATGTCTTCGTTCCATTCGTGCCGTTAGAATACCTCTTGTTTGCCCAAAGCACATCCGCTCGCGATGAGTGGGTTCATCGCGCTTCCCTTGAGCTCAGCCGCACGATATTGTACCGATCATGATTACCCCCGCCTACCTCTATAGAGACAACGAGATCTTTGCGGTAGAGAAGCCGGCTGGGGTTCACTCTGTTCGAGCGGGCTCCTCAGGCGGCCCTTCTATCGCCGATCTCCTGCTCGCTGAAGACCCTTCTCTTGCTGAAGTCGGAACGTCCGATACTGATGCTGGGCTCGTGACACGGCTCGACTACTCCACGAGCGGAGTTCTTCTCGGAGTACGTACTCAGTCGATGTGGGAGCTCCTTCATGAAATGATCGCCCGAGGCGCGGTCGACAAAAGATACGTAGCCTGCGTCGAGGGGCGGTTTCCCGACCACCACTCGATCACGACGTATATCGGCACTCCCCATCGTGGGGCTCGAAAGATGAAGATATACGAGAGAAAACCAGCAAAGACTGCTCGCGCGCTCGAGGGCACCTCGCACTTCACTCTCCTTTCGTATGACGATGCTCTCGATAGGAGTCTCGTCGACGTTGCTGCGTCGCCAGCTCGTCGACACCAGATTCGTATACACGCGGCACACCTAGGCCATCCGCTCGTGGGGGACTCGCTCTATGGAGCAACTCAAACTCACATGTCTTACAACGGAGCAGAGCGTGAATTTTTCCTGCACGCACATCGAGTGTCTTTCCGTCATCCGTCCACCGATCAAAGCATCGTTGTTGAGAGTCCATACATCAAGAATCATACATCAAGAATCATGCGAGCTAAAGGCTCCCAATGAGCCGCGCCCCCCTGCTCACGGTGAGTAAAGAGGTGTGTTAAGGCATGGCCTTAGGCGTAATCAATCGACACATCACCAAGATGTTCTCTGACTTTGAAAATATCTTTACCAACGACAAAAACTCTGTATCTCGGATCGTGCGCAGTTTTGTAAGCTGGTATGTCGTTTCTTATTGGCTTTACCCCTATAGACACCAACTTACTTTCGAGCTCTCTCGCCTCGGTTTCGCTTTTGAAAAAGCCGACGATGTGCCAGTGCTGCTGCTTCATGATGTGATTGAAGAAGAACTCACAGGCGTCTTCCTCTGATTCGGAACTAAATATAGGTTCGGAGTCATCGCCTCTTTCCGAATAGAACACCTCCCACCGGGTTCCTCTCTTATCGAGACAGAAGGTATCGCTGCCGCGCGAGAGAATGGCGAAGTTATTTTCGTTACAACCTTCCGCAAGAAGCTGTTTTTTAAGTTCCTCGGTGTTCATTTCTCATGCTTGATATTTGCGTGGGCAGATGATGCTCACTCCGTAAATCCGCTGACTAGCCCGATAAACAGGCGAATGAACTCCGGCCCCAAGCTTCCTGGCAGAGGGAAACCCAAGGCTTTCAAGAACCGGAGTATAGTCGCTTGGCTCCATCGATTTCGGATAATAAGGAGCACCTGCTATTGAGTAAAAAACTATCCGCATTTAGCCCCACACCATATCTGTGAATTGAGCAACTTATTACTGGCGCTTCAGGAAGTCGAGTGGGTAGTGTAGCTGAAACCCTTAGCCGGATCGTGCAAACAAAAAGGGGGAAATACAAAGAGAGCGGGAGCACCGCGAGGGTGAGGGGCGTAGGAAAATCGGTATGATATCCCCTTGCTGACCTCGCGGCTCACCTGAAGGTGCTCGAGCTAGCGCCAACTCGTCGCTCAAGGGCAAATCAGTATACTCCTTGTAAGATACGCAGCGGTGTTGCCCTCTCGAAAACGCGATCAGTTATTTTCAGCTGACCCGCTGACCTTAGAAGCTAGAGGCTTGCGAGCAGATCTTTTTTCGAGAGCCCGCGTTTCCAATTCGACTTAGCTAACGGAGCTCCTGCTTCATCGAGTGGTATGGCAAGAAAGGTTCCTCCGTGCTCGTGCACGAGGTCTACGGACGTGCGAGCACCTCGCGAAGTTGTCACGTAAATCCGTTCAACCGGCTCACTCGTGGACGATTTCATACCGTTTTTGTGCTCGGGATCTATTTCGAGAAGAGCAAGCGCTTCGCGAGCGCCGTCTGCAGTGAAGGTTCGCTCTACATACCCGATATCGATACCAGGTCCTTGAAACTGCGGGTTCGCAAGGATCCAGGCGTGGAAAGGTATCGTGGTTGGTACACCACCAACGGCATAGCCGCGCAAAAAGTTGAATGCTCGGTAGAGTGCTTCCTCTCGTGAACTCCCGTACGCTATCACCTTGCTCAACAAAGAATCGTAGAATGGGGTAACTTCATTACCTGGGACGAATCCGTAATCCTCACGAATTCCGACCATGCTATCCGAGCCCGTTGGACGCTTCCATGACGCAATGGTACCGAGCGCTGGGCGAAAATTCTCGAACACATCTTCCGCATTGATGCGCAGCTCTACAGCATGCCCCTTGAATTCGATCTGCTCCTGTTTGAGCGGTAGCCTCTCTCCCATCGCCACTTGGAGTTGAAGCTGTACGAGGTCAACGCCAGTGATGATCTCGGTGACCGGATGCTCGACCTGAATCCGAGTGTTAATCTCCATGAAATAAAACTCTTTTCCCTTCACCAAAAACTCTGCAGTGCCCGCGTTGTAGTATCCTACGCTGCGCGCTGCAGCGAGCGCCGCTTGATGAATCCGTTCGCGCGTATCGGGGTCGAGAAAGGGGGCGGGCGCTTCTTCGACCAACTTCTGATACCGTCGTTGTGCAGAACAGTCGCGGGTCCCAAAGTGCACGACGTTTCCGTACATGTCACCGAAGAGCTGAACTTCAACGTGTCGAGGTTCCGAGATAAATTTCTCGCAGTATACGGCTGGGCTTCCGAAGTTCTTGAGCGCCTCCGCTCGCGCGCGTTCGAGAGATTCTTTCATCTCAGAGGCGTCGTGTACGATACGCATGCCTCTCCCACCTCCTCCGGCAGCCGCCTTGATGATGACCGGGAAGCCTATCGATTGCGCTGCGACTATGAGCTCCTCATCCGTAGACGCGTCTCCACTTCCTGGAGTTATCGGAACCCCAACCCGAGAAACCGTTTTTCGAGCTAAGGTTTTCAATCCGAGCGATCTGATACTCTCAGGAGATGGGCCAACGAAAATGAGTCCAGCGTCGATGACACTTTGGGCGAACACAGCATCCTCGGAAAGGAATCCGTATCCGGGATGAATGGCCTGACACCCTGATTTCTGAGCCGCTTCGATAATTTTTGCGCCGTTTAGGTACGATTCGCGAGCAGTGGAACCCCCTATAGCTACCACCTCAGGCGCCTCGACAGCAGCGAGTGCGGTTGCATCCGCATCCGAGACCGCCAAAACAGTCTTTATGCCCAGTGCTTCACAGGCGCGCCTAATACGACGCGCTATCTCGCCCCTATTTGCAATCAATACCCGCTTAATCTTAGTATGCATGGTCATACTGAATGCGCCCCTTTCAAGCGCCTGAATTTGGTTGCCAACTATGAACAATCCTACAGCACAGTTGAATCACCACAAGGTAGTCATTCTCGGATCCGGCCCTGCCGGCCTGACCGCAGCGATCTACACAGCTCGCGCCAACTTGAGCCCTCTCATCGTACACGGCCCTCTGGCTGGCGGGCAGTTGACGACTACCACCGATGTTGAGAATTTTCCCGGTTTTCCGGAGGGAATCATGGGCCCTGAGCTGATGGAGACCATGGAAAAACAAGCTGTTCGGTTCGGTACATCCGTTGCGGTCGATACAATAACTTCTATTGATCTCTCCAAACGTCCCTTCACCCTCACTGGCCAGTCGAATTCGTATACGTGCGATGCCCTGATCGTTGCTACCGGCGCGGCGCCCAAATATATCGGTGCCAAGAATGAGCGTGAGCTCCTCGGCTACGGGGTTTCGACCTGTGCGACATGCGATGGAGCCTTCTTCCGCAACAAGGTTATGGCGGTTGTCGGCGGTGGAGACTCTGCTTGCGAAGAGGCCTCGTTTTTGACCCGTTTCGCCAGCAAACTCTACCTGATTCACCGACGTGATAGCTTGCGAGCTTCTAAAATTATGCAGCAACGAGTTCTCACCAATCCTAAAATTGAGGTGCTCTGGAACAGGCATGTTGTTGAGGTTCAAGGCTCAAGGCAGGACGGCGTTACTGGGCTCCAACTTCAAGACACCACGACTAAGGAGCTTTCGAATCTTCCGGTCGATGCTCTCTTCGTAGCTATCGGACACACCCCTAACTCGCAGCTCTTGAGCGGCAAGCTCGAAATGGACGAGAACGGCTACCTCCGGCACGAGCCTGACTCCTCGAAGACCTCACTTCCTGGGGTGTTCGTCTGTGGCGACGTGCAGGACCACGTATACCGCCAGGCTATCACTGCGGCAGGCTCCGGCTGCATGGCCGCTATCGATGCCGAGCGGTGGCTCGAGAGCATTCACGCGTAACGATAGCACAAGAAGGTACGGCATCGCTCGCTGCTTGAGGCTGGCGAGAGGGTGGGAGTCTAGGAACGATAGCTGCATCGATACGACCCAGCTGCCTCACCCTTTTACAGTGCACATGTTATCCACAGGCGCCTGAAAGCCTCTTTGTCACAACCGCTGAAAAACTTGTGGATAACCCCGACAGAGCTGTGGAAAAGCTGCTCTCGCCTGTGGAAAACCTCGGTAAAACCTCCTTATATCCTCCCCTGCGCTTTACAAATCAACTACCTATCATGCTTTTCCACACACTACCGCAAAAGCTGTGGGAAAGCTGTATTAAACTCTGACTATACTGTGGAAAAGGGTGTGGATTACTACTCAAAGGAGTCGCCGGGAGCGCGGTGATTATCCACAGACCTTGAGGCCCAATAAAAAAGGGCCTGCCGAGTGGCAGACCCTTCTTCGTTAGAGCTCGAATTTAATCGGACTTCGTAAGGCCTTATAGAGCTTGAAGAGCTACTACGAAGGCGAGAATTACGAGCGACTCGATCAGTGCCATACCGATAAGCATCGGCGCGAGGAGCTTTCCTCCAACAGATGGGTTGCGTCCGAAGGACTCGAGCATTGCGCCTACTGCGCGTCCCTGACCAAGCGCCCCGCCGATCACAGCGCTACCGATAGCCAAGCCAGCACCGATAGGGCCAAGTGGGGACTTTCCGCCGGCAACTTCCTCGGCTACTGCCACTGTGAGGGGGGCAACGGTTGCTGCGATGGTTGCCGCTACGAAGGCGGTGTTCTTTGCTATCTTTGCTAACATATTCATCTCCTTGTTGTTGTTGCTTCCTGAAACTACACGTTTTTTAGCTACGATTTCAACCCTTAGTGGTGCTGATGCTCGCCCTCTTCGTGCTGCGTGGCGAGCATAATGTATATCATCGTGAGAACTGTGGGAACGAAGGCCTGCATGAAACATACGAAGGTCCCCAAGGTGTAGAAAATAATCGGCACGATGTACGGAACTAGATCCGAAAATATCGACAAAACCATGTGATCTGCCGAGATATTCCAGTAGAGACGGAGATTCAACGTAAGGATACGCAAGACCGTCCCAAAGAGTTCAAGTGGTAGTATAAACCACGCAAGCCACCATACTGGTCCGGCGAAGTGCTTCATATAGTTCCAGAAGCCGTGTTGCTTAATCCCGTAGTAGTTGAACGACAGGAAAATCAGCAGGGCGACCGGAACTGTCGTCCAGACAGTACTCGTTGCTGCAGGGGCCCCAGGGATCAGCCCGATGATGTTGAGAACGAAGAGATACAAGAACACGGTTGCCGTAAGGGGCAGAAACTTACGGTTCTCTTTTCCGAGGATCGAATCCTGAAAGGCTACGAAGGTCTCTGTAAAAAAATCTAGTATTCCAGAGGTTGTTATGTGTTTTTCAGGGATAACCCCCTGCTCGACTCCCAGCCGATTACGGCGCCGCGCCAACACCGTAGCGCTTCGAGAGCCGATCAAAATGAGGCTTATACCTATCAGAACCGCCGTGAGGAGCTTCTGAGAGTTTGAGTCAGTCAAACCAAAAGAATGAAAGTACGTGTAATGGTCTTGCATACCCGTTTCTGTGGGCCTTGTTGTATAAGATTCGAGCAATTTAGGCAAACATTCCTAATTGCGTACGCGTACAGCACACGGTCATCCTAGCTCTACAATCTCTTCAGCTTGTTTCAATCTCAGATGATAGTTCGGATAAAAATCATCTTTTTTGTTTAAACAACTTGAATTTGCGATCACTTCAATATTAGAATTAACCCGATCTCCTCATCACGAAAAAAATCATCACTAGATTCTTGTAAAATTTTGCGCGCGTCGTATAACGCTTGCTTCGCTGTTCGATGACGAAGTTTGTGTGAACGACTGCTCAATAGTTTGCTCACACCTTTCTAAGGTCAGTCGAATCAGATGTCGGTGCCTCCGCAGAGTGGTTCTAAAGTTCTGCGGAGACGCGCTACACAAAGACCTGTGTTCATGTGGGGATAATGAGCAGCAATCTGGCGTCAACATCGTTCGGCCAGAGTGACTCTGAACAGCAAGAGTCAGTGCTATCCCCATCCCGCAATTTGTCCACTGATATCCCATCTCTCGATCAATCGTGGGCGCTCGCCGTAGCTGATGTGTGTGGTGAAACGAATCAGCATATCGTTGCTGCTTACATTGAGCCCCTCTTCCTTGATATTGCGGCCTCTACCCCCGATAGGCTCATAGTGCGTGGGCCATCGAGGTTGATCTGCAATTATGTTACGGCCAACTACGCAAGTCGTTTACAAGCCCGTTTGTCTCATTTCCTGCAGAGCCCGGAGTTGCAACTCTCTATTATTCCGCGTGAATTGACTTCACTGCCCGACGATGCGCAGGGACGTACCCTACGAAGGCCCGCTACACCGTTTATCGTCAAACGTCTCAGGCCTGCCGCGGTAGAGCCCAAGGATACCCTCGAGGGGCTACATGAGGCAGCTACTAGCCCAGCTAGTGGTTCCTCTGGCGCTCAAGGATCTCCCGAGAGCTCAAATATCAATCCGCGCTACACCTTCACAGACTTCGTAGTGGGTAACAGCAATCAGTTCTGCCACGCCGCCGCCATGCGCGTCGCTGAGAATCCTGGAAGAAGCTACAATCCGCTCTTCATATACGGTGGTGTTGGTCTCGGAAAAACACACCTGCTCCACGCTATCGGTAACGCGGTACTACAACGCTCTCCAGAGGCTCGTGTGCTCTACATGTCCTCGGAGACATTTACCAACGAACTCATCTTGGCTCTTCGTCATGCCAAGATGGAGGAGTTCAAGCGTCGCTTACGTACGATCGAGGTGCTACTGATTGACGATATTCAGTTCATTGCCGGGAAAGAGCGCACTCAAGAGGAGTTCTTTCACACCTTTAATGCGCTCTACAGCGCCAAGCGTCAGATAGTTATAACCTCTGACAAAATACCCACTGACATCCCTGGTATAGAAGAACGACTCCAAACCCGTTTTTCGTGGGGTCTAACTGCTGATCTTCAGGCCCCTGACTTTGAAACACGGGTGGCTATCCTCAAGCAGAAAGCGCTCTTGGAGAACTTTCACCTTCCGGAGGAGGTAAGCCACTTGATTGCTGAAAGGATCTCCTCCAACGTGCGTGAGTTAGAGGGTGCTCTGACAAGATTGCACGCTGTTAGTACGATTCAGCACGTTGATATCTCCATGGATATGGCTCGCATGGCTCTCAAGCCGCTCTTGCAGCCAAAGGTGATAAACATCACGGTTGATGACATCAAGAAAGCCGTTGCTGGGCACTTCAACATCAAGGTCAGTGAGATAATTTCCAAGCGTCGCACGAAGAATCTCTCCTTCCCGCGTCACATCGCTATGTACCTGTGCCGAAAGCACACAACTGCCTCCTACCCTGAGATAGGTGGACACTTCGGTGGCCGGGACCATTCGAGTGTCATTCATGCAGCTACGGTTGTATCAAGCAAGTTATCCACAGATGCTCAGGTTAAGGTTCTAGTAGAGGAAATAGAGAAACAACTCTTCGGTTGATTTTAAGTAAAATCAAATATTTGTGCTATTTATCAACAGCTTGTACCATCCTGTGGAATGATAGGTTTTTTTAGGGCTATTCACACCCTGTTCCACAAAATGGGCGGCGCCATCAATATTGAGGTCCTCTTCGAGTTTCAACGCCGGTTTTGGAGGGCGAAGGTTTGAGACCCGTGGGATGGCGCACTGAGCACTGTACCGGGCGGTAAAAGGGTGTGGATAAGTTGGGGGTTTGCAGGGTGAAAAAGGGGCTTTTTAGGTGCAAGAAATTTGACTGTGGAAAGTTAGAAAAGTTATCCCGATCTTAACAACACGTTGTATACGTACTATGTCTTTTCAAAACATATCGTTAGCTAACTTACCCACAGAAAATGGCCTGACTAATTACTATTCACTAACTTTTTATATTTAAGAGAATAATAGGGGGACAATGGAAATTACGATTCCCAAAACTGAACTCGCTAAACTTCTTCACGTTACTTTGGCGATAGCCGAAAAGAAATCAACGATGCCGATCCTGGCGAACGTCCTTCTCACAGCAGAGGACAAGAGCCTCAAGGTAACAGCGAGTGATCTCGAGATCACCGCGATAGCTTCCTCTGCAGCATCAGTCAAAAAGCAGGGAGCGATAACCGTTAGTGCCAAGATGTTTGGGGATCTCGTACGAGAGCTTCCAGAGGGAGATGTAACCATTCGAGCTACCGATCGCGACCGCGTAGAGGTTGTCGCAGGGAGTTCAAAACTCAAAATCGTCGGGGTGAGCGCGGAGGAATATCCTGTACCACCCGGCCTCGCTTTGAAGGCCAAGTGCAAACTTCCAGCACCTACTCTGATTGAGATGATCAACAAGACGCTGTACGCGGTATCTCTCGATGAGGGTAGATACAACATGAACGGCGTGTGTCTCGAGATGTCAAAGGACGGCAAGAAGAGTGGGCTTCGAATGGTGGCTACCGACGGGCACCGACTTGCGCTCATAACGCGACCTATCGAAGGGGTCGAGTTTTCCGGATTGTCTGTCAAAGGTTCAAAGAAGACCGAGACCTCGGCGGATCATGTCATCGTTCCTCGCAAGGGAATAGCTGAAGTCCGCAAAGCGCTCGAAACAGCGGGAGATGTGCCCGTTGGAGTCGATGTCAGCGAAGGCTTCATGGTCGTTGAAGGACCGACCTGGAAATTGGTGGTTCGATTGCTCGATAGCGAATTCCCTAACTACACACAGGTCTTGCCGAGTGCTCCTGGTAACAGGGTGACGGTGCTGAGTTCGCAACTGTCACAAGCTCTAAAGCGCGTCTCTCTCGTAGTGAGTGACAAGAACAAAGGAGTACGATTCGACTTCTTTCCCAATCTTCTTCGCATCTCGAGCTCTTCGCCCGAGGTTGGAGAAGCGCAGGAGGAGGTGGAGATTCAGTATTCCGGAAAGGAGTTCTCAGTAGGGTACAATGCGCGCTACATCATCGATGTGCTCGCAGCAGTCAGTGAGAATCAACCTTTTGTCATGGATCTGGCAGGAGAAACGGGACCAGGTAAATTTTACACCGAGTCAGATGAGTCGTGCTTCGGTATCGTGATGCCCCTTAGGCTCGATTGACCGCAAACTTTTTGATTCGGTGGGAACAGAGCGGTGAGCGACGAGTTCATCGAAGCTGTTCTCGCCGAACAACGCTCCAGTCAGGTTAGTTCAGGGATTCGCTTGTTCGTATCACGCGTCAGAGTTTTCAAATTTAGGAACCTCGCTGACCAGTCAGTAGACCTCTCTCCAGGTCCTATCCACATCACAGGACTAAACGGTAACGGTAAAACGAATTTCATCGAAGCTATCTATCTCCTCTCAGGTTCGCGCTCCTTTAGGACCAACATCTCCAACGAACTGAGCAGATGGGGGGACTCACAATGTTCAGTTTTCGGAACAGTTACCCACAAGCTCGGAACGGAGGAGCTCGGGGTAGCTCTGACACCTGGAAAGCGCGAAGCTTTTCTGAACGCCAATCCTCTGAGCTCCATAAGTGAGCTACTCGGGCGGCTTACGATCGTAGCGTTCTCTCCGGCAGACCTGCAGCTCATAAAGGGCTCACCATCGGGCCGTCGGCGATTCTTGGACCGGCACATGGTCGATATGCAGCCAGCTTTTTTGAAGACCTTAATGGCATACCAACGCGCCCTAGCCAGTAAAAGTGCTTTGCTTAAGAATTCTTACGTTGATTATCAACAGCTTGTACCATGGAACTCTCTACTCGCCGAATACGGCGGAAAAATTGTGGATAACAGATCTAGCTTTTTGAAATCGTTATCGGATAAGGCATGCTCCTTTCACCATTCCTACGCTCCGATGGATGGGGACTTAGCGCTCCAGCTGGAATCGGACCTCCTCGATCCGCAAGGGAAGGTAGACCTGAGCTACATTGCGCATCAGTTCGAACGTGCTGCCCAGCGGGAGATCGCCTCGAGAAGCCCCGTAGTTGGGGTTCAGAGGGACGATATCAAGGTAAGTTTGGGCGGAGTAGACAGCCGCTCATACGCTTCTCAGGGCCAAACAAGGAGTGTCGTGCTCTCTTTGAAGTTGGGAGTGATCGATATGCTGGACGAGGTAAAGGGCGAGTCTCCAGTGGTGCTCCTCGATGATGTTGATTCCGAGCTCGATGCAGCTCGTTCCGAAAGGCTATTTGCAACGCTGCTGGCGAAGCCGCGCCAGATGATAGTTACCGGAACTACGAGCCCCCCAAAACCCCTCGATGGGCACCCGTCTTTGCAGATTTTGGGGATGTCGAGTGGGCTCATTTCGGTAGCCCAACAAGCCTAGGCTTGGGACGAGCCCGCCAGTTTTTAAAGGTAGATCTCGACCGAAAAAGGGCTAATGATATAAGTGCCTGTTATATGGCGATTTATTAGCTCTTCTTGCGGTAACAGGAGTGGCTCCCCGGGTTCAGTGTCTGAGGTCGACACAGCTTGCGAAAAATAGGGCTCAAACGGCCCGATCGAATGCTGGTTTGGGCTTTGCTAAAGCGATCTAAATATCCTAAACTACTGAGGTTATGAAGTGGGAGGAGTAATGAGCACAGCGCCCAACGCACAAGAAGCTGGATTGGTGTATGACGCCGGTCAAATCAAGGTCCTCGAAGGGCTCGAAGCCGTTCGAAAGCGACCAGCCATGTACATCGGTGACACCTTCTTCAGAGGCTATCACCACCTCATCTGGGAGGTTGTCGATAACGCCGTTGATGAGGCGCTTGCGGGTTACTGTACGAAGATAACCGTTACCCTCCACACCAACGGGTCCGTATCTGTTGAAGACAACGGACGAGGAATCCCAACAAGTATCCATCCAACGGAGGGCGTGAGCGGAGTGGAGGTCGTAATGACCAAGCTGCACGCAGGAGGCAAGTTCGAGAAAGAGGCGTACAAGGTTTCTGGCGGACTTCACGGTGTAGGTGTTTCGGTCGTAAACGCCCTTTCAGAGTGGCTCAAGGCTGAGGTCAAACAGGGCGGCAAATTGCATGCGATGGAGTTTCGTCGCGGAGATCCGGTTGCACCGCTGAAGGTCGTTGGTGATGCGGAAGGAACCGGAACGAGGGTAACGTTCTATCCGGATCACACCATCTTCGTCGAGCAGAAGGGCTTTACCTTCGATACCGTTGCGCATCGTATCCGAGAGCTCGCGTTCCTCAATGCAGGTTTGCATATATTTCTCATCGACGAACGAACTGACAAGAAGCAGGAGTTCTTTTTCGAAGGCGGAATACGAAGCTTTGTCTCGTTCATCAACAAGACCAAGACGCCTATATTCCCAGAGCCGATCTTCATCTCTGCAGAGCGTGAAGGAACCAGTGTCGATATCGCCCTTCAGTACAACACCGAGTACCAAGAGAGCATTCACACCTATGCCAACAACATCAACACGCCAGAGGGTGGTACGCACCTAATCGGCTTCAAGGCGGCGCTGACACGTACGCTCAACAACTACGCCAACAAAAACGATCTCCTCAAAGGTTTCTCCGAAGGTATTCAGGGAGACGATACACGAGAGGGGTTGGTGGCTGTCATTAGCGTGAAGATTCCTGAGCCGCAGTTCGAAGGCCAGACGAAATCAAAGCTCGGAAACAGTGAGGTCAAAGGATTCGTTGAACAGGTCGTAGGCGAGCATTTAGCGAAGTTTTTCGAGGAAAACCCCGCGATCGCCAAGACTATCGTCAACAAGTCTCTCGAAGCAGCTCGAGCGCGTGAAGCGGCTCGCAAGGCTCGCGAGCTCGTACGTCGCAAGGGAGCGCTCGATAGCGCAGCGCTCCCAGGCAAACTCGCTGATTGCCAGAACGAAAACCCTGAGGAAGCAGAGTTGTTCCTGGTGGAGGGTGAATCCGCAGGTGGTTCGGCCAAGCAGGGTCGTGACAAGAAGAACCAAGCTATCCTTCCGCTCAAGGGTAAGATCTTGAACGTCGAGAAGGCGCGTTTCGACAAGATGCTCTCCTTCGAAGAGATTCGAGTGCTCATCACGGCATTGGGCACCGGTATCGGACCTGGAGATTTCGACATTAACAAGCTACGTTATCACAAGATCGTCATCATGACCGATGCCGATGTCGATGGTAGCCACATCCGTACCCTCTTGCTGACCTTCTTCTATCGACAGATGAACGAGGTGATCTCGCGTGGAAATCTTTTTATCGCGCAGCCGCCTCTCTACAAGCTCAAGAAGGGCAAGATGGAGCGTTACATCAAGAACGAAAAGGAGTTCACCGAGATCATTATCGGTTCGGGTGTCGAAAACGTCACCATCGAGTCGAAGAACGGCAAGAGTTGTAAGGCTGAAGATATCAAGGCGCTCTTGGTGCGCGTTCGTGACATACAGCCATCACTCGAAGAGCTCGAGATGGAGCGACTCGACAAGCGCGTGATCGTTGGTCTTGCGGAATCGGCGGTAGCGTTCCCCGAGGACACGTGGAAGCGTGACAAAATTACCAGCATGTTGTCGACGGTTGAAGCTGCTATCAAGAACCGCATGCAGCTAGAGCCGAAGATAGAGATTGTCGATGATCTGGATGGCGAGGTTGCTCTGAAAGTTACGACTCGTCAGCGCGGCATACAGTATCAAACCTTGGTCACGCGACGATTGTGGATCTCGGAGAAGATCGACGAGATTAGGAAGGTGTATCACGACGCGCTTCAAATTGTTGGTGAGGGGCCATTCACGATCACTGCGACCGGTGAGTCGCGTGAGCTGGAAAAGGTAGATTCGATCGAGCAGGTCGCTGACTTCGTCGACCAACGTGGCCGCAAGGGAGTCTCGATAACCCGCTACAAGGGACTTGGAGAGATGAACCCCGAGCAGCTCTGGGAAACGACGATGGATCCAACGAACCGCAGGCTCCTGAAGGTCACTATCGATGATGCTATCGATGCAGATCAGATCTTCACCGTCTTGATGGGTGACGAGGTCGAGCCGCGTAGGAAGTTCATCGAAGAGAACGCGCTCAAGATCCGTAATCTGGATATTTAGCGAAGCCGAAGGGCGGGTAACAAAGAGAGCGGTGAGAGCACCGAGAGGGGGAAGCTCTGGACGGGTAGTCGTATGCCTCCCGCGGCCCTCTGTGTAGAAACTACTACGTGGCAAGTTATTGATTATATTTAGGGTGGTAGCTGATGTCTCATCCCGTTGGGCCGAAAAGTTGACCACGAGCAGTAACTTAGGTACCGTTTCACCAATTAAAACCTAGGAGTTGTACAATGGCTTCCCCAACCAAGATAACCTGGAACAAGAGAAACGCCCGAGATGCCAAGAAGATAGCGCGGCGTAACAAGAAGGTCAGAGCCGCTGGTCGCAAGGCTGCTAAGGCTGCGTAAGTAACCACCTCTCTTATCGATTGAGAAATGGGGCCACTAGGTGGTCCCGTTTCTTTTGTGCCCTATCCGCTCATCTTCCGTCTCATCGGGAAACGCAGATTGTTTTTAGCCCAAGCGGGATCTCAGCCTGCCAGTGGTTCGTTGCGCTCGATAGCATACACAACATCGGGAGTAACGCGAAGAGCCCTGCCATAGCGCACCACGCTCACCCCCAGGGACAATACCATCTGATCGAAGACCGCTCCGATGTGGCTCTTGTTCCCGAGAATGAGCCTGTCGCTGGCCATAGCTTCGCGCATCGCAGTGGTCGCATCGTCGTATGCTTGCATGTGCACATTACGTAGCGTACGGCTCGTTCCTATATCGATATCGTTTGGAAGTCCGTTTTCAGGTACAGCGCTCGAGCCCAAAAAGAAAAGAGGTAGAGAAAACCGTTGTTCCTTCATGACGCGCTGCATCACACCGATGATACGTTCTTGTTGAATTTCAAAATCAGCAGCAGGGTTAGCAATCCGTTCCTTTAGGTAAGGCGGTAGCCACTCTCCTTGCACCAGAGAGCTTGTTAGTTTCTCGTCGAGGGGAAGCAGAGGGTCATCTTGGAAGGCTTTCAGAGGAATACCACCTTGCGCCGCATGCGTAATGAAGGATTGTAAGCTCTCCTGGGCGAGAAGGTTGGCTCGCATACGGGTCCCTAATGGCTCTCGAAACTGTAAGATCTCCAGGTCTGACAGCTGCTTTCGCTTAATTGAGGCCAGCATCGCGTCAGTGAAATTTGCGTCTATGAGCGCAGTAAGTGCGTTAGACGCTGGCGCACGGCCAGTAGTTACACCTTGTAAGGAGGGACCGCCCTCCCCTGCCTCGGTAGCTTTTGGCCCGGGATATTTCGAAATCATATTTTAACAGCCCCAAATCGGCGCATCTCCCTACACTTTAATTATGGCGTTTTTAGCCGATACTGAGGCACATCTATTCTACAAGGAACTCGTATTTGCATCATCTCAGTCATGCAAAGCGCTATGTATTAGTTAGTTTCTGTCCGCCAGGACAGAAAGCAAAGAAAACAAGACCTTTTTCGCCTCTCGAAATGATTCAATATTCACCAGCGACATTCGCTTACTCTGTTTGAATACGCGAAAAACCTCAATTTTGTAGCAGCGACCCCGAATTATCGATGAAGACTTTTGCTTCGCAGGGAATATAAGCAAGAGTCCACACAGAAATCGGTGTTTCCGGACAGAAACTAGAAGCCATCTCATAAATAGGGGGTATCTAAGATTTCTGAGTGATGTCATA
>JBBAUR010000060.1:0-21076 GCA_040398075.1 Bdellovibrionota bacterium | reverse complement strand
AGGTGCTCAACGTGCCGCTGAGGGCACGTCTCCGCGCCTTTTTAGCCTGCATCCTTGTCGCTGCCGATTTCGCTCATCCTCGCTACGAGGCTCATTTTTGTTACGCACTCTTAAAGGGATTCCTATGCACTTTCATCCTCTCACGTATCTACTGCTTGTGTTTTCTCTCACTATGCCGGTTCCAGTAATTGCTTAAAAGAAGTCGAATATCGTCATCTGTTCGGACAACACAACAGGGACCGTTGTCCTGCGACAAGGTAGGTGCACATCGAAGGAAACTAAAGTATCTAATGTCACCTCTCTAAGGGGGGCTGCTGGTCCGGCGGGGCCAAAGGGCGATACGGGCTCTCAGGGGCCCCAAGGAGCGCAGGGCACACAGGGCACTGCAGGGACTCCGTCGACTGTATGTCCAGAGGCAGATGTTGATGGCGTATGTTTGGCAAAGGTGGGGTCGTCACTTGGATTCCTGGCTGCAGCTCAGGCGTGTGCTGCGGAGGGGGCAGATCTGTGCTCAGACAGCCAGTCCTGGGTGTTGCGAGAGCACGGTGTTTTGCGAGCTCTGCAGAATTGGACGCGGTCGTTCGCCGATAACGATGCAACCGCCTGGGCTGAGGTGAATGGGGGGTAGGGGACGACCACCTCGCCAGTACTTTATACTACGGACCCTGCTGCCGCACGGTCACCCCGAGTCGCGCCTCTGATCAAACGGTCAACGGAGTTCGTGTTGTTTTCGTACACGATGCCGAGGATGCCGATTGGCGCACGGCGTCGACGATGTGCGCTGCGATGAAGGCAGATCTGTGCGACCGATCTCAGTACAGCGTGCTCCGAAATAGCTCTGTGATTTCGGTTCGCATGTGGGCATCCGACCATTCGGATAACGACTCACAACGGTGGATCCCGATAATTGGAAGTATGCCTGACAATCCTGGCGTCGCTACAACGGCTGGATTTGCTTGTTGTGCAACGCGTACTACGGCTGCATGCCCTGTGACCGAGACAAATGGGGTGTGCATGCTCTCAATCAACAACACCGGCGCTAATTTCAGCGCGGCCTCAACCGATTGTACATCTCAAGGGGGGTACATCTGTTCGATCTCACAAAGCGCTGTCTTGCGCGGAGCAGGTATCTTGACCTCTTCGGTTAATTGGACCGGGTCTGGTTCGGATAACGATAACAACTCCGTCAGCGTAGGGGTCGGCAATGGTCCCGATGATCCGGTCCCTACAGCAGTATTCGGCTACGCATGTTGTCGCTGACCGGATATCCGGCTACCTGGGCGAGGTTGGCGGGCACACAGGCGAGTTGAAGGAACATCCAGGCAGCAAGGTGAGGATTTGTCATGGTCGCTGTGGTTACCCCCTACGCATACGAGGCCTGAACTTACCACAGATCGGCCGGGAAGCGAGGCCTGCCGCGAGGGAAAAGCTAAACCCAGCCGAGTTCCTTTTTGGCGCTTTGTGCACTTGCACGCTTGAATAATCGAGCACTTTCGTTCAAGGGTCAATGAGTAGCCGTCTTGTGAAATGCGCTACGGTGTTAGCCACACGAAACTTGGAAGCGCCCATTTTTTTTCAAAAATGAATGGGGCTGGGTTTGTTCCCCTACTAAGGAGATACCTTTCGACCTTTCCACTCATAGCTGATGCGTCTGGGCTTTCCCGCGACCTCGTACGTGGCCTCAGTCGTGCCGAGCAGTGTGCTCCCATCCGCGGAGAGTCGGGCCGTGGTATTCGTGCGGGCCCGACCAAAATCAGAGCGGAATACAGCGGTGTGCTCACCGTCATTGATGGAGCGCTCGCCCTTCACGAAGAAAAAGGTGGTCGCGCCCTCGAGCTCTGTAAGTTGAGTTCGAGCAAACGGTAATCTCACGACTGAGTATCCCTCTATGAGCGCCTCTCCTCCGCCGAGGATGAGCATTGCAGGGGTGCTGGAGTTTGAAATGCTGCCCGAGTCGAAGGTCACCTCCCACAAACCTGCAAAGGGATTTCTTTCCGAGAGCTTTTGCTCCCGGAGGGGCGTTGGCTCGAGCGACTCCGAGGCAGGGCTCTTTGGAGCGCTCATAGACTTCCACTCGCCGTTCATCAGATGATGTCCGAGCAGGCCGAACTTCGAGGATGATTGCTCACCGTACCAGTCGACTGAGGCGCCCGAGAGTACCTTTCCATCGATGATCCGGTCGTATCCAAGGGACAGGTGCACGTGTCGACCCTCTTGAGGGAATCGTGCGTTGTAGTAGAGCGCGATGACACCGACGTCATGCACAGATATCACCTCGCCCTCGTCGGATACCGCATCGCGATCTCGATCGAACCAGAGCGCCAGGGGATCGAGCTCTGACCTGTCGACCTTTCCGTTACCGTCGGCATCCAGAGTCGCTAGTGCCTCAAAGCCGTGCGCCCACTCCGTCTGTAGTGCGCTCTTGGCATCGCTGCGCGCGTGAGCCCCCACGCGCGCAAGCTGCTTTCCGCCGAAGGTCCAGTTACCAAAAAGTTGTCGCGCCTCGGTTATCACACCACGGTGCTCAGGGTCGTAGACGAGAAGGGGAGCTTTCTCAGAGGCCCTCCATCCGACATAGTCGTTGGGCTGCGATGGGTTGAGCGGGAATTGAACCACGCTTATCTGGTCGTCAATCTGGGCGTCAGAATGCCAGAGCAGAGAGATCGGACTTGATTTGATGAACGATACGTCAAAACTGCCGCAGATCTGATCGCTGGTGACGGGAGCATTTGTGAAGCAGCTACCCGTCGTTGGCTCCGGCTCCTTGCGGGCCATGAGGTATCCGTTCAAGCAATAGCGCCCCCACACATCTCCAGTGATGTGGTGCCAATAACTATCGGCCCTTGTTTGAGGATCGATCCAGTTCGGGTCATTCGGGGTAACTGTCAGTCGAGTGCAGTAGCCGCCGTTGTTGAGGGGCCCCAGCTTGGAATTCCTTCCGAGCAGATACAAGTTAGCAAAGCAGACGGCGTACCAGTCGTCCCGGTATCCGTCATTTGGACGATTTCCGACGCACGTGTTGAGGTCGGTTATGAATTTGTTTGCGCAGGTGCTGGGTACGGTCGGAGTCGAAACTGGATTCGCTACGCTACCTGTGTGACTGAATCCCAACATGTTGAGGTTGGCCTGAACGAATTGACAGGGCGGAGTTGGAGTAGGTGTCGGGGTAGCTGTAGGGGTAGGGGTCGTAGGGGTAGGCGTTGATGTGGGGGGGACATTCTGGCGCGAGTTTTGCCCCTCGGGGCTCCGGCCTTGCGGCTCTGTGTACCCCCACCTGATTAAAAGAAAAAGACTGAGGGGCACCGCAAGAAAGCGAGCTAAATGCTGGAAACTACTCACGACGACAACCTCCGACAAGCTGGACCACTCTCGAGACGAAAACCACCACGTAACGGTATCGGCACGATAAGGGAAAAACTTTAGAGAAATACGCCCAAAAAGCGATTGAATTGAGCACCGGCTGACACAGAGTTACGGCTCAGCGGTGAATCAAGTGTGTAGAATTGGCGTTTCCGGACGTGAACATGCAGGTGCACGTTCATCCGGAAATACGTGATTTATAACTGAACAAAATGGGTTAAGCCCCATCAGCAGTCATTGGCACCCAGTTGATTCCACGAAGAGCCAGAGTTACTTGGGATATATCCACCCTGCATAGCTTTGCCCGATAGCAACGCGCGTGATAGAAGGCGTGGCTCGTCGGACGCTGTCTAGAAACTGTAGAAATGCGTGTGGAGGTTCCCGTGGAGCGGCTAAATGAGATGATGCAAAGGGTGCTGTTGCTGGTAGCGTCACTGTCTCTTGCACCGCTTCTCGCACGTTCGGAAGATCGGCCGGAAATCAAAGTCGGGGCGATTTATGCGATGACGGGTGATTGGGCATCGTGGGGCAAAAACTGTCAACAGGGCACCGAATTGGCTCTGGCAGAATTGAGACGAGACGAGAGCACTCCCAGGATTACACTCGTACTCGAGGATTCACCCAATGCGAAGCCGACAAACGCCGTGAGCGCCTTCAAAAAACTCTCGGATATCGACCAAGTGCAATTCATCTTGGGTCCGATGAGTCTCGAGGAATACGCCGCTGTGGCGCCCTTGGCTGATCGTAAGGGGATTCCGCTGTTGCCGTTTGTGAGTTCACGAATCGTCATTCCCGCAGCCGTATTTATGTGGATGGATCCCGAAACCCAGGCCAGAAGGATCGCGGACTATGTCGCCTCGCGGCACAGATCTGTCGTAGTTCTTTCCTCCAATCAGGATTGGGATGTTCAAGTCGGTCGGGCATTTCGGCAGCGCTTGCTCGAGAAGGGGATTGCAGTTCCGGTTCTCGAAGAGGCACCCTTTGATTCGGCAGAGGTGCGCAGCCAGGTCACTAAGCTCTCCTCGGTCGAGTTCGATGCGATCTTTGTGACCTCCTATTTACTTTTTCCCCAATACCTCAAAGCACTTCAAACAGCTCATATCAAATGCCCGATGTACGGCATCGAGCTCGATCAGTCAGCTATCACATCCGCAGGCGCCGCATCTGAAGGGCTTCAGTTTATCCGACCGGCAGCGCCTGGTAGTACCTTTCGAGCGGCGTATCAGGCTATGTGGGACGCAGAGCCCGATATTCCTGCCAGTCAGTGTTATGACTCGGTGATGATTTTGAGTAAGGCCGTCACTGCTGGGGTGAAAGACAAGGGGTCGTTCGTGACGTACTTCAGTTCCCAGGCTCCTTATGCCGGGGCATCGGGTTTAATCTCGATACAGAGAGGTAAGACGATTATGTCCACGGATTTGTTCGAAGTGAAGAACGGTAAGATGGTGCACGTCACGTCGCTTGAAAGTGCATCCTAAGCAAGCGAGGCAAAACCCCTCCCTTCTGTTTCGCTACGGGTAGGTTTGGCCTCGCCTCCCTGAGGTAGTCGATTATATTTGTCTCTTGCGGGTGGTGCTCCTGCCGCGATTGTCGGTTGCGGTTACCTCTAGGGTGCACCTTTTCGGTTTTTTTATAGTCACACTCCCGATGTAATCGGTGCCACGCGGTAAGAGCGGGAAGGTGGTAATCCTCGTATTCCCGATAGACACACTCGCGGATACCGCGAGTATTCCATCCGCATCAGATGCTCCAGCGGTAACCCGGAGCGACACCTTTTTACCTTCTACTTTCCGAACGACCCTTTTGATCCGCAAGCTTGGGTCCTGGTCCTGGGCACCAGAGCCAGGTGTTTCGCCGCTATCGGGTCCCGAGGAGGGAAAATCGAGGAATGATGTCGAGCTCGCAAAGGCCCCAGGCGGGCGTACAGTGCTGGAAGCTCCGGAAAATTCCCGATTGACCCGATTCGAACGTTCACCCTCAGGTATCGGATTGAGTACGTTATCGAGTAGCTCATGCTCAATGATGCTCACCGAGGGCACAGCCCCGAGCCGCCCGCTATTTTTCGGTCGGTAATCACCATGTATCGGATTCACCAGATCCGGTTCGACGGTGTTGATATAATTCTCATTCCTCAGAAGCACTTCCGAGCAGGTGGGATTACTCACCAGACACCCCTGTCCAGAACCCTCGATGCCGAGCGGCATCGATGAATCTCCGTTCCATATTACGTTACCGATTATCCTTAGAGCGGTGTCGGTGCGCTGAGGGGAGGGAATCGCTGCCAGGCTCGGGAAACGTGGAGGGTGAATCGTGAAATGTTGGAATCTGCTCGTCATGCCGGGTGGGTTGTAAAAGAGATTGTTGGCTACGATCACGTCTACGTTACCGATCGGCTGGACGGCGTCGTCTCCGAGTGCGGCTGGTCCCCAGCCCCCGAGCGCTTGCCGTTCGGCACATGCGCTGATATCGCCATCACAGGAGCGCCCTCCGTGTACTATCTCCAGGAGGTGACTTCGAGCTCCAACCCTGAAGGCCGTATTATGGGCGATGAGAACACCGTACCCCCCGTTGACCCCAAGGGCAGCGCCGAAGATATCGTGTAGCACGTTGTTGACGATCTTTACGTAGTTGGCTTCATAGCGTATCCAGGGACTCGTCATGAACTCGAAGCCTGTTCCTTGTCCGGCCGTAATTCCTCCCTCTCCGCAGTCGTAGACTATGTTTCCCTCGATGAGGATGTACGAGGATCCTCCTTTCACGTAGGCGCACCATCCTTGGGTATCATGAATCCGGTTGGCACGGATGTGGCCATACTGTACGGCAACCCAATCTATTCCGTTGTCATCGGCCCCCTGTATATTGTTGTTCTCGATGTACACGTGGCTCGATTGGTTGAATTTGATCGTCTCGTGGGCCACGCTGCCACCGCTGGTTCTACCGCGTGGCGCTCCGTTGAACCAGTTTCCCCTGAGTAAGATGTGGTCACAACGCTCGCAGTGAAACGCGTCGCCGAAGCCGTCGTTGATCCGATTTTCGATGATCACGCCAAGCAGATAAAAATAAGTGACGCCAGCCATATTGATGTCACGAGAGAAGGTTACTGTCCCCATACCATCGAGTGCTCTCAGAATGATCGGCTGCTGGAACGTTCCGCGGCGATTCTCCCAATAGTTCGGTAGATGAACCGAGCTGTAGGTGCCTGGGAGTAGATTGATCCTAACGCCACGACTCAAATTTCGACCCTCGGGCAGGGCATTCCAAATCGATATCACAGTTTTTCGGGCGGATAGACGCGAAAGTCCGTCAGAGGCGTCATCGCCACGTGTCGGATCAACGTAGTAGTCGACAACCGAGGGGCTTCCAACCTCGTAAAAGGCGCTGTCAAGGGGCTGGGCGGCAGTGGGTACAGCGCCAATGAGCAGTAGAAATAGGATCAGAGAAACTCGTAAGGGGGACATCGTTGGAGTGTTTGATTAATCTGTCGAAAGCTGTCGGCGATGGTCGATCGGAGCTAAAGATACGGTGAGTATATCATCAGGGAAGCGGTAAATAACGTGGTTTCTCGGCGTCTTCAGTAAAGGTATACTGGCCTCAAACCAGGTACAGGTTGAAGCTATGGTAACGCTCGCTCACGGCAAGGCCCTCACAATTGAAGACACGTTAGGTGTGGTCCAAGGGGTTACAGTCGAGCTTGACCCGGCAACGCGTGAGCTTTTGCTCGAGCGCCGTGCCCAGATAGTATCCTTCATCACGTCGAGTAGTAAACCTTCGTACGGGTTCAATAGGGGATTCGGGCACAACGTCGATCGTGCTGTTCCTGCAGATGAGCTCTCGATCTTGCAGCGTAATTTGGTGCGCTCTCACTCCTGCGGAGTAGGGCCAGCTACATCGCGAGAGCTCGTGCGCGCTACGATGCTGCTTCGAGCACAGTCTCTCGTGTGCGGTCATTCGGGAGTTAGACCTGAAGTTGTGGAGGCGCTCCTCGGATTTTTGAACAACGACATTACGCCAGTCGTTCCGTGTCATGGCTCAGT
This sequence comes from Bdellovibrionota bacterium, assembly GCA_040398075.1. Classification (GTDB taxonomy): domain Bacteria; phylum Bdellovibrionota_C; class UBA2361; order UBA2361; family OMII01; genus OMII01. The sequence goes on along the minus strand of JBBAUR010000060.1, from coordinate 13,682 downwards.
TGGTGCGAGTGGTGATCTGGCACCCCTTGCTCACATTGCACGGGCTCTCATCGGTGAGGGGGAGTGTTTCGTGGCATCAGAGTCAGACCCTATTGAGACCTCGCACGCCTTGGTTCGAAGCGGACTGAAACCCCTCTCGCTGGAGATGAAAGAGGGGCTCGCTCTCATAAATGGAGTTCAGTTCTCTACGGCATGCGGAGTGTTGGCATTCGCCCGGTTGAGGGATCTCGTCAAAGCAGAGGCGCTCGCTACAGCGATGACTGCTCAGGTCATGCTCGCAAGCGATGCGCCGTTTTCGCGAGGGCTTCATGAACTGAGACCTCATCGAGGTGCTACGATTGTAGCAAGGTGGATCTGGGATTCGATGCAAAGATCTCCGCTTCGCGAAGCTCATCGTGATTACCTGATCGACGCGGAGATTCAAGATCCCTACAACATACGTTGTGCCGCGCAGATCCTCGGCACCTGTCACGATCTCTTACGCGAGGCTCGAGATACCTTCGAGGTCGAAATAAACAGCGCTACAGATAATCCCTTGCTACTCGAATCTGACGACGGCTCGTTCACTTCAATCGTCTCCGGAGGGCACTTTCACGGGATGCCGGTGGCGGTGAAGTTGTACAATCTGGTGCAAGTGGTATCGATAGTGGCATCGCTCGTGAATGCCCGCTGCTCACGTTACGTAGATGCAGCTCGTAACAAGAGTTTGGGTAACGATCTCATGTGGCCCAGACTGAGCGAGCGAGAGACGTCGATCTCGTCCAGTATGATGATCCCCGAATACGTAAGTGCAGCGCTCACCAATACGCTGTGGGGGATGTCTACCCCAAGCCATCTCTTCTCTATCTCTACCAACGGCGGCCAAGAGGATCACGTCAGTATGAGTGCTGGACTCGGCGTCAGGCTCATGGAGATGGTCCCACGTGTTGCGGAGCTCATCGCTATCGAATTGGCATATGCGGCGCAGGCGGCGGCGATCCGGAGAGAGATGTGTATCATACCATCGAAACACCATCCGGAAGCGCAAGCAGATGTCGACAAAGCGGTACAAAAGCTCATTGCGCTCGTGAAGAAGCGAGTCGATATCCAGCATATACGGCCGGAGGTCGAGATTAAGCTCGGTGTAGAGATAGCGAGCGAGGCGACTTGCTTGAGTCCGGTATGTGAGCGCATGCTCGAGCTCGTGTGGAACATATTTCCGCCGGTAGTGGAGGACCGTCCACTTTCAACGCAGCTTCGAGCGCTGGCGGCCGCAGTACTCTCGGGCGAGCTGCTCCGTGAAGCAGGGAAGATAGTGAGTTTCGAGGACGACGTCGTATGAAAGAAAACGGTGGTGATGTGACCCTGATTAACGCACGGGTAGCTACGTGCGAAGCTGGGCACGACAATGATTATGGGTTACTTCCCGATGTGTGGGCGCTCGTTGTCGTGGATGGTCACATCGAGCGACTCGAGCCTATGGCGACCTTTTCCTGCTCGGCAGGAGCGAGCTATCGGGATCTCGGCGGTAAGGTGGTTTCACCGGCCCTGATAGATTGTCACACCCACCTCGTTTTTGCTGGTGATCGGATGGCAGAGTGGGAGATGCGCCTCGCAGGGCGATCGTACGCCGAGATTTCGCAGGCAGGAGGGGGTATACTCTCGACCGTTGCTGCGACTCGGGCATGCGGTGAGGATCAGCTTTTCCGGCAGGCGTCCGAGAGACTACGCGGCCTCGTGCGCGAAGGGGTGGCGTGTATCGAAATCAAATCGGGGTACGGTCTCACCATCAAGGATGAGCTCAAGGTGTTGCGGGTAATACGGAGGCTTCAAGCTGCGCACGAGGTAGAGATCTCTCCGACGCTGTTGGCGGCGCACACGATTCCTCCGGAGTTCAAGGCTGATCCGGATGGGTATGTCGATCTAATTTGTAACGAGATGATACCGCATGTAGCGCAGGAGGGCCTTGCGGAAGCGGTGGATGTTTTTTGCGAACCGATCGCGTTCTCGCTCGAGCAGTGCGAGCGCATCTTTGGTGCTGCAAAGCAGCACGGTTTAGCGGTAAAAGCTCATGCCGAGCAGCTGTCGTATTCCGGATGCGCCCGTCGTGCCGCTCAATGCGGGGCGTGGTCTGTCGATCATCTGGAGTACTTACGTGAGGAGGACATACCAGAGCTGATTAAAAGTGGTACGGTCGCGGTGGTGCTACCCGGGGCATTCTATGCGCTGCGCGAGAAGCAGCCGCCCCCGCTTTCGGCTCTGCGGAGCGCAGGCCTACCGATGGCCATCGCAACGGATTGTAATCCGGGGACGAGCCCGTTTGCATCGCTACGCCTGATGATGAACCTGTCGTGCGTCCTATTTGGATTCTCACCGGCCGAGGCTCTCGTAGGGGTGACTCGGCATGCAGCGCATGCACTGGGACGTCAGGGCCGTATCGGGACGGTGAGTGTAGGAAAGGAGGCCACGTTGTGTGTGTGGGATGTTCAGGAGCCAGCGGCGATAGCGTGTGATTTGACGCGCAACCCACTGGTATCCGTATTCCGACGCGGAACCGAGATCGGTATTATCGATTGAAGAGGAGTTTTATGACCTTTACTCGTAGCGACAACAGCAGAGTGATTCGTGCGCCGCGCGGTGTTGAGCGCTCGACGAAGAGCTGGCAAACCGAGGCGGCTCTGAGGATGCTCATGAACAACCTCGATCCGCAGGTCGCGGAGAAACCCGAAGACCTGATCGTATACGGCGGTATAGGTCGAGCTGCGCGCTCCTGGGAGTGCTTCGATGCGATCGTCGAGAGCTTGAGGCAGCTGGAGGATAATCAGACGCTCTTGGTGCAGTCAGGAAAGCCGGTGGGGATCTTCGAGACTCACCGCGACGCGCCGCGGGTGCTGATCGCCAACTCGAATCTGGTCCCGCGCTGGGCGACCTGGGAACATTTCAACGAACTCGACCGCAAGGGACTCATGATGTACGGGCAGATGACTGCTGGCTCGTGGATCTACATCGGAACTCAGGGCATAGTGCAGGGCACCTACGAAACCTTCGTTGAGGCAGGCCGAAAGCATTTCGGCGGTGGCGTGCAGGGGCGCTGGATACTCACCGCTGGTTTGGGAGGTATGGGAGGTGCACAGCCGCTTGCGGCTACGATGGCGGGCTTCTCGATGCTGGCCGTCGAGTGTCAGCAATCACGGATCGATTTCCGTTTGAAAACGGGATATCTCGATGTCCAGGCTTCGAGTCTCGAAGACGCCTTGCAGCGCATCGAGGTAGCTACATCACGGGGTCAGGCTATCTCGATCGGATTACTCGGAAACGCTTGTGACGTTCTTCCCGAGCTACTCGCCAGGAATGTGCATCCAGACCTTCTTACCGATCAGACGAGTGCACACGATCCGCTGCACGGCTATCTTCCCAAAGGGTGGTCTTGGGACAAATATCGTATCCAGGGTGAGCGCGATCCGCAGGCAACCGCAGCCGCGGCGCGACGCTCAGTCGCAGAACATGTTGCGGCGATGGTCGAATTTCATCGCCGCGGTGTACCCGTGTTCGACTATGGTAACAACATTCGCCAGATCGCTTTCAACGAGGGGATAAGCGACGCGTTTGCCTTTCCGGGGTTCCTGCCGGCGTATATTCGTCCGCTGTTCTGCCGTGGCATCGGGCCATTTCGTTGGGTAGCGCTCTCCGGGGATCCCGAGGATATCTATCGTACGGATGCCAAGGTCAAGGAGCTGTTACCAGGGGACGCACACCTTCATCAGTGGCTCACGATGGCCAGGGAGAGGATCCACTTTCAGGGCCTACCGGCGCGTATCTGTTGGATGGGATTAAAGGACCGAGCTCGTGTCGGCGTTGCATTCAACGAGATGGTTCGTTCGGGTGAGCTGAGCGCTCCTGTCGTTATCGGGCGTGACCACCTCGATTCAGGGTCCGTAGCAAGCCCCAATCGGGAAACCGAGGCGATGCTCGACGGCTCCGATGCCGTATCTGATTGGCCGCTTCTCAACGCGCTCTTGAATACTGCAAGTGGAGCTACGTGGGTGTCATTACACCACGGTGGAGGTGTGGGTATGGGATATTCGCAGCACTCTGGAGTCGTTATCGTATGTGATGGGACGCCGGAAGCAGAGAAACGGGTAGCGCGCGTGCTGTGGAATGATCCCGCTACGGGCGTCATGCGTCACGCCGACGCCGGATATGAGGTCGCTCAACGCTGCGCATTGGAGCAGGGTGTCAAGATGCCGATGCTGCGCCGATTTGAGTCTCCACAGTAATAGGTATACGGTAGCTCGTGCGAGGTCGGTCATGTAAGGCTTACCGTCAATCTGTTGTAGTCGGGCTATGAATCCAGGAAAATCGAGCCGCGGGCGTCGAGCGATATCCGAAAAGAACGGGACCCCTCAAGACGGTAGGTCGAATCCTTCTGCGCCTCAGGTAGCGGTCCGTGAGGAGCCGCCGATTGATCTAGCAGAGCAGAGTTTCTCTTCGCCCTCACATTCGAGTCCCGATACGGGGGTGGTGACCTCCGGATCTTTTCTCAGGCGCGGATACAGATGCGATATTCCACATCGCTACCCGTGGTTCCGAGACAGTGTACTCGGACATCTGCGCACCGAACTATCGCTAGGACAAATGGTATCACTCAGCTGTGCGCAAGTGCGCCTCTCGTGCGGTTCCCTGGAGATCCTGGGCAAGCACATCTCCGAGCGCAACACGGTAGAGAGTTTTGAGGCTTTCCTGCAGTTACGTAATGAGCTCGGTAAGGTGTACCCACACCTCATAAGCGACGCCTCTGCTCCACTCTTCGCAGCGCGTGATGGTGGTCCGCTGCTGGTGAGTCATCGACCCCTTGGGCTGCGAGAGCATGGATTTGGGCGCTTCGTCGAATTGCGCGACCAGCTCGCAGAGTTTCTCTTCCGAAGTCGTGTCGAATGGACTCTGCAACAGGTATCCTCAGTGTCGATTAAGGATTTCAACCAGTATCTGAAGAATAATATCAAGGACCCGGGTCAGCGCACGATGCTTCAAGAGCTGTGCCGCGAATACGAGCAGGCCAAGGCTGCCTGGGTTTCAGAGATCATAGCCCTTTTAGCGATCGTAAGGGGGCATTCCTCGAAGAATAAAAACTCCCCTCTCATTCAAGAGATTACGCGACTCGAACAGCTCTCGGGTAGCGCTGTGCTCGCGCCTGAGGAGAAGCAAAGGCTATGCGAGCTGCGAGTTATCCGATTAGGGCTCGAAGAGGAAGAGCGTGAATGGCGCCGTATGGACCTAATCAATCGGGCGCAGCAGGTGGCCGGGCGACGCCTCCGCGTAGACGAGTCAGGAAAGATCCTGCCAATGGAATATCCCGATGAGGAGCCCCCAAAACCTTCAATCGTGCAGATGTATGTCCCTAACTCCGCGTTGCTGTTCATCGGGACCGATGGAGGGAGTATGGTGGGAGACGGTTAGCTAGTTTCTGTCCACCAGGACAGAAACCAAAGAAAACAAGACCTTTTTCGCCTCTCGGAATGATTTAATATTCACCAGCGACATTCGCTTGCTCTGTTTGAATACGCAAAAAACCGCAATTTTGGGGCAGCGACCCCGAATTATCGAGGAAGATCCTTTTGCTTCGCAGGGAATATAGGCGAGAGTTCGGATAGAAATCGGTGTTTCCGGACAGAAACCAGAGAAAACAAGACCTTTTTCGCCTCTCGGAATGATTCAATATTCACCAGCGACATTCGCTCACTCTGTTTGAATACGCAAAAAATTGCTGCTCATTGGCCTTTGGTGTGGTACCACACCGTCAAGTCTAATATGCGAAAGATCGATTGCGATAAATGTGGAGCGTGTTGTCAGACGTTTCCGGTGCTGGTTTCCGAGGCTGATGCACGACGAGAGCCACGTGTGAAGGAGTATGGGCTCGAGCTACAGGAATTCCTCAAGCGACCAGGCTGGGATTTCAAGCTGCACCCACTTCCGTTTCTCGAAGGATGTTGCTTTCTCGGTGAGAATAAGCTGTGCACGGTTTACCAGACGCGACCGGAGGTGTGTCGGACATTCGAGGCCGGTACTGAGGAGTGTGCTGAGGCTCGAGCTCGGGTCGGGCTCCCCCCTTTGAATGGTTGGGAACCAGACGCGCCGTCATAGCGCTGGTGCCAGAGCTCGGACATGAAGGTCCCAAACTACATGGATTGAGCAGCAGGCGAATGTGTGGAGGAGAGAGCGGATGAATAGACTGAAGTCATTGTTGACGACGGCGCTTTGTGTGCTCGCAGCGTGCAGTGCACCGGCCACCCCACCGCGGCAGTTCGATTCTCCTCGGCAAGCACTCGCAGCTCTGCAACAGGTCGTAGCAAGCAAGAGCCGCCAAGAGGCGAGGGCGCTCCTCGGTTCAGAGGGCGATTTCTTACTCGACAGCGGTGATCCGACCCTCGATGAAAACCGTGCGCGACAGTTCGCTGCCTTGCTCAGTCAGGGATACCAGCTACAGCCGCAAGGAGATGAAGCCTTCATCGTGATGCTCGGAGAGAGGCGTTGGCCCTTTGCAGTGCCCATAGTACGCAGATCCGACCGGTGGGTGTTCGATGCTGATGCTGGAAAGGAGGAGATCCTTGCACGAAGGATCGGCCAGAACGAGTTTTCGGCCCTCGATGTAGCGCGAACGGTCTACCTCGCTCAACGCCACTATGCGTCCCGAGATTGGGATGGTGACGGCGTGTATCGGTATGCCGAGAAATTGGTGAGCTCCCCCGGTGGCAAGGACGGCCTGTATTGGCCAGTTGCTGATGACGAACAAGAGACCAGCCCGCTTGGCCCGGCGGTTGCTAGGGCAGCCAACGAGCACTATGTAGTGACTCAGGACGGCGAACCGCACCCCTACCACGGGTACTACCACAAGATACTGTATACGCCTGCGGGTTCTATAGTGCAGGCGGACGTGCTGTCAAAGCCTGGTCGGTACTGGCTGGTATCGACACCGGCGCAGTGGGATGAGAGTGGTGTGATGACCTTCGCGTCCAACGAACGGGGGTGGATTTACGAGAAGAATCTCGGCCGAGATTTTGATTACGATGACATCGTCGATTTGCAGGTCGATGACACGTGGACGCGGGTCGAGTAGGGAGGGTTCATGAGGATAATCGAGGTTTTCGTAGCGCTTGCAATCTCCCTGGGTGTGTTCAATCCAGTAGAAACACAGGCGGCTCAGTCGCAGAGCTCTTCACAGGCGGCACCGACAAACCTGTCCCGCGCAGAGCTCGAGAAGGTGGTACAGCCGATCGCCTTGTATCCAGATATTCTCTTACAACAGGTGCTCGCCGCATCGACTTTTCCTGACCAGATACTCGACGCGGCGATCTACAATGAACAGGGGAATGATCCGCGCGGCATCAAGTCGCAACCGTGGGATGATTCGGTAAAAGGTGTCGCGAACTATCCAAGTGTGTTGGTAAAACTTGCCTCGGACCTAGACTGGACGATTACCCTCGGGTCTGCGTTTATCAACCAAAACGAGGAGCTTCGAGCAGCAATTCAAACGCTGCGTACGAAAGCAAAGACGGTCGGTAATCTCGAGAATTCCGAGCAACAGCATGTCATCGAGGAGAAGGGTGCAGGTAACACCACGATTATTCGCATCGAACCTACACAGCCCGAGGTAATATATGTACCTGCCACGACCACTGCTACCGTATATCAACAACCGGTAGATACGACCTCGAATTGGTTAGTGCCCCTGGCTTCTTTTGGAGTAGGAATGGCTCTCGGATACGCCCTGGGCGATCACGATGACGATCACTACTACTATGGAGGAGGTTTTTATGGGCCGGGATTCTGGTACGGTGGCCCAGCGGTCAACAATTGGGTGGATTACCGACATGACCGATGGAATGACGCCTACGATTTCGCGAGAGACCGAGAGGAGTGGCGTCAGGGGAACCGAGATGATTGGCGGGAATACCGACAGGATCTCGGCCGTAAGCAGCAGGAGTGGCGACAGGAACGCAGGGCAAACGGTACAACGATGACCCCGGAAAACCGCGCAGAGGCGCGTAGCCGTGCAAGCGCTGCAAGGGCCTCATATCAAGGTAAGACCCCCGATGAGCGGCGAGCTTCCTTGCAATCCAGCAACCTCGGCGAGCGAGCCCGTAGTACCGATTTTGACCGTCAAGCGGCGAGTCAACGACTCAATCAGGCAGGAGCTGATGGGTCATTGAGGCAGCGTGCGGAGAGCGCTGGATTCAACCGCGCTACGGCGAGTCAACGAGATATTCGGAGTAATCCTCAGATACAACAACGTGCCCAATCGGCCTCCTCTCTCTACGGGCAGCGAGCGCGTGTTGGGGGCCCGTCGGAGGGGGCAGGTCTTTACGGTATGTCGAGAAGTGGTAACTCGGTGAATCGCGCGTCTGCACGCGGCATGGCGAGCCGAGGTAGTGTAGGTGGGATGGCCCGGGGTGGGGGAGGACGACGCCGTTGAGTCGGTCATTGATTTCTTCCCCTAGTACAGCGTACTCCCGAACGGAACCGTTTCGAAAAACATGAGCTTAATCTGTGCGTCTCTCACACATGCCAGATGTCAAGAGCTGTCGGGTTCTGAGGTGCCGTGTACTAAAAGCAATTGCCGGGTAGATCTACCGTTAGCGGTGCCCACAACCGGACCGCGGACTTTCAAGTCCGCTTGCTGCCGGGCTGGGGTCGTGGTGCTGCTAGCAAGCGGAGTACAGCTCCGCGTTCCATGCGAGGGGGCTGCCGTGCGCTCACACCTGCCAGATGTCTGGCGCTGTCGGCTTTAGAAGTACCAACGCAGAAGGCCCTCTTATTAGCTCAGAGGGAAACCAACGACCGGCGATGGGGATTCGGCGATTGTAGCCGAGCTACCACTACCCAGCTGCCCTCTTAAATTAGCGCCCCAGCAGAATGCCTGGCTACCACTTACTATTACACAGGCGTGCGAATCGCCCGTCCGTAATGCACTGGCAGCGCTGATTCCAGATACGGTCACTGGGGTAGCGCTGGTGAAGCTCTGGCCGTAACCGAGTCGTCCGTCATTTCCAAGCCCCCAGCACTGCACGCCACCGCCTCCGACGATCGCGCACGTGAACATATTTCCAACTACGACATCGGTCGCTCCAGATACAGTCGACACCGGTGACGGGACAAGGCGATCGTTCGGCGAGAGATCTCCTAGATGCGACCCTGCGGCACCCCAGCACATCACTGTCCCGTCCGTAAGAGCAGCGCATGTATGTCCCCAGCCTGCAGAAACTCGCGCTACCCCTGAACTGAGGCCCACCACGTCGGTTGGTGTGCTACGCGTCTGCTTGGAATTATCACCAAGCTGTCCCGAACCGTTGAATCCCCAACACTTCACGGCCCCGCCCTGCAACAGTGCGCACGTGTAATACGCACCACTCTCTATACTTTGCACACCGGATAATCCTACAACATCAACTGGTATGCTCGAGGGCACGAGGGTACCGACTCCAAGCTGGCCATCTGAGTTGTCTCCCCAACATTTCACCGTACCCGTCGAGAGCAGCGCACAAGCGTGAAGATGACCCGCTGCGATCGCAGTTACCCCTGATGAGAGGCCAACAACTTGCACTGGGGTATTGCGAGTAGTGTTTGAACCATCTCCTAATTGTCCAAATACATTTCGGCCCCAGCACTGCGCAGCACCACCGCTTGTTACAGCGCAAGTAAAGGTCTCGCCTCCGGCTACGGCGATATATTTTGCAGATCCTAACACGTTCCCTGGCGTGTTTCTCTGGGTAATACTGGATCCATCTCCTAGCTGGTCATTTGCATTACTCCCCCAGCACTTGAGCTCACCGGTCCGGCTGATCGCGCAGGAATGAAACGATCCTAGTCCCATGGTAGGTTCTACGCTAATCGCTGGGTCAAAGTCGCCCCGAAGGCACTTTGGTATATTTCCAAGGAGCACCTGAGAGTCGTTAATGCTTGCAGCGAGTCTCTTTTTGGCCACACCCTGCGCCCTTTTCAACTTAGCGCGCAACTCTTTCTGTAGAGCTTTCTGCTGCTTTGTTAGTTTTGTAGCATCCTGTAGCTTTTGCACGCCCTTTCGCGACAACACGACCGTTCGATCGACACAAAAGTACTTATTTGATTGATGCAGAGATGTTTGCGCGTATGCACCTGATGTCCCGAGGTGAAAAACAAGAAATGCAAGCATCGCGTGAAAAGTAGGCTTAATCATATACTCCCCAAATTGCTATGTAGGACGAGGCTAATTGATTAGGAATCTCTCTACTACGAATCGATACAATAAACTACCCACAGTAACTTTACAAAAGGATTGGAAGATCAATTAAATCCGGCGTTCTATCGGGAAGGTGCGCAGTTAGGAGCGGTTTTGATGATCAACAGGCGCAGACTTGAACGAGGTAAAACGGCAGCGGGTAGGGGGAGCTGCCGTCTGGCATATGTTAGCGCGCACGGCGCAAGCGTCTCTGCAGCTTCTTTTAATGTGAGGCATATCGCTAGCGCGCTTCCATGCGTACCCGCCCCATAACCATTCAGAGCGAGAGAGACGGGGTGCCAACGGAGAAGCGAGAGGTTGGAATGATTACTTCGTGTCAGGGTATTTTTTTGTTTAACGCGCTCGCAGTGCATGCAGGTAGCCTAAGTACGCTCGTCTGGCTTTTGAGCTTCTTATTTCTCATTGTCGCGGCCTGTTACAAAAAGAGCCGAACTATCGCGTTGTCTTCACTCTTGGCACTGCCTGTCCTGATTTGTTTGGCTTTCACAGGCCTCGGGTTTTTAACAGCCGCGTTTTTAGTTCTCGGCTACCCAATCGTTATTTATATTATAGGTCTCAGATTCCCCCGACCTATCCCGGTGCTGTGCGCTCTTCCGACTATCACACTGCTCTTCATGTTGGGGAGGGGGATTTTCAGTTACTTGGTCATAGACATGGAGGTCGCAGACGCATGTTATTCTACGGTGCAGGAGAGAGGATCCCGTGAATAGCTCGGTGACGGCAAAGATGGTGACCCTCGTAAAGCATCTTTTGCTCGCTGGAATGCTTTTCTCAGGGGTCGTTCTCCTTCTCGCTTTTGTCACGGGAACCCTAGATGATCCCGCACTTGTCGAAGCTAGTTTTTGGGATAGCGGGTACTAATGGTTGAGTATCTACACGCAAGCGCGACTCTCTTCGCACTTCTGTTTTTATTGTTTTTTCCGTTGGAAAGGCTTTTTCCTGAACGGCAAACACACCGCAGCATCGGCTCTCGTTCGTTGAGGGCCGACCTCGTGTTTTTTTTCTTAAATCCTCTCTGGCAGACCCTTTTCGCGGCACCTGTTGTCGGCTGGATCGCGTATTCCGTCAACGATATTGGCTGGATCTCTATCCTCCGAGGTCATGTGCGGGCTTGGCCGTTACCGTGCCAAGTCATTATAGTCCTGATTTTTACCGATTTCATGGGATACTGGTACCATCGCGCGAGTCACACGTTCCCTGTGTTGTGGCGATTTCATCGCGTTCATCACATGAGTGAGGAGCTAGACTGGCTGGCAACAACTCGGCAACATCCTGTGGACGAAGTACTGCTCCAAATAGCGACGAACCTCTTCGCAGCATTAATAGGCTTTTCGTTCATATCGCTTACCTGGGTCGTTCTCTTGATTAAGGTGCATACCGCTCTGGTGCACTGCAATATTCGATTCCGAATGCCGCTTCTATCGCGACTCGTCGTAACGCCCCACTATCACCACTGGCATCACTCAGCAGAAGCAGCCGGGAGCCAGTCGAATTACGCAAATTTCTTTCCCTTTTGGGATCTCCTCTTCAGAACCTTCCGTCTGCCGAAGCATCTGCCTTCAACATACGGATTGGGTGGATCAACGGCAAAGACAACGATTTAGGTGGAGGTTGAAAGCAAATACCTACTTGTGAGTAACGCGCTACCCATATTTTGGCCCTGCACTACTTTAAGCGCATGTAGCGACTTATCACTTTTGGGCGAGGCCTATGATCTCAGCATTCATTCTCGAGGTTTGAGGCGTTCCGCTTGAGTCTTACCCTCGGCCTGACTTCGGCGAGCTCGGGTCGAAGGCTGGCCTTCGAATCTCCAAGCCCCGGTTATTGTACGTCTCTTCCGTGAAATTCACCGATGGCCCCGGAGCGTGCGGGAATTAGTTCCTTGGAAAGTAACCCCGGACGAATGGGCTTGGGCTCAGTACCTCTCAGTACAATCAATACCTTCGAGCTACCAACTCATTCACTATCTCTCCAACCCCCTCAAGCCATGGCAAAACAAGGAGATCTTCGTCGAGATACCTCGTATCTCCGCCGTACAAACAGTAACTTTTTGCTCCTTTAAAATCCGGGGCAAGAGCTTTGATATGCCGCACGTCACCGCTGTCGACTTTACTACCTGATTTTATCTCTATGAGCGCCACGACTTCTCCGGCGCGCTCGAGGACAAGATCTATTTCAGCGCCACCTTCAGTGGCTAAAAAAGATGCAGCTACAGACAGTTCAAGATATGAGATGCGGCGCAAGATCTCAACGAGCACAAACTGTTCAAAGAGGATCCCATATTCAAATGATCCGTGTTGCAGTCCAAAGTCGATACTTCCATCGAGAGCCCTCTTCACTCCGTTATCAAACAGGAAGAATTTTGGGGTCTTTCGCAACTTTTGCCGCTCTGAACCTGCATACGCCAAGAGAAAGAAACCTACGAGGGTGTCCTCAAGAATTGAGTAGTACGAGCGTACTGTGCTGTCATCAACACCAACATCCCTTGATATCTTCTTGTAGTTAACAGGCTGACCGTGTGTTTGGGCCGCGATCTGCATGAAGCGCCGAAATGGCTCGATCTTGCGTACGAGCTGCTCACCCCAGACCTCCTCTTTAAGATACGTATTAGCATACGCTGTAAGGCTGCGTCGTTTCTCGACAGCATCAGTCAAATTGACAACGCGCGGTAATGTGCCAAACATCAGGGCGCTTTGCAGATCAAACCGTTCGCCGAGCTCACTGGCTAGCAGAGGAAATAAATGAAACACGGCCGCGCGCCCTGCGAGTAAATTAGCTCCACCGAGCTTTAGCTTGCGGGCGCTTGACCCCGTGAGCACAAACCTCAACGCGGAGTCCTCTATCTTTCTGTGGACAACATCTAATAACTTGGGAACTTTCTGAATCTCATCAATAATGACCGTCTTAGTCTCGCTCGGCAGAGCTGCCAACTCTTTAAACAGCAGCTCTGGATTAAGCTGGTATTTTGCCTCCAACTCCAGGTTTAGCAGATCGAGATAGAGTACCTCTCGTGAGGGACTATCCACCGAAAAAAGGCTCTTAACGAGGATTGTCTTGCCGGTGCCACGAGCTCCAAAGAGAAAAAAGCTCTGTTGTGTCGATAGGTTAATTGCGCGCCTGATCATACCCCGCATTTTCCCCCAAATCTCCGAGTGTTGTCAAGCAAAAATGGCGGCCGATGGAACGCAGATCAAAATCGGCTTGCGGTGAGATTTTTGCGAGGGGGAAAGAACACTGCCTCTTATGTGATCTTTCCCCTGTAATTTAGACACATCTGACTCAATCTGTTAGGAGCTGTGTATGGCGAAGCGCTATCCCCGGGAAACCAAAGAAGGCGCTTCCGGGTTTTGAGTGGGTGACATGCGAGGCTTTTCACAAGGAGCCTGGTGATTAAGCTCGAGCGGGGAGTTGGGCCTGGCTCAAGCGCTTG
>JBBAUR010000059.1:0-21101 GCA_040398075.1 Bdellovibrionota bacterium | reverse complement strand
AGTGTATGACATCACTCAGAAATCTTAAATACCCCCTATTTATGAGATGGCTTCTAGTTAGTTTCCGTCCGGAAACACCGATTTCTATGCGAACTCTCGCTTATATTCCCTGCGAAGCAAAAGGATCTTCATCGATAATTCGGGGTCGCTGCTCCACAATTGCGGTTTTTGGCGTCTTCAAACAGAGTAAGCGAATGTTGCTGGTGAATATTGAATCATTTCGAGAAGCGAAAAAGCTCTTGTTTTCTCTGGTTTCTGTCCTGGCGGACAGAAATTAAATAGTGCCTTTTCACCGCACCTGGTCGAGCCCCCTTTCGACACCGCTCTACAGATTACAATACAGCTCATAGTATGGCTCCTTGGATAGCTGGTACTAAAGCTCGTATGGCGCACAAGGCGCTTCGAGCGAGCATCACCCCTCATGAATTACCGACCAGAGATAGACGGCCTCAGAGCACTTGCTGTGCTCCCGGTAATCCTCTTCCACGCTGGATTCGAGACATTTAGCGGTGGTTTCGTTGGTGTAGATGTCTTCTTCGTGATAAGCGGTTACCTCATCACAACCATCATTCTCGCCGAGCTCGAGCAAGGGACGTTCTCAATCGTCGATTTCTACGAGAGACGTGCTCGACGGATTATTCCAGCACTGTTGTTGGTGATGCTCGTAAGCATCCCTTTTGCTTGGCTGTGGTTGTTACCGAGCGACATGAAAGAGCTGTGCGAGAGTGTCATGGCTGTATCGATATTCGGATCGAATATTTTCTTCTGGCGTCAGAGCGGATATTTTGATACTGCCGCCGAGCTCAAGCCATTGCTGCACACGTGGAGCTTGTCCGTGGAAGAGCAGTTCTATCTTCTGTTCCCGCTGTTTTTGATGTTCACGTGGCGTCTTGGTAAGCGCTGGATGCTGCTCTTGTTGGCACCGGTTTTCGTGGTGAGCTTCTTCGTGGCGCAGTGGGGATCCGTGCGCGAGCCAGCCGCAGCCTTCTTCCTGCTTCCCACTCGTAGCTGGGAGTTGTTGATCGGCAGCTTCGCGGCCCTTTACCTATCAAAAGCTACTCGCGCGGATTTCAGTAAAGGGGGGCGTGAGTGCGCTGGGTGGTTGGGTATAACCTCGATACTCTATTCGGTCTTCACCTACAGTAAGGAGACCCCGTTTCCTGGGTTCTATGCACTGAGCCCTGTCCTGGGTACCATGCTCGTGATTCTATTCGGAACGCAACAGACGAGCGTTGGAAGGTTTCTCGGTAACAGAGCTTTCGTTGGTATCGGACTGATAAGCTACAGCGCATACCTGTGGCACCAGCCACTTTTTGCGTTTGCCAGACACAGAAGTTTGACCAACCCAGGACCCTTGTGGTTCATTGCTCTGTCGGTCTTGGCGCTCGTGCTTGCTTACTTGAGCTGGCGTTTTGTCGAGACTCCTCTGAGAAAACAGGAGGTGCTGGGTCGAAGGGGCATTTTTTCACTCACGGTAATAGCCTCGACAGCCTTTTTCCTTCTCGGTTTTTCAGGGTTAATGACAGGAGGTCTATATATCGGAAGGCCAAACATGGCCGAGGCACTTGAACTTGATTCGCGCATCGTTGCCAATCGAGGCCTGGGTCCTGAATGCGGCGGGGACTCCGATGAGCTACGCGATTGCATGACTCACCCTGACCCTGAGGTCCTGGTGTGGGGCGACTCGTATGCTATGCATCTTATCCACGGTCTCGTTGTTTCTAATCCCAATATCAAGCTCGTACAGAAAACCACCTCATCGTGCGGGCCTATTTTGGATATAGCTCCTCTGAGCACCAAGTATGTACGTGCTTGGTCCGAGAGGTGCATGCGTGCGAATAGTCGCGTATTCGATTATCTCGCGAACAAACCAAGCATCAGATACGTCGCAATGAGCTCACCTTTCGGTCAATACATCACCAAAGGCGCAACTGTCTTGACGAAAGATGGCACGATTCAGACCGGGCATCAGGTTTCCTTCGATGCGATAGCCTCAACCATAGAGCGTATCAAGCGGCTCGGTAAGATACCTGTCATATTCTCTCCAACCCCCCAAAACGGCGAAAATATCGGGCGGTGTTTGACGAAATCAGCCTTTTTTAGCATCGACAATTCAGTATGTAATGTGCAGCTAGCGGACTCTCATATCAGACAAGCTGAGGTATACGACTTTCTGGGTAGAGTGGCGCGGCTTACCCCCGTTGTATGGCTTAATGAAGGCTTGTGCTCATCAGGGTCCTGTAGGGCATCAGTCAATGATATCTTCATATATCGCGATGATGAGCACTTATCCCACGAAGGGAGTGCGTACCTCGGCAAACGGATGGATTTCTATGGTCGACTGACGAGGGCTCTGACTACCGCAGATAGTGACAGGTATAACCATCCGGATGCTTCTGAAGATAATCTTGATGATAATCTTCCGCTGGATACCACGCCGATGCAGAAACTATCTCCGTTACGAGCGGATGCTTCCACGCACCAGAGATCTGGACCTCTTTCTTGATCTGCTCGGCTATCTCTCGCTGCTGCTCAGAAGTAATAAAGATGACAGACCTGTATTGAGTACCTCGGTCGTTTCCTTGGCGATTGAGTGTCGTGGGGTCGTGTAGACGGAAGAAGTAGCGTAAGAGATCGGCATAGGCGAGCTTGCCGGGGTCAAAGACGATCCTCACCGACTCGGCATGCCCAGTAGTCCCTGATGATACCCGTTCGTACGTAGGGTTCGGCCATTGACCACCGGTGTATCCAACCTCGGTGGAAAGAACTCCGGGGAGCTTCCGAATCAACTCCTCAACCCCCCAAAAACACCCCCCGGCCAAAACCGCCACCTCTTCGGTCGTAACAGAGCCTTTTGAATCGGCTCCAGCCTCGGACTTCGTGAAGAGCTTCTTGTACTCACCGTATCCTTCCGCCTCCAGCTTCTCGAAAGGAATGAATCGTAACGAGGCCGAATTGATGCAGTAGCGCAATCCACCCGGCCCCGGCCCATCGGTGAATACGTGACCGAGATGCGAATCACCAACCTTCGAGCGTACCTCAACACGCATCATTCCGTGTGAGGTATCCTTCTTCTCCGTCAGGCTTTGTCCTTCAATGGGTTTGGTAAAGCTCGGCCACCCGCTGCCGGAGTCGAACTTGTCAGTAGAGCTGAAGAGCGGTTCACCACTCACGATATCCACATAGATCCCGGGTGCGTGATTGTCCCAGTATTCGTTCCGGAACGGCGGCTCCGTACCACACTGCTGCGTGACGTGGTACTGGAGAGGCGAGAGCTTTTCCTGCAGGTCCTCAACCTTGCTCTTCTCATTTTGGGACATGACGTTGGTACTCCCTAACACACAGACAAAAAAAAACGTGGCGACAATCCAAACCGCGTACACAGCTCTGGTGAACATAGGAATACACCTCAACTCCCAGATGCCTTCTTCCCGACTACCGCCGCGAACGGATGAGGGATTTCATTCCCGGGACTCTCCTGCCTGTGTATTAATTCGACGAGGTCGTGGGCGAGCTTTTGACTGATAGAGTATCCCAAGCGAGTAGCTAGCTCCGGATACCGGTCGGTCAAGCTACCGAGCACTGCACGCACCTCTGCCTCGCAGATCGCAGATACCCGTTGACGCAGGTCGACGATTTCGGGCTTTGCCCGCACCTTTGCTCGCCAACGCTCGAACTGCAGCAATCCGTACTCAATCACCAGCTCGGCATCCTTCGCTGCAGCTTCACGGAGCGCCCTGTTCTCGTCTGCTATCGTAGCGAGATCGTCGATGTTGTACAGATAAACACTATCAATGTCGGCTAGATCCGGAGAGATATTGCGTGGTACACCGAGATCTATCAAGAAGAGCGGTTTGTCGTTCGAACGACCCGCGAGTGAAGCCCGGGTGATAACCGCCCGATCAATACTGATGGAACTAATCACGATATCAGCCTGATCTATCACCTGATTGAGATCTCCTAGCGAGACCGCAACACCCCCGAAACGCTCTGCTAACTCTGCCGCCCGCTCTACCGTGCGATTAGCCACGATAATCTTCCGGCAACCGTGCGAGCAGAGGTGCAGCGCAGAGAGCTCTGCCATCTCACCACTCCCTATTATCACCACGGTAGAGGAGGAGAGATCCGCAAAGATCTGTTGGGCCAAGCGCACCGCGATGTAACTGACTGAGACACCGTGATGCGCAACATCGGTGTGAGCTCGAACCCGCTTTGCCACATGAAATGCACTCTGAAAGAGGTGATGGAGGTGCGAGCCGACACTGCCGACCTCTACAGCTTTCTTGTACGCCTGCTTTACCTGTCCCAGGATCTGAGCCTCTCCCAGCACCATCGAATCCAAGCTCGCCGAGACCCGATACAGGTGTTTGACAGCCGAGGCGTCCAGATACTGGTAAAGAACATCTTCCGGAGAGCGCTCGAGTTCCAGTAACGACGAGAAGAACGCGCGAATTCCACCCCCCTCACCTCCAACCGAAAGGATCTCGAAACGGTTACAGGTGGAGATCACCGCAGCCTCACGTGCCAGGCCATCCCGTACGAGCCGTTGAGCAAGCGCCTCTGGTTGCGGAATCTTACGCGCGAGATGCTCGCGACCACTCACATCGAGCGTTCGAAAGCTCACGCCGGTTAGCACGACGCGTGGATCGTACTGACTGGTGTGTTGCACAATAGAAAGCTCGCTACTCATCTCTCTCAGTCACATCACAAATTCGCATGCGTCAGCCGCCCAGCCAACAAGAGTACTGTAAACACCGATATGAAGAACGATCCGGTCACGAGCACCGTCAATCGCGACACCTGTTTCGGGGACCATTTCAAAACGAGACGCACATGCAGGATGAACGCCAAGAGAAGCCACGTCACGAGCCCTGACACAACCGAGGTATCCGCCGAAAAAACCGGCTTCTGTTGACTTACCGCCCACAACCCACCGCTCAGTACGACCAGCGATATGGCGACAAAACCGAGTTGCGCCAACTGCTTGTTGAGTAGATCCAGGAGCTGAAGATTGGGGCCGGAACCACTGAGTGCTCCAGCATGCCGCTTTTTGAGGCGCTTCTCCACGATCAGGAATACACAGCTTGTCACGAACGCCAACGCTAAGCTAACGACCGACACGAGAGCGGGGACTGCGTGTAAGAGTGGAAGCACGTACTGCTCGACGCTCGCGCCACCCGCTGCAGGAAGCACCGACGAGGAACCTTTGTGCAGCAAGTACGAGGAGCATCCCATGAACAGAACGATACCTGGAACGATGAAGGCACCGACCAAGGGATAGTTGAGTCTTCGCTTCAAGAGCGCAAACGCGAGGGCCAACCCCCACGAGACCCACAGAAAATAATCAGCACCATTGTCTACGAGCACGAAGCGGGAGTCTTGCACTACGAACAACATCGTCAGCGAGTGCAGCACCAAGCCGAGTGCGAAAGCGTACTCCGTGGAGCGCGTCGTCCTGCCGGATCGGCTCGGTCTCCACAGCTGTAGCAGCATGAGCACCGACGCGGCGACGTAGCAGACTATCGCGAGCATTGCCAAAAAATGAGTCATGGTCGGTATGATCGCACAAGCTCGATGAGACGTTCAACATTATCGACCGGCGTATGGGGTAGTATCCCGTGACCGAGGTTGAATATATGCCCCGATAACGCTCTACCCTCCTCTAAGATGGCCTGCGCGGAACGCTCGACATACCCCCAGGGACCGGTCAGCACCTGCGGATCGAGATTCCCCTGCAGCGGTAAGGGTCGCCCGATGAGCCGCGCGGCATCCGGCAGAGACAGCCGCCAGTCGACACCACATGCATCGACCGGGAGCCTCCCGATGCGCGAAAACAATCCAGCTATCCCGGTTGCAAAAAATATGAGCGGAACATCGACTCGTTTCTTTACGTCAGTGATGACAGCCTCCACGTACGGAGCTACGAAGCGATCATACTCGCGTGGACCGAGATAACCGAGCCATGAATCGAAGAGCTGTAGCACCTGACATCCCGCCTCTACCTGAGCAACAAGGTAGTCAGCAGTCAGTCGTGCCAACTTATTCTGCAGCAGCTGCCACGTCTCGGGGTCCCGCAGCATGAGAGCTTTAGTGTTCTCCAAATCCCCCGGGCTATGCCCTTCAATCAGGTAACAGGAGAGCGTAAAGGGCGCTCCTGCAAAGCCGATCAGCGGGGTCTTACCTGCAAGCTCCTGTACCACGAGTTTGATAGCACTCAATGTGTAGGCTACGTTCTCAAGCGGTTCGGGAACCCGCAATTTTTCGACATCCGCCCGACTACGAACCGGATTACTGATAACGGGCCCCTCCCCTTTCTTGAACTCGAGCGAAACGCCCATTCCAATCAGCGGGGTCAGGATGTCCGCGAAGATAATCCCTGCGCTCAGCGGAAACCGCTTGAGCGGTTGCAAGGTCACTTCACATGCAAGCTCAGGGGTCATGACCATCTGCAACATCGAGAACCGCTCACGGAGCGCTCGGTACTCGGGCAGGTAACGCCCGGCCTGACGCATCATCCATACAGGAGTCCTCTCTGGACGCGCGCCCCGCAATGTTTCGAGAAACTCAGACAAGTGGCACCTCCGCGGAGAGTTATCGTTTGGGTGTGATCGCTTCTTGCCCGCCCATGTAGGGCCGGAGTGCGCGTGGAATTGCAACTGACCCGTCGCCGTTCTGATGATTCTCGAGCAGCGGAATCAATATGCGCGGAGATGCAATGCACGTATTGTTGAGCGTGTAGCAGAAAACATTCTTGCCACTCACGTCCTTGTAGCGCGTGTTCAACCGACGAGCCTGAAAATCATAGAAAGACGAGCAGCTGTGCGTCTCACCGTACGAGGCACGAGACGGCATCCACGCCTCGATATCGTTCTTGTACACCTGACCCTGCCCCATGTCGCCTGTGCATACATCGACTACTCGATACGGAATCTCGAGAAGCTGCATGACCTTTTCGGCATTGCCGAGCAGCTCGGTGTGATATCGCATACTCTCCTCGGGCTCGGCCTTGCAAAAAACCACCTGCTCTACCTTGTAGAATTGGTGCACTCGGTACAAACCGTGCGTGTCCTTGCCGTAGGCACCGGCTTCTCGGCGATAACACGGGGAGTACCCTGCATACCGTTTCGGAAGTTCATCAAGGGTCAGGATCTCATCGGCATGAAAGTACGCCACTGGTACCTCGGAGGTTCCGATCAAGTGAAAGCCATCATCTCGCTCATCGAGGTGATATGCCATCTCTTCGCCACCTGGGAAGTAACCGGTCCCCACCATCGCTTCGTATTTGACGATGTGAGGTGGGTCCATGAGGGTGTATCCCGCCTTGTGCAGCACATCCATCGAGAGGCTCATGACCGCATGCTGCAAACGGGTCCCATCACCCTTGAGGAAGTAACTACGTGCTCCCGCGGTCTTTACTCCGCGCTCGATATCGAAGAGGTCGAGCTCCTTACCCAAACGTACGTGATCGCGCAGCTCGAAGCTGGGCGTCGATATCTCGCCCCACGTCCGGAGCGGCACGTTCTCGGTGTCGTCTTTTCCGACCGGAACTCGCTCGAGCGGAATGGACGGGATGAGCAGCTGTTGCTTCGTCCATCGCTCCTCGAGCTCCTTCAAGCGCTGCGACTCGTCTCGCATGCGCTCGGCCAGCGCCTTCATGTCGGCGAGCTTGGCCTCTTTCTCCGCTCCTCCCAGCTTGGGCAGCTCCTTACTGACCGCATTCTGCTGCGCACGCATCGTCTCGAACTCCGAGCGTGTCCTACGGTACTCAGCGTCCAGGTCGAGAAACACGCGAACGTTGAAGTTGACACGCTTCTTCTCGCAGGCTCGCTGGTAGTCGTCCGGTCGCTCGCGCAGGTCGTGTAGATCGATCATAGAGGAGTACCCCACATACAGTCCTCGGTAGGTTACCTAACCCCTCGACATTTTTCAAGGAACGTGGGTTTTGGAAGGGTCCGACCAAGGCCCCTCGCCAGGCTATAGACGGAAATACCCCTTGATGGCTTCAATAACCCCTTCTTCTGAATGGGCGGTTGCCTCAACGGCGACCTTTAAACCAGCCTCCTTGACCGCCTGCGTTGTAATCGGCCCGACCGAAATAATCGGTATAGCCTGCAGCAGCAGCTGTTGGTGAAGGAGTGCCTTAACCGTTGCTATCACCGCTGATGGACTCATGAACACTGTGACAGCGTCTTTCGGATCCAGCCGCTCGAACGCGGCGCTATCCTCAGGGCAGAGCGGAATCTCCCGCGTACGATACGTATTGAGCGAAAATACGTCGAAGCCCTTCGAGCGCAGAAGCGGCGCCAAGATATCCCTTCCGTCCGCGGATTGAGGAACGAGCAGCTTCTCGCGTTGCCTCACCTGACGAGCAAACTCCTCTCCGAACTCCTCTGCAACGAACACAGTGGGCACGAAATCCGGAGGACGCCCGAAGCACCGCTGGAGCGCATCTGCCGTTCCACTTCCCTGCACCGCAAGCTTTATCGAAGATGGGAGTAGCGGTGTTTGTGGTAGCGTATCCCTTAGGTGATAGAAAGCATGCACGGCGCTCGGACTCAGGAACGCAATCCATCCCTGGCCGCTTGTTAAGAAATTACGCAGACCCTGCGCCTCTTCGGCGGAGAGCTCCAGAGATTCACAGCGCAAAACTGGCAGTCGTAGAGAGTGTAGGCCAAGCTGTTCGACTTTGACACTCAGTTCTCGCGCGCCGTCGGCTATACCATCGGGTCGAGTTATGACAACAGTTTTGGTCATACAGTGTGGTGGCCGGGATCGAGGCATATCCTTTGGTCAGAATCACACTCAAAACGACTTCTGACACAGGTGCGCGGCTATTACCGTTGCTTCTTACCCCAGATCCGCTAATCTGCGAAGTCCCTAGGTTCCACACTCATTTTATTCTCAGCGATGAGAAGAAAGGAGGTTTTGAGTGTTGCATATCCTGGTGAGCACAGGAGTTCCCGCCAGCGCCCTGACGGACGAGGAGCGGGAAAAGCTACCGAGAGCTTTTATCGGGCTTGAATGGAAGCTGCGAAAGGATTTTCCCCTTGAGCGGTTCCCGATACTTACCGGATTGGGACACAGGGTCGAAAGCCCCTGCAGTCGTAATCCGGTGGTATCGTATCTTAGCCTTTGGACCAAGGATTCTGACAAATGGATCGCGGTGACCGATGATCCTCGGTTGGAATCCGGTTCAGAGTAGGAGTTGAAGTACTATCTTCAATTCCAGCGGCTCTATGTCACACTCGCCTGTTTTTGATCTCACGATCACATCGGTTTCGAGTGTGGCCTAGGCCCTAGCAGTAGGTATCTCGAATCGCTTTGATAAGCTCTGAATTGACCACCTTCTTGTTGAAGTACGCAGCGATCCCGTTATCGACCGTTTTCTTCTTCATGGAGAAGGTTGTAAAGCCGGAGAACGCGACCATCGGCCCCTCATATCCGTGTAAGCGGAGCTCAACCGCCAGCTCGGGGCCTTGGATATCCGGCATATTGATATCGAGACTAATCAAATCAAACGGCGAATTCCGGTCGATACTTCTTTCGAACTGCGTCAGCGCATCTTTTCCGGTAGCTGCAGTCACCACGTTAAACCCCTCGTCCTCGAACAATTCAGCGAGAATAGCGAGCACCTCGGGCGCATTGTCGACGATTAATACTCGTAATTTCTTATCCATAAAATTCGTTATCCGTATAGGAGGAGGGGTCGGCAAAAGTGAGGGCTTTATTTAGAGTTATTGGCGCAGACGATTATACATGTGCAATCAAATACTTAGAGTGCGCGACGCGAACCCCCTCCGGTGCGGCTGGCTGCAAATGACAGAGGCTTTTGTCTTGGGCCAGAAAGGCTCTCGTACAAACTTGAGGATCATGAGGGGACGCCCTGGCCTTTGACAAAGATTGTGAGCATAATCAGGCCCATGCATAGGATATCAGCCACTTTCTCTACGCTCCTGGCGTGTGCCATGCTGACGCTCACGACCCTCAGCGCCTGCAAACCCGCGGTGAAGGCCGGGGGCAAGCCGCCTCGGGTGGCTTTTATCACAAACGGAGTAGCCTCCTTCTGGACCATCGCCAAGGCTGGTGCAGAGGCAGCTGCGCAGCAGATCGGTGTTGATCTCTCGGTCCACATGCCTGCAGAAGGGATAGCCGACCAGAAACGGATCATCGAGGATCTCCTTATCCGTGGCGTCGACGGCATAGCTCTGAGTCCGATAGACTCGAGTAACCAAGCGAGCTTCATCAACGCAGCAGCCGCGCAGACCAAGCTCATCACTCAAGACTCCGATGCCCCGAGCACCAATCGCCTTGCATACGTAGGCATGGACAACTACCTCGCCGGACGCATGGTTGGGGCCATGATAAAAGAAGCGCTACCCAAAGGGGGAAAACTCGCCATCGTCGTGGGGCGCATCGAGCAGGACAACGCGCGCAAACGCCGCCAGGGTGTAATAGACGAGGTGCTCGGGCGGAGCTCTGACCCGTCGCGCTACGATCCACCGGGAACAGAGTTGACCAATGGCCTCTACACCTTCGTTGTGACCCTTACCGATCAATTCGACCGCGTGAAGGCGAAAGCGAATTGTGAAGACGCCGTCCTGCGTCACGCCGATCTGAGCGGAATCGTGGGCCTATTCGCCTACAATATTCCGATGTGCCTGGAAGCACTCAAGCAATCTGCCCACCTCGGAACGCTGAAACTCTTCTCATTCGACGAGGCGGATGAGACCCTACGAGGGATCCAAGACGGCTCAGTGTACGGTACCGTCGTGCAGAACCCCTACGAGTACGGGTTCAGGTCAATAACCCTACTCAAGGAGATAGTAAGCGGCAACCTGACTGCTATCCCGGAATCCAAGTTCATCGATATCCCCGCTCGTCGCGTCGACAAGAGCAACGTTGACGATTTCTGGGCCGACCTCAAGAGAAAGCTCGGGGCCTGATGGCGCTGTTGCTCGAAGCGAAGGATATGACCAAGTCGTTCGGGACGAATACGGTCCTGCACGACGTCTCCTTGACGCTCGAGCGTGGCGAGATCGTCTCAATCATCGGTGAGAACGGAGCAGGTAAGAGCACCTTGGCCAAGATCGTAGCTGGGGTTGCCTACCCTGATAGTGGCACCCTGCTTCTGGATGGCCAGCCAGTCACCTTCGCGCATCCAAGAGATGCCATCGAGTGCGGTATCGGTATGGTACATCAAGAGCTCAACATCGCCGAGAACTTGAGTATCGCGGAGAACATCCTCTTGGGACACGAGTACACCCGCTGGGGAGCTCTGTGCAAACGCTCTATGCACGACACTGCGCGACGTGCGCTGGCGCAACTCGAACTCGAACTCGATCCGCGAAGGATCGCTTCGACC
Organism: Bdellovibrionota bacterium; assembly: GCA_040398075.1. Taxonomy (GTDB): domain Bacteria; phylum Bdellovibrionota_C; class UBA2361; order UBA2361; family OMII01; genus OMII01. The sequence goes on along the minus strand of JBBAUR010000059.1, from coordinate 9,739 downwards.
CTCTCTGCCGCACAACGTCAGTTGGTCGAGATAGCGCGCGCTCTCGCCTTCGATGCACGCATCGTGATCCTCGATGAACCAACCTCGAGCTTGAGCGAACAAGAGGGTGGGCTTCTGCTCGAGTTACTCTTGAAACTCAAGAGGGGTGGCGTCAGCGTACTCTACGTATCGCACCGAATCCCAGAAGTTCAACGCATATCGGATCGAGTAATAGCTCTGCGCGACGGACGAAACTCGGGGGAGCTGTGCGCTGCACAGCTCGAGCGCGATACGATCATCAAACTCATCGTCGGCCGCGAGATGAAAGATATCTACGGCTACACTCCGCGTATCGCCGGGGATGTAGCCCTCGAGCTCGGAAACTTCCAAGCCTCGGACAATCATGCACCGTGTGACCTGTCACTACGGCGCGGAGAAATAGTTGGTATCGCTGGCCTGATCGGTTCAGGGCGTACCGAGTTCCTCGAGAGCATCTTCGGAATCTCTCGCGCCCGGGCGGGAACAACCCGCATAAACGGCTCTTTCGTCTCGATTACGTCTCCCCAAGATGCCTGCTCGGTCGGACTCGCGCTCGTACCCGAAAGCCGCAAAGAGCAGGGCATCATCGCCTCCAGCTCTATTCGCGAAAACACGGTGCTCTCTGTCCTTAGAACGCTCTCGCGCACAGTTGTACGCAATCGAAAGCGGGAAACAAGCCTCGCCGCTGACTTTATCGAAAAGCTGAGAATTCGCTGCACCGGGCCCGAGCAGCGCGTGGCAGAGCTCTCCGGAGGAAACCAACAAAAGGTCGTGCTCGCACGTTGCCTTGCCACCTCGCCTTCCGTATTACTACTCGACGAGCCGACTCGCGGCGTCGACGTCGGAGCGCGTCGAGAGATCTACTCAATCCTCTTTGAACTCGCCGCTCAAGGCCTCGCGATCCTCTTCGTATCGAGTGAACTCGAAGAGGTGCTCGGCATAGCGGACAGAGTGCTGGTGATGAACGCGGGCCGCATCACCGGAGATCTGCCCCGCTCCACCCTCTCGGAGCATTCGATTATGGCACTCGCCTCCCACCACACTTCGAAGGAAGCAGCATGAACAAAAATCGCGGATTGATAATCCTCCTGCTCGTGGCGTGCCTGTGCACCTATCTGTTGAACGATCGGTTTTTGCATCCTGCCAACGTCGAAAACCTCCTACGCCGTACTGCCCTCTTCTCGCTCATCAGTATCGGCGTATCGTTCGTCATCGTGAGTGGTGGAATAGACCTCTCAATCGGCTCGGTTGTATGCTTGGTCGGGACCCTGCTTCCGTGGTTAGCGGTACACCAAGGGTGGTCTTGGCCAATCGCGCTGGCTCTGCTCTTGGCCGTTGCGTCGGTGCTCGGGTTTCTGCACGGGGTACTCATCACTAAGCTACGCTTACAGCCGTTCATAGTGACCCTGTGCGGGTTGCTCCTTTATCGAGGTATCACACGTGGCCTGACCGCCGATCAGACCCAAGGATTCGGCCTTGGCTTCGAGGAGCTGCGCAGCATCTCCCTGACGCGTTTCTCGTTGGGAGACACCCTACCGGTTGCGATTCCTAGCGTCGTATTCATCACGATGCTAATCGCATCACTGGCTACCCTCTTCATGAACCACACACGCTACGGCCTGTATCTGAGAGCCCTAGGTCGAAATGAGGTAGCCACCCGCTACGCCGGTATCGACACGGACCGGCTCAAAATCTGCGCCTACACAGCGTGTGCACTCCTGGCAGGAGTGGGGGGAGTTCTCTTTATCCTCGACGTAAATTCGGCCCAGCCCTCAGACTTTGGAAACTTCTACGAGCTCTACGCCATAGCAGCAGCGGTCTTGGGCGGCTGCAGCCTGCGAGGAGGGGACTGGAGCATCATCGGCATAATTATAGGTGCAGCTCTCATGCAGGTTCTGCGTAACGCTATCGTACTGGTTGATATCCCCACGCAGCTCGAGTTTGCGATTATCGGCGGGGTTATCCTGGTTGGGGTTGGGGTGGAGGAGGTGGTGCGGGTCACGCGTCAAACAAGGAAGATGAGAGGCGTCTGAAGTCGTGTGCCGTTGAGTGTGAAGTCTGCGAATTAGTCAACCAAATCGCTGCTATGTGCGCCTAGTTACCGTCTCTCGGTGCTCTCGATATGCCCTCTGACCGCCTCTTATACACGTCGACGGTGGCCCGTTTGGGGAGTTGTGATACACTAACAAGAGTTTTAGCGTAGTGGTGTCTCGGCTTTATAACGAGCGATGGGAGTATGGATCGAAAGGTGAGATACCTCTCAGGTCGGTTCAAAATACGGAGTTACCTACGCGGTGCTGTTATATCAGCTGCGACGACGTTATGTGTAACCGCCGCTCCGAGCCCGCTTCCCTTACTCGCAGAGGATCCCCCTACCGGGGTGCAGATCACCGGCATCACCGACATCGATTTCGGTCGCTACAACGGGTCGGGTGACCGGACGTTCGAGGACCAGATCTGTATATACAATTCGGAGAGCGGTGATTACAGGATCTCATTTACCGTCATCCCCGCTGGGAGCTTTGCTCTGCAAGGCGATGACCCCTCTCAATCTATCGCCTTTTCACTTGAATACAAGACATTACCCGGCGGCAATTATCAGAGCGTCTCTTACGGACTTGCGAGCCCTCTGACTGTCTTGGGAAGCGCCTCTCAGAGTTATCCGAATTGCGGCAACACAATGAACGCTGCCTATCAAATTACGGTGACGCAAACTAACCTCCTCAATGCGAGGCCCGCTATTTACTCGGGCACGCTCACGATTTTCCTCGAACCCGAGGGCGCATCCTGAGACATGGGTGGTCCCGTTGTCCAATTAGTAGTACCCTCCAGCTGTTTGGTATCGATTTATCTCGTCATTTCAATGAGCAGAAAACCTCTTGGAATCGGGCTTGATGCGAAGTAGTTCTCCTACGAGCGCGGCATTAGCAATGATAAAGTACACAACCCCCAACCTCGGACACTTCACACAAACCGTGTGTATATGTGTCGCTGTGCTGCTAGCTCTGATCAGTTTCTCGGCCGTTGAAACGGTCCTCGCTGAGGAACCTGCTCTCCCGCTTCAGTCGATCGATGAGGCTCAGTTTTCATGTCACATCGAGGTAGCAACACCGCGACTCTCCTGTGAGGCGCGACCCCCAAACAGCTTCGAAAGAGTTGAGTTTTTTACCCTCGAGAATCCGCACCGCTTGATTGTTGATCTGGGGGGCCTTCGTATCCGCTCCCCTCGAGTGCACACCCTCTTGAGCTCGCCGATAGCTCGGAGGCTCCGTTCAGGCGCTCGGGAGAGCGGCGCTCGGGTCGTGGTAGATTTGAAAGGTCCGTGCTCGATCACTCAGCACCTCTCCTCTGACAAGCGTTCCCTGGTCTTTGACCTTGTCCCCCTCCCCGGCTCTACGCAGCCGAGTACCACTAGCCCGAAAACCGCTCAGAGCGAGTCAGAGAATATCGATACTGAGCCAGCGACATCGACACCATCGGGTGTCGAGCCAGCCGCTGATTCCGCTAGCCGCTCCGAGTTTCGGCCAGTGGCGATATCGCTGCCGAGAGATGCTCTGCAACCCAAAAACATTCTAAAGTTTTCGGTTGATTCGACCTTCGTGCTTCTTGCCCCTGGAGATCGACCAGTGAAGGATATCACGGTCATAAACAAAACTGATCGCGAGCTCTTTCTCAGAAGCGATGTGCAGCGAGTTATCGATCCGGGCACACCCAAGGAAGCTTACGACAAGACCACGGTCGTGGTAGCAACACCGAAGAGATTCTCTCTCCCCCCGCTCGGTTCGCGACTGGTGCGCGTGTTGTTAGCTGAACCTGGGCCTACCTCTGGAGAGGACATCTATCGATTGGTGCTCTCGCCAGAGCAACCTTCAGATGGGGATAGCTCGGTGGAGGGCTCGGTCAACAACAAGCCGGCTGTATTCAAGGTCATTGCCGGATTAGGGGTCACCATCGCCGTGCCCAGTGCCACCGCAACGGGACACCTCCGAGTTGAACCAGCGGTCAACCGGGTCGTACTCACCAACACCGGGGATCGTGTCTTGATACTAGAGAATTGCACCGCCTGCCCGCTGACGAAGGAACAGTGCACGTCTTCAGGCAGCAAGATCCTCTACCCGAACCAACCATGGGGCATACCTGTGCTCGGTTCCGGGGTCATCAACTGTGAATATAGCGTAGGGAAGGAGGTCCAAAAGATCTCGTCTTTCTACGGAACCAAGGAGCCAGAAAAATGAGATATGGATGCGTATTTCTCATACTGAGCAGCACGCTCATAGGTTCGTGTTTGATGCTCGAACATGCAACTGCTCAGGTCAACGTGAGCGGCATAATTCAAACATTCACGAGCAAAGATCGCCCCGTTCGAAATGTCACGGTGACCAATTCGAGCGACACCCCAATCTACGTGAAAGTGGATGTCGAGCAGGCAACCGATCTACTCGCCGAGTCGACCACATATGCGCCTTCGACGGATCTTCTCGTATCTCCGAAGAATCTCTCTATCGGTCCTCGAGGACAGCGTGCAATCAGGCTTTTGCTCAAACAGCCCGTGGCGGATCAAGAGCGAGTATTCCGTGTTTTACTAATCCCTCAAACAACGGAATTTGAAAGTGGCGAAAAGAAGGTCGTCTCGAAGGGGGGGCGCAACCTACAGCTGCAGGTCCTTACCGGGGTCGGCATGCTGATCTTCGTCGAGCCTCGTACTGTGGTAACTGAGCTCTCGATTATCAAGGACTCCAAGGGAGTGGTCATCTCGAACAAAGGTAACGTACAGGCTCTTATCTCGCCGGGCGCTGCCTGCCCGGTTAACGTAGCATTGACCGATGAGGAGCAGTTTTTAGCTAGTAAGATAAAAACGCAAGCTGCGCTGGTCAAAGAGAAGGGATGTGTAGCAACGCCAACAACCCGATTGTACGCGGGGGCTAACGCTACTATCTCTATCCCCTCCGGGTATCGCTGGTATGCAAAAAAACGGTTCAGTTCATACGGAGAATATCAGCCTGTTGTCTTAGAGCCCTAGCGAAGCCTCTGGAGATCACCGGATGCGAATCGCGGTTGTATCCAGGGCTTCCAACCAGAGTCGGAGTAGCGTGACGTATTTTGACACCCCATCAGATGTACGACGCCCGCCGAGGGCATGCGGTGTTCTGTCACGAGTCACGATGATCTTCATCCTTTCATTGTGGTGCGGCCCTGCACTAGACGCGCATGCCGAAGATACGATTCTCGTGGCAGAGGGCTCTCAAAACGAGGTTGCACCGGCACCCGCCTTGGATACAGCGTCGGTCGATTCAACCGTATTCGACCTCTATCTCTCGGATGACTTTAGCGGAGCTGTCGTTGCCTCGTTCACCGACGATTGGTGCGAGATCGACGATCCGCAGGACGCAGTTGCTCAGCTGAGCGCTCTTCAAGGTCAAACCGCAAAGCTAAGTGAGCTCCTCTCAGGGCGCATCGAGAAGCGACGAGAGATCCCCGGCCTGGGTAGCGTGATATGCTTTCCCCAAACCTTTCGGATCGTCGTGATACCTGACGCAGCCTTCCTGAAATCTGCCGCTCTGCAATTCGGGAAGAAAATAGGTAAACCGGATTCCGGTTTTTCGCTGCACCAAACACTCGGGACGGCAGTCTTCCGCGACCAAGAGGCTCAGAACTCGAGTGCACTTACCCACCGCGGTTTAGCGAGCTATGGAGACATATTTTTCCGCGCCAATGGCTTCAAAGCGCAGGACAACCCGTACCAGATCAACGAAGCCACGCTGGGAACGATTGTGGGCGATTATCAGGCGCGCGCTGGCCTCCTACAGATGCGAGGGTTAGCATTCACGCCGAGCTTGCGCTTTGCGGGCCTGCAGTTTGAGACCGCTCAAGAGATCTTCTTGGACGATGATGCTGCCAAAGGTAGTAAGCTAGAGGTGTTCATTCCCTCGCGAGCAACCGTGCAGTTTTACCGTGACGGCCAACTTTTATCGGTGCAGCTACTCGATTTCGGATTACAGGAGGTGAACACCTCGAGCTTTCCCCAAGGGTCATACGATGTCGACATCGTAATCATCGACAGCAACGGCCAAGAGACTCGTGAGCGGCGCTTTTATACCAAAGCGGGATTCCTCGCGAGTCGAGCGCGACCGGTATTCTTCCTATCGGGGGGTGCAGTGAGGACTACCTTCGATGTATTGGATACTCCGTTGGTACAGGCCGGCATGAAGATGCGATTATCGGATTTTTTCGACACCGGGCTCGCATTTGCTGCAACCGACAACAAATCGCTGGCCAACATCGACATCAACGGGTTGTACGATACGATTCAGGTACGCACGAGCGGCGCACTGACACCTGACGGCGAGTACGGTCTATTGGGCAACTTGGGTTTTAACCTGCTCGGATTCTCGATTGGAGGCCAGACGGTCTACGCAGACGGGGAGGATCGTCAACAACGGCAAGGTGACCCGGATCCGCTGCAACCGCCCCCCTCAGACTTTATCCCCCAGCTCGCGGTCTCTCCGGTCGATCTCTACCTTCAAACGCAGCGTTCCAATGCGCTGAACGTTGCAAGGGCCTTGGGTCCGGTCACGCTACGGTACAACGTTCAGCGCAACAAGGTGGGTGATAGCAATACGAGGTATGCCCACGGGCCGATTGTTGATTGGAATATCGTCTCCATCGGTAATAGCCAACTAACACTGAGGGGCTCGGATCTTCAGACGGACCAGGGTCTCAACCGATCCCTACAACTCTTCCATCGGCAGCGCCTCTCGCGTGAGTGGGGCTTGACTTCTCAGCTCATGCGTCGATGGCAAGAGGATCAAGACGAATACCTCTTCGTCCTCGGCGTGGCGTTCAGCAACCAACCCCTACCATCAGCAACTGGGATCCAGCTGCAAGCCTCCGAAGAGGCCCGACGACTCAACAATCCGTCGGGTGAAAGCGTCGATACCCTTACGAGCAACGTGTTTTCGGTCATGACTGGCGAGTACATCCGTGGCTCTAGTTTCGTTCGCGACTCTCGAGTCCGAGGTGCGGACGGGCAAACAGCTCTCGGTTTGAACACAGAGAGCGCATTCTTCGTATCGGGTGACGGAGGGGTAGAGCTCGCCCGACCGCCACAAAGCGAGAGCGTCTTTGTGGCGGAAGTGACGGGAAATGCCCTCAGTGTGACAGATCGCTTCGATGTCATGGTAAACGACCAAAAACAGGGTGAGATATCGAGCGATGATCGTGCCATCGTATCGCTTCAACCCTACAAGAGCTACAAGATCAACATCATTCCGCAAGAAGGCTCGAGTTTAGTTGACTATGACACGGCTACCTACGAGGTCACGATGTTTCCTGGCAACGTAGTGAAGAGAACGTGGCAGGTCGATAAGGTCTTTGTACTACTGGGTCGCCTGCTCGATGAAAACGGAGAGCCCGTGGCACACGAGAGGATTAGAGGTGCCAAAGGGTACGGGCTCACCGAAGCGGATGGCTCCTTTCAGCTAGAGATTACCGGGCTTGAGCCCCTCTCTATTAAGAGCAAGAGGCGCGATTGCGTCATTCAAGTGAAACTTCCCGAACAGCCTCCTGAGTACCTCTTCGATGCAGGTGATGTGATCTGCTCTCCGGTGACATCAGCTGACTCTCCAGGCTGAAGCTGCAGCCAGCTCAGAATCCCTCGAGAAGAGCAACATGTGCCCCTGTATACAACCAAGGGGCGGTGCACACCGTTTCAGGCACACAGCCAAGCCTGTGCACCAGTGGTTGTTAGAGCGCCTCGTTACTCAGCTCTACAAGTAGGGTCATCGCCAGATCGGCCTCTTAACAGGCTGCGGAAAAATGGCTTCGTAGCGAGAAATTCGAGGTTTTGGTGATGGGTGAGGATGAGAGCGCGAAAAAACCGCAGGTGTATCCACTGCCATACATTGAGGATTTTTTCGCGCTCTCATCTTCGGCCAGCGCCAAAAGATCTGATTTCGCAGCAGAAGAGCATTTTTCCGCAGCCTGTTAGGGCCGCACGAAGATGTGATCATGGTGAACTGGAGAGAACGCAGCGTCTTCAGCGCCTCCGCGTTAATTACCCCAAAAGCTAGCCTGCCGATCGACATTGGCTGAAGCGGAGAACCTTTGCTCAGGCGGGTGGCTACTAAAACCCCAAGCGGCCACGGGAGACACAACTTGCTGAAAAGAATGCAGGAGCTGTGGCCCAAAACTGACTGGGGAGCACACGACAGCCAAGACAAAACCGGGTGAAGCATCGCCTCGCCCGCAAGCCCTAGCTACCCGCTCTGCACGCATACCTTAAGGAAGCGAGGCAAAACCCCTCCCTACTGCGAGAGTAGATCGTGCCTCGCTTCTTTAGGGTTCTCTGCGCTCCGCTCGATTTCTCAACCAGCTGATTTCCTTGATTGCAACTCTTTTCTTCCGTTTTTTTTGCATAAAAGCCTCAAGGAAATACGTAGGCAGTACGAACTTCCACAGTAGAGGGCGGAGATTAAGACCGTTCGAACGGAAACAGGCATACACGCGGGAACCTCCGCATGTAGAGGAAAAAGGTATGACAGCTCAATTCAAAAGATACGTGGCAAGCCTCCTAACAACGATCGCTGTTGGTATCACACTGGATGCAAAAGCTTTGGACGGCGACGCTGGCGAGAGCTCAAGCGGCACCTCACAGCTGGACCTTTTAGTTCCGAAGCTCGTGAAGATTACAAATATAGGGGCGATCGACTTCGGCCGATATAGCGGTGTCGGAAACCTAAGCCAAAGTGACCCCGTATGTATCTACTCCAACATGGACACCAACAACGTCGGGAACGACTACACGGTGACGATGCACGGAAACGGAACCGCAGGCACCGGAGGATGTACATCCAACTGCTTCACACTTACGTGCCAAGGTGGTGACTGTTTGAACGGAGCAAGTCCCGACGATCAGATAGTCTACAACGCCTACTGGGATACCAGCAATGAAGCGGAGGCCCAGATCGGCACTGAGGGTGGAGTTGAAGCTTCTGAAGACGGCTGGACCGGCTGGTCGAATCTGGATGACTGCGGAGGTGGTGGAGCCACGAACGCCACATTCAGGGTTCGGATCGACGAGCAGGATATCCTAGATGACAAGCGTGCGGGCACGTATCAGGGAGTACTTACTATCGTGATCACCCCAACCGTAGCGACCCCTTAAAGGGCGGCTCGGCAGAGATAGGCAACCAAAGGGGCGAGCCGCGAGGCTAGCCCCTTTTTCCGTGAGTCGAGTTTTCCGAGGGTCCCACGGCTTCGATGAACCTCGATGATTTAAACCGACTGCCTGCCCGGGTCATAGGGCGTCTCCCCGTAACCACTGCTGCTCTTTTTAACCGTCACGTGGTGAGGTAAGGAGGTGGTGGACCTGCAGAGATTCGAACTCTGGACCCCCAGCTTGCAAGGCTGGTGCTCTACCAACTGAGCTACAGGCCCTCAGATGAGGACATTTCACAGCGCTCTTCCCTGAGCAGTCCCTTTCAGAGCTTGGGCTTTGCCAAGTTCCAGACAAGGACTAACCTCGAGGTCCAGGGTCTCCCTGGCCGTCACTCGAATCTTGGCTTTGCCAACCTCGAGTAGGGCTAACCTGGGGTCCAGGGTCTCCCTGGCCGTCACTCGAATCTTGGCTTTGCCAACCTCGAGTAGGGCTAACCTGGGGTCCAGGGTCTCCCTGGCCGTCACTCGAATCTTGGCTTTGCCAACCTCGAGTAGGGCTAACCTG
>JBBAUR010000058.1:0-21458 GCA_040398075.1 Bdellovibrionota bacterium | reverse complement strand
CTCGCCCTGCTATTGCGAGTGATTTTTTTCAAAAATCACTCGCGCAGGGTTTAATGTACACTACCGGCGCACGCTTCTTGGTAGAGCATGACCCATGCGCTTCTGTCCGGAAAACAGCGGGTTATGAACGCTACAAATCTCTTCTATGTCCCGTCGTAGCTGCTCTGGTATGATGAGCAAAAGGCTTGATGCGGGCCGAGATGTCATGGCTTTGTTGTGGTCGTCGGGGGCTTCGCAGAACTCCTCGAGAGCCCTCACAAAAGGCTTTGGCTGTTTGCAGTCCCGGATCACACTAGAAAGTTTCAAATCCCTTGAAATTATCGCTGGGTGCTCGTATGCCGTACCATCCCAACAAGCCCCAAATCCAACCTCTTAGACCCATTATTGCCACAGTTCGACCCCTATCCTCTCATTTGGTACCATGAACTTCTCTTTCTTAGTCAGAGCAGATTCACTGAAGGTAATCAGTGCGTTATCCCGCATCTCCAAGGAGGTCGAGGATTCCCTGCAGGTCCTGGCTGGGGGAACCAACTTCATCTATCCGAGCTCAGACCCCGGAGGGCAGGCCGTTGCAACTCAGATGCAGCTCGATATCCGCAAAGCGAGTGTGGCGATTACTAATGGAACCTCCGGTATCAGAGAAACCAGCGTGGCAGTTGATGGTATCTCGGAGATCCTCCTGATACTTACTCGCATGAAGGAGATCGCTGCTACGGGAGCCAACTCGCTACTCCGACCAGAGCAGCGCAGCGCGCTAGCAACGGAATTTGGACTCTTGGGTTCTGAGGCCGATCGTATCGCAGCATCGGCAGAGTTCAACAGATTCACTGTGCTCTCAAACTCGCGGGAGTTATACGTGCAAGTGGGCCTCCAAGGGGACCCTACTCAGAATACTATCCTCGTTCCTCGCACGCTTGCTACTCTGGAATCGGTCGGGCTTCGAACCGTCGCAGGGGGGCTCACCGTCAGCATCACAGGTCTTACGACAGACGCCGCAGTTCAGGCTTCTTACGACGCACAGCAGCCCATAAAAGATGCGATGCGATCCCTGGAGGATCGAAAAAATAGCTTACTCGGAGCCAATAGTCGCCTCGAGATGGCTGTCAACCAGATGACTGAGGCTCGTGCGATCTACCAGAAGACCTTAGACAACATAAAGTCTCCCGACTACGCCTACGAGCTGGCACGCAACGTGCGAGCTCAGATCCTCTCCGACATCACTACAGCAGTCCTTGCACAGGCAAATCTTGATCGAGCACGGGTTCTACAACTCTTGCAGCCACCTACAAATTTCTCTGACAAACGCTAATAACCTTGTTCGATATGTGTCTTGTAAACTCCACCTGTTATCTGAATTGATACCCTCCCCAGCTTTTCACGCACAGATGCTCGTGTGGGTTCCAGAAGTTGATCTCGGTCAGGGACTCTCGAGTGTGCTGGAGTGGTATAAGACCTGTGGTCGCTAGAGTGCTTCACGGTATCTCCGCTCACTGAGACCATGTCGTAACACCGGCGGAGCATTCCGCTGGGCAATACCGGTCTATCCCGAGCTTTTGTTGTCATATGCCCACAGTCGTCCCTTTCGCCAAGGTGCCCCGAATAGCGGTATTCGTGCCGAGCCTTCGGGGAGGAGGTGCCGAACGAGCGATGCTCGTCTTTGCGCGGGAGGCGCTATCGCGAGGGTATCTGGTGGACCTCGTGGTGTGTATCCGCACAGGGGTGCTCGAAAGTTTGGTTCCGCAGGGAGCCAGACTTGTGGATCTCGATCGTCAGCACGTGAGTTTGGCGCTTCCGCGCCTGGTAAGATACTTGAAGGAAAACTGTCCAGCGGTTCTTTTTTCGACCATTATGCATGCCAATGTGACCGCAGCCATCGCCGGCTGGCTGGTAGGCGGCAAGATACCTATTATCGTGCGCGAATCGAACGCGCCGATTTCGGAGCCCAAGCATTCCCTTTCTCGGCGCATCACCTACACGATGCTTCCGTCGGCTTACAAAAAGGCCCGTGCAGTCATCGCCGTATCAGAAGGTGTAGCGGAAGAGCTCCGCCAAATAGATCGAGAGCTCGCTCCGTTGGTGAAAGTCATCGGGACCCCGGTGATCTCCGATGAGATAGAGCGTCTTGGTGCGGAAGAGCCACCACACCCCTGGCTTCGGTCGGGTGAACTACCAGTGATCCTGGCAGCGGGAAGGTTGCAGGCTCATAAGGGGTTCCTCGCTCTTATACGGGCCTTCGCGGTGTTTCGTCGTTCTCACACCGCGCGCCTGGTGATTTTAGGCGAGGGACCTGAGCGTAAAGCGCTCGAAGCGGAGATAGGTCGACTCGGGTTAATTTCAGAGGTCTCATTGCCGGGCTTCTTTCAAAATCCCTTCTGCTTCATGAAAAGAGCACGGGTGTTTGCACTTTCCTCCGAATACGAAGGGCTGCCGAATGTGCTCATTCAAGCGTTGGCTTTGGGTACGCCGGTGGTCGCAACCGATTGTAATTGCGGTCCAGCCGAGATCCTGGCTGGAGGTGCCTACGGACAGCTCGTACCGGTGGGGGACGTCGACGCGATGGCGGAAGCTCTGAGGAGAGCCCTTGATCTCCCAGCATCAGAAGGTGCGCGTCTCAGTGTACTGCAGAGGTACGGCGTCGAACGGGTCACGACCGAGTACCTCAGATTGGCCGGCCTGCCCGAGAGAATAAAGAGTGCCGTACCGGCATCGCTCGTTCGTCTCTTGGTCGATGCCTCGTCACCAGCAGCGACCACGCTAGAGAGTTCAACCACACAGGTGTGATGCAGCTACGGCGCTGCGAGCGCGACGAATAGTCCGAACGGAGCACGGTGGGGTAGGGATGCAGCGACCGTATGCCGGTCGGCTGGGATGCTCTCGAGCCTGCTTGCGAGCTTCGAGGGCCGAAGTTCCCAACAGTATCCCCAATAAGATGAGAAAGGGGCGTTGCTCTAGGATGTTGTGGCTAAAGGCGGAGCCCACTGCTGTGACGATGATGAAGGCCTGGCCGTTGCGAGAATCACGCCGCCTGAAGGTGCGATACGCAAACAGGAGAAGTGCAATGAAACTTAACACACCGGGCACTCCGTTGTTGACCCACTGCTGCAGATAGAGATTGTGCGGCAGGTGAGGCATCGTTCTCGAATATCCGGTACCGTGCCCCAGGAGTGGAGATTCGTTTATGCGTCGTATCGAATCTGTGACTGCAAATAAGCGGGTCTCTGCCGAGCCATCATCGACCTGTTCGTTGTTGAGGAAGCGTGTAAGGCGCGTCGAGCCCTGGAGTCCAACAAGATTTTGGGTGTACAGGGGTACGAAGGCTCCGAGCACCAGAACAGCGACCATAATTCCGAAGCTCAACCGCATCGTTTCTCGCAAGCGGAACCCGCCGTGAAGGAGGCGATAATACAGGTACACTGAGGTAAGGACGGTAAGGTTTAACAGCCCGCTGCGCGACATGGTTCCGATAACCATGAGGCTTCCGAGAGAGATAATGAGCAGGTCGCGCCATCCACTGCTGCGGCGATGGAAGTCGAGGCTTGCAGCGCACAACATCACGGTAACCAGTGCTGCGAAATTTGCATTTCCCGGAAACCCTGCGGCACGCTGATTTATCGCGGAATACGTGCCGGGTACCGACAAGTCCTGCCACAACGACCATAGCAGTAAAACGATCGCCGTTATGATGCACGATGGAATTATGGGTCGGAGCGCTGTAATCCCGGGCACGAATAGTGCGAGAACCGTGATCATGAAGCCGTACGCGATCAGCAGGACCCACTTCCCCTCCTCCTGCCAAAAGGATTCGGGAAGTATCGAGAGTGAGAGCGAGAAAAATACGATAGAAGCGAAAGGAAGAAGAGCGGGCAGATTATCTCGAATAGGTCGAATCAAATTCGCCGAAGTACGTGATCGTAGGTCTCGGAATACGGCCACGAGCAGGAATGGTAGTAATGCCACTACAGCGCTCAAGGTGGGGCTCAAGGGCAGGGTTCCCGTGCGGCCCAAGGGTTGATCAGCCACACTAAGGAACAGGGCAAAGATTGCAAGGGCATACACTCGCCAAGCCGTGGATAGTAGGAAGATCAAAATGGTGTGCACGGATGTTCGTGAACTCCAACTGAAGGTTGTCAAGGATAGATCGTTGCAAAGGTTTTCGCAGAGGAGGTTATCGTGCTCAGGTGTCAGGTTCAACTGTGCCGAGGTCGTGCAGAACTGAGTTATGACCAGGCTCACCTCTGCTCGTTAGGGTGATTGAGGTCACAGGTAGATAGTGCCGGCGTGCTGTACAAATTGTGCGCACAGAAGTTCTCTTCGTATCACCCATGAGGTCGCGCCGCCGTGTCGAGGAAGTCAGTAAGATTCGGTTCCGCTGTCATGAGTGGCTTCACGTGGATGTGCCTCTCGGTCGTGCTACAGGGAGCTCTCAAGCTTTTCGTATTGGTCGTCTTGGCGCGTTTGCTCGGTCCCCGTGATTTTGGAATAGTCGGGATTGCGCTGATCTTTACGAGTTGCGCGGAGCGTGTAGGACAGATAGGGGTAGGCCCTGCGCTGGTGCAAAAGGCACATCTGACGCCCGATGAGATGCATACGGGTATGGTTCTCTCGGTGCTCTCAGGTATCGTGATCGCCGTTTCCCTGTGGATAGTTGCTCCATATGTGGCGGCTTTCTTTGCTGCTGCGGAGGTCGATCCGATCCTGAAAGCACTGGCCTTCGGATTCGTGCTCGATGGTTTCGGAGTGCTCCCCGACAGTCTGCTTCAACGTCAGCTACGATTTCGTCAGATCGTCGTTCGGGACAATGTGTCTTATGTAATAGGGGTGGTCGGTGTCGGAATCGTGTTGGCCCTGCTCGGTGCAGGCGCGTGGGCTCTCGTGATCGGACATCTTGTTATGAAGGCCATCCGGCTCCTTCTGCTCCTGGCGGCCGAACCTTCCGGGGTAACTGGACGTTTTCGCACAATTCACGTGAGAGAGTTGCTCGAGACCGGTATCGGTTTCAGCCTCGGACGAATTCTCAATTTTATGTCTCTACAAGGCGACAACTTCGTCGTCGGTCGTGTGCTCGGCGTCGAGGTTCTCGGGATGTACACACGCGGATATCAGCTGATGGCCCTCCCAGCGATGTACATCGGACAGGTTCTGGAGCGGGTTCTCTTTCCGGCGCTGGCTCAGAGACAGGACAATGCGGGCTTGTTGCGCCGTGCGTACTGTTCGACCCTCGAGGTTGTTACCCTCTTTGCTTTGCCGACGAGCATCGGCATGTTCTTTCTTGCCCGGGAGATCGTATTGACGCTTTTCGGAGTCGCCTGGTCAGGAATTATCCCGGTTGTTACCATACTCTCCTTCGGGGTGTTCTGCCGAACTGCTTACAAATGTAGCGATACGCTGGTCCGCTCACTCGGTGCCGTGTATCGCTACGCTGCGCTACAGGGTGTGTACACAATCATGATCGCAGGTGGCTCACTGCTTGGGAGTGAGGTAGCGGGTTTGAACGGGGTTGCCGTTGCGGTGGTGTGCGCGGTAGGTCTCAACTATCTCCTTCTCACCCGTTTAGCTGCATCCTTTCTCTCTCTCTCGTTCCGCCAGATAGTGCAGCCTCATCTCCCCGGGGTCTGGGTTGCACTGTGGGTGGGAGTGTTTCTGATGGGAACCCTACCGAAGCTGCGTAGCTTTAATCTACCGCCGGTATTCGTAGTGCTCTTAGCGACAGTATCTTCGGTGCTGATTGGAGTGCTTGCCCTAGCATCTGCACCTACACCAGTGAGAGCCAGGATGATCCCCGCTGTTTTGCGTCGTTTCCCCCTCGAGCAGTTCGGTGGTGTTGGTCGGATAGCCGTACGACTTTTTTCATAGAGCGATACGGCCTCTTCGTGACAAGCTTGAGGGCTCTCAGGCCTTTTTTGCGTTTGGCCAGTACCGGTGCTCTCTTCTCGAGCGCGACAAGGTAAGCATCGATGACCTTGCACTCGTCAAAGCGCTCCTCTGCTAGTAATCTACTGGCGCGTCCCATAGCAGCTAGTCTCTCGTCTGAATACGAGAGCATCTTTTCTAAAGTATCCCGGAGGGAGTTCATATCGTCAGGCTCGACGAGGTGGCCGTTACTGGCTTCCCTGACGGCCTCGCGGCACCCCTTCCAATTGGTAGTGACGATCGGTTTCCCACACCCGAGGGCTTCGAGAAGAGAGCGAGGAATGCCCTCGTTGTATGTGGATGGAAGTACGACCACGTCAGCGCTCTGCAGTATCGGCAAGACCTCGTCGCGCGGTTCGAGATACTCAATAGTCCCACGAGCGTGAGCATCCTTGATGGCGGCGAGCAGCTCCAGGGACTCTACACGGGTTGGGTCTGCCGCTCCCATTACCAGGAACGAGGCTCGGTCTCCCCATCTTTCCTTGAGCGCGGCAGCAGCATGCAGGTAGTGGTAGAATCCCTTCTTTGGTAAGAGGCGACCAAACATGAGGAAAGTTCTGCGGGCGCTTATTCGTTGAGTCGAAGCCAAAAACAGCGAGAGGTCGACCCCTGAGCCGGGTATCAGACGGGCACTTCGGCGCGGGACCATTCGGTGTTTTAGGCACACATTGAGGTCGTCGCGGTTCTGAAAGAAGATCCGATCAGTGTATCTGAGAGCCACTGAGTACAACGTACGAAGGCCCACCGAGAGTAACCCAGGATGCTCGAAACCTTCCCCTAGGCCTGACACGTTGGCTATCTGACGGAAGCGCATGAATCGCCGACACAGTCCGGCATACAGATTACACTTCACCGTGAATGATAACACGACATCTGGCCGAAGCGTGCGCAAGGCTCTGTAGAGCTCGAGGAAGGTCTTTGCTTCTGCGAGCATATTTTTCCCCGTTCCATCGATACCCAAGGGATGAAATTCTACACCGAGTTTCCTCACACGCTCAGTGTATGCGTCAACTGGAGCGACAACCGTGATCGTCCAGCCGTGGAGTTGAAGTGCTTTGATGAGATTACGCCTCAAGAGGAATACGTACCACGATGTATTATAAAGTATGACAGCACGCATAGAATCTCCCTCTTCTTTAGCTTACCTACCTTAGTACGTGGGTGGATGAGGTATGTGTGATCCGTGCTAGGGAAACGAGCCAAAGCCCGCACTAAAAAAACTCCCATGAGCATTCACGGGTGAGAGGTGAGCCTCGCGTATGACGCGAAGCTCTGCCTGTCTTCCCCCGATATCCTGACAACAGCACTCGTCTTAAAGTCGAGGGAGATGTATCCAATGGTCGCCACTCCAGCAGTTCTCGAATTACCGAAACAGCATGTTGAGCTCAGTTCTTTGGAGCGCATCAAGTCCAAGTCGGTCGGCAGAGCGTTTGTTGTCACCAAGCGCTGTATCGATCTTGTCGGCGCCTGTAGTTTGCTGGTCATACTGAGTCCAGTGATGCTGATCGTCGCTGCCTGTGTTCGCTTGACATCTCCGGGACCCATCATTCTTAGGCAGAGACGGCTCACGCTCGGGGGCAAAGAATTTACCCTCTTGAAGTTTCGCACCATGCGCCAAGACGCAGAGAAAACATCAGGGCCCAAATTGGCTGAAGCCGGTGATCCGCGTGTGACATCGGTCGGTCGGATTATGCGAAAGACGAGGCTCGACGAGTTGCCACAGCTGATCAATGTAGTCAAAGGGGAGATGAGTCTTATCGGACCGCGGCCGGAGCGGCCGGAAATTGCACGACAACTCGGCACGAGCATCCACGGCTTCGACCGCCGACTCGGTGCCAAAGCAGGACTAACTGGCCTGGCGCAGGTCGTACAAGGATACCCGGACGATATCGAGGGGTACAGAACCAAGCTCGCCTGGGACCTGGTCTACATCCGTCAACAAAGTCTCGGTTTGGATCTCTGGATCGCATATCGGACGATAGGAACGATCCTCTCGGGCTCAGGTGCCAAGTAAAAAGCGGTACGCCTCGAACAACGAGCGCACTGTCGAGCCTGACGGTGATTAGTTCTCGAAACTGAGAGATCTGATACAGAATTGCACCATGAAAACCCTGGTCGACAGAAGATCTCCCCATGGAAATGGGCACAACGTACTGTTATGTATGGTGGTAGTGCT
Source organism: Bdellovibrionota bacterium (assembly GCA_040398075.1). Taxonomy (GTDB): domain Bacteria; phylum Bdellovibrionota_C; class UBA2361; order UBA2361; family OMII01; genus OMII01. Next base: position 13,372 of record JBBAUR010000058.1, on the reverse strand, counting down.
GATGCTCACGAGCGGATGTATTCGCTACACGCCCTCGAGGGAGGAGCTGCAGGAGAAATACGGTAGAGAAGAGAAGGAAGGATTGCTCAACCTCGGCGGTGAGGAGGAGTTCAACTCGTATGAGACGATGCTCAAAGCCCGTCTTCAGAACCTCCTGGCTCAACGAGCTCACCTTCTTACACCTGGCCCCGGCGGTGGGGCTTACACCGTTGGGCCAGGTGATATTCTGCATGTAGCAATATTCGGATTCGACGATATCTCATCCGACGCAGAGGTATCGTCACGTGGGACCGTCTCCTTGCCACTCGTTGGGGAGTATTACGTTTCAGGAAAGGACCTTTCGACTATCACTCAAGAGCTGACCGGTCGGTTTTCGCGTTATATACGCGCTCCGACCTTGAACGTGGGGATGAAAAACTATGAGGCTAACCACGTGTCTGTCATCGGCGAAGTTGCCAAGCCAGGTGTCTATCCTCTCAAGCGCCAGGGACAGCTAATCACTGAGCTCCTCTCCGAAGCGGGGGGTAAGACACAGCTCGCGAGCAATCGTATAATCCTCCTGCCAGCTCAGCATGGCGCAGGGATGAGCGCGACTCCAGGTACTCAAGCGGTAGCCAGCGCACCGACATTAACGATGGCCTCCACGGAGATAGTCCCGCCACAAAGGATGGGAATCGAGATCGAACTGGACGACCTCCTGGGCCACGTCAACCAACAGCCGATCCTCGTACCTCTCCTGCCGGGGGACATGATCATAGTTCCCGAGGCTGGCACCTACGAAGTCGATGGAGAGGTCGAGAAGCCGGGTTCCTACAGACTCGCATCACGCACATCAGCTATGGGGGCGGTCGCTACAGCAGGGGGTTTCACGTACGCCGCAAACGTCAATAAGGTCGAAATCATTCGTGACATGGGAGCGGGTCGCAAGGCTCTTGTTACCATGGATCTCGAAGAGGTTGGATTGAGGGGCGGTAACGATGTTCGCCTGCGTAACGGCGATCTGGTGCGTGTACCGAGCGAGCCGGGACGGTTCTTGCGGCGTCAGGTCGTTACTGCGCTCAACAGCATATTCAATGGATTCGGAGTTACCAGAAGGGTCCCGTGATGAGTCAGCAGCGAGAGCGAGGGGTCGGTTTAGTTCAAGTATCGAGGAGGCACGGGCATTCATGAACTACGGGGAGAAGAATAGGAGTGTCGTTGTTGCAGGTCCGGCCGGAGGCATCAGTGATGTCTCTGCTGCCGGGACATTTCGGGCCCATGATTTCGTTGTGCCGCCTGCTCCGGAGGAACCGACCCTCCACGACTACCTGAGGGTCGTCAAGAAACGCCTCCCGTTGATCCTTTCCATCGCTGCCGCATTCGTTCTTACTGCTGTCGTGTATACGAGTTTCACAGCATCTCTCTACACGGCAGCAACCCTCGTGGAGATTAGAGGCTACGCGCCAGTTCTTTCGAATATCCAGTCAGAGACCCTCTTTGGTAACGATACGCGCAAAATTGAATACCAGAAGACCACGGTCGCCAAATTGAATCTTGCGGGCCTCGCGGATCAGGTGCTTTCCAGAGACGATATCTATCAGGAGCTCGAACAGTATTGGAGCACACGACGCTCTTACATCGACCATGTCAAGAATCTCGTCAGATCCACGCTCTTTGGCGCTCAGCAGACGAGCGAGACAGAGCCTTTTGCGCACGACGATCACTTCGTTCACAAGCCTGGAATCATTCAAAAATACCTCTCACTCGTCGACATTACTCCGATTCATGAGACGAATCTCGTACGCATCGCAGTCACATCGGCTGACCCACGGCTCTCCCAACAGCTGGCCAATGCTCACGCTACCGGCTTCATCGATCACCTCCAACGTGAAAGACAGGAGTCGATAGCGGTCAATCTTCAATTGCTACAACGACAAGCAAGCGACCTGGAGGCACGTGTTACTACTGCCGAACAAGCCCTGGCGACCTATGCGGAGAGGAACAAGCTGCTTACCTTGCCAAATGAACAGGGAGGGAACATGACCATCCGGCAGATCGAGGGCTTGGCAGGGATGCTAGCCGATGCAACAGCGCGCCGGATCAAAGCAGAGAGCTTGCTATCGGAAGCCACGAGCAAGGGGGCAGACGAGGGTTCGGCTACCGATGACGAGATCACGAGACAGTTGCGCGTGAACCTCAAGCAAGCCGAGGCTGAGTATGCAACTATGGGTAGCCGAGTCACTGCTGCGTTTCCAACTATGATAGAGCTACGGGCCAAGATCGATAACCTCAAGCGGTCGATACAGGATGAGCGGAAGCGCACGGTGCGTGGATTACGGAGCCAATTCGAAGCCGAGCGAAACGGCGAGGAAAAGCTACGCGAGCAGATTGAGCGCGAAAAATCGACCGCACATGAAACGTCAAAGCGCTTGATCCAATACAACGTGTTGAGCAAGGAAGCAGCTTCGTTGCGAGATCTCTACCAAGCTGTGCTCAAACAGGTAAAGGAGATCGAGATTAGCGCTCAGAGTATGTCGAGTAACGTGTTCGTGAGTGACTATGCAGCACTGCCTACTTCACCGAGCGCTCCCAAAACAGACCTTATTCTGGTCCTCTTCACGTTCCTGGGTTTGGGAACCGGCTTGATTGTGTCGTTTATTCTGGAGTCATTCGACACCACCTTCAAGAGCAGCGAAGAGGTGCAAACCGGATTGGACCTGCCGCTCTTGGGAGCTGTTCCTCAATTCGACGAGGATAATCAGAGATTGCCGACTAAAGTCAGGAAGCTCCTTACTCAGTCTCGGACTGAAGGCGAGCAGAAGTCGAAGCCATCAGTGGCCGGCGGTTCGATGGAGTCTTCGAAGGCAGCCTCTTCCCTCCCGCAGAGGATCGTTGCTGTCTCGGCACCGGGAGATGCTGTGTCCGAGGCGTTGAGAACGATTCGAGCGGGTATTCTTCTCTCCTCGGCCGACAATCCCCCGCGCGTCGTTATGATCTCGAGCGCCATGAAGGGAGAGGGAAAGACTACGATTATCTCCAACCTTGCAGTGACCCTTGCACAGGCATCCCATCGTACATTGATGATTGATGCTGATCTCAGGGTGTCTCAGCTCAGTGAGATCTTTCACCCGCAGGAAGCTCCGACGCGGGTAGGGCTCACTGATCTTCTCACTAATCACGCTCAGTTGAATCAGGTGATTCACCGGACCTCTGTCCCGTGTTTGGATATCTTACCCGCCGGAAGCCGGGCCCCTAATCCGGCTGAGCTGCTGGGATCTCACGCGATGGGACACCTCATTCATGATCTTCAACACCGCTACGATTTCGTACTACTGGACTCCCCACCACTCTTGCCCGTGGCCGATGGATTAATGTTGTCTCGCCTGGTCGACAGCGTGGTGCTCGTGGTTCGGAGCCGGGTAACTGACCGAAAGGTGGCTCAAGAAGCCCGCCGTAGACTCCTGCGAGTCAACGCGCGGGTCTTAGGAGTTGTTCTCAACGATCTAGATACCAAGGGTGATGGATACGACATGATCGTATACGGGGGTTATGGTGGATGACGGCTTATCTGGCAAAAAGCTGCTCGGAGATTGCCTTCGGGTCGATTTGGCCCCATGATATCGGCTCCAGTATAGAGAGGGAGTTGTACACGAGGAATGAAACGTATTCTGGTAACCGGTGCTGCGGGATTTATCGGGTCGCACGTCGCAGAGCGGCTGTTGAATCGTGGTGATTTTGTCGTCGGTTTGGACAACGTCAATGATTACTACCCGGTAGAAAACAAGCGTCGTAACCTCGCGGTGCTTCAAAAGCACCCCAGCTTCTCCTTTGTTGAGGGAGATCTCATAGACACGCCGTTACTCGAAAAGATATTCCGGGAAAACCGTGTGTCACACGTCGCTCATCTGGCCGCTCGTGCGGGCGTGCGCCCGTCGATCGAAGACCCGTTTGTCTACCAACAAGCGAACGTACAGGGGACACTCTCCGTCCTCGACGTGGCTCGTCGCATAGGTGTGGAAAATAGTGTCATAACCTCGTCTTCGTCGGTGTATGGAAACTCCGCGAGTGTACCGTTCAAGGAAGATGACTCCGCCACAGACCGTCCCATATCTCCGTATGCAGCGACGAAGAAGGCGACGGAGGTGCTCGCTTATACCTACCATCACCTCTACGCCATGCACATAAATGTCGTTCGGCCCTTCACGGTTTACGGGCCACGTGGCCGACCGGATATGGCGCCCTGGTTGTTCCTGTCTGCAGCCTTGAGTGGTAAGCCTGTCCGTAAGTTCGGAGATGGGACAACTCGGCGTGATTACACTTACGTCGATGACTTTGTGCACGGATTTGTTCAGGCGATTGATCGCCCCTTGGGCTACGAGATCTTCAATCTCGGTAACTCGGATACCGTTTCACTCAACGAAGCGCTCGACATCATCGAGCGGGTCAGCGGCAAGAAGTTGGTCATCGAGCAGCACCCACCTCAACCAGGCGATGTCGAAATTACCAATGCAGATGTCAGCAAAGCCCGACAGCTCTTAGGTTACGCCCCACATACATCGTTCGAAGAGGGGATGAGACGGTTTCACGCCTGGTTCGTCCGACAGTAAACCGATCTTCACAGCAGCTATCCCCGGAAGTTACTGTCGCTTCGGCACATCCTCTGCTGCTTGATTTGTGCAGCTATTCGAACGTACTTTTGAGACACACGCTGTCTATATAGGCGCCATCGTGTACAGATAGCGCGCTCGCCAAACTACTTTATAGCTCGGGACGTCTCCGGTGGTCTTTGTAAGTATCGAGCGTCTGTAGAAGCTTTTCCTATCCGCGCGTGATTTATCAGAGGGATACGATCGATCCATGTTGTCACAATAGCTGTGTGCTCCTTATCAGTGGTGTTTTTTACGAAAAAAACGCTAGCCGATCTCAAGCTGGAGCCGTAGCGTAGAGGTAGAGCACGGTTGGCGTTTGCCGATTGTAGGTTCTCTCCGCAGATGTAGTGGCGGAGTTTCAGAGGATTCGTATACGAGGTTCTCGAGAAGGACGATAGAAAAGTCTCCCCTCAGACCTCGCGGTTTTGGTCGGTTCGTTCAGATTGGTTTTCGGTGCCCTGGCTTGTTTGCTTTCGGCATCGGCTTGCTCCCCAACCTTTCTCGTTCTTTCCGACGCATGTTGATGGCTCGGGGAGTACTGAGTGAGGGTTGTGGGTATGTTCAATGAGGAGCTCTCTTCGTCGCGTGGGCACAAAGGCTCTCTTGTGTGTCGTTTCTGTTCTGTTGTAGGGAATCCCTGCGGCACGCTGTTACTGGAATCAGTGCTCGTGGTGATGTTTGCCGTGGCCTGCCTATGCGGTGCACGTGATGTATTCGCACAAACGTCCTCGCTGCCTGTGTTCCCCGGAGCGGTCGGATTCGGGACTACGACCGTGGCCGGCTCTGGACGCGGGACGTCACCAGCCTCAACACAGATAATCAAGGTCACGAACCTCAACGATTCCGGAACTGGGTCCCTGCGAGCGTGTTTGACCGCTACAGGGCCACGCACCTGTGTGTTCGAAGTCGCAGGGTACATCAATCTCCTGACGCGTATCACAATCAAGTCCCCGAACGTATCGGTGTTCGGACAAACGGCGCCGTATCCCGGTATTCAGGTCCGGGACGGCTCGATAGTCGTACAGGCTGACGATGTGCTGATTCAGCACATAGCATCACGTCCAGGCGACAGAAATCTTCCGACCGACGGAGGTAACGGAATACGAGCTGGAGATCGAGATGGCTTTGGTGTCTGGGGAGTCAGTTCGTCGGATCCGGTCGAGCGAGTCGTATTCGACCACGTTTCTGTCTCCTGGGGGATGGACGAATCGATCTCTACCTACACTGCTGTGAATGGAACCTCGGACGGCACAACGCCGATACAAAACCTGACCATCTCGAATTCCCTCATAGCCGAAGGACTCAACAATTCCAATCACGGTGACACCGAAGGAAAGCATTCCATGTTTTCGCTGCTCGGCTCGAATACCAAGAACGTCACCTATTACCGCAATATCGTTGCCAACTCGAACGGACGTCACGTGCGTATGAAGAGTAACTCTGACGTAGAGTTCCTCAACAACTTTGTGTACAACTTCGCTAACTCGAATACTGCCGGGTACAATCAATGGAATATGGATTTTTCATCCGGTGCTACGGGGAATAGGATCAATTTCATGTCTAACGTCTACAAGCGCGGACCAACAAGTGTAGATACCACATCTCCGGTATTTTACTACAGCAGCTCCACGCCGCTGGCTTCACGCGTGTACGTTTCACACAATATCGGAACCAACACCCGACCGACCGATTCCGGCAGTGAGTGGCTTATCGCCAATGCAAATGGTAAGGGGTTGCCCTCTTCGATGCAGGCAACGTCGCCAGCCTTCCCGCTCTCCAATGCAGCAACCCAATTGGTGGCTCCCGAGGTGCTTCTCAATGAGTTGGCTCCAGTCATTGGAGCGCGCCCGTGGAATCGGTATCCTCATGATACACGGATCATCAATGAGACACTCACGGATACCGGGAAACACAAGGACTGCACGACTACAGCTACCTGTTGTGTGACGGGAACGGGAGGAAGTGGATTCTGTCCCACACCTGGTAGGATCTTGGTCGATGGTTCGATCAAGGATTCGAACAATCCGAAGGATGCATGGTCTATACTTTCGACCACGACCCGCACCTTTACGATCCCGAGTAATGCGATGGCGATCGCACCCAACGGATATACGAACCTCGAGAACTACATCTTCTCATTTACCGGGGACTCCGTACCGGGGGGCTCGACTCAGTCTCCAACACCGGTGCCAGCAACAGCCACCTCGACCCCGACGGTCGTGCCCACTGCCACACCAACGCCGACCCCAGTCGTGCCGACTGCTACCAATACGCCGGTAGTAATCGCAACTGCAGTGCCTACCGCTACGATGACGAGCGTTCCGACGGTCGTACCTCCGACTGCGACGAGTACTACGGTCCCGACCGTAGTAGCTACCGTGACACCGGCGCCGACATCTACCTCGATTGGGATTGCAACGGCAACTCCGACGACCAAGAAGCGGTACAAGGTAGTCAAGGTGACCTCGCTGTCGGATTCAGGTTCTGGAAGTTTGCGTCAATGCGTTGCGCTCGCTGAGCCACGGGTCTGCGTGTTCGAACTGTCCGGCCGTATCAAATTGGCTTCCGACCTCGTTGTGGTAGAGCCCGATCTGATCGTTGCCGGTCAAACTGCACCGGCACCCGGTATCCTGGTCACGAACGGAGGCTTTTCGATCCAGACGCACGATGTACGACTCGAGCACATGGCAATTCGTAGCGGCGATGGCTCTTCAGGAACACCTCCCGAACAGCGGCGTTCGATCACCATCAAAGGGCTTGCGACGCGTAATATACGCCTCGAAAACCTCTCGATGTCGTGGGGAGTGGACTCGAACGTGACAACCGTTGGCCCGGTGGAGAATGTTCTCGTGCAGGACAGTATCATCGCAGAGGCGTTGTACCGTTCGATCCATCCACTCGGCCCACGCGGGAACGGAGTGCTGGTGGGTGAACGCGGCCGCGACATCAGATTCGTTGGTAACCTGCTCGCTTCCAACTATGACAGAAATATCCGGTGGAAGTACGACACGCGGGGGGAGATGCTCAACAACGTGGTGTACGGGTGGGGTGGAACATCTTCCTGGAATACCACAAACATCTCCGACCTCGACAAGAAAGACATCCCCGTTTATCTGGACGTAATTGGAAACGTCTATCAGTCAGGGCCGGCGGGTCTCAAGAGCGCATACGCTGTGTACTCTGCCGATACCCCGTCCAATTCGAGGATCTACCTGTCTGACAACCTTGCATCGGCGATCAGTAACGTAGAGTTGCAGTATCGAACGGCTACGCGGGTCCTGACGGGACCTACCCCTCTCTCAGCTTCGATGACGTTGGAGTCGGTGATGGCTAAAGCTGGCTCGAGACCTTGGAATAGGAATACAGACGATCTTCGCATCATAGCGGGGGTCAAGGCGCGGACCCTTGCAATTCGAGACAAGGTTGGGACGTGGCCGACGTACGCCGTGAATCGACGTACGGTCACCGTCACGAGCGATATGCTCACTGAATCCGAACTGGATGCAGCGCTCGTAGCGTTCGAAAAGTGACGGGTGCGCGCAGGCGCCCAGCTATTCTCATTCATTTTCAAAAATGAATGAGGCTAGGTTTAGTCCCTAGCAGGCGCCTGCGCAGAGCACGTCACATCGCTTCGACTACTCGAGCTGCTTGGCGCGTTCGTGGAGCCACGTCTCGAGCCGCGTATATCCCCTTTTGTCGCTCTGCGCGAAGAGCTCGGAGGGAAGCGAGAGTCGGGTAGTCGTAGCGGCTTCAGCTCGAATCATACCAACCGCGTTACGACATCCATCGAGGCAATCTTTTATACCACCACCCCCGCTGCGCACGTCCTCCACTATGCGTGCGTCGATCGTCGAGCGGCGTCGTGGACGGCTTCCAGCTGTTTTAAGAACGCGCTCGTACGCCTCCTGCGCGGGAAACTTCCGCATGCGTGCGCCTCGGAACGGAGGTGTGGGGGCCCGGTACGGGTTGGGTGGCAACGATGCTATCTTCCAATCCTCTTCGGAGTCATCTTTGCGAGTCGGGCCGATATTTCCCTGGGCAAAAACCCGGGTGCCAGGTGCGAGCTTCTTCCCGTACAGTGGGGCACCTATGAAGCTCCAAGGTCCTGGTTTGTAATAATTTCCGATGAACGAGAGCAGAACTGCCTCTCCGCGTCCGACGTTGTCGGTCACGTTGCACAGAGACCATCCTCCATCGGGTCCCCAGCCGTAGACGACATTGTTGATGAATTCGACGCTCGTTCCAGGCTTGAGGTACGGATTGCGCTCAATGTTGTTGGCTATCAGATTTCGCAGAACGGAGATACGACGAGAGCCGTCCCCAATCATGAGTCCTTTACTGTGTGCCCCTTTGGGGTGAATTGATTTGTCGAGACCCTCGGCGATAATCGAATTGCTGATCGTCACATTACGGGTAGTGCGGAACCAGGTAGAAACGTTCTCGTCGATCGCCCATGTAACAGAGAGGTGATCGAGTACGATGTGGTGTGCCGAGCCTGGTGCCTCTACCCCGACTGAGATCCCGTCACGAGAGGATGGAACTACACCGTCGCGTTCATCGCCGGGACGAACCGCGAGGTGTTGCACGAGCACATCGTTGGTCTCTATGCGCAGAGTTCCCCCAGTAAGAGTTATTCCCGGATTCGGGGCAGTTTGGCCGGCAATAGTAAGGTATGGCGCTCGAACGCGCAAAGCGCTGCGTAGCTTTACCTCGCCTCCCACCTCGAAGATGCACGTGCGTGGGCCGCGATAGTCCACGCACTCACGGAGAGTTCCCTGGCCCGCATCGTCCAAACGGGTGATACGGATGACGTTGGTGTGGAAGGGTCTGCGATGCCTTCCGCTGCCAGCATACGCATTAATTCCGAAGCCCTCGACGTCGGGAATAATCGGAGGAGCCTCTCGGTATTCGGGCCCCTCGTCATCATCGTCTGCATCACCTTCCTGTAATGCTAGCTGGGATATACCTTGATGACCAGACCACGCAGAGTCGAGCCGGGCTCCGAGTAAAAAGGTACCTACCACGCACATGATGAGGCCGGTGATCCACCTCATACCTATCTGTTCCCCTATTATTGTTTAAACAGAGCTGCTGGAACGTGTGCATGTTATGCCACGATAGCTAGCGCACCCGTGCACTATGCTCTGTCTTCGAGAAACGTCAGTGATCGAGCGCAGGCAGGAGGGCTGTTTGAGAGCACAACAATATGAGCAAGATCAAGGTTCTTCACTGCATTACCGATCTCTCACCGGATGGTGCTCAACGGACGTTGCTGCGGCTGGTCGCTTCACTCGAGCGAGCTGGGTTCGAGTCGCAGGTCGTGTGCTTGGCGGGAAGGGGAACGCTCTCGTCTGAGTTCGAGACTACGGGATTTCCGGTGCTCGAGCTCGGGATGCACAGAGGAATCCCGAGCTTGGCAGGGCTCGCGAAACTTCGAGGCGTAATTAAAGGGTGGCGACCGCACGTTGTTCAGGGTTGGATGTACCATGCCAACATCGCCGCGCTCATTGCTACCAAGATCTCCGGTATCGCGGCGCCGGTCGTGTGGAACGTGAGGCGCTGCCTCTACGATCTCTCTCGAGACCGCTTCGGCACACGCTTGGCGATCCGAGCCGGCGCGAGGTTGTCGCCGTGGGTAAGTCGAATCGTTTACTGCGTCGAGTTGGCCGCCGTCCAGCACGAGTCGCTGGGATTCGACCCACACCGGCGCCTCGTCGTTCCAAATGGGGTGGACATGTCGAAGTTCAAGCGCATAGGTACCGCGCGCTCCGCATTGCGACGGGAATTAGGTCTCCCTGACGGGTGCCTCGTAGTTGGAGCTATCGGGCGGTATCATCCGCAGAAGGACTTCGAGGGGTTCTTACGAGCCGCTGCAGCTGTGGTGAGGGGGGGGAGTAATGCGCATTTCGTGCTCGTCGGCAGGGGGGTTTCTGGAGACAATAGACGACTCACGACCCTGGCATCCGAGCTAGGGATATCGCGCTGCGTACATCTGCTCGGGGAACGGCACGACATATCGACAGTCATGTCGGGCTTGGATGTATTCGCCTCCTCATCGAGTAACGAAGGTTTCTCCAACGTGCTTGCCGAAGCCATGGCGTGCGAAGTTCCTTGTGTTGCCACCGATGTAGGGGCCGCCCAGGAGGTTTTATACGGAGTAGGGAGGCTGGTTCCCCCGGAAGAGCCGCTGGCTTTGGGCGCGGCGATCGCCGAGATGCTCGCCCTTAAGGTTGAGAAGCGTGCGGAGATAGGGCTACGAGCTCGAACCAGGATTACACAGCGCTATTCGGTCGAACGTATGGTAGAGCGCTACGCCCAGCTATACAGGACGATGGTCGAAGGACCGCTCAGCGGTGCACTAGACGAGGCGTGTCGGGTTGCTGCCTAGAGCTCTATCGTTGTAGGAGCTCTCTAAGACGTGGTAGATCCCTCCTGTAGGGGCGCTCAGGGTAGTTTCGTCAGGGTGATGTGAGGCGTGTAAAATATGTGTGGAATCGTCGGGTACATCGGAAACAGTGATGCCTTGCCTGTCCTGGTCGGAGGCTTAGAGGCGCTCGAATACCGCGGGTATGATTCCTCGGGTGTTGCACTCTCGGTCCAGGGGAGCATCGAGATTATTCGCGCTACCGGCAAGCTCTCAGAGTTGAAAGCCGCTCTGAGCAAGAGGAGTAGCTCAACCAAGTCCTCACTCGGCATAGGGCACACGCGTTGGGCAACTCACGGCCGGCCGACCGAGACAAATGCTCATCCGCATTCAGCAGGGCGGGTGAGCTTGATTCACAACGGAATCATAGAGAACTACCTCGAACTTCGTGCGGCGCTCGAGAAACAGGGGTGTGTGTTCAAGTCGGAAACCGATACTGAGGTCGCAGCCCATCTTCTCAATCGCTTCTTGGAGCAAGGAAAGACTCCGCTCGAAGCGATGCGTGCACTGTGTGCAGAGATCCGGGGAAGCTACGCTTTTCTGGCGATAGACTCCGAGCACCCAGATCGCATACTGGTCGCGAAGAACTCGACACCGATCATTCTCGGCCTCGGCGCAGACGAGAATTTTGTAGCGAGTGACATTCCCGCTCTGCTCCCGCATACGCGTACCATCGTGATCCTCGAGGACGGTGATCTCGCCGAAGTAAAGGCCCAATCCGTGTATGTGGAAAACAGAGGAACCCCCGTTATCAGGCGCGCTCAAACCGTGTCGTGGGATCCGATTACAGCCCAGAAGGGGGGCTTCAAGCATTTCATGCTCAAGGAGATCCACGACCAAGGATCGGTGCTCAACGACACCCTGAGGGGGCGCTTTTCCGAAGACGAGGGCTCGATACTGCTCCCCGAATTAGAGCGTTTGGGAGGGTGTGCGAAAAAGCTCGAGCGTGTCGTGCTTGTTGCATGTGGCACGGCGTGGCATGCGTGTCTGGAGGGAAAATTCTTCATCGAGTCACTTGCCGGCATACCGTGTGACGTCGATTACGCTTCGGAGTTTCGCTACCGGCGACATCTGATAGACGAGGATACCCTGGTGGTGGCAGTTTCGCAGTCCGGTGAGACCCTCGATACCCTCGGCGCCCTTGAATGTGCAGTCGGCAAGGGGACGACCCTTGCAGTCTGCAATGTGGTCGGAGCCTCGATCTGTCGCAAAGCTGATATGGTTCTCTACACACACGCAGGACCGGAGATAAGTGTTGCCTCGACCAAAGCCTTCTCGACGCAGTTGGTAGCCCTCGAGCTCCTGGCGCTCTACCTGGCGCAGCAGCGCGAGACGGTACATGCCGAAGATCGCCGGAGGCTGTTGCATGCGCTCATGCAGCTGCCGCAGGCGGTGTCGAATGCGCTCAAGGTGAACGCCGATGTCGTTACGGCCGCCAAGAAATTGTGTCACGCGCGCGACTTCCTCTTTCTCGGACGGGGAAATTGCTATCCTATAGCTCTGGAAGGTGCGCTCAAGCTCAAAGAGATCTCTTACATCCACGCCGAAGGTTACCCTGCCGGGGAGATGAAGCACGGACCAATTGCCTTGATTGACGAGCAGATGCCGGTCGTCATGATCCTGCAACGTGAGAAGCTTTTCTTCGAAAAAACTCTCTCGAATCTCAAAGAGGTCGAGGCACGAGGAGCACGGATCCTGGTAGTTACTGATGCACCTGAGGATCGCGCCCTTGGGGTGAATGCGGAAGCGATCATCCGAGTGCCGTACGTGTCACCGGAGCTCAGTCCGTTATTGCTCAACATTCCGCTGCAGCTCTTGGCCTACCACGTTGCGGTGATGAATGGCACAGACGTCGATCTGCCGCGAAATCTCGCGAAGAGCGTGACGGTCGAGTAGTTCAAGGAGGTCGCTAAGAATCCTTCCCTCGGGGTCTGATTACTCATTAGTAATAGACCCAGCCTTATTCATTTTTGAAAAAAATGAATGAGAATAGCCAGGCGAGCGCAACTTTGGTTTGCCCGAGTTGCGCCGTAGAAGACAAAAAAACTCTAGCTACAGAAAGAGACTATCTAGTGTCTGTCCGGAAACACCGATTTCCATGCGACCTCTCGCTTATATTCCCTGCGAGGCAAAAAGATCTTCATCGATAATTCCGGGTCGCTGCTCGAAACGTTCTACCTCTATCGCGGGTTACGGCTTTTGGATTGGAACCACAGAGGACTTGAGAGGAACACAGAGGGGGGGGATGGAAACAAATCAAATCAACGGAGCCGTCGTGGATGCCGCTATGCGAGTGCACTCTCGCCTTGGCCCCGGACTC
>JBBAUR010000057.1:0-22441 GCA_040398075.1 Bdellovibrionota bacterium | reverse complement strand
GCGAGCTGTAGTCGAGTCGTGGATACACCTGCGGTTTTTTCGCGCTCTCATCCTCTACCCATCACCAAAACCTCGAATTTCTCGCTACGAAGCCATCTTTCCGCAGCCTGTTAAATCACCCCCCGCTATTGAAACCGCATAATAGAGGCGGTGGGCCTGGAAGAGTTCTGAGCCCAAGAGTTTCCCTCTTACAAGGAGGTTTTGAAATGAGGAAGCTCGTTGTCGTGTTGTGTTTATTAGTATCTCTGTCTAGCCCCGGGTGCCGGAGTTCTTCTTTCGGGAACTCAGCACACGGTGTGATGCGCGGGCAACCTCGTAGCTTCGCACCGCGGTCTACAGAGCGCACCCCTGTCTACGCTACTCCTCCACTGCGCCGCGAATGGAGCAGAGAGGACGAAGAAGCGTTCCGAGAAACCATGCTAATCATGGCTCGTATCGGGATGGTTGTGGCGCTCGAGGTGTTGCAGAATCAGCGCGCTCGGTAACATCGACGTACTGGAGATGGAGTTACTTTACACGGTGGGCAAGCGAGCTTTCTTTTTTAGAAAGGATTTAGCTTGGAGCTCTCTTGCCCACACCAATCGAACTCAAAAGAGCTCTCCGACAGAGGCGCTCTATCCCCTCTGTAACAACACAACAGCGGTCGCCAATACCCCCTCCTCGCGACCGATGAATCCGAGCCTCTCCGTAGTGGTAGCCTTGATCGTTATGCGCCCTGCTTCGCACCCAAGAGCATCGCTGATGCGCTTTTGCATCTCTTTCACGTAGGGTTTTACCTTCGGTTTCTCTGCGAGTAGAGTCATATCTGCATTCACGAGCTGCCACCCCTGGCGTGCGGCGAGCTCCCACACGCGCTCCAAGAGAATACGACTATCGATCCCCTCATAGGCACTATCGTCGTCAGGGAAGAGCGTACCGATGTCGCGTTGCCCCATCGCGCCCAAGACGGCATCGATGAGAGCGTGCAACAAGGCATCGGCATCAGAGTGTCCGAGCAGCCCCTTGTCGCTTGGAATCTCGACACCACCGAGCACACAACGCCTTCCCTCTGCAAACGGATGTATATCGATACCTTGCCCGATACGTATCTCCATCGTTAGCTACCCCCTGAAAGTATCACGCCCGCTGCGTGCAGATCGTCGGGGTGTGTCACCTTTATGTTCAGCCGATCGCCCATCACTACGTGAACAGGTCGCGAACGTGCAACGAGTGCCGCATCGTCGAGCGCCTGAATACCCTCCCTGAGGGCTGTAGTGTGAGCAGCAATTAGGTCGCGCACAAAAAACCCTTGCGGTGTTTGAATTGACCAGAGCGATTCACGGTCAACGTACGTAGTCAGCACGCCGTCCTGCGCTCGACACAAGGCATCAGCAACTGGAAGTGCAGCGGTCACCGCCCCATGTTGGATGACACCTTCGACGACACGCGCTATCAGTTGGGGGCTCACACAGCACCGAGCTGCGTCATGCACAAGAACTATGGAGTTATCTCCTACACCGAATCGCTCAATGAGCGCCGAGATACCGCGCGACACTGACTCCTGCCGGGTAGCGCCGCCATTCACCACAGCAGCGCACTTGGCGAACGAGACCTCCTGGAGACACTGCTCGTACCAGTCAGAGGGTACACAAACGACGACCGCATCGCAGTGTGGATCACTATCGAAGATTGCAACCGTGCTAGCCAAGATTGAGCGGCTAGAGTTGGGCTCTCGCCCGACTGGGCCGTGGCAGTCTAGGAGAACCTTGGGTACAGCAGCACCCATCCGGATGCCCTGTCCGGCCGCCGGTATGACTACGCAATACCCCATGAGCTGTTTACGTGAAGAGAGAGCGCAACTCACCCACGACCTTGTCGTGCGGGCGAGCCTTAGCGATCGCTATCTCAGATACTAGTAGCGTCTCTGCCATATCGAGCATCTTCTTCTCACCGAAGGAGAGCTCCTTGTCGGCACTCAACACCGAGAGATCGCGCAGAACCACCGCTATCTCGTAGACTGAACCTGTTTTGATCTTCTGAGAATACTCGCGGAAGCGCCGATTCCAGGTCTGCGTATCGATCTTGAAATCACGATCCTTCAAGATCTCGTACACCTTGTCGATGGCGCGCTTGTCGATGATCCGTCGAAGCCCTACGGCCGCCGCTTGCGATACCGGCACCATGACCTTCATACCGCTGTCTAAGATCTGAATGTTGTAGATGTGGTGCTCCTGCCCGCCTAAAACAGTTGTGCGGATGCCTTCAATCTCTCCCACGCCGTGGCCTGGATACACGATCTTGTCGCCGACTTTGAAAGAAACTGCCTCGAAGACTGTGGTCGTATTCACTGCGGGTTTCTCAGCCGATACGGTACGCACCGCCAGTACTGGCTTTGAACCACCCTCGCCTCCGAACGGTCCAGAGATGACCTTGTGCCCAAGTTGACTCGGCTCAGAGCGGGTTATCTTCGTCACCGGAACACGGGCTCCGGCCTTGGCGACGAGCTTCAATTTAGTCTTTTCGGGTTTGACTGCCGTCAAAGTCGGAGCTGCTTTAGAAGGCGCCTTTGGGGAGATACCCTTTTCGCGAGCAACACTCGCGGATGACTGTGCTGCTCGAATCTTTTGGATGACCGCTTTAGCTGGCGAGGCCGCCGCAGCTGTCCCCCGGCGCACTACCTTCTTCTCACCCTTTCCAGAGGAAGTCGATTTGGTATTTGCTATCTTCAGGTGTGCCGACTTCGATCCCGAGTTCTTATTTTTCAAGGTCATTCCCCTCCTTTGGGAAGGCTCCAGTAAGCGCGGTGCAGTAGACTTCGTCTGAAACTACCTTCGTCGTCTACGCGGAAGGTGTCACCCTTTTAATGATTCGAAATCAGAGGCCAACCGAAACCTTAGCGATAAGAGGGTTGATACTTGACTGACGAACAGGTATCTCTTCCCCAGCCGCGGCAGTATTCCGGGACAACCTTATTCGAACCCGGGAGTGCTTAGGGAGTGTACCTCACCACCCCTACCTAGGTCAAACTCAGTCACCAACCGCCGCTACTCTAGTCAAATCCCTCGAAGCATTCGATATTTGTTTACTCCCACTGGGACCAACGCTTTTCACTGAGTCTGGGACGGCGCTAATCCCCTGCTAGTCTAGGCGGGGAGGGGGCGCTCCAAACATAAATCCTGTTTTACTTATCGCTGTTTTCTGATACGGTCGCTGCAGAAAATCTTTTCAGGACGTTGCCATGAATCGTATCCCCTACCTGATTGGAGCTCTGCTGTTTGTTACGCTGTCTACATCTGCATGGGCAGCCACTAACTGTAATTCACAACAACAACAGGTCAACACCGCGCAGCGTAACGTGCAGACCGCGGAGAACAACCTGAACAGAGAGATAGATAACCTCTACCGCACGAAAAATCAGGTCGAAGACAGGACTTTGATTATGCAGGCGCAGGTAGACCAGGCTCGATTCGACGCTGATCTGGTTCGCTCGCAGCCGGATTCCTACTACGGATTCTGCTGGGGCTGGAATATTTGGGGTCTCGCTCAATGTGCCATAGCACGCGGCAACAGGCGCAACCAAACGATACGCGCTGCTGACAACCGCGCACTTCAGGCACAGAGCCGCCTGGAGAACTACGTCCGATACGGAAACCGGCTTATCGAGCGCCAAGCGCAACGGGTCGTTCAGTCTCAACAATTTCTAGCTTTCCGCAGACAACAGCTCGATCAGGCAAACGCCGCACTCGCGCAGTGTCAAGCAAGCTAGGTATTTTGCCGCGTTTCCCTAAGCTACCCGCCGGATATCCGACCATGCAGTTGCAGCCTCTGAGAGGGAGCGACACCCATGCGTATCCATGAAACGTATCAGGTAGCGGTTGAGCGCTCGGATCAGCCCGGGCCCTTCGTAGATCAGTCCTGTGTAGACCTGCACCATCGAGGCACCTGCGGCGAGCATCGCCAGCACATCCTCACCCCTAAAGATGCCGCCAACGCCGATGAGCGCCAGCCGGCCCTTTATCGCCGTGCCAAGGAAGCGCACCACCTCGAGAGACTTCGCAGTTATCGGAGCACCTGATAGTCCTCCGGCTTCGCTTATCGGGGTCGTAAGCCCTTCGCGGCCTAGGGTGGTGTTCGTCGCGATAATCCCGGCGATGCTATTGTCTATGCAACACTGCACAACCTCCTCGAGCGCCGAAGGGGTGAGGTCCGGGGCAACCTTGAGAAAGATCGGACGGTTCCACTGGTTGCACGAGTTCAAAGCCGATAAAAGCTCACTGAGCCGCTCACGGTCCTGCAGTTGCCGCAGGTTGGGCGTATTCGGTGACGACACATTTACCGTCACGTAATCCGCAAGTGGCGCCAGTTTTACGAAGGAGTAGCGATAATCATCGAGCGCCATGTCCAGCTCGACGACTTTAGATTTGCCGATGTTGATCCCGAGCGGAGGTAGGTGCGGAATCTTTGCACGGGTACTCGCGAGGTGCCGTGCGAACGCATCGGCGCCCTGCGACGGGAACCCCATACGGTTGATTAAGGCGCGATCCCGAGCGAGCCTGAAGATCCTTGGGCGTGTATTTCCCGGCTGCGCCTGAGCCGTCACCGTTCCGAGCTCTATGTGACCGAACCCAAGCGCGGTCCACAACCCGAGCAGCTCGGCGTTCTTGTCAAAACCGGCCGCAAGGCCGATTGGGTTCTCAAAATCGATACCGGCTACAGAGACAGCTAGACGCGGGTCGCTCACGTGGTAGATCTTTCGAGCCATCCGGCAGACGGCCGGGAGATTCGCAACACTCGCCAATCCGCGCATCGTGTTGTGCGCCGTTTCAGGGTCAAGGGCAAAAAGCGCTGGCTGTATCAGAGTTCGGTACATAGTGGGATCTCACCCTCCGCCTTTTTGCAGGTCCAAGCGCATCATGAGGGCATCTTCATTGTTGCTGGAGTAGTAGCGCCGCCGAACAGCTGCGATGTCGAAACCGACCTTAGCGTACAACGCCTGCGCACTGCTGTTCGAAAGGCGAACTTCGAGCGTTATTACCCCCACGCCCTCCGCCGCAAGGCTACGCAAAACCTCGCGCAGAAGGAACTCCCCCGCCCCTCGTCCGCGGCATTCTGTAGCGATGCCGAACGACACGATGTGTGCTTCGTCACACACGACGTGAGCAATTGCGTACCCAATCAGGTCGTCGTGGAGAAATATCCCTCTGACGCGCGCGGCCTGATTCGTGAGCTCCTGCGAGAAGAGCTGCTCCGACCAGTGGCGTGGATTCCAACTCGAGTCGATCTCTACAAGCCTGGAGAGCCATAGATGTGAAAGCGGCGCTACCCGGTACGAGACCTGAGAAGCGCCGGCTCCAGAGCTATTAACTCCCGGCAGTGCAGAATCCGGGTATTGCATCAACCGTACAGCTTACAGAGCTGCCCTTGCCTTCTCTGCGATCACCGCAAAGGACGCAGGATCGTGAAAGGCGATCTCCGCGAGCACCTTCCGGTCGAGCTCGATGTTGGCCTTGTCGAGCCCGCTGATGAACTTGCTGTAGCTCAGGCCGTTCATCCGCGCTGCTGCGTTTATGCGCACGATCCACAGACCGCGGAAATCACGCTTCTTGGCACGACGGTCGCGGTACGAAAACTGCAAAGCCTTCTCAACGGCACGCTTGGCAAGTTTGAAGCAGCTCTTGCGCCGGCCACGAAAGCCTTCCGCTAACTTCAAACGACGCTTGTGGCGGTTACGACTGACTACTCCACGCTTAACTCTCATGACTACCTCGTCTCAAAATCGGATTAACTTAGGCGTAGGGGAGAAGAAGGCGAACTGCTTTGACGTTCGTCTTGTCTACTGCCGCCATCTTCGAGAGATTCCTCTTGCGCTTGGCGCTCTTCTTGCCCGTGTTGTGGCTCAAAAACGCATGGGCACGCTTGACCTTCCCGTTCTTGTTCGGGAACAGCTTCTTCTTCGCCATGCGGTTTGTTTTCATCTTTGGCATAAAACTCCTTTTCCTACACCGTCGCAAAAGCCCAATCAAGGGCTCCCCCAGCGCAGGAGAACCGAATGATCTACTATTCCTTCTACGCCAGGCCGCCCACTTGGTTTCCGATGAAGCGTACGAGCACAACCTGGTAGGCGCGCACAGAGTCGAACTGTGGACCTCTTGCCTGTCAAGCAAGCGCTCTAACCAACTGAGCTACGCGCCTGGAAGTCGCGCGAGTATAGTCTAGTTGGGCAACCGGTTCAAGTGCTTGCGGGCGGAGAAACCTTGAAAACACTGAATGTTTTCAGGAGGTCAAGGGCACGCTGGAACTGATTGTCCTTGCGCGCCCACTCAATCACATCCTCTTTTTCGGGGTTTATCGACGTCAGATCTGACCTGCCGGTCGGGGTCTTGTTGATCTTTCGAAGCGCTCCGGCATCGTCCTGCGCCGGATTGGTCGGATTGGATATCGCCCCCGGCAGATCCTCCTCTCGCATCTCCAGGAGTGGTGAGCGGCTACTAACAGGCTCCGTTGCACTCGCCGAAGGGGGTAGCGGCTCGAGTTCGATGTCCGGCTTTACGCCCTTAGCTTGGAGCGAGTTGCCACTCTTTGTGTAGTAAAGAGCTGTTGTCAGGGTCAGTGCACCACCGTTCTCGAGCGGGGTTATCGTTTGGACTGAGCCCTTACCGAAGGTTTGAGTACCAAGAACGAGCGCCCGCCCGTGATCCTTGAGCGCTCCTGCTACGATCTCAGATGCCGAGGCTGAACCTCCATTGACCAAAACCACGATCGGGTAGTCCGGTTCGGTACCCTTCGCATGCGCGTAGAACTTCTGTTTCTGCGCCTCCACTCGACCGTCCGTGTAGACGATTATCCCCTCTTTTAGAAACAGGTCGCTCACACGAACGGCCTGAGCAAGCAACCCGCCGGGGTTGTTTCGCAGATCGAGGATTAATCCACGCAGCTCTGGAAGCCCACTCTCTCGCACCTGGCCCTTGAGCGAGGCGGCTAGGTCGTCTGCCGTGTGCTCCATGAACTGACTCACACGCACGTATCCAAAGCCATCCCCGAGATACCGTCCGCGCACACTCTTCACGGCGATATTGTCGCGTACGATAGTTACGTCGATCAGCTCCGCCGCACCCTTCCTGCTCAGTGATACCTGGATTGAGCTTCCACGCGGTCCGCGTAAACGCTTGACTGCATCGACAAGCGAAAACTCCTTGGTGAACTTGCCATCGATCTTGACGATCACATCCCCGGGGCGTACTCCGGCCTTCTCGGCTGGCGAGCCCTCCATCGGGGCCACAACAACCAGTAGACCCTCTTTAATGGTGATCTCGATTCCAAGCCCACCGAATTCGCCCTTCGTTTGAATCTGTAGGTCTTGATAGAAGTCAGGGTCGAGGTACCCACTGTGCGGGTCGAGAACTGCGAGCATGCCTTTAATGGCACCCTCAACGAGCTTTTTGTTTTCTGCTTCGGTGACGTAATCGCGCTTTACCACCGAGAGTACGTCAGTGAATGTCTTGAGTTCTTGGAACAGGTTGGTCTGACCTTTCTCGCGCGCACTGACCTCCGAGAGGTTGCGTCCACCAAAGACGAGCAGCACCCCGAAGAGCGCACACAGAGCTGCAAGAACCTTTTCTCGGGCCGAAAATTTCGACGCCATCCTTTCTCCTCGTCCGGGCCTTAACCGCTGGAACGTAACCTGATGAAATCGTTCCCTCAATGCTTGGATACACGACCCAGGCTGAACGATTCTCACATCTCGTACAGTATCAGGAGCGAACAGTAAGAGACAAGGCCTAAGGGCCCTGATTTTCATCAGAATGTCGTAAACAGCTCAGCACCGCCAAACTCATCTTGGAAAACCTCTTGCGAGCTGTAGAGCTTTCGTGGCGCGCGGCGCGGAAGGGGCGTGTACTTCGGAGCCCGGTTCCGCTTGCAGGCCTGTGCACGCTCACGCAGCACCGACCGATTTACAGGTGAAACCGAAGAGTTAGTAGTTCTGGCTGTACCCACTCTGTGCTCATGTCCGCACACCGCCTGTTTTTTTCCCTTGCGATCCCTCTCAACTCGACTACCCTGCTTCCCGGTATGTAACTAACAGGCTGCGGAGAAATGGCTTTGTAGCGAGAACTTCGAGGTTTTGGCGATGGGTAGAGGATGAGACCGCGATAAAACCGCAGGTGTATCCACGACTCGACTACAGCTCGCCGAAGTCTGCGATACATTGAGGATTGTTTCGTACTCTCATCTTCGGCCAGCGCCAAAAGATCGGATTTCGCAGCACAAGAGCATTTTTCCACAGCCTGTTGAGCACTCATAGGAGAGCAAGATATGACGGGGACGCTTCTCGGTTTGGATATAGGCAGCTCATCGGTCAAGGCCTGCCTCGTAGATGCAGAGAGCGGGCGGGTAGTGGCTCAAGCAACCTCCCCTGAAGAGGAGATGGCGATAGCAGCTCCTCAGGCGGGCTGGGCGGAGCAGCACCCAGACCTCTGGTGGGAGCACGTTCGAAGGTGCATAGACACCATTCGCAGCCAGAAACCGGCCGAACTGAAAGCATCAAAGGCGATCGGTATCGCCTATCAGATGCACGGATTAGTTCTCGTTGATCGAGAGGGGAGTCCACTTCGAGCCTCGATAATCTGGTGCGACAGTCGTGCGGTAGCCCTGGGTGAGCGAGCCTTCAAGGCTCTCGGTGAGGAGCATTGTTTGAAGCGACTGGGCAACTCGCCCGGAAATTTTACCGCCGCCAAGCTTGCGTGGGTGAAGGAGAACGAGCCGCAGATACTCCAGAAGGCGGCCTACTTCATGCTGCCGGGGGACTATATCGCACTGAAGCTCTCCGGACAGTTCGGCACCACGCCTTCGGGACTCTCCGAAGCGATCCTATGGGACTTCGAGCGCAGCACGCCCGCTGCCTTCCTGCTCGAAGAGTTCGGGCTCTCACCCGCTCTCATCCCGCCGATCACCCCAAACTGCGGCATCTTTTCCACCGTTAGAGCCGAGGTCGCGCGTGAACTCGGTCTGGCTGAAGGCACTCCGATCACCTACCGCGCCGGCGATCAGCCGAACAACGCCCTAGCTCTGAACGTTCTAGAACCGGGTGAGATTGCAGCCAATGCAGGCACGTCGGGGGTCATATACGGTGTTACCCAAGCGCTGGGTGTCGACAAACGTTCGCGCGTGAATAACTTTCTGCACGTTAACCACACCGATGCTCACCCGCGTGTCGGCATCCTGATGTGTATAAACGGAACCGGGAGCTGTTATCGGTGGGCCAAACAGACCTTGGCCCCGACCGGCAGCAGCTACGCCGAGATGAACTCGCTAGCCGAGCAGAGTCCGATCGGAAGTCGTGGTGTTACCGTTTTGCCCTACGGGAACGGTGCCGAACGAACTCTCGGCAACGCACTTGTTGGAGCCTCAATCTCGGGTATCGACTTGAACACGCACACACGATCCGACCTCCTGCGTGCAACGCAAGAAGGCATCGTCTTTGCTTTGAACTATGGGCTGGAGATCATGCGCGCTATGGGCCTCGCCCCTACGCGCGTGCGCGCCGGAGCTGCCAACATGTTTCAGAGCGCCCTCTTCCGCGAAACCTTCGCGACCATTACCGGCGTGCCGCTGGAGCTGTACTCTACCGATGGTTCCGAGGGTGCGGCTCGCGGAGCAGGAATCGGGGTCGGAATGTTCAGCACGCAGGAAGCTTTTAGAGGTTTGACAAAGCAGGGTGAGGTCGAACCTAACTCAGCGGCACGGGCTGCAACGACCGAGGCGTACGCACGTTGGCGTGAGGTGGCTTTGAAGTCGCTCTAACCGAGCGAATCACTACCTACTAACCCTGCGTAAGATCCGTTGCGGATCAACGGGGCTTCCGTTCTTTCGGACTTCGAAGTAGAAATTGCGCCCCTTTGGGTCGGGCTCACCGGTAACACCTAGCGACTGATCTTGTGCCAACATATCTCCGGTCTTGACCGCACTGCTTGCGAGCCTACCGTACAGGGAATAGCTGCGCGATCCGTGATCGACCACCACCACCGTCTCATACCCCGGGAGGTTACCGACGAAAGCCACCTTACCCGCAAGAACCGCGAACACTTCGGTGCCCACCGCCGCGCTAAATTCCAGCCCTTTACTGAAGATCATGTCGGCGAACTCGGTGACCTTGACCTTACCGAACTTTTGTACCACCGCACCCTTTACCGGGGCCGAAACGCGCGCCGCTGTTGCAAACAGCCCGCCTGGGACCAATTGAATCGATGTCGGCACGATGACAGCGCCCGATGGCCCTGGCGTATTTGACTCCGCGGACTGCCGTGGCGTCTCGAGCACCGGCACTGAAAGGTTGTCGGCTCCCTGTTCTTCAGCGGCGCTCGGCCCGGTCGTATCAGCGCTCATCAGCTCGGCCATCAAGGCCTCGAGCCTCTCGGCCTCCTTGCGGAGCTTTGCAAGTGACGCCTCGGCGGTCTTACGTTTCTGAGAGAGTTGATCTCCCAACATCTTGAGCTTTGCAGATTGAGCCTCGGCGCTCGTACGCGTGGCTGTTACTGCATCCTGAGCGGTTTTCTGATCGTCGTAGCTGCGCTCCAACTCACTACGTCTATCGGCGAGCTCCTGTACTGCTGCCTTTACAGCCCCGATACGCAGCTGGTCCGAAGAACGAACTGAGCGCACATACACAGCCATCTTCTCCATCTCGATACCCTCTGCTCGCCACAGGTTTGAATGGGAGATGTACGCAGAGGACCCCATGTAAAGGGCGCGCAGCCGCCTGGCGACCTTGATCTGCTGGTCAGCAACTCGCCCCTGAGCAGCCTGAACCTTCTCAACGAGAACGTCGCGGTCGCGGGCGAGCTTCTCGACCTTGTCGAGCAGCTTCTTCTCCTCCTGTTTGAGCTTACCGACCGACGCCTCCGCCTCTTTGCGTTGCTTGAGCAGCGCGTTGAATTCCGTACGAATACGCGCGATCTCTCCCTCGTGCTGAGTCACACCAAGCCGGATCTTTTCGAGTTTACCGGCGAGTTCTGTGCTGTCTTGCGCCACCGCAACAGCAGCAGACAACAGACATATCAGAGCGCCCCGCACGCACAGCCTGCGCATCACTCCTCCGAAGCAAGGAAACGTCGCACTGCAAGGAAGCTACCGGTCATCCCCACGAGCCCTCCCGCCAAGAGCATCCACGCCCCTGACCACAGCGACAGGAACTGAAAACTCGGGAAGAGAAATTGTAACAGGTCGGTGCGTAACAACGCATCGCGGACGAAGAGAAAAACAGAGAAGACCAGCAGCAGCCCCACGACAGCCCCCACCAAGCCTTGTAGCAGCCCTTCGAGAACGTACGGGGCGTAGATCGCTCCACGCCTGGCCCCTACGAGCTGCATTATCTCTACCTCCATTCGGTGCGTATAGAGGGCTAGTTTAATCGTATTTGCGATGATAAAACCGGCTATGCCCAGGATGAACAACACCCCGATGAGCCCTCCGACTTCGACGACCGCGAGGATTCGCTTCAATTGCTGAATGACCCCTCGGCTGTATCGGATCGACTCAATCCGCGCATCTCCCTTCAATTGCTCTGAAAGCTTTTGGTACAATTGCTCTGCTTCTTGGGGCTCATTGAGCTCGATATCGAGCGAAGCAGGTAGTGGGTTCTCGGCCTCCAACCCCTGGAGGATCGCAGCGTCCTCTCCGAGCATCACTTTGAAGCTTTCGAGCGCTCTGCTCTTGTCAGTATACACAACTGGTAAGCCACCCAGCAGCGGTGCGAGCTGCTTTCCAATCGCCTGCGCCTCCTCTGCATTCACCGCATCTTTCAAGAAAATATTTATCATTACGTCTCTCGATTCCTGCGAAACGGCCACCGTGCAATTACGCACAACCAGCAGGAAGATCCCCAGCAGGAAGAGCGCTATCGCTATGGTAACGGTCGTCAGCGTGGCGGTGACTGGAGAGCGAGCTATGTTTTCGTAAGCCCTGCGCAACACATGACCCACGAGCGCCCTCATCGAGACCCGCTCGACCCCTTGCCCCTCGCTCCAAATCGTAGTCAGGCCGATGGATGTTCGTTCTTGCTGTTCGCCCATAGCGTTTACGACTGAATGAGCCCCTTGGCGTTCGTAAAATCTCCGATCACCTTACCGCGATCGAGGACGATCGTTCGCCTGTTCAACTCCTCTATAATCCCCAAGTTGTGGGTCGCAACGACGACAGTGACGCCGGCCGCATTCGCCTCCAGGAGTAGATCGAACACCCGCCTGCTCATTGCGTGATCGAGATTACCGGTGGGCTCATCTGCCAGGATGAGCTTGGGCTTTCGGATCAGAGCTCGTGCGATCGCCACGCGTTGTTGCTCACCTCCGGAGAGCATGAGCGGATACGCATCTGCTCTATCCTGAAGCCCCATCGCGTGCAGCAGCAGGAGCGCTAGACGCTTGCGCTCACGCACCCCAACCCCCAAGACCTCCAGGCCGTATGCCACATTATCGAGTACATTGCGCCGGGGAAGAAGCTTGTAGTCCTGGAAGATAACACCCACATTACGCCGCAGCTCTGCGACCCCATCTTTTCCCACCGAGCTGAGGTTTCTTCCGTCCACCAACACCTCACCGGTCGACGAGGACTCCGCACCGAACAGCAGTTTGAGGAGGGTACTCTTCCCGGCACCACTGGCACCGGCTATGAAGAGGAAATCGCCCGCTTCAACCTTGAGATCAACCCCACGCAAAGCGGCTTGGTCTGGCGGATAGAGCTTCGAGACGTTGTGGAGGTGGATCATACACAGATGGATGAAAAGGTGCTCACCTAAGAGAATTCGTCGCTCTTCCAGCCCGCTACAGTTGCGCTGCGCAACGCCAGCCTGCGAACTGAGGCCTGCCTAATGATGTTGCGCCACAATTCCTCAACGAGGTACATTCCTTCACCGTATCGTCTGAGAGAATGCACCCCAAGTAAGATGTATCCCGTTTCACGAAATCGAGCTAGCACCTCATTTTATTGGCTCATCACCTCGGTGAGTTGTGTTGCGCTGTGGGCATGCGGTTCCCACGACGCTCGAGCACCGACCCTCCTGCCACTTACTGCCTTGTCGCTGTCGGGCACACCAAGCTGTCGCGTAGCAGCTGACGAACGAGACGCGCCACCGATCTACCGCTGTGAGACCCCGAGCGGAGCTCTTTTTGTGACTGCCATGCAGCAGTGCGGGGTGTCGGAGAAACTCTCCTATCAAGCCACCACCCGTCAGCTCCTGGTTGGGATGACGAAACTGAACCTGATCGATCAGACTTCGATCTCCATCGAGGACGCGCGACTCCTGCGCTCCATTTTCCGTGGCCTCATCGATGCTGACACTATCCTCGGGGCGAGCTTCACAAAGCGCAGCGGTGATTGCATCACCGATCTGGTCGTATGGCGTGTGAGCGCTTCAGAACACCAGTCCGCAGCGGAGGTCGATACCTTCACGCGAGCTGCAACCGAGCTCGCCTCCCAGGTCCAACCCGACGCGCCTATTTCACAGGGGGGGTAATATGGTTGGTGTCAAGGCGTATGCCGAGGCCCTCGGGGCGTACACCCTGCTGCTGGTCGATGTAATCCGGGATATCCTTCGCCACGGCATAAACGTCAGAGAGGTGTTGCGTCAGATCGTGCTGATTGGCCTAAAGTCGCTTCCGATCGTGCTACTGACGGCGGTCTTCACCGGTATGGTGCTGGCTATCCAGACCTCCTACGGCCTGCACCGCTTCGGGGCGAAGAACTACGTGGGAAATCTAGTCGGTCTGGCGCTTGCTCGCGAGTTAGGGCCGGTGCTCACGGCGATCATGGTGTGTGGTCGTGTAGGTGCGGGTATGGCAGCCGAGTTAGCCTCAATGGTCGTTACCGAACAGGTAGATGCGATCCGCGCTCTCGGGGGAAACCCGATTCGGCAGCTCGTCACTCCACGCATCGTGGCAGGGATGCTCGCCATGCCGCTCCTCGTGGGGCTGGCCGTTATCACAGGTGTGCTGGGCGGCCTGGCAGTGGCGGTTCTCGAACTCAACATCACCGCATACACCTACTACCGTTCATTTCTTTATGCGGTGCTGATACGCGACGTGACCGATGGGTTAACCAAGAGTATATTTTTCGGGCTGCTGGTTGTCTCGATTGCATGCTTCAAAGGACTCAAATGTCGTGGAGGGACAGAAGGGGTGGGGCTCACTACGACATCGGCGGTTGTAACCGGCTGCCTGATGATATTTATCTCGAACTTTTTTATCACCAAACTTCTCATCCTGCTGCAATTCCGATGAATAAAGCCCCACCTTCGATACAGTTCCAGGACGTGCAGATGCGCTTCGGGGCGACTGAGGTGCTGCGCGGTGTCAACTTTACTCTGGCTCCGGGAGAGGTCACCACCCTACTTGGCCCGAGCGGTTCTGGTAAGACGATCATTTTGAAGCTCATCATCGGCCTGCTCTCTCCGACCGGCGGTACCGTGGATGTGATGGGGCATGATATCAGCTCTCTTAACGAGGAAGAGCTACGCACCGTACGGGTCGATATTGGGATGCTCTTTCAAGGTGCGGCACTCTTTGACTCGCTCAGCGTCTTCGAGAACATAGTGTACGGACTGCGGGAACGGGGTGAGCGGGACGAGAACAGGCTCTCGCAGGTGGTAGAAAGCAAGCTTGAGATGGTCGGCCTTTCTGGTATCGAAAAGAAGCTACCCTCGCAGCTCTCTGGAGGACAGCGCAAACGGATCGGTCTGGCCCGCGCGCTCGCAACCGCCCCGAAGATCATGCTCTACGATGAGCCGACAACCGGGCTCGACCCTACTTCGACTCGGAAAATAGACGATCTGATAATCAGATGTGCCCGGGAGCAGGGCATAACATCGCTCGTAGTCACTCACGACATCGCGAGTGCTCGCCGCATCTCCGATCGCTGGATGTTGATCAAGGCAGGTGTGATCGCTGCCGACGGACCAGTTAGAGTGATCGCGGAAGAGAACCAATTGGTGAAAGACTTCGTGACCGGATGCTGGAAGGAGGAGCAGTGAAGATCAGAAACGAGATCAAGGCAGGTGTCTTCGTATTCGTGAGTCTAGCGCTGATCGGTGCGCTGATCCTCATCATGGGCCGGGAACGCCAGATCTTCGCCAGGCAGAGCGAATTCTACGCGACGTTCAAGGACGTCAAGGGTCTCGCTGAAGGCTCTCCAGTACGACTCGGGGGCATCTCAATTGGCAGAGTGGCACGGGTTGGCTTCTCCAAGGATCTTTCCGACACGCGCGTACACGTGACCCTGCTGGTCAACGATGCTTATTTGGAACGAGTTCGCCCAGACTCGATGGTAGCGATTGAAACACAGGGGCTGCTGGGAGATCGATTTGTCAGTATCAGCCCTGGTACCCAGACCGGCATTGCACCGGCACGGAGCATACTGCCCTCAGCGGAGGTCGCTGATTTCGCCCAGATACTCCAGACTGCGCAGGCCGCGGTAGACAACACCACTGAGATAACAAAACGTATCAACCGCTCACTCGAGGGGCTGTCACCCGAGACCTTCACAGACCTCGCCGCTGCAGCACAGAACATCTCAGAGATCTTCGAGGCGATCCAAACCGAAGACGGTTTCCTTCACCGAATAATTTATGACGAAGAGGAAGGAGAGAAGCTGGCCCACAGCCTGGCTGAGGCAGCGCAGGACGTCAGCAAGACGATCCGTGAGGTGCGAACCGGAGGCGGATTGCTGCACGCCCTGATCTTCGAGAAGAATGGAAGGGAAACGGCAGAGTCTCTGCTCAAGACCTCTGAGGGGCTCGCTAGCCTCTTTAGACAAATAAAGGACGGACAGGGTTTGGCTCACGATCTGCTCTACACACCGGTTGAGCCCGGTGCAGTATCCCTGAAGCTCGAGGCAGCTTTGACCGCGGTCGCAGAGACAGCCAACAACCTCAAAGTAGCCTCAAGCGCTCTCGCGCACGGACAGGGTACCCTTGGGGCACTGATAGTTGATCCGCAGCTCTACGACAGCTTGATCGAGATTACAGGTGGCGCAAAGCGTAGCTTCCTCCTGCGGCAGGCGATTCGGAGCTCCTTGAAGCGTTGAGATGCTACGAGACTCCCGGCGAAACAAGCGGCCGATGTGGGCGCTCTGTGCGCTCGCGGCGCTCGTGTCCAACGCTCACAGTGAGCCTTTGCCTCAGCCGGCGATCTCCGAACGGGCCTTTCTGTTCACCTGGCCAGTGCAGGCTCCAGAGCATGCAGTGCTCTCCCCGAATACACCGCTTGTGACGGATCGCCCGAGTTTTACCGATGCAAGCCGCGCGGTGGGGGCCGGGGTGACCCTGATTGAGCTCGGATACACGTATTCTTACGACGGCGCCAACCGTCCCTACACCTCATCTCATTCGTACCCGGAACTCTCCCTGCGCCAAGGCCTCCTCGCCAACTGGCTCGAGCTCCGCGCTGTTCAAAACGTACTCTCGGTACACCCCGCGGATAACGAACCCACGGCTCTCGATAACCTTGAACTGGGGGCTCGCTTCGGTATCGCTCCTCAATTCGGCTGGTGGCCCGAGCTCTCCATTACACCGCACCTGCGGCTTCCAACAGGAACGGGAGGCCTCGAGGCTCATCACCTACTTCCCGGGGCGAGCGTATCGTATTCATGGGCCTTGTCGGACCGATATTCCTTAGCGGGTTCAACTCAGCTGTATCAAGCTGAGAATTCAGATTCGCACGCGCGCTACGCCGAGTGGCTTCAGTCTGCGGTCCTTACCTGGAACGCAACGACAACAGTTGCAGCCTGGGCTGAGATCGCTGGATTCTTCCCCAGCTCACCCGCCGAAGAGGGCAACTCCTACTACACAGACCTCGGAGTGCTGTACCTCTTGGGTCACGACTCGCAGCTAGACCTGCGCGTAGGGAGTCAACTGGAGGATTATTTCGGGCGAAACATCTTTTGTGGCGTCGGGTTCTCAGTCAGGTACCAATAACCGCCATCGGGCGGAGGAACACTTACTTGTGAGTAAAGTTCTACCCGTATTAGGGGCCTCGTACTACATTAAGCGCATGTAGCGACTTATCACTTTTGTGCGAGGTCTATGATTTCAGTCCTCAGGCTGAGGTTTGAGGCGTTCCGCTTGAGTCTTCCCCTCGGCCTGACTTCGGCGAGCTCGGGTCGAAGGCTGGCCTTCGAATCTCCACGTCCCCGTTTTTATGCGTCTCTTCCTTGAAATTAACCGATGACCCCAGAGCTTGTCGTCTCTCGTTCGAGTGAGTACTCGACGCTATTATTTCACGATACTCAAAGTCGATCGTAACACAGCGACCAATCATGTGCTTCTTTAGTCGGCCCTATGGATTATACTGGCGGAACTTGTGAGTATTTTGCCGTGTCAAAAAAAAGGGCTGTAAGCTTGATGGGGAGCGTGTATCCTCAACACAAGTAGATTCGGCTTCCTCGGGTGTAAACCCGCCATACGATAGACCTTGGGCGTCTGTGCGCTAAGGCACGGTTCTATACTCAGTAGTTACTCCTTAGTTCGGCAACCTCCGCTTTAACTCGCTTGCGCGCGCTGACTGAGAGAAATCGTTGGGTTAGCACGGAGATTTAACCAAAGTTGGCTATTTAGTTGATTAACGGTACCCCTGAGGGTATCTTTTAAGTACCAGTATTTAGCGTATCGAGGGTCCTGCAAGCACGGAATTACACACCCAGTAGGGCTCGAGGACCCCTTCTATCCTCCTGTGGTTAACTAACGTTTGTAATATGGTCTCGGTCCTTCTTCAGTTTGCCTCAGGGTCCTCAGAGGTGGCGCTCGATCACGCCGTGGTCGAGATAGGCGGTGAGACGCTTGCCGTTTATCGTGGCCAAGCGGTTGTTGCTCACCGCAGTTCTGTATTTCCTTGGTCGAGCGCGGTGCGCGCTCTGTGTATTCTTCTTCTGCGTTATGTCATCAGCCCCGATGAGGAGCATGCAGCACTTGTAGGAGAGGCTCGCTCACATGCAGCGGCACTCGATAGTGCAATTAGCAAAGAGCCGCAGTGGCTGGTGGACCTTTTTGGGGTCGATGTTAGCGGTCGCTCTCGAGCCCGAAAACTTTTCTACCGATTGAATCCGGAACGTAAGCGACCGGGACCCGTGACGATCGGCGTACGCACAGGGGCGATTCCACGTACAAATATCCGCGTAAAAGTTGACGGAGAGCCGCTCAAGTGTCCTGCAGAGCTGTCGAGTCTGCTGGAGCAGCTCGGGGGAGAGAGCGTTGCTGCTCCGGAGGTCACGGAAAATCTTCAGGAGGGGCCGCTGCTGCGCCATTTTCGTGAGGCGGCGGTGCGTGAGGTCGTGGAGATGCTCGACGCAGTCGATATCTTTTCGAATGCCGGCTTAAAGGGCCTTGTATCCCGCATCTGTAACTATTCTTTTTACCGTGGTCTGGGCGTCGAGGATGTGATCGCTTCATGCGATTTAGAACTGAGTCCATCGGCGCGGCTCGGACAGCTCTTTGGTACTCTCCCTCTGTTGCCCCATCAGGGTTTGAGTGTTGCAACCTCACCAGCCCTGATCTCTGCAAACGCCGTGCTCTCGGCTCTCGAGGATCGCATGCCGGGTGCTCTGCACATCCACTACAGATATCCTTACAGCGGCGAGGTTGTCGACCTCGCACTCCGTCCAGATGCGAACTACTCCCCGGATCTCTTGGTGTTGCCGGTGGCGGTTGCATGTAAGCTCGCAAACCGTGCAGACTGCCCGTATCGACCGCTGATGGTTTTACCTCCCGTAAGCCACAGGATGCTAAGTCATGCGAACGGAGTGTCCCTCAAGGGTGCTCGACGGGTCTCGGTCTTCAAGGAGTATCCAGCCACCAGCATTTTAGTCCTCGAGGAGAAGCAAAAAGGCTTACAAGCTTGTGGTATTAAGCCTGAAGCGGTTCACATGGAGCATGCCGAGGTCTCAAGGGAGTTCAGTGATTCCCAGTCTGACCTCATTACGATTCAGTGGTTCCCGAATCACTTCTTCTTCAATCTTCTCTTCAAGGCAGCTCCAGTTCCGGGGTGTGAAACCGTCTTGCCGAAGGAAACGAGGCTGTTTGCTCACGAGCGAATCTTGTCAAACAAGAAATTAGCTCAGGGGCTCAGTGTGCTTTTGAGAGATGCGTGGTTGAGGCTAAGGGGCTCGCGAGAGGAGGTACGGCGGGCAGTCGAGCGCCTCCTTGGATATGAAGGCTATTTCGAGATTCTTGCGAGGGCCGCCGGCGTTACGTCCTCGCACCTGAGCGTCTTCGAGGAGCGAGCGCCGGGTGCTATTCGACTGGTTGCCAACGGGTAAAAGAGGAGATTTAAACAGTGACAACGAGCGGCTTTCGCAGAAATTTGACGGAGATAGAGATCCCTTGCCTTCCGGAAACTTTTAACCTCACGGACGGACATGCATTTAGGAGCTGGACAGAGGCGGAAGCCGGTATTTTCAGCGATTCGGCGCGCTTCTTCTTCAACAGGAATCGGAGGCATGGAGAAGAGCTGGAACTTGAGTACGTGACTGAATTCATGCGAGCTGCAGGGGAGACCGTTGTCGACGAGCGCGCCATGATCTGCCTTACCGCGTCGATGTCGATAGAGCTGGTGGCTAATCACCTACGACTCAAGGGTGCAACAGTCGGATTGATCACTCCGTGTTTCGATAATCTTGCAGACATCTTAAAAAGGCACGGCATCTCTCTGGTGCCGATTCCCGAAGCGGTGACGCTCGATCCGGACCGACTCTTTGACGAATATGGCGAAGTGGTCGACACTTTTTTCTTCGTCAACCCCAATAATCCGACCGGTAGCGAGATCGGCAGGGTTGCATTCAGGACGATTTGCGAGAGGTGTGCCCAGTCGGGCAAGCTTCTCATCTTAGACAATGCCTTCCGCCACTATAAGGCGGAGCACTTCGATCAGCTCGCAATTGTGAGAGCTTCTGGCGTTCGGTACATCGGGATCGAAGATACGGGTAAAACGTGGCCCTCGTTGGAGCTGAAACTGTCAATCCTCTTGTGCACCCCCGAGCTCCATGCGGATCTGTACCGAATCTACACAGATTTTTTGCTGCACGTGTCGACCTTTGTTTTGCAGCTGCTCACTGCCATGGTCAGACTGAGTAAGCACGAGAGCTTCGCTACGATACGCGGTCTGGTGAAGCGGAATCGAGCGTACCTTCGCTCCGCTCTCGCCAACACAGGGATAGAGTTTGCCGATCAACCGGGCTTGAGTGTGGCTTGGCTCAAGCTTCCGGCCAATCTCACAGCCGAGCGTTTTGCGGAGCAGGCGCGAAGGGAAGGCGTCTTTGTGTTGCCGGGTAATTACTTTTTTTGGGATGATCCACGGCAAGGAGACCGCTTCGTTCGAGTGGCGCTACTTCGGGACTCAGGGGTCTTCGATGAGGCCGCTGATCGTCTCGCACGAGTGGCACACGCCTTGGTCTCGGCGAGTTGTGGATGTGCCGCATGAAGCGTTCGGCTACACTCTTACCAGATAGGTTTACCATTGCACGTCTTGAGAGCTTGTCGCAGGTTCGAGTTCCAGAGCAATCGGAATTTTTCGTGCTGTCGGTTGCTCAGGGAGAGATAACCGTCTTCTGCGCGCAGTCCTCTGGAGCGCTTCAATCTGCTGACTACGATTGGCGAGCTTTTCGACTGGGAGGTGAAGGAACTCTCGATGACACAGGCGTGACGGTTGCATACCTTGAGCCCCTTCGAGATACCTCTGTATTTGTATCCTCGACCTACCTACGCGATTACCTTTTGGTCAAGGAATGCGACCTTGCGCAGGTGTATGATGCATATGCGCAAGCAGGAATCGAACTGCTCGAGGCATAATTCAAAAGCCGAGAAACACACAGGATGAAGAAAGACCGGTGTAAAATCGGCACATCTACTGGTTGCGAGGCGCGAGAGCACTAGTTCGCTGTCACGCGCGAATCGAGCTCATCAGCATCACAAGCCCTTACTGCCCAGAACCCCGGCCATCGCCTCGCTGATATAATCAACGTTCCTCTCATTGATCGCTGCCACGCAGATTCTTCCACTCTCTAGCGCGTAGATATTATACTTGTCCCGGAGAAGGCGCACCTGCTGACTCGACAATCCAGAATACGAAAACATTCCCTGCTGTTTAAGAATGAATGAAAAGTCGCGGCCTGACAGGGTAACGGACAGCTTTGACGCCAGAAGCCGGCGCATTGAACGAATGCGCTCGCGCATCTCTGCAAGCTCTTGCTCCCACAAAACGTACAGCTCGGGTGTATTGAGTACGATGGATATAAGCTGTGCCCCATACGATGGAGGGCTCGAATAAATTGAGCGCACGATCCGCTTAACTTGGCTCGACACTGCCGCTGCTTCCTTTGCCGATCCAGTGACGACTGACAGAGCGCCACAACGTTCACGGTACATGGAGAACGACTTAGAATAAGAGTTTGAAATAAGGAAGGTAAGACCCCGCTCGGCGAACATACGGATCGGAGCCGCATCTTCTTGATTGCCAACTGCAAAGCCTTGATAGGCGAAGTCAACAAATGGGAGCAGCTGACGTTCAGCACAGATACCGACGACCTCCCTCCAGGTCTCCAGATCGAGATCTACCCCAGTTGGATTGTGACAACAGGCGTGCAGAAGAACAGCACTTCCCATCGGCATCTTGCAAAGTGCATCCAACATATCTGTCTTCTTTAACCCGGAGGTTTCAGGATCGTAATAGGGATACGTTTCGACCTTAACACCCGCGGATTCGAAGAGGCACCGATGGTTCTCCCAGCTCGGATCACTTATGTAGATGCTCGCTTCCGGGAGGAAGCGATGGATGAGCTCTGCACCGAGCCGCAGTCCGCCGCTACCACCGACCGATTGGATAGTCGTGACGCGCCTGTCAGCAACAACCGGCGAGTCTTCACCGAAGAGCAGCTCTTGAGTAGCCGCATTGTAGGTTGCTACACCGTCAATCGAGAGGTAGCTTTTATTCTCCTCCAGCTCTATCCACTGACTGGCCGCACGTTGTATCGACTGGAGCACCGGTATCTTCCCGCTACTGTCCTGATACAGACCGATACCGAGATTCACCTTCTGAGGGCTCGTATCGCTTCGAAACGCGTCCAAGAGACCAAGAATTACATCTGGTTCCGTAGTGGGGACATCTGCGAAAAAATGCGTACTCATAGACCCTCGTTGGTTATATAAAGCAACCTCAGGACGCTATCACAGGTTACACTATGAGGCTACTCGAAGCGGCAAGCTCTCTTTCTATCCATGCTTGACGCGGTCGACCAGGCGCCTCCACCCCAAGCTATTCCTCTCAGTTCGCGCGCGGGAGTGTGTATCCTCAACACAAGTAGATTCCTCTGACGCTGGCTAAGTCTGTAGAGTAAGAATGTGTCGATGGTCCCTACCAGGATGGTTGGCTCGAGAAAAAGGTGCCTGGCCTCCTCCCGGAGCGCGGAGCTTCCAGCTCCGCCTGAAACT
>JBBAUR010000056.1:0-22892 GCA_040398075.1 Bdellovibrionota bacterium | reverse complement strand
TGTATGACATCACTCAGAAATCTTAGATACCCCCTATTTATGAGATGGCTTCTAGCTGTTCCACTTTGCAACAAAGGCGATCGCGAAGGAAATCGGAGCCTCCATCATGTTCCCGCCTCTTTACAACTGGCGGTAGATTAACGGTTTCAAAAGCCTTTGTTATTCCTGCATAGAACTTCGCCTCAGCATCGATACTTGAACGACCTCCACGAGAAGGATCTTCAGGTGGACACTGTGCCTTAATAAAGTCTCTTAACGCACGAAAAGTAACCGCGAATGGTAAGAGTGGATACTGCGAAACATCCCTCTCGCTCCACGGCACCCCATCGACGAACGGGTGGGCGCGGACGCGAGTCATTTCGCTGAAAGCGAGTTTCTGAGGTTCCTCTCGAATTGCTCCACCATGGCCGCAGTATTTCCCACCGTTCCAGGGGGTGGGACCACAGTAACGGACACCTGTGAACCTTGACCCTCTTTTTTGGTCATAACGCTCATGATTGTC
Source organism: Bdellovibrionota bacterium (assembly GCA_040398075.1). Classification (GTDB taxonomy): domain Bacteria; phylum Bdellovibrionota_C; class UBA2361; order UBA2361; family OMII01; genus OMII01. The sequence goes on along the minus strand of JBBAUR010000056.1, from coordinate 22,390 downwards.
GAGTGTTCTCCCATTACGACACCTTGGCTACCCGAAATAAAACCCTCTGCCTTGTTGGATTGCGTGATACCAAAACCGCTCTCGGTCACTGCCTGCAGGGCCGCAGCAAAAACCCGATCCTCTCTTTCAGAGACTGAAAAAGTGCGCTGAGACGTGACCGCACATCCGAGACAGCACGGTAAAAGCAAGAATAAAAGGTACCATGTGATAATTTTTTTCATCCCAAGAGTCTATCCCTTTGAGATACTACGTCAACGTGAATTTCATCCGCCCACCTCTAAGTTGCCGTAGAGGAGGAATTTACGGGTGTCGGGGATTCACGTGGTCAAGGCATTCCGAACTTTCGAGCACCGCCACTTATCATTCTCGAAGTGGCGCGACGATGACCGAGACCGGCGTGCGCCAGATCAATCACACCTTGAGGACTCGCTGCGTGGGATCGAGGTCCAGACTGTCTTTGTCGATCCATCGAGGCACAGCATGAGATATGAACAACTACTGATGAAGCATCTGGAGGATGTCGCGAAGAGTCGAGGGGTTAGCCAGATAGCTTTGCAGTCGAGCCTTACTTCGAAGGACTTCAATCAAAACCTCGGGTATCACACGCACAGGGAGCCGTATGGGGCGGTGGGTGGACAGATGATTTTGATAATGAAGAGGCTCTAAATTGTGATTTTCCTAGCAGCAACTTTTAGTCATGTGCGCCGATTATAAGGACATGACTTTCATGTACATTCTGAGGAGTATTAGTCGACCAGAGCAGCTGTATGTAGGCGTGACATCAGACCTAGCTCAACGGCTTGAGTACCATAATACTGGGAGATGTCTTTATACCTCCAACTTTCGTCCGTGGAGAATTATTTATAAGGAGCAGTTTGCGGAAGGAGGTGCTGCTCTGAAGCGAGAACGGCAAATTAAGGGAGGGTCGAGGGCTAAGAAGGAGGCTTTGATCTCTGGCGACCGGAAGGCTCTCAGGAGATTGGCTAGAAGGCAAGCTAGGTGAAGCCCTACTGCCCTTTGATAGGCTCAAGGTCGCTTGGTTCGACTCACCTTGGATAAGCTCAAGGTCGCTTGGTTCGACTCGCTGCGTTCGCTCACCACAAGCACTACAGGCAGCCCTTCGACTCAGTTGCTACGCTCCTTCGCTCAGGACATTCGCCTCGCCGTAGTGGTTCGACTCACTTCGTTCGCTCACCACAGGATGGCCTGCCATGAGCGAGCCCCGCTAGGGGCGAGTCGAATGGAGGTGGGGGGAATCGAACCCCCGTCCGAGAAGCCGCGAAGTAAATCCTCTACACGCTTAGTGCGTTGAGAATTTCATCGGAGTAGTTTCAACGCACGCAACTATCCTCCGACTAGCTCCTGTTTGGTTTCGGAACAACACCGCAGCGCGTGCTATTCCAGAGCCCGAGAAATTTAAGCCTTTAGGAGATTACGGGCGCGTCTCCTATCAGCCGACCCGGCGCTTGTGGCGGCAGGTCTAGTACGAGCTACTTACGCTGCGAGAGCGAGAGGAGCGTCGTAAGCTACAACAGTGTCGTTGTTTGCATTTATTGTTTTCCGCTTTTTTACCAGGCCAGCGGACCCTGGACGTGCAAACTTACCCTTTATGAATCCCGTCGAAACCTGGGCACCCCCTCATGAAAAGTTTATCTTCTCATAGTATAAGCCTTTCAGCGCGAATTTTCCATTTTAAGATCAGCTCTTAACAGGCTGAGGAGCGGAATTCCTCATCTTTTCATCGATAGAGCCCGGGCGATCTCCCGCTGACCTTCCCGCTTCTTGATGTCTTGTCGTTTGTCGGGCGCTGCCTTTCCTTTGGCGAGAGCTACCTCGACCTTGGCTCGGCCATTCTTCAGGTGGACATCAACCGGAACTATCGTCATCCCCTTGGTTTCGAGCTCGCGGATGAGCTTGGCTATCTCACGATTATGCATGAGGAGCTTGCGAGGCCGCCGCGGATCGTACTCGGGGTCGCTACTGTGCGAGTAGGGTCGGATGTATGCGTTCAGCAACATCAGCTCGCCACGGTCAGGGCGTACGTACGCCTCGGTGATCGTTATCTCACCACCACGAACAGACTTTATCTCCGCGCCGGTGAGCACGATCCCTGCCTCAAAGGTCTCGATGATGTGATAATCGAAGCGTGCCTTCCGATTGGCCGCAACAACTTTGACCCCTTCTCCCATGATTCGCAAACCGTATCGCTACTCTATGCAGTTTTGTCGAAACGACCGCGCGATACTCTCGCCCGAACATCGGCACCAAACCGCTCGGCTGCTTGTATCACGCTTTCCCCTAATTGGGCATACTGCTGTACGAAAGGAGGGCAGAGATCGTGTGTCAGACCCAACAGATCGTAGCTGACGAGGATCTCTCCGTCGCATGCAGTACCAGCAGCTATCCCTATGGTTGGGATTGCAAGCTTCCCAGTAATCTCGGATGCAAGCTCGGGAGGAACCCCTTCGAGTACGACGCTGAATGCACCGGCTGCCTCCACGGCAAGAGCATCCTCGACTATCTGCTCCCATGAACCTGCTTTGGTTTCGCCGCCATTACGATGGGTCTTGCCCTGTGTTTTGAAACCTCCCATGCGATGGATCGATTGCGGTGTCATTCCGACGTGCCCCATGACAGGGATATCGAGCTGAACGAGTCGCGCAATCGTGTCAGCCATGGCCACCCCGCCCTCGAGTTTCACCGCCGCTGCTCCCCCTTCCTTGAGCAGCCGTCCCGCAGATTCTATCGCTCGTTCGAGCGATGTTTGGTAGGAGAGAAATGGCATATCGGCCACTACCAGAGCTCGCCCGACTCCGCGGGTCACACATCGCGTGTGGTAGATCATCTGCTCCAGCGTAACTGGGAGCGTCGTTGTCTCCCCCTGCACGACCATGCCGAGCGAATCACCAACTAACACCACGTCGACACCCGCCTTATCTACGAGCCGAGCCATCGTAAAGTCGTATGCCGTGAGCGCTACAAGAGGAAGATCGGTTTGGCGTTGTGAGGGCTTACACGACCGAACATGGGGGACGGTGATTTTTGCTGGAGAGGTAGTTGTTGCCATATGAGAAGGTCTCATACCGCACTGCAGACTCTTAATCCAGGGACGATACGGGTGACTCTCTAACTCTCGCCACGATCTCCTGGCTTAGTCGGCCGAACAACCTTTTTGAGGTTGGAGGAGGTATAGGTGCGCGGACGAGAGTTCAGATCAACTTTCTTCTCGATTGCAGGAGCCGCAAAGAGCGTCGTCGGACTGCCTCGCGCAAAAAATCTCTTCTTGACTGGATCCTGTCCGGAATCACCCTGTGGAGGCTCGGCCGCAGGCGCAGGCTCTCCACCAGCCTCCTGCTGACCAGGTTGATCGGTAGTAGCCGCACTCCGCGAGCCCGAGTCTCCGGCTAACTTCCACTTTGAAAGTGCTCCCGTATCGTTGAGTAACTCAATTTGAGCGGGCGCAAGCGTTACCCAGTGTGCAGTGCCAGGATCGATCTCGATGCTCGTGTTTTTCGGCAGAATCAAGCACAGGTCTGCCCCATTGATAGGCATCGGGCTAGCAGGAATAGAGCGCTCCTCACACCATTTCTTGAGCAGCGCTTCGGAAGAGAAAAGGTAGGCACTCGAGCGACCCTCACTCGTTGTAATACGCACTTTGACGGTCACCGCCGCGTCGTCACCCGACACATCACCTTCGGCAACCAAGAAGAGGATGGACTGAGAGATAAGCGAGAGAACTCGGGGCTCTGCTTGCGGAGTGCCCCCTTTGAAACGTTCTAACTCGGCTATGAGAACTTCTGTGTCCATGCCTTTACAGATTATTCCGTGCTATAAAACCGTGCATATCGGGGTTTTAAAAACTGACCCCTCCTCTCTTAGATTACTACAGCTAGGTCCTTCGATGCGCTCAAAAGATAAAAGTTTACTCCTCGCTAGCCTCGCCAAGCTCTATCCTGACCCTCACTCTGAGCTTGATTTTTCGAACGAGTACCAATTACTGATAGCAGTGATCCTGTCGGCTCAATGCACCGACACGAAGGTGAATCAAGTTACGTCCATTTTATTTCAAAGATATCGGGATCTTAAGGCTCTCTCGAAAGCCAAACTCGAAGATGTTGAGCGGATCATCCGTCCTATCAATTATTTCAAAACGAAGTCCAAAAACATTATTGCTACTGCCAAGCAGATAGTTAATGAGCACCACTCAAACCTACCCAAAACACGAGCGGAACTCACCGCCCTACCCGGGGTGGGGAGGAAAACTGCGAACGTTGTCTTGGGTGAGCTCGGAATCGAACCCTCCTTTCCGGTCGACACCCATGTGTTCCGTTTAGCCCACCGACTTGGCCTTAGCGAGGGGAGAACGCCTGATGCGGTAGAGGCGGACCTGCGGCGCGCATTCCCACCCAGCGAGTGGCGCAATCTACACCATAGGCTGATCTTTCACGGACGGCGGGTGTGCAAGGCACGCAATCCCGCATGTGGTACATGTCCTCTCTCCACGGTCTGTCCAGCTAGGCTACAGAGCTCTCCTTGAAGTAGCAGTGAGGCAACCCCGCTTCCTGGCAAACGAACTAGGTATCCACCTCAAGACAGATATGATACCTGTTCGGTGATAGTGAGATTGAGAGAGCCTTTGCCTAACTCTGCAAGTGTCACATGCCTGACACACCAGTAACCACACCATCTGCCCGGTATCGACCCTATCTGACCGCTCTGTTCGGCGTTATAGCGCTCGTTGCTGGCGTCAGCCTTCGATGCGCGGCCGTGACTGGCGAGCTATGGCTCGACGAGCTTTGGTCGCTCCTCAAGGTCTCTGATCTCTCTAACCCCATAGACATCGTGACTAAGGTGAACCACGACAACAACCACATCCTCAACAGCTTGTGGATGTGGTTGATAGGTGCGGGGCAGCCTACTCCCTTCTACCGGATACCAGCTCTGCTTTTCAGCATCGTACTACTTATGGCTCTGCTGCTCGGCAGGTCACTTATCCCTCACCTCAGCTCCTCCTCAAGGATTCTTTGGCTGGTGCTCGTCGCTTTTTCGTATCCTCTGACGCTGTACGGTACAGAGGCTCGCGGCTACTCACTGGTGCTTTTGTGCGCAGCTCTTACATACCTAGCAGTTGCCTCCCTACTGGTTAATCCATTCGACAAAAGAGCGGTTATTGCATGCGCCGGATGTGGCATCGTCGGATGCCTCTCTCACGCCATCTACGCTCTCTTTCTCGCACCCACCGTGGTGTGGCTCTTGTGGAGGCTTTCATACCTGCCCACCAAGCGTAACTCGCGGGTTATTTTGTGGTGTGCTGTAGCTCCCCCGACCCTACTTGCGTGCCTGCTGACTCTTACCTTCTATCGCACTATGGAGATAGGAGGGGCCCCAATTCTTCCATACCTAGAGGTCGCAGCTTCAACTATCAGTAGCTCCTTCGGAGGCGAAGCTCTCTCGGCAGTTAACGTAAATGTTACCGGATGGTGTGTCTTCCTCGACGTAGTAGTCAGTGTCGTCTGCCTCATCGAGCTCATTACGTGGATGCGGAGTGGGGCCCCCCTATCATTCCTCGTCGGCCTTATACTGGTTACTCCATGGATAGCAGTGGCTCTTATTCAACCTCACTTCATCCTCCCCCGCTATTTCATCATTCAGGTGTTTTTCTCGTATCTCCTGGCAGCCCGATTCCTTGATCGATTGATGCGTCAGGGTAGATTCGGCGTAGTAGTAGCCCTCACGTTGGTAGCAGCATATGCCATCAGCAGCAGCTTCCATACCGTTGACCTTGCGAAGTTTGGGCGTTCGAATTTCGTGAAAATCTTCGACAATCTTGCATCTCGAGCGCCACACAGCGAGACCACGGTAGGTGGAGACCAGGATTTCCAGAACAAGTTGCGACTCGCATATGCCCTCAAAGTGACACCGAGCGTCTCGAACATCACGTATATCTCGCGGTACACGCAGGCTGATGTGCCACCTCAATTTATCATCAAGGAGGTGATCGACGCCTACCAAGTCCTACCAGATGAGTGGCACTCACCTCAGGGAGCCCTCTATCGGCGGATACTGAGATACCCTGCCCCACAGTTAAATGGCTCACACGTGACCGTGTACGAACGAGCGGACTGAGTAGCTCTCTGTCGTCATGCCCTTACCGGACCACCTCACCTTCTCCATCGTACCTAAACAAGATAAGCGATACGTCGTCCATCGCGAATACTTTTTGGGAAAGCCAGCTCAATTCCCGGTCAAGGGCCTCCACTATAGTGGATAAATCGTTGTTCATTCCCAAGAGACCTATCAGATGTTGTGGGTGAAGAACATCGATTCCATCGGATGCCAAGAGAACAATGTCGCCGGGTTCAAGCGTTACTGGTTCATAGCGGCGAAGCTTGGCAGCGACGGAGTGGTCCCCAGGCTGAAGAGAGTTATACAAAACATTGGGCCGCCCAGTGTAGCTGCCTTCTTCTTGTATCTTGCGGAAGTACTCATTCTCCCGTTTAGTCTGCATAACCAGAGCAAACGAGCGATCCTCTCCCCTTCTAAAAACGGCAGCCCACGAATCTCCCGCGCTCAGAAAGGTCGCTTGAGCTCCTACGATCTCGGCCGACACCCACGTGGTACCCCCGCGTTGCTTGTCTACAGTCTGTTTGTTCCGTAGCGAGATGAAGCTCGGCGAAACTGCTCCCCGCTCATCGTCGGGGAAAACTGCACACAGTGCATCCTCGGTGCGATATCCGCGTGCGAAGTGGCCCGAAAAGTCCTCACTCACAACCCTTGCTGCCTCTTTGCCTAGCTCTTGATGTCCATCGAGCACTGCAAACACAACTGCTGCGCGGTTCTCGTTCTCCTGAATATGAACTATGTCTTGCCCTGGGTTGCTGCGATTGAATCCGATACTCGTGAGCGTGATACACTCTCCGTGGGAAAAAGCTTGAGAGCTGATGTCGGGATGAATTTTAGGTGAAGGATACGATGGGCAGCCCTCCATCAGCTCGCGCTCTTTTCTCACCTCTTCGGGGTCGCATGGTAGCGTCAGGTCGGTAAGGTCATCCGTAAGATCATTATCCTCATCTATATCATCGAATATATTGTCCGGGTCCCGTACGCCTGGAAACTCAATCTTGTGCCCACGTACATTAGCTATCGTATTCGCAGCGTAATCAACCCCCTGGCCTAGCTGTGTCGGATTGATCTGCTCTCGTGCCAATAAATTCGGAGGACCATCGTGAAGTGAGAAGAAGCTCTGCCCGTCTGACTCACCTAGGTGCGCGACCACCAGCAGTTCATGTGAGGCCCCTACCTCATCGTCCTTAGGAAGTGAGATAGCAAGTGCTTCAGTCTGCGGGTTCAATACGCGGAGCTTCTCCGTTACAGCACGCAGATAAGCACCGAGATCGGCGTCAGCACCGGGCTGGCAACGGACGATGGCCCTCGAGGAATGATGCGAAACATGCGACTGTTCCATAGCATTGTAGGTGGTATGGATGGTTGGTGAGCGGTGGAAACATACCAGGGGAATAAAACTGGGCAATTACATCTCACTATGCTCGTATTCCCACTCGGTTTTATCGTAGTCTCGAGGAGGACCACAGTATTTTACTGCTCATAATCTCACATTTGAATTCACCACGTGAACGCACTCGCATTCGGAAAGATACCTGAAAACGTGAGTATTTTTGTTCGGTTATGCTTGGGTTACGGAGGGCTTACGGCGCTTTGCCACAGTATGTCGACGTGCCTATCTCACGATACTATTCCTAATTCCTCCGGAATTAGGAATTGCGCCCGGAGAGGATCGAACTCCCGGTCCCTGCCCAGTTCCGGTTCCGCTATTCCCCGCCCTCAGGCGGGGGCAAAACCGGGCAAGGCTCGCTAGCTCGCCTCGCAAAACGATCATCGGGAGTTAATTCTATCTACGATGCCTAATTCCTCCGGAATTAGGAATTGCGCCCGGAGAGGATCGAACTCCCGACCCCAAGTTTAGGAAAAATGGGAATTCAGGAAAAGGCGACAGTGCACCACCTACCACGACTAGTATTTCCAGGCCATTAGCAACTCTGGTGTTTGCTCGTCATTGTCAGGAATGGTGATAAACCGCCCTGAATTGGTCCTTTTTTTGGTCCTTTTCTGACCTAACTGTGCACGAATTTATCGCGGGATCCCCCTTCCCCACTTACCCTTTCAGGGTTGTTTTGGCATCATTCAGAGCCATGACAAAAGACAATACTGCGCGAATCGAAACGAACAATTTCACCCCGGTCGCATGCCGGCCATTTGTTAAGTGGGTAGGAGGCAAATCTCAACTTCTCCCCTCTTTGTTGAACCGAATTCCCGCTCGTTTCAATCGCTACTTTGAACCCTTCGTCGGCGGCGGTGCACTGTTTTTCGCCCTTCAGCCACAACAGGCATTTTTGTCGGATATCAACAATGACCTGATCAATGCCTATAAAGTTGTTCAAACTCAGGTTGCTCCCCTGATTCGCGACCTAAAGAAACACAAATATGAAAGCGATTACTACTACTCGATTCGAAACGTGGATCGCCTTCCTATCTTTCAACGCTGGTCCCCTGTTCGTCGTGCGAGCCGGTTAATATTTCTGAATAAGACCTGCTTTAACGGATTGTATCGAGTAAACAGCCGAGGGCTCTTCAACACCCCTTTCGGCCGCTATACAAACCCTACCATCGTTGACGAGGAAAACCTCCGAGCTTGTAGTGCTGCCCTGCAAACAGCTTCATTGCGGACTGGACCCTTTGATGAGGTTAAGAAGATGGCCAAGAAAAACGATTTTGTCTATTTCGATCCCCCTTACGTTCCCCTCAGTGTCACCTCTTACTTCACAAGCTATAGCGCTGCAGGCTTCGACTTAGCTATGCAAAGACTACTCTTCGAAACTTGCTGCGCTCTAGACCGACAAGGAGTGAAGTTCATGCTTTCAAACTCATCCGCGCCGTTCGTCTTAGATCTATATAAACCTTTCAAGGTTGAGCTTATTGCGGCTTCTCGTGCAATCAATTCCGTGGGCTCAAAACGAGGAAAGGTTCAAGAAGTTATTGTCACCAACTATTAGGGATTCAGCGATGGATCTACGATTTGACGTCGTCAGACTTTTGAAAGAAGCCGTTAGAGAGCGCGATATGGCTGAACTAGCAGCTTCTTATGGCGTCTGTATTTCCAAGGACGGTAAAATCAACAAAGGTTGGGTGGGGCAGACCCTTGATCGACTTACAAAGACTAAGGACCTTTCAGCTTCAAAGCCAGACGGCCCTGATTTCGAGCTGAAGTCGGTTCATGTTATCCCGGGAAGGCACGGTGGCTGGGCGCCAAAGGAAACAGTCGCAATCACAATGTTCAACCCGAAGACCATAATTTCCGAGACGTTCGAAGACTCGGCACTTTGGCATAAGCTTTCTCGGCTTATCTTAGTAGGACACCACTACGTAGGAGGTAATAAAGCCTCGGCGCGAGTTCAGTTCATCTGCCCCATCGACGTTTCAGACCCTGCACTGAAAGATGCAATTCGCTCGTTCTGGGAGGAGATTCGGGAAACAACTATCAACGGGAAAATTGCAAAGTACTCAAGCAAAGGTACGTCGTCCGGCTTCGTCCAGTTGAGGACGAAAGGATCTGGAACTACCCAGTCAACCTGCCCGATGACCAGCGAGCGCTTCAACTCACGCGCCTTTTATGCCACAAAGGGATTTGTCCGTTATGTCTGCGGACTGCTCTAAAGGACACTTGCCACAAGAAGTTGCTTTATATCTTGTCTCCAGTCGGAGGCTCTTTCTTGAAGATGCTGACTACGAAACTAGGACTGATCCCTTTTAGCTTATGCCCTACCTCAAGGGATGCTGGCGGCCGCCCAAACCCGCGATCGAGCAGTGCTAGCGCGGCTTGAATCCGCTCTGCCCCTTTCGGACTAGTCCGCATAACGTCAATAAGGGTAGCTATCGCCTCGGCCGCGTGCTCGCGCGCCTGTTCGGCTAAATCGAAGTCAGTCTTAGGTCTTCCGCGTGGATTGCCGGACTGGCCAGATTGAAACCATCCTTTGCCCGATCGATTACCTCTCGCCATATCGAATCCTGTTTCCTCGTTTCGAGGCACCGTCGGCGAAGCTTCACCGCCTTGTCCCTCGTTAAAATGTAAACAAGCTACGCCCTCCTACGCCGAGCCTCGTATCGGCGACGTTGCGCGATAGCATTTCTCACCTTCCGTCGGCGATCCTTTAACTCGATACCGGGGAGGCTATAGGCAAAGGTAGCGAATTCTTCCAAGCTGCCCGGCCACTTCATGCACATCTCAAATATCCGCTTATTCCATTCTCCATCTGAGATCCCTTCCAGAAGCATCGAAGCCCGCTCGGTATGTTTACGAGTCGGGAACCGAGCCTCGAGAAGATCGGCGAACCAACCCATCGCCCTATAGGTCATCGCCTTCTTCGACGGCAGATATCGCTCGGACTTGCACGCTAGCAATCCATCGTTCACCATAGCTGTGATGTAGCGCCGAATGGTAACGGGCCGTGCCTCACACTGTGTCGCAAGCTTTGTTGACGGCAGGTCCATACCCTGAGGCGATAGTAACCGCGGACTCTCGTAAAGAATTCGGACAAATGCCTCCCGCAGAAGACTCTCATTTACCCAATCCCGTAGCTGCTCTGGTAATTCACCGCGGAAGGTCCTGAACAGGTGGAGGGGAGTAATATCCTTGTTTACATCCTCCTTGATCTCGAACTCCTCCGACTCAAGGATAGGTTCAATCACCGGAAGGTCTCTTAATCCTCGAAGCTGTTGAACCATCTCCCGTGTCAGGAATGTTATCGACAATGCAGGGAGGCTTATATCCAGCCCACACGCCAAATCTCCGAAAATCACTTCGAGAGTGTCCCGGGCGATCGCGGCGGTCATTAATGATCCTGGCTGCCTAACTGCGATGAAGCACTTAACCCTACCTGACGGCGATCGAGTAATTAGAGCTTTTCCGCGAAATGTGGCCTCTATGTACTCTTCGAGTTTATCGAAGTTTGCGTAGCCCGGAGGTAGCCGATCGAAGTCGGCAGCCACCGCCGAAACCTCTCCTTGCGAATTCCATAACCCCAATCGAATCCGTTTCTCCTTGATTTTTGCCCGCCAGGTCTCAAGGTAAGCAGCCCGAAAGGTTCTGTACCAATCGAACTGCCCACCTCTATCACCGGGAAGGGCATACCGAAGAGACGATCCGTCAGGAAGGACGAATGCATCTTCCATTTCCCCTCTCTGGAGTTACTTTTTCGGTTTACGTCCTCGGGAGGTCCTGGAGGTAAGGGAGCTATGCTTCCGTACTCCGAAATGAGCTTCGGAGAGGTATTTCACGGGTACATGAGCTTCCCACCACGTGGTCTCTCCCTTCTTATTTCGTGAGAATGTGGCATCGATAAGGCGCTCTATACCGCCTACCCGGCGGCACAAGCGATCGAATGCCGATTTCTGACTCGTTCCAAACCGGAAGAATCCACGGTCTAGATCGTCCTGATGGAAGATAAGCAAGGTTTCGCGCTCGCTTCGATGCGTCTGGGCAGGTGGTCCAGGGATACGGGTTTTCATTTCGCACCTCCGGAGGAACCACGGTTAATCCTTTCGACCCAGCGAAAGAACTCGGCTTCGTGAATCAATACTTTGCGACCCACTCGGCGGACGACCTGGTTAAATCCTGACGGACGTTGAAACAGAAGGTGACGCAACCCTCCTACTGGCCAATCATGCTTCTTGGAAAATTGCCTCACCGTTAAAAGTGATGGCTGTGTTTTGTCCGATTCCTCTGACGGGCTATTATTCATGCTGAATGCTCCTATCAAGTGTTAAGCGGCACGACATCGTGCTTCGCTGTAATTGATAGGGTTTTCAGTCAGCTGTTAAAATTTGAACGAGTGGAAAGAATTGTGACACTTCTCTCGATCACAATTTTTCCCGTAACGAATTCAACGATTTGGAGAGCGGCTAAAGCGGGCGATTTTGAGGCCGCTTATGTCTTCCTGGCTTACGATTCAACGCCTTTCCGGAAGCCCACCTCGTTACGGTCCTCCGCGTATACTTAGTGCCTTCGCACGCTTCCTTGAACGCTTCGGACTTCATGAATTCATCCATCGTCAAATTGGGCGATACCTTTAGTAGCCTATCCAGAGCACGCTTAACTCTCTCTCTATGTCGGAGGCTATCTTGCCCTTTCCTTCCCTCCTTAGGGTCTATAGGCTCCAAGGATTGATTCGCAGTTTTGAGTGCTGTCACTTCGTATCCTGTGAGACGCTCCGCGGCTTTTCGGATACCATGGCTAAGAACGCGTGAAACAATCCTCTGCGACTCTCCTGTTCGGTAACATGCGGCAACGGCCATGAACTGCTGCTGTAAGTCTTTTGGTAGCGCCTTTAGATAGCCCTTCGATTCAGCCCAATCAAATACATGAACGAAGTCCAGATCCCGCAGTCTATTAGACTGCAGATCGAGACAAAGCTCCGTGTATACTTCTGGACCATTACGACGGACGAACTGTGTCAGCGTTTTTCTGCCATCTTCTATCTCGTTCTTGTTGCGGCTATCTTTGCGGCCAAATTGCCGATACTGCAGTCCTACTAGTGCATATGCTGCCTCCTCTATCGAGGCCGGAAAGGGCAGTCTATGCGCATTAGGTTCAACTTCGAGCCCATACTTCATTGTACCGCTCTCACTTTGCGAACTAAGTTTCAACCTTCTGACATACTCACCCTTAGATAGGTCTAAATCGAGACGGCCATTAAAGACGCTCATTTTACCCTCCTGAGCCTTGCTCCGAGTAATTCCGTATGCGGCACCATGTCATTCACCGCGATATGGGCGTACCGCTTCGTCGATTCAAGGCTCTGATGCCCTAGCATCCTCCCGATCGTCAGCAATGGAACGCTATTCTTCGCCAGGTAGGACGCTACCGCATGTCTAAGGTCGTGAAAGTGAAGGTCCTCAAAGCCCAACCCCTTTGCAAATGCTCGCCACTGCTGTTTTACATCGACGTATGAAACGCGGCTTCCGGGTAGTGACGGAAAGGCAAAGCGAGAATCGCCTCCCATGCGGTTGAAGCGATTCCGGAGAGCCTTTGCTAGCTCTTCGGTGATGGGTACGGTGAGCGGCTCATTATTTTTTGTGTCGGGAAACGTGAGGGTTCTTTTGTCGAAGTCGATATCTTCCCAGCGAACTGATTGGGCGTTTCCTCGTCTACAGCCCGTGGTGAGAGCAATAGTCACAATCAACCGAAAATCTTCTCTAGGCTGGCAATTTAGGCCATCAAGAATCCGGCCTATATCCTCATCGGAGAGGATGCAGTGACGCCCCTTAGGCTCTTTAAGGTCCTTCAACTTCGCCACCGGGTTAGAATCGCACCATTCCCATTCCTTCATGGCGACGTTGAACACGTGCCGAAGAACGGCCATATAGCGATTAGCAGCGGCTGGACCACGTGACGATGCCTTCTTCTGTCCCTTTCGATGGATCCGTGTCTCGAGGAGGTAGCGCCTTTGCGAGAGCAACTCTCCTTGGTCGATGTCTGCGAGACGACGGACACCTACTCGATCGCGCCAATATAAAAGCTTCTGTTTTTGAACTGAGCGAGTCGACTCCTTTTTGTTCGGAAGCACCTCTTCCAGATAGCGATCGATCGCCTCAGCTACGGTGCGGCGGTACACTTTGGGGAGCCCGCGGCCTTTGATAATTTCGCTCTCGACGCTTGTGATCCACTTTTGAGCGTCCGTCTTCCGTTTGAAGGTTTTAGTAAGAAGCTCCTCCCCCTTCCGGCGAACTCGAGCCTTGTAGGACACCCCATTCTTTCGAGCAACCTCAACTATGTCACCCATGTCCCTCCGATTCGTGCTTATTTTTGGTAGCTATTGCTGCAGCCAAGCGCGGTCCGCGGCCATTCGGGTCATAATTTCCCGCGATGCCGTGTTAAAACCATGAAAGGGCAATTCGTCTCTACATCCTTTAATACTAAAGAAATAACACTCCCCTTCGACCGTCGCTGACACGGAATAATCTCGCGAGCTTGAATCCGGCTTCTCAACACGCACCGTTAGGGTTGTGGTATATTCTAGGTAGACCGGAATTACAGGCGCTAGCACCAGAAAACTGGCTCCGATCAGGAATCCCTTCACGAACGATGTAGCCCCGGACGGGTTGTAGCTCTCATGCATAAAGGCTTCTAACCGCGCACTTTGAGGGTCCTCACTTCCTGCAAGAGTTACCGATCGGAAGATGCCCAACTCTCCGATCATCTGGGCGATGCGATTCTTACTTGATTCGTCAAAGACAATGGAATTCCCATTGAAGGTCCGATCATAGCGTCGAATTACCGCCGAGTATTTCGGTACCCCTGCCTGTGCTCCCAAACTTACAGGGATGGAGTTGACGGCACCTGCGGGCGAGAGCTTAACGGTGAAAGATTTGCTGCAGCCTGTGAGAACTGCAACAACGATAACTAGACCCACTCGAATCATCTGCAACATCGCGCGCCCCATCAAAGCAGTATTAGACCGTACTATTTCTAGCACTGCTTACTGCCAAGTGTTGCCACAATTTGGTCCTTTTTTTGGTCCTTTTTCGGCGATTGTGGCGATGGAGGGGGAAAAAGTCTAGTGATTTTGGTGCGCCCGGAGAGGATCGAACTCCCGACCCCAAGTTTAGGAAACTTGTGCTCTATCCAACTGAGCTACGAGCGCACGTGAATCTTTGAAAACAATACCAAAAACCTCGATTAACGCCAATCCTAGCGTTTCTCGCTAGATCCTGGGCAACTCACCATGACCATAAGCTCGTAACGCACTGATTGTGCATGTGTTCTATTTTCAATGCATACGTAAGGTGGAGAAGCTCGCGAAAAGGTGCTTCGAGGTTTTTACGTAGCGAGGAGGCGAAAACTATCCGTCGCCAACCGCCTTCTTCGGCGATAGAGAGCTGTCAGCCAACAGAACCGTTAGCGCCCACTCGTCGAGTTCCTCGAGCTTATCATCACTCTCGAACTCGAACTGCTCGCCATCCGGCCAAACTGCAACTCCCTTGTATCCGGAATCAGTACGTTCGATGGAGATTACACGCGCATCCTCCCCAAAGCCGAGAGCCCCGAGGAGGATATCCTCTGCCCGAACACGCGGGGAGAGGTCATCTCCATCCTTCCCTTTCATCCTCTGAAGGCGCCAAACACCAGAGACGCGTTGGTACCACCGAATCCGAAGCTGTTGGACATAGCGACCGTAACCTCCTGCCGACGAGCTTTGTGAGGTACGTAGTCTAGATCACACCCCTCATCGGGGTTGTCGAGATTGATGGTGGGAGGAACCACTCCATCCTTGATGGCGAGCACGGAGAATGCCGCTTCTATCGCACCAGCCGCGCCGAGTAGGTGTCCAGTCATCGACTTGGTGGAGCTCACGAGCAGCCCACCCTTGGCCCACTGACCGAAGACCGTCTTGATTGCAGCTGTCTCGGAGACATCATTCGCTGGCGTGGAGGTTCCGTGCGCATTGAGATAACTCACCTGATGCGGCTGAAGACCCGCCCACTTGAGCGCATTGCGCATACAATTGACGGCGCCCTCTCCATCAGCACACGGAGCAGTCATGTGATACGCATCACACGAGAAGCCATACCCGAGTACCTCAGCGTAGATCGGTGCTCCACGTTTGAGCGCACTATCGAGCGACTCGACGACCAGGATAGAACACCCCTCTCCCAGAACGAATCCATCACGGTCTTTATCAAACGGTCGAGACGCGCGCTGCGGCTCCTCGTTGCGGGTCGAAAGCGCCTTGAGTGCACAGAAACCTCCGATACCGATCGGGGTAACTGCGCTCTCTGAGCCGCCTGTGACAACCACATCTTGCAGACCGTCTGCCACCATACGAAAGGCCTCGCCTATCGCGTGAGTGGACGATGTGCACGCACTGGTTACGGTGTAGTTGACCCCTTTGAGGCCGTACTTAATCCCGACATTACCCGGCCCGAGGTTGCTGATCATTCCCGGTATGAGGAACGGTGAGATCTTCTTCGGTCCACCCTCCAAGTATGCAGCGTGATACTTCTCGAGGATAACGAGTCCTCCAATACCAACGCCGAGGATACAGCCCTTCATAGCTGGCTCGTACGTTGAATCACCAAGTAGCTTCGCGTCACTGAGCGCTTCGTGGGTTGCTGCTATCGCATACTGCGAAAAGAGATCCTGCTTCTTTTGGTCTTTGACCTCGATGAAAGGGTCTGCACTAAAACCCCTTACTTCGGCAGCGATATGAGCTGCAAAAGCAGAGCAATCGAAGCGGGTTATGTGTCCGACACCAGACTGGCCCTCTTGTGCGGCGCTCCACGAGGTATCGCGGGTGAGGCCCAGTGGACTGATGATTCCGATACCTGTAATGACAACTCTACGTCTTTGCATGCACTCCTAATCCTTTTTATAGCTCTAACAACACAGTGAGCTTCTCGAGCTTCAAAGCGAGCTCTTGTGTGGCCAGCCTCTGTGGCAGCACCCCGCGGACGCCGCTATTCATACCATAGGGGGAGGATCCGGAAAAGCAAGCCCAACACCCTGTAACGGCTATACTTTTCTCCTTTTCGAGACGCGCCGAAACCTTTTACCGCGCGAGCCGAACTGATCGACTGACTACTGGGTACTTCCGGCCAACTTCATGTAGAATTGCGCCGACGTACTATCGGACTCAATGATGCAGCTTCGTGAACTTCTCAAGAGATATTTTGGCTTTGACTCCTTTCGCCCTCTCCAGGAGGAGATAATCACGCACTCACTCGCAGGACGCGACGTAGTAGCCCTGCTACCCACGGGGGGCGGTAAATCGCTCTGCTATCAACTTCCCGCTCTAGCACGGGAGGGTTTGACCATCGTGGTTTCCCCTCTGATCGCGCTGATGAAGGATCAAGTAGACGGTCTCCACGAAATGAATATCCCAGCAACCTTCATCAACTCCAGCCTGGACAGTGGTGAATTTTTCAACCGCTATTGCGGACTCGATAGTGGCAACTACAAGATTCTCTATCTCTCGCCCGAGCGCCTACTCCAGGAAGATATGTTGAACCGACTTACGCGCTGGAACGTCTGCGCTATCGCTGTGGACGAAGCGCACTGTATCTCGGAATGGGGGCACGATTTTCGTCCGGAGTACGGACAGCTTGCAAAACTTCGCGATACTTTCGCAGACATACCACTCATAGCACTCACCGCGACAGCAACCCCGCGAGTGTGTGACGATATCGTCTCTCTTCTCAACCTCCGTGACCCTGCTCGATTCGTCGCGAGCTTCAATCGCCCGAATCTTTCGTATCGAATTATAGCTCGTCGAGAACCGCTCAGGCAGGTAACTGACTTTTTGGACGACCACAAAGGTGAAAGTGGTATCATTTACTGCCTCAGTCGGTCGAAGACCGAGGAGATCGCTCACGCCCTGTGCTTGAAAGGCTACGATGCCCTCCCCTACCATGCGGGGCTTCCCTCAGAGGTCCGAGCCAAAAACCAGGAGCGCTTTCTCAAGGACGAGGTCTCGATCATGGTAGCTACCATTGCTTTCGGCATGGGCGTTGACAAACCGAATGTGCGATTCGTAATCCACCATGACCTACCGAAAAATATCGAGAGCTACTACCAGGAGACAGGTCGCGCCGGACGCGACGGACTGCCAAGCGAATGTGTATTATTATACAGCCAAAGCGACACTGCGAAGCTCTACCGCTTCGCCGAGCAAGCAAGCGATCCGCACGAACAAGAGATAGCGCGAAGACAGATCTCTCAGATGGTGCGCTTCGTTGAGGGGGCTGATTGCAGGAGGGTCGCCATTTTGAGGTACTTCGGTGAGGAGTATCGTGCCGACGATGGTTCGCCGCTATCATCCTGTGGTGCATGTGACAACTGTCTCACTCCGCGCGAACAGTTCGATGGAACAACCGAAGCTCTGAAAATACTCTCGTGTATCGCACGTGTGCAGCAAAAAAGCGGTTTCGGTGTCGGGGCAGTGCACATAGCTGACATTTTAGCGGGGGCTGACAATGAAAAAATTCGACGCTGGGGGCACAACTCCCTATCTACCTATGGGGTCGGTAAGGATCGCCCCCGTCAGGAGTGGATCACCTTCACGCAGGAGCTCATCAGTCGCGGGCTTCTCCGCGTAGATCTCGATCGCTTCAGTATCATTCAGATCACGGAGGCTGGCAAAACAGCTATGACAGAGCGTGTCCCGATTTCTCTTACGAAACCTCTCACAACCACCAAACTTGCCGCCGAAAAGCGCCGTGAGCTGAAGGTTCGTACCGGTGAGAAAAGCTACGACAAAGAGCTCTTTGACAGGCTGCGCACCCTGCGCAGAACCATCGCAGACCAGAAAGGGGTACCCGCATTCATGGTTTTTTCAGACGCTACCCTTCAGGATATGGCAGGCAAGAAGCCCACAACACTTACAGCCATGCTCGAGGTTTCAGGGGTCGGGGAGCGCAAGCTCGAGCAATATGGGGAGATTTTCCTGAACGTGATCACCGAGCAGGTGGCGGGCTGAGGCTTCGACACCCCAGTACCCTTGGGGATCCGCTCTCGGGCACCGGGGCGGACAGGTTGTGCTGCTCGTCTTGCAAGCGCCCTCGAGCCCTTCACCCACGTAGGAAGTACTTCTGAAACAAACTATTCCGACCAGCATAGACACAGGTAGTTTCCGCTTCGATAGCCTCTGGATGCCCTGCTGAATAGTCTAGTTAGTTTCCGTCCGCCAGGACAGAAACTAGCTATACCCCCGAATTTGCTTAGTAGCCTTATCGGCGGTACCTTTTGAGCATGGCGGAGATATCAGACCCCTCATCACGTATCACCGAGGCCCAAGCGCATCTGCAGAGCGCGACCGAAATCCTCGTGGTAGAGCAAGCCATTCCAGCACATGTACGAGCCGTCCTGGCGAACATCTTACTAGCGCATAACTTGTTGGCCTCATGTGTGAAAGAGCTGGTAAATACGAATAGCTTGCCAGATATTACGGATACGCTCGCTCGGCAGGGAAGGATACTGTTCAATGAAATCGACTGGACCTACCACAAGGAAGCGAAGGATGAGCAGCGTTGCACACAACTTCTCAGGCAACTGTTCACCTCGCACGGCGAAAACGAGTTCAGCGCCGTTCATCTGCGAAAAGCCATGCGTACCCTCGGTTTTTTCGAGAGCAACTCTAGAGGCATTCTCACGGGATGGGTCTCCACCCCGATGATTGAGACCGGCTTGTTGGAGCGCAAGAACAAGAAACTGCGCCTCAGTGACTCGGTGCTCGCGGCAGCTCAAAGCTCTCGAGATACACCTCCATGACGTGTCTGCCTTCGCTCCGAAGTCGTAGCGCCTCGATCGGACCCTTTTTGACGATTGAGGACTCACGACGGATCTCCGCCGAGAACCAAGACTACTATGCTGCACGAAAAGCTTGACCCAAACAGCTCAGGACCCTCGGGCGAATTAACGCTCCCCCCTGTCGCCACGAGTCCTCTGGAATTTGCCAAGTTGACCTTGCGAGCTTATTGCTACCAGGAGCTCCTAGATTACCCCCTCGAGGAGTTAGCTGCTCGGTATATGGATCTTTGGAGCCCTCAGTACAAGGACACCGTTACACAGGTCGCTCAGCAGCTTGGCTCTCTTGCTCACGGCAAGCTGGCCTCTGTTTGCATTCCGGTGGCAGGAGCACAGGAGATGGGCAAGATCTATCGATGCATCGAGTCGCTAGCCTATCAAACGATCTCACCTGAGCAGTTCGAGATAGCACTGTTGGTCAACTTCTCCGATAAGGACCGAAGGGAGAGGTCGGAAGATATCGGTCAGCTCTATGCCGAGATAGAGCGAGCGCGTGGAGACTTCCCCAAACTTGATACGAGGATAGCGACCTTTGAGTTCGACTCGATCTCCGCGATGACGATAGGCTACCTGCGGTCGCTTCTGTGTGATGCAGTGAGTCAACGGGCGCGCGAAAGACCGAGGGCCGACGACATCATCATGCTACGTTTCGATGCGGATACTCGTGCCATCAAGCAGCAGTTAATCGAGTCTCACATAAGGCTATACCACTCCAGACCGAACGTACTTTCCATTCAAGGGGGGCTGATATGGTCACCCGAGGGGCTAGAAGCAAACCCACGCCTCTTCGTCGCCTTAGCGTATCATTCGCTCCAGTCGATCGTGAATCGACACAGGCGCGTTTTGCCCGATTGGACGGGACCAGCTGCCTCGATACGGGGAAGCGCCTACTGTTGGATCGGAGGATACGACCCAAGCGAGAACCTTGCCGAAGATCATCAACTCGCCGTGAGATTAATACAGGCGGTACCCCAAGAATCCGGTTTGGACGCGGTGGTGTGTGGAGGCCCTTCGACACTCGTGGTGACCTCAAACCGTAGAGCTGTCGCTGCTTACAAAAACAAGCAACCAGTGGATTCGCAATGGGTGGATGAAAAAACCCGGTTTTCATGTGACGATCACGACATTCGAGCAAGCGCGGAAGGATGCGCTCTCACACCTGTACGAAAATTGTCCCACTTCAAACCCTCAGGCATAGACGACCCATTTAGCACTCAAGCAACGCTCGAGGAGCTCGGCGTATTCGGATTGGACTTGGATTTCACAAAGACCGATGGTCTTCTCTCGAAATCGGAAGTTCTCCGCCTCCTCCACCAGGGCTACTCCAACGAAAACACACTAATCAAGCGAATGCTGCGTACATTACCCGATGAGGTTCTCCGCCAAAGAGGTGAGCTTCCCAACCGTATCCGAAAGATAGAGGCCGCAAGCGCCCCGCATTGCCGTCAAAGAAGGTTTCTCTCACACTCCGCTGATTGGACCAAAGAGCTCTCTGCATTGATTCACCGGAACCTTTCGAGAGCAGGAGAGTTTTCATCAAAGGCGACCGTAGCTGTTGAATCGCTCGCGCAGCATGAGAAATCGATCAGAATCGACCTCCCCGACGAACTGGTGATACGGCTACGTCTCGAGGAGCAGGAGGGTCAAAGGCTGCCCCAGCTGAGCTGTACAATCAGCAGCAAAAGCGAGGTGCCCAATTCGAGCACAAGCCGGAAACGAACAATAGAAGAGATGATTTCTGACCTTGTCGTGACCCCCTGTTTGCCACGTCCCAACATCTTTCATAGCGAACCAAGCCGTTTAGTAGCAAAACGGATCACCCTCATTATCAGCAACAGTTTAAAGGTAATAGAAAATATGAGGCTTTTGCAAACCAGATATCCCAAAGGAGCGATATAACGCCGGCCGCAGTGAATTGGGTTGTTGAGCTTTGAATATCAGCCGAAAATATCAGTAAATCTTATTCGGAGCGCCTCAGCCTGGGAGACGCTTTTTGTAATACGCATACGGACCCTTACACTTTGATCAAGCGCACTCTGTAACCGTCGAATCTCTCGCAACTCCGCCGATCGAATGCTTTTGAAGCAGGCATCAATGACTCCGGCTATTTTACGATTGAGACTCACTCGAATGATGAAATCACCGATCACCATGACATGCTGTGACTGGGAGCCGCTCACGTGCGCACCCGATCCGTAGGCACAGCTGTAGAGGCTCGAGTCGGTGTGTGCCACAAAATAACGGTCAAGGAAATTATCGGCTCCCAGCAGCACAAAGATTCGATATCGCCGTCGCGTGAGAGTTCGGTAGAATTTGTCGAGATGCTTTTGATGGACGAAGTAAAACCAAGGGTGCGGGCAGAAGTTGTATATCGCTCGCTCACTACTTTGTTCAACCAATAAAACCATCAGATGGGTCCAGAATTCATCCAAGGTCAAAAGACTCGTGAAGCTTACCGACATCGTCTGCCCCTCGGTTGGGACAGCTTGGCCCGCAGAGAGGGCTGAGACGACTCGAGCCTCCAAACTCTTGGCGAGATCAATTATATCGAGTGCCCAAGTAAGACTGATGTTGAACTGGTCTCCGACTTTTACCACGATTCCGTTTCGTCGAAGTTTTCGCAGAACGTGGTATATCGCCTGAATTGAGTAGCTGCGATGGTTCGCTTCTATGGACTTACTCAGCTGCATGACGGTTGACGATCTCCCGTCTGCAAGGAGCGCGATCACGAGCTTTTCGAGTTGTCCATATTGGCTGGTCGTTTTCGACATGCCTTACGATGATACTCCTCGAGTGGCAGCTTTAAAAGTCTTTTTTAATTTTGAAATGGCGTATCTCGAATCGTTGAGTAGCCAGACAGTCTCTCGATATTCTAGAGCAGGGATCGTGCTGGGGCATAAAACTCCTCAGCACACGGCTTTAACAACCGCTCTTGGGATCTCACTCAGACAGGGCGAGAAACTAAGAGTGCGTAACAAAAATGAACCTCGTAGCGAGGATGAGCGAAATCGGCAG
>JBBAUR010000055.1:0-22946 GCA_040398075.1 Bdellovibrionota bacterium | reverse complement strand
ATATTCACGTCATTATCAGACCGATTTCTACCCACTCGATTCCGCGAAGACCCATATAGTTTTTGTCCGCCAGGACAGAAACCAAAGAAAACTAGACCTTTTTCGCCTCTCGAAATGATTCAATATTCACCAGCGACATTCGCTTACTCTGTTTGAAGACGCGAAAAACTTCAATTTTCTAGCAGCGACCCCGAATTATCGATGAAGATCCTTTTGCTTCGCAGGGAATATAAGCGAGAGTCCGCATAGAAATCGGTGTTTCCGGACAGAAACTATCTATATAGTATAAACACAATAGCGTTAATTATTTAACAAGTCCTGTGGCTAAGCGCGCTCACGTTGGTTCGTTACCGGGCTTTAAGGCTCGTCTGCCGGTCAAGGTGTGTCCGGTCTGCCACAGATCGTTTTCATGGCGCAAACGCTGGCGACTCACCTGGGAACGTGTAGTGTACTGCAGCGAACGTTGTAGGCGAAATTCCAGAAATACACCGTCATGAAACCTACTCTACGCTTGATACTCGGGGACCAGCTCAATATACAGCACTCTTGGTTCAAGAGCCCGGCCAGCGCAGCTGTCTACCTCATGATGGAGGTACGAGAGGAGGCTACCTACGCAAGGCATCACATTCAGAAGGTCATAGCTTTCTTCGTTGCTATGCGTGAATTCGCCGCAGAGATCGAACGCAAGGGATTCAAGGTTATATATCTGACCCTCGACGACACACAGAATCTTCACTCCTTGTCCTCCAATATTGAACACCTGTTGAACTCCGGTACATACGGTGCATTCGAGTATCAATTACCGGACGAATACAGAGTTGACCGGGCACTCTCTGATCTTACCGCGCACCTATCTGTACCTACTCGCGTGGTCGATAGCGAACACTTCCTCACCGAGCGAGACTCCCTGTCGCGCATCTTCCGCGGTCGCAAACGTTACGTCATGGAGCACTTCTACCGTGAGGTGCGCAAGCGCTATGACATCCTCCTGGAAGAAGGCGAGCCAATCGGGGGGAAGTGGAACTACGATGCTGAAAATAGGAATCGCCTTCCCGACTCGGTCGTGCCCCCTGCGCCACTTACTTTCAGCCGCGATGTGAGCGAGATCGTGGATGTACTCGAGCGCGCTAAAATACCTACTATAGGCACGCTTTCTCCCAAAAACTTTCCGTGGCCAGTCACCCGCCAGGAAGCTCTCGAGACCTTGGAATATTTCTGCAAACACTGCCTCCTACACTTCGGCACCTATCAGGATGCGATGCACACCGCTCATCGCTTCCTCTTTCACTCACGCCTCTCGTTCAGTATGAACGTGAAGCTCCTTTCACCACTCGAAGTCATACAGCGCTCGATCAAGGAGTGGCAGAAGCAACAGAGGCAGATAACGATCTCCCAAATCGAAGGATTCGTCCGACAGATAGCGGGTTGGCGAGAATTCATGCGCGCGATTTACTGGTCCCAGATGCCTGAATACAAGGAGCTCAACTACTTCGAGCACACGCGTCCGTTACCCGGCTATTTCTGGAACGCCAAAACCAAGATGAATTGCGTCAAGCATGCCGTCAAGCAATCACTCGAGGAGGCTTATGCACACCACATCCAGCGCCTCATGGTGACCGGAAATTTCACACTCTTGACGGGGATCGAGCCTGCGGCCGTGAATGAGTGGTACCTTGGAATATACGCAGACGCCCTTGAGTGGGTTCAACTCCCGAATACGCACGGAATGAGTCAATTTGCCGATGGAGGGATACTCGCGACAAAACCTTATGTTTCGAGTGGGAACTACATCAATAAGATGTCAAACTACTGCTCGGGATGCTTCTACAACCAGAAAGCTCGAACGGGAGAGAAAGCATGTCCCTTCAACAGCTTGTATTGGGATTTCATGCGCAGAAATCGCGCACGCTTGGAAACCAACCCACGCATAGGCATGGCATACAGAACCTTCGACAAATTATCTCCTGAGGAAAAAAAGGCTATTGAGCGCCAAGCAGCGCACTATCTTGAAACTATCGAGGAGCTTTAAGAAACATGTCCACCTACACGCGTTCACTGCATATTTTCCGCCGAGATTTGCGCTTATGCGACAACTCCGCCTTGAATGCAGCCTTGAGCTCTTCCAAAGAGGTCGTACTCTGCTTCATCTTCAATGATGCACAGGTACAGGAGCATCGCTACCGCTCGACAAATGGACTCGCTTTCATGATTGAAAGCCTCGAAGAGCTCGACAAGGAGGTCTCTTCGAAGGGCGGTAAGCTGCTCTTTCTCCATGGAGAACCCGGAGCGGTCATCTCTCGCCTCATCAGTGAGCTCGCGATCGAGGCGGTGTACGTAAACAAGGACTACACACCTTTCAGTCGAACACGGGATGAAGCTCTAGCCAAGGTGTGCGCACATAAAGGCATTCCCTTCCATATTCATGCAGACCTTCTGTTGACAGATCCGGAAAGCTTCGGGAAGGACGACGGAAAGCCCTACACGGTTTTCACCCCCTTTTTCAAAAAGGCCTCCAAACTTGCGGTGCCAAAGCCTGTGGTCGCAAAGGGGAATTTCGCTTCGAAGGTATGCGAAGGAACCGTATCCCCCCGTACATTCTGGCCAGCATCGCCAGCTCCACAACGACTCAGCTTCGGGGGGCGAAGTGGCGCCCTCGCCATTCTCGAATCGATCGGGTCATTCAATAAATACGAAGACGAGCGCAATATTCCTGCTCTGCGCGGCACAACCATCCTCGCTCCACACAACAAATTCGGCACCGTATCTGTTCGGGAGGTATATCACTGCATTGCCTCAGCGCTCGGCGTTGCTCACTCTTTGATACGAGAGGTCTACTGGCGAGATTTCTTTACTCACATCGCTTGGCATTTTCCTTATGTTTTCGGCCATGCATTCAATCGAGTCTACGACCACATTCGCTGGAACGATAGCGAAGAAGATTTCGACCGCTGGTGTTCGGGACGAACGGGCTTCCCGATTGTAGACGCGGGTATGCGAGAGCTCGTATCCACCGGATTCATGCACAATCGCGTACGAATGATAGTTGCCTCCTTTCTCGTCAAGGACCTTCACATCAGTTGGCAGCGTGGTGAGGAGTTCTTTGCCCGCCACCTTACCGACTATGATCCGTGCGTCAACAACGGGAGTTGGCAGTGGGCTGCCTCTACCGGTTGTGATGCCCAACCCTACTTTCGAATCTTCAATCCTTGGTTGCAACAAAAGCGCTTCGATCCCGACTGCGCTTATGTCAAACGCTGGGTGCCCGAACTCAAAGATGTCCGCAATTCGACGCTTCATTCCCTGTTCGAAGAGGATCTTTTCCGGCCTTTGAACTATCCTCCTCCGATGGTCGACCACTCCAGACAAAAGATTATCGCCGAGGAGATGTTCAGAAATTGTCTCGAACGGTGATGAGGGTTTCTCGTGGCAGCGCGGAAGCCCAGGCAAAACGGTGAGAGAAGCCCTTTGGAGATTCCCGATAGAGAGCTCATATTCGATACAGCACGATCGGGAGGTCCAGGCGGCCAAAACGTCAACAAAGTAGAGACCAAAGTACGCGTTGTGTTCAACTACTGGGGCTCAGCCGTACTCTCGCAGAAGCAGAAATTGACCCTCAGTCGTGATACCAACATAGCGCGCTACTGCAACCCACACGGTCACATCGTAGTTACGAGTCAACAGCACCGTTCTCAAGGTATGAACAGAGCCGCCGCCGTGGAGAAGCTACTGAAGTTGATACGAGTAGCCCTCATGCCGAAGGTCGTTCGCCTGGAGACGAAGACCCCACGCTCCAGTAAGCAGGAGAGGCAAAAGAGGAAGATTCATCGGTCACGAAAAAAATCCCTACGGAGACACCCAAGGGAACAGGACTGACAGGGATGACAAGAGCGGGCTTCAGGAATCCCATGATCACATACGTGCTGGCAGCCCCCGCGCTGACAGTCACAGGAAAATTTCATGGCTCTTGTTAAAAGCCACCACGATTTTTCTTGTTTTCTCAGATCTACTCAGCTACAACCGGATTAAAGTACGCTCGTTTAAAACGGGAGTGCGCGTAGTATAACCCACCTTACAAGAAGTAGAGATTTCATGGGATTAATGGGTACGCCGAGAGGCCGCAACCTCATGATGAAGGGTGTTCAAACGCGCCCAGCAACGAGCAAAAGCCACGCCGAGAAGTCCAGGGGTCGATTCGAACCACCGGACCGCATCCGAAAATCAGATCGCGCGTTGCCCAACTTCTCCCTGGGTATCACGACCTTTTCAGGTAAACGTGCTGTAGCTCAGCCTGGGACTGGCATGGCACCGGAGCTCTCACAATCAAATCGCACGCCCTTGGCGATCGATCCCTACATCGCGAAGATTATGAACTCGTTTCGAAAGAATCGGGTTGTCATCGTTCAAGCTGCCACCGGAACAGGCAAGAGTATCGGTATATCGGAAGCAATCATCAATGAGGGCTATAAGCTCATAGCAACAAATCCGCGCCGTATCGGAGCCGTGCTGTTGGCTGAGCACCTTGCGTATCGAGATGGCTCTGCGCTCGGCGAGAGATTTGGGTATCGCCACGGAAGGCACAGAGAAGCGAGCCCGAACTGTCCGGGGGTATTCACTACCGAGGGATACCAATTGAAGGTCATGCTCAATGAGCTCAAAACTGACCCTACATTTCGCCTCGGTAGGGGCGAAAAGCTGGCGATCATGTGGGACGAGGCTCACGAGCGCACCGCATACGGCTCTGTGCTGCTGGCGCTTTGTAAGGAGATGATGCTTGCTGGCCGAGATATCAAGTTGGTCATCAGTAGCGCAACGCTCGATCCAAAGCCTATCGTCGATTACTTTGGCAAGGACAATATCCAAGTTCCCGTGCACTCAATTCCAGTAAAGCATTATCCGATCATAGACGTCACTCGCAAGAGAAACAGCAGTCTTGTTGACGATATCATTACGTCCGATAGGTCGCTGACATTCGTATACGGAAAGGCAGCTATCGCATCGTTGAGCCGAGATCTAGCGCTTGCAGACCCTGGGCTTAAAGTTATCCCGATGCACGCCGAGCTCTCGCAACAAGAGCAGCAACGAGCTCTCAGGCAGATCAACCAGGGCGAGGGGAGATTCGCTGTCGTTTCTACCAACAACCTACAGGCTTCGGTAACATTGAATATTGCTCGAGTAATCAGCACGGGTCTTGTTCGTCGTGAGCGTGTTGGACAAGACTTCGAGCGTCACCTCACCATAGAAGACAGCTCTCAGGCGGAGGAAGCGCAAAAGAGGGGGCGTGCCGGGCGCCTATATTTGGGTGAGTGGTCGTATCATGGAAAGGTAGCTGTCCAGAAGCTTCAACGGGAGATCCCGCACGAGATCATGAACTGCCAACTGGAGTCTCTTGTACTTCAGACGCTTTCCGCAGGTAGGGATTTCTCACAGCTCAACCGTAAGCTGCTCTTTCAGGCACCAGATACTCACGTAGCACGGGCGATGCAGAGCCTTTACTACCTCGGCTTGATAGGTCCGAAAGGGCACATAACGGAACTGGGACGAGCGGTGGCTGAATTACCGACAGAAGTTCGGACCGGCAAAGCCCTAGCGCTTGCGCTCAAGCGCTCCGCAGAAGACGGTCTTTCTCCTGAAGAGCTCATTCTTCCGATGATCGACATGGTGGCATGTGTCGAAGCGAGGGGGATTGTAACGTGGGAGTCTGTATGCGCATCGTACAAAGGCCAGACACCTGATCATAATACGCGACATGGGCGCTGGAGAAAATTTCTGGACCGATCGCACGGATCAGATCCGATCGCCCAGATGCTGATTTTTCGCACTATCTCATGCCTTCCGGTGGAGCAGTTCGTTGACTGGGGTATACATTTGCAGCACTTCAACGCAGCCAAGAATATCCGTGAGGATATCTGCGAACGTCTCGGCATTGATCCGTGGCCAACTTCGGCACTCCCGCTTTCTTCGGAGCAGGTGTGCACAATGAAGGAGTTGTATTGGGCCGGCTCGATCGATCGTTTGTACCGTTTTGTAGGTAAGGATGCGGACGATCCGCGCAAACGTGTGTTCAAACCTGTAGTGGGCAACGGACAACGACGAATGCTGAGCCGGGACTCTGTCGTAGAGAAGGGGAGCTTCGTAATAGCGGAGCCGATCACCATCGATACGAAATATCATGATGAAGAGCCGGTACGACTTTTGGTCATGGCTTCGGCCGTCGACCCGAAGTGGTTAGCCAAGAACACGCTGCCGCAGCTAAAGAATTTTGTTGATGATGCTCTCGAAAAAGTCCGTCAGCAAAAGTCTAAGTCGGAGGGAAAACACAAATATCGTCGTCCAGGAGGGCCGCGACGTCATCGATGATAGTCGAGTGGGGAGATAAGAATAATTACTGAGTTGGAAGACTTGCTCCTTTCAAGGGATTACAAAGAATTTTTCTTCGCATGCGGAGGCATCTCCCATACTTGTCTTGAAGCGATTTCATGAAGTGATTTGGTATCAAGGCGTCGTTGGGTTGTAGTCCAGCTAGCGACAGTTCGTAGCCACCCGAACTCACTTCAGGGAATGAGAACGAGAAATCGACCATGTTGTTGTAGAAATCATCGATTCCGATATCGTCTGTAACAAACAGACCGCTCTCAGAAAGAAGTTTCAATATCATCGGAAAAACGCTCTTACCAAGAAGGGGATAGCGACTTGGAAGTTCCATCGCTGCTCGATGGTGATACACATCAACGTGACAGCCGATAGTCTCGGTAACGTCTTCTCGAGTAAGATGCTCGAGCTTTTTGTTCACGAAGAACACCGAGTGTATCGAGCGGGACTTTAGGCGATCGTCACTCGGCAACGAGTACGTGAGCTCTGAAACATCTCTCTTATGATGGAGGGAAACGAACTCTCCTCCACATGCCTGCAACTCCGTGATGAGGGCGATAGCGAGTTTTCGTTCGCTATTCAAGTGGAAATAGGGCGCATACCCTGCGAGTCTCTTTGATTCGGAGTAGTCGTTCCGAGTATCTCCTTGAAGGAGATACTTTCCCTCGTCTTTCAAACGTGTCAGTGCGCCCTTGAGAATAACCGTTTCACGATAGTCGCACACGAAGAGTGCTCGCTCGGCATGTATCGTAGCATGAAAACCGGAGAGGTCTGCGCCCGCTGCAGCGTAAATCGCAGACTTTGGTCTACCCAACAGACTTCGCGCCGAAAGATTGTACTCCAGCATTCCTGGAGCGAATAATCCAGACTTCGCGAGGCTCGCCGTTAGGGATCCCGGTGTGGGTTGCAGATGGTTCTGGAACATATCCTGCTGCTATCATGCGGCGCGTCTCAAGTCCACGGTGAGTCGTAATACTTCGGTATGCGCTACTGCGCGCTTGGCGCTTTGAGAGATAATCAGCAGGAAAAAGACGTGATGGGCACGCAACGTTTCACACAGCGGACACCTGGAGCGTTAGCAGACAGTGGTCTGATTGATCCAGGCAGAAGGCTCAGGCATCGATGCTATTCGCAAATCAATTTCAAGCGTTTTTATAGCAACCTGTACTCTCGAGTGCTCACCTTTTGGGAATCCGTACCACCGAGGACACAACCCCACTTAAGGTCGATGATTGGCATTGTAGCGCCTTTCTCGTTCTTTTGATCTGGAAGATAAATGCTCCGTCACCGAGAGTAGTGTAGCTGGCCATCTGCTTCCCAGAACAGTTCAGTGATACAAGCTGACCCCCAAGCCCCTTTGCACCCGTATCGAAGGCGTTACCGAACAGGGTCGCTGTCGTTTTCCTGAGAAGTCTCCGCAACGTCAGCCTTGCCACCTCACCGCTCCGATTATCAGCAGGAGTTTTGGTAGGCTCTGGATTTACACCACCCGAAGGTGCGGGGGTCGGCGTCGATGGTGGAGCTGTCGATGATGGGGTTGGGGTCGGCACGACAGCGAGAGCTTGAACGGCGGCTGCAGCATCCACTCGGGCACCCGTTGATATCCTTTCTCGCATGGCTACGCGCACAAGGGCCGTACTGAGTATGACATCACGTAGATCTGCAGCGGAACGTTTTTCATCGATAGACTTCAGTAGTGCTACCAACCCGGTGACATGCGGAGCTGCCATTGAGGTCCCATCAAAGACATCATACTGGTTACCTGGAACGGTACTCAGGATGCCTTGACCTGGTGCCGCTACATCAACGGATTCAATGCCATAATTGGAGAAAACCGCCAGGATATCTCCCGTTGTACTGGCTGCCACTGCTATCACGTTACTTTTGGTCGAACTCGCCGGGTACACGGGGCTCCTGTCATTATCCGACCCACTATTACCTGCAGCAGCTACAACCAACACATCGCGGTCAAGCGCGTACTGAATGGCATCTTCGATGATCTGGCTGGCACGAGGTCCTCCGAGAGAAAGATTGATGACCGAAGCCCCACGGTCCACGGCGTATACAATACCGGCAGCTATGTCTGATGATGCTCCTTCTCCATCTGCGTTTAAAACACGCACGGGCAGTAGCCCTACCCTCCAGTTGACGCCAACCACCCCGCTTGAGTTGTCGCCTCGCGCTCCGATGATTCCGGCACAGTGCGTACCATGACCATTCTCGTCCATCGGATCTGCATCCTGGTCGACGAAATCGTACCCTCGTACATCATCAATATAACCATTACCGTCATCGTCGATGCCGTTACTCGCTACCTCTCGCCGATTAATGAGAATATTGCTCTCTAGATCAGTGTGCGTGTAATCAACTCCTGAATCTAATACCGCGGCTATCACCTGCGCACTTCCAACGGTAAAGTCCCATGCACTCGGCAGTCTTATTTTTGTGAGGCCATATAGGCTCGAATAGCGAGGATCGTTTGGAACACGGGCGGTGCTGAAGAGCCAGTTTGGCTCACATCTCAAGGAGATGTCAGGATTCGCGCTCCTGATTGCTTCGCATGCGAGTGCGATATCGGCGTCGTTTACTGGCACTGGTACCGCAGACTGGCTCGAGAGGTTTCCTGGTAGGCCAACTACCGTGATATTACCCTGCTGATGGGAGGCTCTTAGCTCCAATTCTTGGGGTAATTCAACCTTCACTGATGACACCTGCTGACGCTTGAACATGCCTCGAGGCTGTGACCGCACAGGAGCGACCGCTATCTCCCTTCCTGCAGCTACTAACCTTCCGGGAGAGGCCTCTGCGAATAGGGGTGCTAGCGAGGAAAGAACAAGCATCAACGATGCCGCAGGCAATACCTTCCGCTTAACCCATTCTGCCGCCATATCTATGAAGTCGGGAAAGTCAAATACGTTACACTCAGGTAAGTCGGACTGAGCTGTTGAAGACCTTTAGATTTTACGGTCCCTTATGGATTCATCCCCTTCTTCTGGTCTCCAGCTTTCGCCAACCAAAACGGCATAGTACATTTAAATCCTTGATGTATCAGGATAAAATTAGGGGCTTATGACACAAACTCTTTTTGCCACGTTGCGAACCTTCTTCGGCCTGGGAGCCTCTGAGGCCTCTGTGAGCTTATTGGTCGACCGTCATGGGAACCTCGTGAGCAAGGAGCTCGCCGCGGTATTTACTGCCCTATTGGTCGAGATCTCCTTTAGCGACCAATCACTCCAGGAGAGCGAAATTCACGAGATAATCTCTATCCTGCGCAACGAGCTTGCACTTTCGGAGCAGGTAACTGAAGAGGTATTTTCATCAACCCTCGAGAGCAGAAAGCAGCCTGAGCATGTGATACCGAAACTAAGTCTAATAGCGTCTGCGCTCAATGACGACCAGAAGGAGCATCTTTTGCACTTGGCACTCCTTGTGGCTCGCGCAGACGAACGAATTACGGACGAAGAAGGTATTATCCTCGATAATTTGAGCAAACAGCTTCACATCTCCGACGAACTCGTTAAGAAGATCCGCACCCGAGGATGAATACTAGGAAGCGAGAATGCAGGTATTTAGCTTTTCCTCAAACCGGGTGGCGTCGACGCCATTCGATTATCTCGACGGCTGCAAGCGCCGCTTCTATGCCCTTGTTTCGATCGTTGTCTGCGCACCGCTCTTGGGCCTGCTCGAGCTCTTCAACTGCTAAAATCTCGTTGATGATCGGGACGTCTCTTTCGAACATGACCCGCTCGATACCACTCATGGTCAAGTTCTTGACCATCTCGAAATGGTGAGTATCTCCCCTCACGATGATCCCTAGAACTATTATGGCCTCGATATCCGGCTTTGCCTGATGAAGACGTCGGGCAGCTAAGGGAATTTCCAAGCAGCCCGGGACGACGTGTACTTCGACCGGTGCGCAGCCGGCCCGTTTCAGAATCGGCATGCACCTACGAGCCATAGACTCCGAAAGCTCGCGATACCACTTCGACATGATGATCGCGATCTTCGCATTCGGCGCACGAGCAACTTCACCAGTAGAGTAAGAGGTTTGAACCATAGGCTGCCTCACGTCGAGATAAGTTGCGAAGATATCGAAGCTCCACAAGCTCGCTCCGCACAGTCTTTACCTACTCTATCTCTTCTCAAGACTCAAATACAGCCTAGGCCGCGAGCATGCACACTAGTTCGCATATGCGCTCTGCAGCGTTTCGAAGCTCTTCTCTCGAGAGCTGTTCGTGCTCCGTGTGTGCCTCTCGAATACTCCCGGGCCCAAAGAGCATGACCCGCTCGTAATGTTTGACATACAGGCTACAATCGGATGCGAACCTAACCTCTATGCTTTCATCTTCGAGTCCCTCTGGTACGTAGAGCTCGATGCCGTGTGTCAGAGGCGATTTCAGGGTCCATGTCGCCTCGTGTAGGCTATCTCTGAAGATTCGTTCGAGCTCATCAGAGGAGTCTCGTATGCGAACACAGATATCACACGAAGCAATAGGCGCCTGAATATTGGCGGCAAGCCCTCCGCGAATCACCCCGACATTGAAGCTGATGCCTGCCGGTTGATTCACGAGGAGACGATGGAGCTCCTCAATTAACTTGTGAATCGCCGAGTTTTCGGTTCCGAGCGACGAATGGGCGCTTTCCCCAAGCGCTGCGACTTCCACATCCGTACTTCCCCAAGAATGCCTCACAAACCGATTACCGGTCGGCTCACCATTCACGATGTAGCGAGTAGCAGGTAGCTCGAGCAGCTTTCGTGCGCCGATCGCATCGGTTTCCTCTCCGACGACGAAGGCACACCGATAGTCCGATACTCCACGGGCAATAGCCAGGTTGAGCCCCCAGAGTTGAGCAACTATTTGACCCTTCGCGTCACAGGCTCCGCGGCCAACGAGAGTCTCCGCTGTCCACGTCGGTGAGGGACCTCCTGGGACCACATCCAGGTGACTGGAAAGCGTCATCACAGGGGTACCTCGCTCCATGATGACATTCCATCGTCCTCTGTCGATTGGTTGCCGCCACACCTGCGCATCTGGGAAATCACGTCGCAGGTGATTCTCGAGTACTTCGGCAACCTGCCCTTCGTTGCCCGTCACGGATGGAATCGCCATCAAATTGAGCAACACCTCCTCCCAATGATGCAGGGGAGGGAGTTCGCAAGGTACGGGGGCTTCGTTTCCAAATGGGACAGAGCACATACCGAGGAGCGTACCACAAGTACCCTCAAAAGCCCGTGCTAAAAGACCCCTGAGAGGCGCCCATACCGGGATTTCTGACTACTTCTCTGCATGCTGCTGCTGTTGCGAGTCCCCTTCCTGTGGGGGTCGCATACGGATGACCTTGGCTGGAACTCCGACCGCGACAGCATCATCGGGAATATCGTCCTTGACGAGTGAATGGGCCCCTATTATCGCTCGCTGACCGATGTGCACGCCATCGAGTACCGTTACACGCGCACCTAACCATGCATGCGCTCCAATAGTGACGCCTCCTTTAATCTCCATCGGTCGAGCTATGAGTGGCTCCTCAGAGGTTCCCTCTGTGTGGTTACCTGGTCCGATGTAGCAATATGCTCCCACCAACACACTCTCCCCTATCTCGACGCGCGAGTTTGTAGCAACACGACAATACGACCCGATATTACAGCCTGGCGCGAGGGTGATCGTGCCATGCTTTGCTGCGATAGTAGTAAGACGCCCAATGCTCACACGATCCCCAATCTCGATGCGACCTTCCCTTCCTCGAACATCGAGGGCAGCATTATCATCTATCAGGACACCAGCACCGAGTGATATCTGGCGTGGTATTCGCAAGAGCACGCCACGGCCTATCGCCGGTCTCTTGCCACAACGCGAGAATAGGAAAGGATAGGTCGCACTCCTGGCTGCAAAACCTAGCAGTCCGGGCGTATTAGCGAAGAGTAGCTGCAACAGCTCATAGCCCATGAAATGAAGACACGACGCTTCGCCCACGGAGAGAGCACGATAGGTCGATAGCCCCGACCTTTTCACGTCAGAGAGTTCCCTCTGCTGCGGGGTCATCGCTGGTGCGGCAGTCATGATGCGAAAGGATTACTACGACGAAGAGGAAAGCCTACTACCTCTCATGTGTCGAGCATGAGAAGCCATACGAAATACCGGAGAAGGGACTTGAACCCCCACACCCTCGCAGGTAGCGGATTTTGAATCCGCCGCGTCTACCATTCCGCCACTCCGGCACAGATGGAATCCCCTAGTCTTAAACGGATTTAGGCAACAATTCAAGCGTTCAAACCTTGATAGCGGGGCTGAGCCGCGGCAAAAGAGGCCTTGTCATCCTCCACGACCGCCCGAATACGGCTCTCTACCATCTCCACGAGAGTCTCTCGGGGGTACGAGGATGGCTCTATAAGCGGCAGGAAAGTGAGCTCTATCGATGAGCCAACCGCTACCGGAAGCAGATTGTGGCGCAACAACTCCCAGTTACCTTTAATAGCTATGGGCTGAATCACCGCTCCGGGCATCGTTCGAAGGAGGGCGTAAAAGCCCGTTGCCTTGAACTTCTTCATCGTACCGTCCCGAGCCCTGGTCCCTTCAGGAAAGATACACGCTACTTGCTTGACCCTTTCCTTGTAAGCACCAAAGCTTTCTATCGCGAGAATCGCCTTCTTTGTATCCTTACGATCTATGAGGACTGAGCCCAGACGTCGCAAGGCAAACGAGATACTCGGTATCCAGCGCCCGAGCTCCTTCTTGGCGATGAAGCCCAGCTCCCGCTGGCGACAAAGCCACATGATCATCGGAATGTCGTACATGCTCTGATGATTTGCAACGATGATAATTGGTCGATTTGCAGGCAAGAAAGGCATGCCGTGAACCGAAAATGAAGCTCTTGCGACGAATCTAATATTCCAGATAATACCGAGATTCATCAAATCCAGGGCCCGCTTCTGCATGCGAGGACTCACAAGAGCAGCTAACATCTGTACGACGTGAAAAAAGAGAAGTAACCCGAAGAAATTCACCAGAAAACCCGGGGTTATCAACCACTCGAGTGCACGGCGACAAACTAGATACGTCTTAGTCATCAGGATCTCCTTGGGCTGAACTCGTAAGCATCCTCTCCTGCATCATGACTGCATATTGTAATTTCACCTTGAGATTCGATGGTATCAGCGATCCATCCCGTAGCAAGTCACTCATCGACCTTGAGCGGATATAACTCAACTTGTCAGCCCTATCGAGCACTGTCATGTGTAGGTGTCGAACCGTATCCAGGGCGATCGCCGCTCTTATCGTTGATACGGGCTCTTCTACTCGCGCTTCATCAGACAGCACGCATGCTACCATCCGTCGAATATCTGCGTCTGGCAACTCCTCCAGCGCTCCGACATCGCGCAGGGTACTCCACACCACGGCCCGCAGGGTACTGAGCTCTCGGAGCCTTCCCTCCTCGAGAGCAAGTAGCGACACTCTTGCAATTCGGGGATTGAACCGAACGCCCTGTTCTCTAACTAAACCCTCCTCGACGTTTCCACCAAGGGCCGCAACACGCTCGTAATCGGTCGCAACGATTGAAATCGCTGGTTTACCGAAAAGCTTCTCTACTGCTCCCCGGAGCGCTGGGGCTTCGACCACCAAGAGAGAGGACTCCATGCATACTCCCGAAGGCTGAGGGAGATCATCGTTGCATCGACCTCCACTACTCGTTATCGCTGCAGTTTTCGAACATTTGGGGGTATTTATCAAGGGAAGGGCGAGAAATGCTCGTATCGACCAACGTGTATCCGCAATACAAACTGGTAAAGACCTCCGGAGCAAGATAACATAACGAGGAAAAGTCGCTTGCCGCTTCTTCAGAAGTAGGTATTTATGATGAGAACATCGGTTACTCGCATAGCGGTTGCCTGCATTTTTTTTCTAAGTGGTACGGGTTATCACATGGTAGCCAAAGCGGACGATTATATATCCCCTGAGCTCGTCAAAGTCACGACTCCTACATACAGGAGCTCTTTTGAGCACTTCCAACCTCGCTTTGGCACATACGAGTATACGGTAAGCTGGGAGGGCATCCCGGCGGCGTCCTGCTCACTGACGTTCAAACAACAAAAAGAGCACTATGTAGTCGAGACTGCAGCGCGTACGTACAGCGGCGTCGACCTACTCTACAAGCTACGCTACAACGCGACCGGTATTCTCTCAAAGAATGATCTGACCTCTGTCAAACTAATGATTGATCATCGTGAAAACTCACGACATAAGCGGGTTACCATCGATTTTCTGCCGGAGGCAGGGCAGATATCGGCGGTCCGAAGCAGAGGCGAAGACGACCCTCACAAGATAAGGGTCTCTTTTATGCCGCATAACTTCACCCTTGATCCGATAGGGGCGGCATTCATAGCCCGAGGTCTTCCGTGGCGAACGGGAGAAACAAAAACGTTTGACGTTTTCAACGGCAAGAGCCGCTACTACATTCAATTGACTGCCGTAAGACGAGAAACCATCAAACACAATGGTGAGGAGAGGCGAGTCATCGTAATTACCCCACAAGTGCGCAATCTGACGACAACTAAGCCGGTTTCTAAACTCCGCGAAGCGTTCATTTATGTAACCGATGATCTGCAGCGCGAGGTCCTCAAGATTGTTAGCTCGGTGTTCATAGGAAGCGTGACAACCTCCCTCGATTCCTTCACACCGCTGGCTACGGAAGACACCGCCTCGGCGCGAGCAACTCAGATTGGTCCTCCTGATGAATCTAACATCCACACTCCTTTGTAGGCTTAAACTAGTTCCAAGTGCAGTGAATTTGCGCTGTAGACCGATCAGCGGCAGGAGCTTGGTACATGATAGGGTTCTAGCGCAACCCAGACAAAGCAGATGTCAGGGAAGATTGCTGCTGCTGTAGGCGACCCATCAGGGATTCAAGACGCGCGAATCGAGCCTTCATGTCCTCGGCTTGCTTCGCTATCTGCTTCTCAGCTTCTGCTATTCGAGTATTGAGGTCTGTGATAAGGGTCTTGTTCCCGTTCAGTGTGACGTCGATCAATCCGTTAAATCGGGTGTAAACATCGATGGTTCCTCCGGTTAGGGAGGTGGTATCTGCAAAACCGGTCAAGATAGAGCCGACACTGGAAGGCTCAGCTGATACCGCTGCTTGAAATTTGGCGCTATCGAACTTCAGCGTCCCGTCACGCTCCGTCGTGATCCCAAGATCAGGAAAGATTCGAATAGTCGAGCCTCCCGACGCTACGGTACTCGACAGCACACCTCGGAGGGCATTGAGGGCACTGTCGTCCGTGCGCGTACTAGCAAGAGGCGAAAAGACGTTCTTTACCTCTGTTCCCGATTCGTCTCGGGATACACGGTTGTTCTCATCCAGGAACTTTACGATATCATTGTAGGAATCGATGAGTTCTTGCACCTTAGAACTCGTAGTGGTTGCATCTTCCGCGATCTTTACCGTTGCAGTTCCAGTGGATACGAGATTCAAGGTCACCCCAGGGAGAACATCAGCCACACTGTTCGTGGAACGAGTGAGGGTTCCGATACCAGAAATAGTTAGACTTGCATCCACTGCAGCGCTTTCTGAAGCAGCAGTCAGGTTCGTCAGTGATGCACCGAGCGCAGTTCGAG
Source organism: Bdellovibrionota bacterium (assembly GCA_040398075.1). Classification (GTDB taxonomy): domain Bacteria; phylum Bdellovibrionota_C; class UBA2361; order UBA2361; family OMII01; genus OMII01. Next base: position 6,966 of record JBBAUR010000055.1, on the reverse strand, counting down.
TTATTGTTCCTTTCTCCGTACCCTCATAGTTGGAGGAGATCAGTATTTTGTAGGAAGGGCTCGAAGAGGTGCCTACGTTGACGAGAGATGCCTCGGCCTTCGAGCTAGCATTGTTGAAGGCGTTGACGAATTCGGAGACTGCATACGACCCGTTTGTCACCACTACACTGACAGTCTCTTGGTTACTGCCCGTACCAACGGTAAAAGTCACAGTCCGATCCGCAGCAGCTTCTGCACCGGTCAAGGAGCTTTGTACTGCCGCATCGGTAGAGCCGAAGGTTGTATCGAAGGTATAGATGTGGTTCTTTGCAAGGGTGTTAACTGTCACATCATAGCTACCGTTCGAAGCCCCGTTAGCAGCGGTAGCGGTGACGACCGACTCCTTACTGCTTGTTCCAGTCTTGTAAACTCCACCGCCGTTGAGCGTCGAAAATCCTCTCAAGAGAGATTTAAGGCTCTCGAGCTTCTTGGTCAGGTCTTCCATCGCCGAGTTCGTTTCCTGTAACTCGGTGACTTTTTTCTGATACGGCTTCACCCTCGACTGTCGTGCCGCGTCGCTCGTTGCCTCTATCAGAGCGGCAGAGTCGATTCCCGATGCTAATCCGGAGAAATTGATGACAGACATACGCGTTTCAGCTCAAGTAGACAAACGGCAGTTTTTTCCTACCGCTTACGGATACGGCTCACCTTTCGTGGAGATTTTTTCCTCTTCGAAGGCTGCATGGCGCCATAGAGCCAGGTTTGCAAAATCGGATCCAATACCGGGCAGATTGATTTCAGGGAATCTCGGACGCTCGACCTGCGAGTTCCTCGGACCTGCTTGACAAGGACCTCCACTATATCCGGGTTGAGGCTCCAAACACCCTTGCAGACGGCATTGGAAAGGGAGACTTCCCGTGCTCCCAACATCCTGACAACCACATGAGCTGCAAGGAGGGCTTGTGCACCCTGGAATCTCTCACCCATAAACATTTCAGCGATTACACGCAAGGCGACTCCCGGCCCTTGGAGGATCAGGGCAATCTGTTTGATTATAAGCTCTATGTTTGGAGAGGCCAGCCACTGACCGATAGCCTTGCGAAGAGCTGACTCCAGAGTACCCGTTCCCAGCAACGCCAAAAATTCGTCCCCACTCAAGTATGTGGGCAACTCAGCTAGAGCCCGCTCGAGTGGTAGCGACGAGCTGTGTGAATTGCTGCATGACCCAAGGAAACTCTCGAGAAGAACCGACTCATGGGGACTTGGTGATATCGCATACTCCCTCCAGGCAAGCGAATGAGAGCTCATCGACTGCACCGCTGCCGCAGTCCGGTCAATCTGCTCTTCAGCCGCTCGCAGACCCCTCGACTCGAACACCAAAGGCTCCTCTTTTCTCCCAAGAGCACGATCCAGCGCCTTCGTCATATATCTAATTCGGGAGGAGGTCATGGTGCGCTTGCGAAAGAGCGTCGACATGTCGAGTTCCATGAGCTGCTCGAGGGTAAACGACTCTTCGAACGGCGCTCGCGGCCATGCGGGGTCCCAAAAGTATCCCAATGATCGGATGCGTAAGCTTTCGAAGTCGGGGTGTCCTTTGAGGGCCTGCAGTCGCTCTCGTAGGTCTATCTCGACCTGAACACTACTGAGGATCTCCTCGGAGTCCTCGAGCGATTCAGGCTCATCGGCTACCCCGCGAATCTGCGGAGAAATGGGTGGAGGAGGACAAAACAACTGTCCAGAGTCCCCCTCGCTGAGCGCTTTCAAGAGAGTTACAAGCAAGGACTCCTGTTCCCTATTGAGCCACTTGAGTTTGGCTATCTTCTTGGTTCCTAGTTCAACCAATTTTTCAAAGGTGAATTCACCAAGGATTCCCAAGGATAGCGGAGCAGAGCCAATGAATCTCCCTACCTGGAGTGTTTTCAGAAAGTTGAAGCGTGGTGAGGCCGAGAAGTGCTGCAGCGCCTCGCTCAACTCCACTAGTGTGGTTTGCCCCTGACTCATGAGATAACACTCCTGACGTATCCTCGCCCATTTAAGATGCGAGGAGGGGCCTGTCGTGTTTCACTTTCGTCCCGCTCCTCGTCGAATTGGAGATTCTTTATGAGTGTTAGTATACAGTTTCTTGGAGCAGCTGGAACCGTTACAGGTTCGAAGTATCTCGTTTCGAGCTCTCAATGCCGCATACTCGTCGATTGCGGTATGTTCCAAGGCGAGCGCTCCTGGCGCGAGAGAAATTGGTCTACCCCTCCGGTCGATGTTTCGACCATCGATGCTGTGCTTTTGACCCATGCGCATCTCGACCACGTAGGTATGCTACCTCGCTACTTCAAGTTAGGGCTCCGCGCACCAGTGTTCTGTTCGAAGGCGACTGCGGACCTTACCCGTCTTATTCTTCTCGACAGCGCTCGACTACAAGAGGAGGAGGCGCTATTTCGCGCGGAAAAAGGGAGGTCTCGACACCATCCACCTCTCCCTCTATACACCGAGGCAGATGCACAAGGCGCAATCGAACTCCTACGACCTATCGACATCAATACCTCTGTAGTCCCTCACCGCGGAGTGCAAGCAACGTGGAGGCTCATGGGCCATATCCTCGGAGCTTGCTCAATCTCGCTCACGATTGATCAAAAACGAATCGTTTTTTCCGGAGATATCGGTCGATATAACGTCCCTATCCTAGTTGATCCTCAGCCGGTTGAACTCGGGGATCTCTTGTTGATTGAGTCGACATATGGGGACCGAGTACATGCCCTCGAGCAACCTGATGTCGAGTTGGGAGAGATTATCAATCGAACAGTTGCACGAAAGGGGATGGTTATCATTCCGAGTTTTGCCGTTGGTCGCACTCAGACACTTCTCTACTACCTGCGGGAATTGAAGATTCGTCGCGAAATCCCGGACGTACCCATTATTGTCGATAGTCCTATGGCTAGCGATGCCACCGCTATCTACCAGCATCATACAAACGAGTACGATGAAGCTTCCCTGGGTATTTTACGAAATGGCGCGCAGCCGTTCGGTGTCTCGAAAATGTTCTTCACCAGGGATAGGAACGACTCGAAAAAGCTCAATTCGATCTTCGAGCCCATGATACTTATTTCGGCTAGTGGCATGCTGTCTGGGGGGCGTATACTTCACCATTTGAGGAACCGGATCTCGAACGAGCGCAACACCGTGCTGTTCGTTGGTTTTCAGCCACCAGGCTCTCGCGGAGATTGGATAAAGCGCGGAGGCGGAACTGTCCGATTGCTTGGTGAAGAGGTGACAGTACGAGCGGAAATAACAGAGATCAGCGGACTCAGCGCCCACGGAGATAGAGAGGAACTACTCAGATGGTGTAAGTCCTGCTCCGGGAAGCCCAGCCAGGTAGCCGTCGTTCACGGCGAACCCGGCTCAGCCCAAAAATTTCGTACTTCACTGGAAGAACAGCTGACATGGAAAGTAGCTGTTCCAGCATATCTCGATACATGGGAGATCTGACCTCATATTGAATGCATACGGGGGGAGGATATGCTGACCGCTCTCCTCCCCCCTTGATGAAAAACTCAGACGAGTACTTTCAGTATGTATCTGATGCTGTTAATGAGTTGCTTGTCCCATCTGCCTTTCGGCTCGGTGTGCAGCTTTGTCCGCCGTCTCTGCGCCTATCGATTCGGATACCTGCCGTGCTCGATCAAGGTGTTGTTCGAGTGTTGGGAGGGTGTTTTGGGCATATTCCTTCACTTCCTGATCCTTCGCTGACCGAGCTTGCTGACGGTAGTGCTCGACGTCTTTCTGGTGCTCTTTTACAGTCTGTTTCATGTACTCTTTATCGAACTCCTCTCCCGATAGATTGCGAAGGCGATCAATAACGGTACGATCCGCTCTGGAGACATCAGATGGCAGCGAGACATTCTTGTTCGAAGCTATCTGCTGCAGTTTATCGACTACTTGCGTGTGCTCATCCTTGATCTCTTTGGCTAGCGTCTTCACTGACTCGCTGCGAGCTTTTTGCTCTGCTAAGTCGCTCATTTGTTTCTCTGCCATGGAGCTTCGTGCTGCTTCCATAACAAAGTCCTTCTCCTGCCCACTTAATTTACTTTCTACTTGTGGATCGGCTGCGAAAGCAGACGAAATTGTTACCACACATGTCAGTGCCAGGAATGTCGTTACATAGGTCTTTTTCTCGGAATTCATAAAGATTTTCTCCTCTTGAGGTAGGAAACAGCGAGAGTCTAGAGAGGAAATACGCAGGTTTGGCATGAGTTTGCGCATCCCCTGAGACTATATGAAACCCCCCCGATAAACAGCAGCATAAGCGCTGTCGCAGGGGGCTGCGGCATCATAATATTGAAAACACCTAGGTATCCGGCGGAAAGAGGCGTTATACTGAAAAGAGAGGGCATGTCGAATTCACAGTTACCACGTGCACAGCTACTCGGTTCCTCTGATACTGAGGGAGCTGAAAGCATGGTCTGTGCTCCCGTATGCGCCCAGCCAACCCAGAGTGCGGAGACGACAATTCACCTGGTTGATTCTCCGGTTGCACCGCTACCAATTCGAGCTCGTAGTCTTCACCCAGCTCCCGCCAACATCATCGATGAAATAACCAGCTCTCTTCCGCCGGGAATTGAATTGCATCGGGCCTATCGATTTCAACCTCCCTCCCTGAAACGAAACAGATTTGAACTCGCCGTTCTTAAAATACATGCACCTGAATCTTTGGAAGCGAAACTTGCTGAATGGCGGCGCTCTATCGAGGAAGACTATCCGGAGTTTACTGTCCTCGTTCGACGAGTCGAGGTTGACCAGAATCTCCAGAGTAACCTTCGGAATCGTTTCCGAAGCTCCTCGTTACTCTCACACACTGCCCTGCCCGAGCTCGATATTATGCTCAGCTTACTCTGTGGATGTCCTCCCGTTCCGGGTACCAAGCCGCGCCCTACCCGCCCAAGGCGTATAAATCTACGGCATAAACACATGATCGCGATTGATAGCTGTGCAACTCTCGACAGGGAGGATCTCGTTTTCGGAGAGGTGTTGCCGAACGGCCTCCTTCAGCTCTCTGTAGCCTTCGTGGATGTGACCGACTACGTATCTTCGGGAAGCGACGCCGATAGGTATGCTCTTCGGGTCGGTAGCCCTGTGTGGGGAAGAAGTCGTGTCATATCCCCTCTGGGCCCCGCTCTTCGGTGTGGTCCCGGATCCTTCCGGGAGGGAGAGACTCGATCTGCCTGGGTTGTAGAGAGCGTCATCTCGCCCTCTGAAGGTGGGCCACTTTTGAGCTCCACCTTGAAGCGTGGTTGGGTGGTAAATCATCGAAACCTCGATCCTACGGCTTTAGTTGAAATCGCCCCTCACACGCCACTCGGCAGAAACCTGGCGGCGCTCGCGGAGATCACTCACGTTCTCGAGAACAAGCGCTACTCCTCTGGCACTCCGGTCAGGATCGATGGAGAGGGCCTTCTAACGAGGATTGTGGCGCAGTGCATGATACGCGCCAAACATTTTCTCGGGCAGTTTGTGGACACCGAAGCGAAAATCCCCGCTATCTTCAGGGTCCATCAGTATCCCTCAGAAGAGACGATCCAGAGCTATATTGGCAAACTACACGAATTGGGTATACCGGCTTCGCATGATGACTTCGGACCGGAGTTTTTCTCTGGTGGCATCCTTCGTGCACTGGAGGAGAGAAACCACCCGAACGCGCGTATTCTCTCAAATACCCTCCTAGATGCTTTCATGCTTCGCAGTCAGTACTCGACCCGGAATGTCGGACATTTCGGACTAGGACTCGATGCCTACCTGGAGATCAAGCCACGTGACGCTACGGGGCTTGCCAATCAGCTTCAACTCGATGCCTATTTCTCCGGTCTGCCGCTACTGAATGAAGGTGAGATGTCCCGACGAGCAGACACATTAAATCAGAAGCGATGGGACCGAGATGTCAGACAATACAAGATTCGCTTCCTCGAAGACTTAACCGAGCACCTCTCACACGTGGGGAATATCTTCTTGGGAATGGTCAAGGACAGGAGTAACCGGAATCTGTACTGTCAGGTTCAAGGATTTTCGAAATGGGGAGTAATCCAAGAGCCCGTCAAGGATCATCTCCTCGAGGGAGACTTGGTGCCGCTACGACTCGAGGGATTCGATGTCGAGCGGATGAGGTACGTATTCTCTCTCTACAGAGCATGAATAAACCCAGCCTCATTCATTTTTGAAAAAAATGCATGAGAATTGCTGGGCGAGCGCAATCTTGGCTTGCCCAAGTTGCGCCGTAGAAGACAACAAACTCCTATGTGCTTGAGCGTGTGAAATTTTAATGTCATGAGAGACTCTAGCTCTGGACGGTACTGCTTGATAGTAGCAAAGAAGCTTGAGAATGGCGGCTTTGAAATCAGCACATCGCTCATAGTGCCGATTGTATAAGGCACACTTCTTCAAGAATCGCTACAAGCGTTCAATAAGGTTAAGATTTCAGAGAGTACGGGGGTAAAACATGATCTCCACCTTGGATGTTTCAAGAAAAGCTTTTACCTTTCGATTTCAATAGTACCGAGCATTATCAGCCACCACAAAGATACGTTGGAGAGATGTGTTTTTTGCTCCAATTTTTTCAGTAGAGCGATTGTCGATTGAGCATTAATCGAGTTGCTTCGTAGGGAATATAAGCGAGAGTTCGTATGGAAACCGGTGTTTCCGGACAGCAACGAGATAGTCTCTTTCTGCAGCTAGAGTTTTTTGTCTTCTACGGCGCAACTTGGGCAAGCCAAGATTGCGCTCGCCCTGCTATTGCGAGTGATTTTTTCAGGTTCAGCGCGTTTTCGAGTGGGTGATAACGAGCATAGAGATCACGTAAGCCCTCGTTTTGACCCATAAATCACGTCTTTTCACGTGAACGTGCACGTGCGCGTGAACGTAACCGTGCCCGAACGAGCAACGTTATCCCATTGCGTCCGAAATAGGGATATATGCTCGACTATGAAAAACTAGACGTCTATCGAA